>NZ_JBIWOK010000020.1:0-103134 GCF_044767675.1 Streptomyces sp. NPDC101219
AACGCCCGGTTACATTCCGAACCCGGAAGCTAAGCCTTACAGCGCCGATGGTACTGCAGGGGGGACCCTGTGGGAGAGTAGGACGCCGCCGAACTATACGTGACAGGGTTGGACCCGGAACTTCGGTTTCGGGTCCAACCCTTTTTTGTTTCCCGTCACTTGACGTTCACGTCACGCAACGAGCATCCGGCACATGGGTATTGCCGCACTGCTCAGGGCCGCCGGCGTAGGCGTCGGGGACGAGGTCCTCGTACCCGCCTTCGGAAACGTGGAGATCGCCCGGGCCGTCATCCTGACGGGCGCCGTGCCGGCGTTCGCCGACATAGATCCGGTGACCTACGCACTGTCTCCGGCCGCCGTGGCGGAAGCCGTAACTGCCCGGACCGCGGCTGTTGTTGCTGTGCACCGGTTCGGCAGGCCCGCCGACCTGGCGGGCCTGCGAGCGCTCGGGCAACGGCACGGGCTGCTCGTGATCGAGCACCGGGACGGGGACGGCGAAGTGCCGCACGACGAGATCGCCCGGCGCAGGGAACGGGCCGCCTACCTCGACGCGCGACTGCGGGGCGTCGAAACACCCGACCGCGGTGCCGGACACACCTACGAGCAGTACGTCGTGCGGGTGCCCGGCAACGGTCGGCCCGACCGCGACGCGTTCGCGCACGCCGTACGGGCCAGGGGCGTTGCCTGTTCGGTGCCGGTGAAGACTCCTGTGCACCGGCTGCCCGGCTTCCGGCGGTGCGTGTCGCTGCCCCAGACCGAGCGGGCCGCCGACGAGACGCTGGCTCTCCCCGTGCACCCGGCGCTGACCAAGCGGGACATGCAGAAGATCGCGTCCGCGTGCAATGCGCTCGGTGGTCTGCTCCAGTCCGCCTCCTGAGGGCGGTTGGGAGCAGGGCGTTGTTCGGGGTATGATCTATTCCGTTGCCGCAGGGAAAGGTCCCAGCAGGTAACAGGCCCCTATAGCTCAGTCGGTAGAGCGTCTCCATGGTAAGGAGAAGGTCAACGGTTCGATTCCGTTTGGGGGCTCCGACAAAAAGGCCCCGCCCTCCACCAAGGGCGGGGCCTTTCTCGTGTTCACGGCCGGACGCCCGACAAGGGCGGCCGGGGCCCCTCCCCGTCAGTCCGTGTGCAGCCCGGGGACGCGCATCGCCAGGATCGCCATGTCGTCGGACGGGGCGTCCGAGGCAAACCGCTCGACCGCGCGCATGATGCGGGCCGCGACAGCGCCGGCCGTGAGGCCCGTGCACGTCGTCAGGACGTCCGCGAGGCCGTCGTCGCCGAGCATGCGGGAGCCCTCCCGGCGTTCGGTGACACCGTCCGTGACGCACAGCAGGACGTCACCGGGATCGAGGACGACCGTCTGCTCGTACAGCTCCAGGTCCTCCAGCACGCCGAGGAGGGGCTGCGGTTCGGCGGCGGGCTCTACGGTGCCGTCCTGGCGCAGCCGCAGTGGGAGCGGATGGCCGGCGCAGACGACCTTCAGTTCCGCGCTGCCGTCCTCCTGCGGGCGCAGCTCGCCGTAGAGGAGCGTGAGGAAGCGGCTGCGGGCGCCCTCGTCGAGGATCGCCGAGTTGAGGCGCTCCAGGACGGCCGGGCCGCTGAGACCCTCGCGGGCGAGCAGCCGCAGGGCGTGGCGGGCGAGGCCGGTGACGGCCGCCGCGTTCGGCCCCGTGCCGCAGACGTCGCCGATCGCGAAGCCGTAGGCGCCGTCGCTGATCGGGAACAGGTCGTAGAAGTCACCGCCGACCTCGTTGCCCTCGCCGGCCGCGCGGTAGATGACCTCGACCTCGACGCCGTCGACCAGGGGCAGCTCGGGCGGCAGCAGGCTGCGCTGGAGCGACTGGCTGATGGCGGTGCGCTCCGAGTACAGACGGGCGTTGTCCAGGGCCAGCGCGGCCCGGCGGGAGAGGTCCTCGGCGAGCTCCAGGATCTCCTGGCGGAAGTGCTCGTCGGTGGGCTTGCCCAGCGTGAGCATGCCGATGACGCGGTTGCGGGCGACCAGCGGCAGGACGACGATCTCGCCGCCGACGGCGGAGGCCGTGGCGAGCGTGGGACCGATGCCCGGGGTGACGCGGTGGTCCGGGCCGCCGCTCAGACCCAGGCTGCGCATGGAGGTGCGCAGGGCCGCCTGGTGGGCGACCTCGCCGGGCGCCGACCAGACACGGGCACCGGGAGTGGGGACCGGATCGGGCGGGGGGATCTTCGACAGCAGGGACTTGATGCCGTCGATGAGTTCCTCGTCCTCGTGCAGCACGTAGGAGAGGTACGGCTCGGACGACTGGTCGGCGATCGTGTAGACGGCGCACCAGGTGGCGAGGGTGGGGACCGTCATCTGGGCCATGAGGGCCAGGGTCTGGTCGCGGTCGAGGGTGCCGGCGAGCAGGTCGGACGCCTCGACGAGGAAGCTCAGGGAGCCGCGCCGCAGCCGCTCCAGTTCACCGAGGCGGGCCGACTCGACGGCCAGGGCGATCCGGTCGGCCGCGAACTGCAGGCGCAGCGCCTCCTCGTTGGAGTAGCGGCCGGGTGCCTCGGCGGCGACGCCGAGGGAACCGGTGAGACGGCCCTCGACCTTCAGCGGGACGGTGACGACGGAGCGCATGCCGGTGCCGTTGAGGAGGGGGACCGGGCCGTGAACGGCGGTGAGGTCGTCGTGCACGGCGGGCATCCGGGCGGAGCCGTAGCGGCCGGGGCCCGCCTCGACGGGCACGCGGGCGAAGCGCTGGCGGGCCGAGGGCAGCCCGGTGGAAGCGCGGACCTCCAGTTCCGTCTCGTCGTCGGTGGCGAGCAGCAGGAAGGCGGCGTCGCCGTCGAGCATGTCGCGGGCGCGTTCCACGGTGCGCTGGAGGAGTCCGTCGAGGTCGTCCGGGGCGGGGGAGCCGATGAACACCTCGAACGGGTCGGTGTTCTGGCCCTCGGAGGACGAGCCGGAGCCGTCGGACGCGGGCGTGCGCAGCGGTGTCTGGAGCACCGCGCGTTCGTGGTCGCGCACCAGCAGGCACACGGTGGACGGTTCGCCGTCGGTGTCGCGGACGCGCAGGTGGGAGGCGTACACGGGCAGCACGCGGCCGTGGGCGCCCCGGATGCCGTAGCTTCCCTCCCAGCGGGAGAGCTGGAGGGCCTCGGCGATGCCGGTGCCGGTGCCGGGGGTGTGCGGCCAGGCGGCGAGGTCGGTGAGCGGCTTGCCGGTGACCTGCTCGGCCGGGTAGCCGAAGAGTTCCTCGGCGTCCTCGTTCCAGGCCGTGATGGTGCCGGCGCGGTCGATCTGCAGGACGGCGACCCGGACCCGGCCGTCGGCGAGCGGGAGGAGGTCGGCGGGCAGGGCCGGACCGGCCGCGCGGGTGCCCACGGGGCGCTCCGGCAGGTCCAGCTGGAACCAGACGGTCTTGTGGGCGGGTGTGTACTCCACGCCCCAGCGGGAGGCCAGCGCCGCGCAGAGCTGCAGGCCGCGTCCGCCCTCCCGGTCGAGGCTGCCCATGGTGACGGCGGTGCCCTGGAGGGGGACCTCGCGCTCCGGATACCGGTCGGCCACCTCGATCCGCACGCCTTCGTCGCCGCGCAGACAGAGCAGGTCGGCGGCGGTGCCGGCGTGCACCACGGCATTGGTCACCAGTTCGCTGGTGAGAACGACGGCGTCGTCGACGATGTCACCGAAGCCCCAGCCCTGCAGGGTGTCGCGGACGAAGGCGCGGGCGCTCGCGACCGAGCGCCCGACGGGCTCGAAGGTGGCGGCCGCACGCGCGGTGATCACAGAACTCCTCGACCGGTACTCGACGGGCATGACTCCGTGGCCGACCGGCTCTCGCCGCTGTTGCGGCAGCTCACCCGTCGGCCGGGGGTCCGGGGGCTGTTCCCCCGGGATCAGTCCGGTGGTCATTGGTGCGGCCGCCCTCCGATGCCCGCTCGTCTGAAGTCCACCTCCCAGGCCGGACGGACCGGGGTGGCTGGACAGCCGCATGCAAGGTTACTTACCTTCGCGGTCCGAGCGGATGCCGGTCTGCTGTGTTTCCGTCCGGAGGGGTCTGCCGTCCGGAACGTGTGCGGACGATGTGCGAAGCTGCCGAACTGTTATGGCCTGGTTCGGTGGGGGTGAAACACTGGGCAGGCTAGTCGTGAAGGTCCGGGCAGGCGGAGTTTCTTTCGCGCCGGATGGGCAGCAGCCCTTCGGGGGCGCCCTGCCGTGCCGGGCGGACATCGCAGTAGTACAGAAATGCGCAGTAGTAACCGGTACACCGTGCGGTGATACCGGAGCACAGCGGTAACGGTCTACCCCTGCGGGAGGGACACAGTGGAGTCTGGCGCAGCGACGCGGAGCACGAAGACGCGCGCGAAGGGCGGACCGTCCTCCAGTGGCCCGGGCAAGAAGCGGTCCGGGACCACCGTGGTGGACACCGCGGCCCTGAACCGGCTCCTGGTGGCTCTGGTGGCGATGCGGGACGGCAATTTCCGCAGGCGGCTCACGGTGTCCGGCGACGGCGTGATGTCGGAGATCGCGGCGGTCTTCAACGAGGTGGCCGACCGCAATCTGCACCTGACCGGTGAGCTGGCGCGGGTGCGGCGGATGGTCGGGCGGGAGGGCAAGCTCACCGAGCGGCTGGAGACCGGGGCCTGTGAAGGCTCCTGGTCGACCGCGATCGACCACTCCAACGCGCTGGTCGACGACCTGGTGCGGCCGGTGTCCGAGGTGAGCCGGGTGCTGTCGGCGGTGGCCGAGGGTGATCTCTCGCCGCGCATGGAGCTGCGGACGCAGGCTCCGGACGGGACCGGGCATCCGCTGCGCGGGGAGTTCCTGAAGGTCGCGCGGACCGTGAACAACCTGGTCGACCAGTTGTCGACGTTCACCGACGAGGTGACGCGGGTGGCCAGTGAGGTCGGCACCGAGGGCAAGCTGGGCGGTCAGGCCCGGGTGCGCGGCATGTCCGGCTCGTGGAAGGACCTCACGGACTCGGTCAACACCATGGCGGAGCGGCTGACCGCGCAGGTGCGCGACATCGCCCTGGTGACGACGGCGGTCGCGCGCGGTGACCTGTCGCGCAAGGTGACCGTGCACGTCGAGGGCGAAATGCTGGAGCTGAAGAACACCGTCAACACGATGGTGGACCAGCTCTCCGCGTTCTCCTCCGAGGTGACGCGGGTGGCGCGCGAGGTGGGCACCGAGGGCGCGCTGGGCGGGCAGGCCCAGGTGCCCGGGGTGGCCGGGGTGTGGAAGGAGCTCACCGATTCGGTGAACACCATGGCCGGCAATCTGACGGCCCAGGTCCGGGGGATCGCCGAGGTGACGACGGCCGTCGCCAATGGTGACCTGTCCCGGAAGGTGACCGTGCCGGCCCGGGGCGAGGTCGCGCAGCTCGCCGAGACGATCAACCAGATGACCGAGACGCTGCGGATCTTCGCCGACGAGGTGACGCGGGTCGCCAACGAGGTCGGGGCCGAGGGGCGGCTGGGCGGCCAGGCGAACGTGCCGGGCGCGGCGGGGACGTGGAAGGACCTGACGGACTCCGTCAACACGGTGTTCCGGAATCTCACCACCCAGGTGCGGGACATCGCCGCGGTGACGACGGCGGTCGCCAACGGTGATCTGTCCCAGAAGGTCACGGTCGACGTGGCCGGCGAGATGCTGGAGCTGAAGAACACCGTCAACACGATGGTGGACCAGCTGTCGTCCTTCGGTGCCGAGGTCACGCGCGTGGCGCGGGAGATCGGTGTGGAGGGCGAGCTGGGCGGGCAGGCCCAGGTGCCGGGCGCGGCGGGGACGTGGAAGGACCTGACGGACTCCGTCAACACGGCGTTCCGCAACCTCACCGGACAGGTGAGGAACATCGCGCAGGTGACGACGGCGGTCGCCAACGGTGACCTGTCGCAGAAGGTCACGGTCGACGTCTCCGGCGAGATGCTCCAGCTGAAGAACACCGTGAACACGATGGTGGACCAGCTGTCGTCGTTCGCCGACCAGGTGACCCGCATGGCCCGGGACGTGGGGACGGAGGGCCGGCTCGGCGGTCAGGCCCGGGTCGACGGCGTCTCGGGCACCTGGAAGGAACTGACCGACTCCGTCAACTCGATGGCGGGCAACCTGACCTCCCAGGTCCGCAACATCGCGCAGGTGACCACCGCCGTCGCGCGCGGTGACCTGTCGCAGAAGATCGACGTCGACGCGCGCGGGGAGATCCTGGAGCTGAAGAACACCATCAACACGATGGTGGACCAGCTGTCGTCGTTCGCGGACCAGGTCACGCGCGTGGCCCGCGAGGTGGGCACCGAGGGCCGTCTCGGCGGTCAGGCGCAGGTGCCCGGCGTCGCCGGGGTGTGGCGGGACCTGACGGACTCGGTGAACGGCATGGCGTCGAACCTGACCGGCCAGGTGCGCAACATCGCGCAGGTGGCGACGGCGGTGGCACGCGGCGACCTGTCCCAGAAGATCACCGTGGACGCGCGCGGGGAGATCCTGGAGCTCAAGAACACGCTGAACACGATGGTGGACCAGCTGTCGTCGTTCGCCGAAGAGGTCACCCGGGTGGCCCGCGAGGTCGGTACCGAGGGCATCCTCGGCGGCCAGGCCGAGGTGCAGGGCGTGTCCGGCACCTGGAAGGACCTCACCCAGTCGGTGAACGGCATGGCGAACAACCTGACCCTCCAGGTGCGCAACATCGCCGAGGTCACCACCGCCGTGGCCAAGGGCGACCTGTCGAAGAAGATCACCGTGGACGCCAAGGGCGAGATCCTCGAGCTGGTCACCACCGTCAACACCATGGTCGACCAGCTGTCGTCGTTCGCCGAGCAGGTGACCCGGGTGGCCCGCGAGGTGGGCACCGAGGGCATCCTGGGCGGCCAGGCGCACGTGCCCGGTGTCACGGGCATCTGGAAGGACCTGAGCGACAACGTCAACCTGATGGCGAAGAACCTCACCACCCAGGTGCGCAACATCTCCCAGGTGTCCGCCGCGGTCGCCAACGGTGACCTGACGCGGCAGGTCAGCATCGAGGCACGCGGTGAGGTGGCGCAGCTCGCCGACACCATCAACATCATGGTGAAGACGCTCAGCGCGTTCGCCGAGCAGGTCACCAAGGTGGCGCGCGAGGTGGGCACGGACGGCATCCTGGGCGGCCAGGCGCACGTCCCGGGGGTGGCCGGCACCTGGAAGGACCTCACCGAGTCCGTGAACCAGATGGCGTCCAACCTGACCGGGCAGGTCCGCAACATCGCGATGGTGACCACCGCCATCGCCAAGGGCGACCTGACCAAGAAGATCGACATCGACGCGCGCGGTGAGATCCTGGAGCTGAAGACCACCATCAACACGATGGTCGACCAGCTGTCCTCCTTCGCCGAGGAGGTCACGCGCGTGGCCCGCGAGGTGGGCACCGAGGGCCAGCTCGGCGGCCAGGCGCGCGTGCGGGACGTGGACGGCACCTGGCGCGACCTGACCGAGTCGGTGAACGAGATGGCCGGGAACCTCACCCGGCAGGTGCGCGCCATCGCGCGGGTGGCGACCGCGGTGACGCGCGGCGACCTGAACCTGAAGATCGACGTGGACGCGTCCGGGGAGATCCAGGAACTCCAGGACTACATCAACAAGATGATCGCCAACCTGCGCGACACCACGATCGCCAACAAGGAGCAGGACTGGCTCAAGGGCAACCTCGCCCGGATCTCCGCGCTGATGCAGGGGCGCCGCGACCTGGAGGACGTGGCCTCGCTGATCATGAGCGAGCTGACGCCGGTGGTCTCCGCCCAGCACGGTGCGTTCTTCCTGGCGATGCCGCTGGTGGACGGCGAGGACCTGCACTCCGCCGACGACGACCAGTTCGAGCTGCGGATGCTCGGCTCGTACGGCTACTCCATGGGCTCCATGCCGACGTCGTTCCGCCCCGGCGAGGGGCTGATCGGCACCGCCGCCATGGAGAAGCGCACGATCCTCGTGGAGAACGCACCCAGCGGCTACCTGAAGATCTCCTCGGGGCTCGGTGAGGCGCCGCCCGCACAGGTCATCGTGCTGCCGGTGCTGTTCGAGGGCCAGGTGCTCGGCGTGATCGAGCTGGCCTCCTTCACGCCGTTCACGCACATCCAGAAGGACTTCCTCAACCAGATCGCCGAGATGATCGCGACCAGCGTCAACACCATCTCGGTCAACACCAAGACGGAGCGGCTGCTGCGGCAGTCGCAGGAGCTGACCGAACAACTGCGGGAGCGGTCGGCGGAGTTGGAGCAGCGGCAGAAGGCCCTCCAGGCGTCCAACGCGGAACTGGAGGAGAAGGCCGAGCTGCTGGCCCGTCAGAACCGGGACATCGAGGTGAAGAACACCGAGATCGAGGAGGCCCGGCAGGTCCTGGAGGAGCGCGCCGAGCAGCTCGCGGTCTCGATGCGCTACAAGAGCGAGTTCCTCGCCAACATGTCGCACGAGCTGCGCACGCCGCTCAACTCGCTGCTGATCCTGGCCAAGCTGCTCGCGGACAACGCCGAGGGCAACCTCTCCCCGAAGCAGGTCGAGTTCGCCGAGACCATCCACGGTGCCGGGTCCGACCTGCTGCAGCTCATCAACGACATCCTCGACCTGTCGAAGGTCGAGGCGGGCAAGATGGACGTCTCCCCGACGCGGATCGCGCTGGTCCAGCTCGTGGACTACGTGGAAGCCACCTTCCGGCCGCTGACCGCGGAGAAGGGCCTGGACCTGTCCGTGCGGGTGTCGCCGGAGCTGCCCGCGACGCTGCACACCGACGAGCAGCGCCTGCTCCAGGTGCTGCGCAACCTGCTGTCGAACGCGGTGAAGTTCACCGACTCCGGGTCGGTGGAACTGGTCATCCGGCCTGCCCGGGACGACGTCCCGCAGCGGATCAGGGAGCAGTTGCTCGAGACGGGTTCGCTGACCGATCCGCACGCCGATCTGATCGCGTTCTCGGTGACCGACACCGGCATCGGCATCGCGGCCAGCAAGATGCGGGTCATCTTCGAGGCGTTCAAGCAGGCGGACGGCACGACCAGCCGGAAGTACGGCGGCACCGGCCTGGGGCTGTCCATCTCCCGGGAGATCGCGCAGCTGCTCGGTGGTGAGATCCACGCGCAGAGCGAGCCGGGTCGCGGCTCCACCTTCACGCTGTACCTGCCGCTGCACCCGAGCGAGCTGCCGCCCAACGGCTACCAGCAGGCGCTGCCCGTCCTGGAGAGCGGCGCCCCGTCGGCCGCGGCCGGGCCCGAGACGGCCGGGTCGCCGGCCGAGCCCACGTCGTACGACACCGGGAACGGCAACGGCAACGCGGCGCTGTTCCGGCGCCGGCGCCGGAACCTGCCCGCGCTGGAGCAGCAGAGCTCCGCGCCGCAGCCCGAGCAGTGGACAGGGGCTGAGCAGGAGCCCGCGCCCCGGTCGGTGCGCGGTATCCGCTTCGGCGGGCAGAAGGTGCTGATCGTCGACGACGACATCCGCAACGTGTTCGCGCTGACCAGCGTGCTGGAGCAGCACGGGCTGTCGGTGCTGTACGCGGAGAACGGCCGCGAGGGCATCGAGGTCCTGGAGCAGCACGACGACGTGGCGGTCGTCCTGATGGACATCATGATGCCCGAGATGGACGGGTATGCGACGACCACCGCGATCCGGCGGATGCCGCAGTTCGCGGGGCTGCCGATCATCGCGCTGACGGCGAAGGCGATGAAGGGCGACCGGGAGAAGGCGATCGAGTCGGGCGCCTCCGACTACGTGACGAAGCCGGTCGACCCCGATCATCTGCTGTCGGTGATGGAGCAGTGGATGCGGGACCAGTGAAGCCGTCGTCCGCGTGGTGTGCGACCGTGGCGGGAGGCGTCGGTGTTCCCGCGGGGCCGCCGACGCCGTGTGCGGAAAGCCGTGTAGAAGGGCCGCATTCGGGGAACCTTCTGGTCTCCCGCCGCGTTTCCGGTGTGTGCACAGTGACATCACGGTGACAGGGTGTGGCGACGGGCGGGGTGCGGCTACGATGACCGGCACAAGGACGGGCGGCGCAAGGGAGCCGTCCCTCGGGGTGGCACCTGCCGGTGCCGTTCCCGGTCCTGCGAGTAGGGGAGGCCCCACGCCGGGGCGAGGAGGGCGGGCCATGGTGCAGAAGGCCAAGATCCTCCTGGTCGATGACCGGCCGGAGAATCTGCTGGCGCTGGAGGCGATCCTCTCGGCGCTCGATCAGACGCTGGTGCGGGCATCGTCCGGGGAGGAAGCGCTCAAGGCGCTGCTCACGGACGATTTCGCGGTCATTCTGCTGGATGTCCAGATGCCGGGCATGGACGGTTTCGAGACCGCCGCCCACATCAAGCGACGGGAGCGGACCCGGGACATCCCGATCATCTTCCTCACCGCGATCAACCACGGACCGCACCACACCTTCCGCGGCTATGCGGCCGGAGCGGTCGACTACATCTCCAAGCCGTTCGACCCGTGGGTGCTGCGGGCCAAGGTCTCGGTCTTCGTCGAGCTGTACATGAAGAACTGCCAGCTGCGAGAGCAGGCCGCGCTGCTGCGGCTCCAGTTGGAGGGCGACGAGAAGAACTCCGAGGAGCCGAAGGAGCCGGCCGGACTGCTCGCCGAGCTCTCGGCGCGGCTCGCCGCCGTCGAGGAGCAGGCCGAGGCGCTCACCAAGCAGCTGAACGACGAGTCGACCGACGCCGCCGCGGTGGCCACGGCGGCCCATCTGGAGCGGAAGCTGACGGGTCTGCGGCGCGCGCTCGACGCGCTGGAACCGGGCGCGGGAAACACCTCCTCGGTCCCGTCGCAGAACTGAGCCGTGCGGGCGGGCACAACCGCCGCCGCACGCAGGGGGGTTGCCCGTCCGCCGGGTTCCGCAGGGCATGAGGTTCCGTCAGCACCCGCGTCACCTTCACGCCTCAACGAATACGACACGAACGGGTGAAGCAGTGGGCACGCGTGTCCCCTGGCGTCTCCGGCGGTAACCTCACACCCATGGCCTCACGTCCCTCCGCAGCCAAGAAGCCGCCCGCGAAGAAGGCGGCCGCTTCCGCGAAGGCTCCGGCGAAGAAGGCCGCGGCCAAGAAGGCCCCTGCGAAAAAGGCCCCCGCCCGGAAGGCCACCGCGAAGAAGCCCGCACCCGCGCCCGCCCCGAACCCGACCAACGGGATCTACCGCCTGGTCCGCGCGCTGTGGCTCGGCCTGGCCCACGCCGTCGGCGCGGTCTTCCGCGGCATAGGGCAGGGGGCCAGGAACCTCGACCCGGCCCACCGCAAGGACGGGCTCGCCCTGCTGCTGCTCGCCATCGCCCTGATCGTCGCGGCGGGCACCTGGGCCGACCTCCAGGGGCCGGTCGGTGACCTGGTGGAGATCCTGGTGACCGGCGCCTTCGGCCGGCTCGACCTGCTGGTGCCGATCCTGGTGGCGGTCATCGCCGTGCGCTTCATCCGGCACCCGGAGAAGCCCGAGGCCAACGGCCGGATCGTGATCGGCCTGTCCGCCCTCGTCGTCGGCATCCTCGGCCAGGTCCACATCGGGTGCGGCTCACCCGCCCGCAGCGAGGGCATGCAGGCCATAAGGGACGCCGGCGGCCTCATCGGCTGGGCGGCGGCCACCCCCCTGTCGTCCACCATGACCGACGTCCTCGCCGTGCCGCTGCTGGTGCTGCTCACGGTCTTCGGTCTGCTCGTCGTCACCGCCACCCCGGTCAACGCCATCCCGCAGCGCCTGCGGCTGCTCGGCGTGAAGCTGGGCCTGGTCCACGACCCCGAGCCGGAGGACCTCGGCGAGGACGACCAGCGCTACGAGGAGCAGTGGCGCGAGGCGCTGCCCGCGAGCCGCCGCAGGCGGGGCCCCGCGCCCCAGGAGTACGACCCGGACACCGCGGAGCAGGAGGCGCTGACCCGGCGCCGGGGCCGCCCCCGCCGGTCCGCCGTGCCGCAGCCCGACATGGACCGGCCCATGGACGCGGTCGACGTGGCCGCCGCGGCGGCCGCAGCCCTCGACGGTGCCGTGCTGCACGGCATGCCGCCCTCCCCGGTCGTCGCCGACCTCACCCAGGGCGTGCGGGTCGGCGACGGGGAGCCGACCACCCCGACGCCCGTCCCGGCCGCCCGGCCGCAGAAGGACAAGCCCCGCCAGGACAGGGCGAAGCAGCAGCCGCCGAAGCAGGACCGGCCGCCGGCGGGCGTGCTGGACATGACCAAGGCGCCGCCCCCCGAGCCCCGGGACCTGCCCGCCCGCGCGGAGCAGCTCCAGCTCTCCGGCGACATCACGTACGCGCTGCCCTCCCTGGACCTGCTGACCCGCGGCGGGCCCGGCAAGGCACGCAGCGCGGCCAACGACGCCATAGTGGACGCGCTGCGGAAGGTCTTCACCGAGTTCAAGGTGGACGCCGCCGTCACCGGCTTCACCCGCGGCCCGACGGTCACCCGCTACGTGGTGGAGCTCGGCCCGGCCGTCAAGGTGGAGCGGGTCACCGCCCTGACCAAGAACATCGCCTACGCCGTCGCCAGCCCCGACGTGCGGATCATCAGCCCGATCCCCGGCAAGTCCGCCGTCGGCATCGAGATTCCCAACACCGACCGCGAGATGGTGAACCTGGGCGACGTCCTGCGCCTCGCGGAGTCCGCCGAGGACGACGACCCGATGCTGGTCGCCTTCGGCAAGGACGTCGAGGGCGGCTACGTCATGCACTCGCTGGCGAAGATGCCGCACATGCTGGTCGCGGGCGCCACCGGATCCGGCAAGTCGTCCTGCATCAACTGCCTGATCACCTCGATCATGATGCGGGCGACCCCGGAGGACGTCCGGATGATCCTCGTCGACCCCAAGCGCGTCGAGCTGACGGCCTACGAGGGCATCCCGCACCTGATCACGCCGATCATCACCAACCCCAAGCGGGCCGCCGAGGCCCTGCAGTGGGTCGTCCGCGAGATGGACCTGCGCTACGACGACCTCGCGGCCTACGGCTACCGGCACATCGACGACTTCAACCGGGCGGTCCGCGAGGGCAAGGTCAAGCCGCCCGAGGGCAGCGAGCGTGAACTGCAGCCCTACCCGTACCTGCTGGTGATCGTCGACGAGCTGGCCGACCTGATGATGGTCGCCCCGCGGGACGTCGAGGACGCCATCGTGCGCATCACGCAGCTCGCGCGCGCGGCCGGCATCCACCTCGTGCTCGCCACGCAGCGGCCCTCCGTGGACGTCGTCACCGGTCTCATCAAGGCGAACGTGCCCTCGCGGCTCGCGTTCGCGACCTCCTCCCTCGCCGACTCCCGCGTCATCCTCGACCAGCCCGGCGCCGAGAAGCTGATCGGCAAGGGCGACGGGCTGTTCCTGCCGATGGGGGCGAACAAGCCGACCCGTATGCAGGGCGCCTTCGTGACCGAGGAAGAGGTCGCGGCGGTCGTGCGGCACTGCAAGGACCAGATGGCGCCCGTCTTCCGGGACGACGTCGTGGTCGGCACCAAGCAGAAGAAGGAGATCGACGAGGACATCGGCGACGACCTCGACCTGCTGTGCCAGGCCGCCGAACTGGTGGTCTCCACCCAGTTCGGGTCGACGTCCATGCTCCAGCGCAAGCTGCGCGTGGGCTTCGCCAAGGCGGGCCGGCTCATGGACCTGATGGAGTCCCGGAACATCGTCGGACCGAGCGAGGGTTCGAAGGCTCGTGACGTTCTTGTGAAGCCTGACGAACTGGATGGCGTGCTCGCGCTGATCCGGGGGGAGTCTGAAGGGTAGGCATGCGGGACACGGTCGTCGCCCCGGCGCGGCCAGGTGGACGATCGTGACTCACCCGTAAGGGATCCGTGAGCAACCGTTTCCCCGTGACGTACGTCAAGTTGAGGGAAACAACCAAAAGCAGGAGCGTCGTCGGGGTGTCGGGCCATACCGATGGCGTACAAAGTCCGACCGCCCGGTTGCCCCACCCTCTCGTACCCCTCCTAGACTGAACCTCCAGCACAGGCGGCTACACGCTCGAAAGGCGCCCCCGTGTCCATCGGCAACTCCCCTGAAGACGAGCGTCCGTTCGAAGACGTATCCGAGGAAGCCCGCCCCTCCGTCGGCCGTGCCCTGCAGCAGGCCCGCATCGAGGCCGGGCTCACCGTGGACGACGTCAGTACCGCCACCCGGGTCCGGATCGCCATCGTGCACGCCATCGAGGCGGACGACTTCGCGCCCTGCGGCGGCGACGTCTACGCCCGCGGGCACATCCGTACCCTGGCCCGCGCCGTCGGCCTCGATCCGGCGCCGCTGATCGCCCGGTTCGAGACCGAGCACGGCGCCCGGCCGGCACCGACCCCGGCGGCCCCGCTGTTCGAGGCGGAGCGCATCCGTCCCGAACGCCGCGGACCCAACTGGACCGCCGCCATGGTCGCCGCGATCGTCGCGGTGATCGGCTTCGTCGGATTCACCATGGTCAAGGGCGGTGACGACGGCGGCAAGGCCAATGTGGCCGACGGCGCCACGCCCAGCGCCTCGACCTCACCCACCCCCAAGGCGGAGAAGCCCGCCGCCCCCGAGCCCGAACCCTCCGACAGCGCCATTGCCGCCGCACCCCAGGACAAGGTGACCGTCCGGGTCAGCGCCACCGACGGACCCAGCTGGATCTCTGCCAAGGGCCACAACGGCCGGATGCTCTTCGACGGCCTGCTCAAGAAGGGCGAGTCGAAGACGTTCCAGGACAGCTCGAAGATCAACCTGGTCCTCGGCGACGCCGGTCCGGTCGAGCTGTTCGTGAACGGGAAGAAGATCGAGGACGACTTCCAGCCGGGCGCCGTGGAGCGCCTGACCTATACCAAGGGCGACCCCCAGGCCGGCTAGCCGGACCCGGGGACCGACCCGCCGACGGGACCGGCCGGGACCGGCCAACCCCGTCGGCGGGGGGTGTCGGCGGGACGAAGTAGTCTTGAGCCCATGCCTGAACGCCGCACCGTCGCACTCGTCACCCTTGGCTGCGCCCGTAACGAGGTGGACTCGGAGGAGCTCGCAGGCCGTCTGGAGGCGGACGGCTGGCAGCTCGTCGAGGACGCCGGGGCCGCCGACGTCGCGGTCGTGAACACCTGCGGCTTCGTCGAGGCCGCCAAGAAGGACTCCGTCGACGCCCTCCTGGAGGCCAACGACCTCAAGGGACACGGGAGAACACAGGCCGTCGTCGCGGTGGGCTGCATGGCCGAGCGGTACGGCGAGGAACTCGCCGACGCCCTCCCCGAGGCCGACGGCGTACTCGGCTTCGACGACTACGCCGACATCTCCGACCGCCTCCAGACCATCCTCAACGGCGGCATCCACGCCTCCCACACCCCGCGCGACCGGCGCAAGCTGCTGCCGATCAGCCCGGCCGAGCGGCAGGATTCCGCCGCGTCCGTCGCGCTGCCCGGCCACGCCCCGGTGGACCTGCCCGACGGCCTCGCCCCCGCCTCGGGCCCCCGCGCGCCCCTGCGCCGCCGCCTGGACGGCACCCCGGTCGCCTCGGTGAAGCTGGCCTCCGGCTGCGACCGGCGCTGCTCCTTCTGCGCCATCCCCTCCTTCCGCGGCTCCTTCATCTCCCGCCGCCCCAGCGACGTGCTGAACGAGGCGCGCTGGCTCGCCGAGCAGGGCGTGAAGGAGATCATGCTGGTCTCCGAGAACAACACCTCCTACGGCAAGGACCTCGGCGACATCCGCCTGCTGGAGTCGCTGCTGCCCGAGCTCGCGGAGGTCGACGGCCTGGAGCGGGTGCGCGTCAGCTACCTCCAGCCCGCCGAGATGCGCCCGGGGCTGATCGACGTGCTGACCTCCACCCCGAAGATCGCCCCCTACTTCGACCTGTCCTTCCAGCACTCCGCGCCCGACGTGCTGCGCGCCATGCGCCGCTTCGGTGACACCGACCGCTTCCTGGAACTGCTCGACACCGTCCGGAGCAAGGCGCCCCAGGCGGGCGTGCGCTCCAACTTCATCGTCGGCTTCCCCGGCGAGTCCGAGGCCGACCTGGCCGAGCTGGAGCGGTTCCTCAACCATGCCCGCCTGGACGCCATCGGCGTCTTCGGCTACTCCGACGAGGAGGGCACCGAGGCGGCCACCTACGACCGCAAGCTGGACGAGGACCTCGTCGCCGAGCGGCTGGCCCGCGTCTCCCGGCTGGCCGAGGAACTGGTGTCGCAGCGCGCGGAGGAGCGCCTCGGCGAGACCGTCCACGTGCTGGTGGAGTCCGTCGACGAAGAGGAGGGCGTGTACGGCCGTGCCGCGCACCAGGCTCCGGAGACGGACGGCCAGGTGCTGCTCACGAGCGGCGAGGGTGTGAGTGTCGGCCGTATGGTCGAGGCGAAGGTGGTGGGCACCGAGGGTGTCGACCTGGTGGCCGAGCCGCTGTTCCAGGGCTCGCTCGCACGCACTGAGGAGGCGGGCAGATGACGGGCGCCCCGGCATCCGCGGCAGGCGGCCCCTCCGGCGCGAGGAGGCCGGCGGCAGCGAGTGCCGCCCCGGAAGCTGTTCCGGGGCCGGTGACCGGCCGTCCGGCGGCGCGCCGGGCCGAGGGCGCGGCACCGGGGAACGACCGGCTGTACGGCGACCCGACCGCCCCCTCCCGGGCGGCCGAACCGTCCGGTACCGACGACGGCGCCACCAGGGCCGCCCGCGGCAAGAAGATCACGGCGGCGGCCGTGAACCAGGCCAGCGTCTGGAACATCGCCAACCTGCTGACCATGCTCCGGCTGCTGCTGGTCCCGGCCTTCGTGATGCTGATGCTCGCCGACGGCGGATACGACCCCGCGTGGCGCTCGCTCGCCTGGGCCGCCTTCGCCGTCGCGATGATCACCGACCTGTTCGACGGGCACCTGGCCCGCGCCTACGACCTGGTCACCGACTTCGGGAAGATCGCCGACCCCATCGCCGACAAGGCGATCATGGGAGCGGCGCTGATCTGTCTGTCCGCGCTGGACGATCTGCCGTGGTGGGTCACCGGCGTCATCCTCGGCCGGGAACTCGGCATCACCCTCCTGCGTTTCCTGGTCATCCGCTACGGAGTGATCCCGGCCAGCCGCGGGGGCAAGCTGAAGACCCTCACCCAGGGCGTGGCCGTCGGGATGTACGTCCTGGCACTCACCGGCCCGCTGGCGACCCTGCGCTTCTGGGTGATGGCGGCCGCCGTGGTGCTGACGGTCGCCACCGGGCTCGACTACGTGCGCCAGGCCGTGGTCCTCCGCCGGCGGGGAATTGCCGAGCGCCGCGCGTCGTTGGAGGAGAAGGAAGCGTGAGTTCGACGGCCGCCCAGGTGGTGCGACTACTCACGGTGAACGGTGCGACGCTGGCCGTCGCCGAGTCGCTGACCGGCGGCCTGGTGGCGGCGGAGATCACCGCGGTACCCGGGGCCTCCAAGGTCTTCCGCGGTTCGGTGACGGCGTACGCCACCGATCTGAAGCACCGACTGCTCGGCGTCGACGACGCCCTGCTGGCAGCGCGAGGCGCCGTGGATCCGCAGGTCGCTGCGGAGATGGCGGCCGGTGTGCGCAGGGCTCTGGGCGCCGACTGGGGCATCGCCACGACGGGAGTGGCGGGCCCCGATCCCCAGGACGGACAGGACGTCGGCACGGTCTTCGTGGCCGTCGACGGGCCCTTCGGGACCGGTTCCGGTTCCCTCGCCGATGGAAAAGTGGAGCGTCTGCGGTTGAACGGCGGCCGCGCGGAAATTCGTATGGAGAGTGTACGCAGCGTACTCGCACTGCTTCTGAGGGAGCTTGCGGGCGAACAGACCGGAAATGAGCGGGCACAGGATACGGAACGGAACGGGGGGTTTTGATGTTTGCAGCCCAGAGTGAACACGACATCGCTCCCCGCACGGCCGCGGCGCGAGGCGGTACGGTGGGGCGAGAAGGATGCGGCTACACGGTCCGAGGAGGGAGCCACCGATGATTCTGCTCCGTCGCCTGCTGGGTGACGTGCTGCGTCGGCAGCGCCAGCGCCAGGGCCGTACTCTGCGCGAAGTCTCCTCGTCCGCCCGAGTCTCACTCGGCTATCTCTCCGAGGTGGAGCGGGGGCAGAAGGAGGCTTCCTCCGAGCTGCTCTCCGCCATCTGCGACGCGCTGGACGTACGGATGTCCGAGCTCATGCGGGAAGTGAGCGACGAGCTCGCCCTCGCCGAGCTGGCCCAGTCTGCTGCAGCGACCCCCAGCGAGCCCGTCACCACGCCGGTACGTCCGATGCTCGGCTCCGTCTCGGTGGCCGGTGTGCCGCCGGAACGGGTGACCATCAAGGCGCCCGCCGAAGCGGTGGACGTCGTCGCCGCCTGACGGCGGTGGCGCACGCCCGAGTGGTGTGACGCTCCAAGAGGCCCCGGTAGGGGCCCTTCCGGAATCTCCGGGAGGGTGCCGCCGGGGTTTTCGTCTGTCCGGGGCCGCCCGTCCGGGCGCCGGGGTGTGCCGTGGTGTGCGTTTGCCGGTACGCCGTGTGCCGGTCATCGTTGAGGGGACACACGGGGGTGACCCACGGAGGTGCGGATGTACGTCGTGAAGAGCCCGTTGTCCGATGCGAACCTGAAGACCGTGTCCGAGGCGTTGCAGGGTGCCCTCGTCGACCTGGTGGACCTGTCGCTGGTGGCGAAGCAGATCCACTGGAACGTCGTCGGGCCGCGTTTCCGGTCCGTGCACCTGCAGCTCGACGAGGTGGTGACGGTCGCCCGTTCCCACTCCGACACGGTCGCGGAGCGCGCCGCGGCGCTCGGCGTCTCACCCGACGGGCGGGCCGCTACGGTCGCCGTCGGCAGCGGTATCGGGGTGACGCCGGAGGGCTGGGTCGACGACACGGCCGCGGTGGGCGCGCTGGTGGACGCGCTGGGTGCGGTGATCGCCCGGATGCGCGAGCGGGTGACGTCGACCGAGGAGGCGGATCCGGTGAGCCAGGACATCCTCATCGCCGTGACCGCGGACCTCGAGAAGCAGCGCTGGATGTTCCAGGCCGGGAACGGCTGAGCGGCTTGTCGTCCGCTGCCGCAGCGGCCCGGCGGCGCGGGGGATGCCCGAGCCGCCCCGGGCGCACGGCGTCGGGCCGGAGGTGGCGGCGGTGACCGGGCGAATAGCGCGCCGGGGGGCCGCGATCGGGCTGGGCGCCCTGTGGTGGTGGGCGGTGGCCCGGCTCGTGTGGTCGCCCGACGCGGGTGTCCTGGAGGGCGCCGTCGCGGCCGGCGGCTGGGGGCTGAGCGTGCTGCCGGTGCACTGCACGCCGAAGTCGCGGGCCGAGGGGGCGCTCGCGGCGGGGCGCTGGCGGCGGGCCTGGCAGGCCGGCCGGGACGGGGCGTAGGGCGTCACCGGGTTACGTCGCCAGGGCATCGCCACGCCCCCGTCCGGCCGGAGGATCTGGCCGGTGACGAACGCCGAGGCGTCGGAGGCGAGGTACAGCACCGGGTGCGCGACATCCTCCGGTTCGCCCACCCGGCCCAGCGGCGCCGTCCGGGCCATCGCGGACTCGGTGTGGGGCCGCGTGCCGTGGCCGGGCCGGTCGGTCATCGGGGTGCGGATCATCCGGGCGGGACCGCGTTGACGCGGATGCCGTGCCGGCCCGTCTCGGTGGCCAGGGTCCTGGTCAGCTGGACCACGGCCGCCTTCGCCCCCCCGTAGCAGAACAGGCCGGGGCCGCCGGTGTCGACGGCGCCGGAGGCCATGGTGACGATGCTGCCGCCGCTGCCGCGGTCGATCATGAGCCGGGCTGCTGCCGCCCGGCAGGCGTGCAGGACACCCCTGAAGTTGACGTTGAGGACCCGGTCGAGGTCCTCGTCGCGGGTTTCCAGCACCGTGCTGCTGTGCATGATGCCGGCGACCGCGGCCAGGACGCCCAGGCGTCCGCAGGCGGCGACCGCCGCCTCCACCCGGGCGCGGTCGGTGACGTCCAGGGGGTGGACGCGGCAGGTGCCGCCCTCGGCCTCGATGCGGCGGGCCGTCCGGCGCAGGCCCGCGGTGTCGCGGTCGGCGCAGTGCACCTCGGCGCCGGCCTCGGCCAGCAGAATCGCGCAGGCGCGGCCGATGCCGCTCGCCGCGCCGGTGACGAAAGCGGTGCGTCCGGTGAGGTCGTACGCGGCGAGCGGCATGCGGGGACCGTACGAGCGGATCTGACGAGCCGTCAATCGGTCGGTGCCGGACCGGACTGGCAGACCGGGCACCAGTAGGTGGGGCGTTCCCGGGAGCCGTCGCCCTGCTCGGCGACCCGGACGGGGGTACCGCAGCGCCGGCACGGGCGGCGCCGGCGGCCGTACACGTAGAGGTCCTCGCCCCGGCGGCCGGTGGTGGTGCGGACCGGGCGCTCGCGGTTGAACTCCAGCAGCTCCCGGGCGAGGCCGGCCAGCCTCGCGGTCCGGTCGGCGGGGAGCTGTCCGACGGGCAGCCACGGGGTGACGCCGAGCAGGAAGCAGAGCTCGCTCTTGTACACGTTGCCGATGCCGGCGAGGTTGCGCTGGTCCAGCAGGGCCTCGCCGATCGGGCGGTCCCGATCCTGGAGGAGGTTGGCCAGCGCCAGGTCCGGGTCCCAGTCGGGGCCCAGGAGATCGGGGCCGAGGTGGCCGACGGCCCGGTCCTCCTCGGTGGTGCGCAGGAGTTCCAGGACGGGCAGGCGGTAGCCGACGGCCGCCCGGTCGGCGTTGGCCAGGATCGCGCGGATCTGGTGGGCCGGGCCTCCGTTCCAGCGCTGTCCGGGCGCGAACACGCGCCACGAGCCGTCCATCCGCAGATGCGAGTGCAGGGTCAGGCCGCCCTCGATCCGGGTCAGCAGGTGCTTGCCGCGCGGGGTGACGTCCAGGACGGTCCGGCCGGTGAGGTCGGCGGTGGCGAACCGGGGCACGCGCAGATCGCTGCGGGTGAGCACCCGGCCAGCGAGGGCGCCGTGCAGTCGCTTCGCGGCCTGCCAGACCGTGTCTCCTTCGGGCATGGACCCAGAGTGGCACGCCGGGCCTGGTCCGGGTCGGGGGCAGGAGTGCGGCCTCGGCTGTGGTGGGGGGTGCGGCCTGGTCGCGGTTGTGGTCGGGGGCGCGGTCTCGTCCCGGCTGCAGTCGGGTGCGCGGCCAGTACCGGCCGCGGTCGGGGGTGAGACCTGGTCCCGGTCATGATCGTCCCGGCCGCGGTCAGGCGCGCGGGTAGTGCCGGCCGCGGTCGGGGGCGCGGCCCAATCCTGGTTGTGGTCGCGGGCGCAGCCTGGTCCCGGCCGTGGTCAGGGGCGCAGCCGCAGGCCGCGTGGGGTGGCGACGAAGCCCGCCCCCTCCAGGAGGGCGCCCAGCGGGGAGGTCAGGGACGGGGTGCCGTTGACGCGCTCCACCGTGACCGTGCCGAGGGAGCCCGCCCGCGCCGCGGCCGCCAGGGCCTGCGCGGCGGCCGGGAGGCGGGCGTCGTCGGCGGGCTCGCCGTCCGGGTCGGCCGGCCAGGCCAGCAGGGTCTTGCCGCCCCGCTCCATGTACAGGGTCAGGTCCCCGTCGACCAGGACCACCAGGGAGCCCGCCTTGCGGCCCGGCTTGTGCCCGGCGCCGTCGGGCGGCTCGGGCCAGCCCAGGGCGGCCCCGTAGGCGTTGGCCGGGTCGGCGGCGGCGAGGACCACCGCGCGTGAGGCGTCGTCCGGTCCCGTGCGACGGCCGGCGAACGGGTCGTACGAGGGGCGCCCGCCGTTCTGCCAGGGCGGCGGGGCGGGCTGCCGGGGCCGGTCGCGCCGGGAGACGTAGTCGCCCGGGCCCGGCCGGTACGACTCGGCGAAGCCGTCGGCGCCCGGCTCGGGAGGGAAGGCCGGCAGGCCGTCCCGACCGGGGAACGCGTCGGGGCCGGAGCCGGGCGGGGAGCCGGCGTCACCGGCGGCGAAGGGGTCGGGGGCGGGAACGTCGCCGCGGTCGCGGGCGTTGGCCGCCGCCCGGAGCCGGTCCACCGCGCCGTCCATCGCGAACTGGGCGGCACCGAGCCCCTCCACCACATAGCCGCGCCGTGCCTGGCCGGTCTCCTCGAAGGCGGACAGGATGCGGTACACCGCCGAGAAGCCGCCCTCGACTCCTTCCGCGCCGACGGCGCCCCGGGTCACCACGCCGTGCCGGTCCAGCAGGGTGCGGGCCAGGGCATGGGCGCGCACCGTGGTGTCGGGTTCGCGGGCCGGCAGCAGGGACCAGCGGCCGCCGACGGTGGGCGGTCCGGTGCGCGCGCTGCTGCGGGCGGCGGCGGTCAGCGAGCCGTAGCGCCCGCGCGGGACCTGCCGCTTCGCACGGTGGGCCGTGGAACCGGCGGTGCGGCCCGAGCCCAGCAGGGCACGCAGGGGACTGAGCGTGTCGTTCGTCAGCCGCCCCGACCAGGCCAGGTCCCACAGGACGTCCGCAAGCTGCGGGTCGGTGGCCTCGGGGTGCGTGGTGGCCCGGACCTGGTCGGCGATCTGCCGGAAGAACAGGCCGTAGCCGCCCGAGAGTGTGGCCAGCACGGACTCGTGGAGCGCGGTGAGCTCCAGGGGGTGCGGGGGAGGGAGGAGCAGGGGGGCGGCGTCCGCCAGGTAGAGCGAGACCCAGCCGTCCTTCCCCGGCAGCGAGCCGGCCCCGGCCCACACCACCTCCCCGGCGGCCGTGAGTTCGTCCAGCATGGCCGGCGCGTAGCCCGCCACGCGGGACGGCAGCACCAGTTTCTCCAGCGCGGAGGCGGGGACCGAGGCTCCCTGGAGCTGTTCGACGGCGCGCACCAGGCCGTCGATTCCGCGCAGGGCGTGCCCCTTTCCGATGTGCTGCCACTGGGGGAGGAACTGGGCCAGCGCCTGGGGCGGCACCGGTTCCAGCTCGTGTCGCAGGGCGGCCAGGGAACGACGGCGCAGCCGGCGCAGAACGGCCGCGTCGCACCACTCCTGGCCGATCCCGGCCGGGTGGAACTCGCCCTGGACGACCCGGCCCGCCGCGGACAACCGCTGCAGGGCGCCCTCGGTGACCGCCACGCCCAGGCCGAAGCGGGCCGCGGCGGTGGCAGAGGTGAACGGGCCGTGGGTGCGGGCGTACCGCGCCAGGAGGTCCCCGAGGGGGTCCTTGACCGGTTCGGTGAACGCCTCCGGAACCCCCACCGGCAGTGCGGTGCCCAGGGCGTCCCGCAGGCGTCCGGCGTCCTCGATCGCCGCCCAGTGGTCGGCTCCGGCCACCCGGACCCGGATGGCGCGCCGGGCGGCGGCCAGCTCCGGCGCCCACTGCGGTTCGGCGCCCCGCTCGGCCAGCTCCGCGTCGGTGAGCGGTCCGAGCATCCGCAGCAGGTCGGCGACGCCCTCGGCGTCCTTCACGCGCCGGTCCTCGGTGCGCCACTGCAGTTCCTGCTCCAGTTCGGTGAGCACCTCGGCGTCGAGCAGTTCGCGCAGTTCCGCCTGGCCGAGCAGCTCGGCCAGCAGACGGGAGTCCAGGGACAGAGCGGCGGCGCGGCGCTCGGCGAGGGGCGAGTCGCCCTCGTAGAGGAACTGCGCCACGTAGCCGAACAGGAGGGATCGGGCGAACGGGGACGGCTCGGGGGTGGTGACCTCCACCAGCCGCACCTTGCGGGCCTCCAGGTCGCCCATCAGCTCCACGAGCCCGGGCACGTCGAAGACGTCCTGGAGGCACTCGCGGACCGCCTCCAGCACAATCGGGAACGACCCGAACTCCCCCGCCACCTGCAGCAGCTGGGAGGCGCGCTGCCGCTGCTGCCACAGCGGGGTCCGGCGGCCGGGATTGCGGCGCGGCAGCAGCAGGGCGCGGGCGGCGCACTCGCGGAACCGGGACGCGAACAGGGCCGAGCCGCCCACCTGGTCGGTGACGACCTGGTCGACCTCGCCCTTGTCGAAGACGACGTCCGCCGCGCCCACGGGCGCCTGGTCGGAGTCGTACGCGGTGCCCGCCCGCGCCGGCTCCTGGTCGAGCAGGTCCAGGCCCATCAGGTCGGCGTCGGGCAGCCGCAGCACGATGCCGTCGTCGGCATGCATCACCTGAGCGTCCATGCCGTACCGCTCGGACAGGCGGGCGCCGAGCGCGAGCGCCCAGGGAGCGTGCACCTGCGCGCCGAACGGGGAGTGCACGACGACCCGCCAGTCGCCCAGCTCGTCGCGGAAGCGCTCCACGACGATGGTGCGGTCGTCCGGGACGTGGCCGCACGCCTCGCGCTGTTCGCCGAGGTAGGACAGCACGTTGTCCGCGGCCCAGGCGTCCAGCCCGGCCGCGAGCAACCTCAGACGGGCGTCCTCCGCGGGCAGCGAACCCACTTCGCGGAGGAAGGCGCCCACCGCCCTGCCCAGTTCCAGGGGGCGGCCCAGCTGGTCGCCCTTCCAGAACGGCAGCCGCCCGGGAACCCCGGGGGCGGGGGAGACCAGGACCCGGTCGCGGGTGATGTCCTCGATGCGCCACGAGCTGGTGCCGAGGGTGAAGACGTCGCCCACGCGGGACTCGTAGACCATCTCCTCGTCGAGCTCGCCGACCCGTCCGCCGCCCTTCTTGGGGTCGGCGCCCGCCAGGAACACCCCGAACAGGCCCCGGTCGGGGATGGTCCCGCCGGAGGTCACCGCGAGGCGCTGCGCTCCCGGGCGGCCGGTGATCTCGCCCGTGACACGGTCCCACACCACACGCGGGCGCAGCTCCGCGAAGGCGTCGGACGGATAGCGGCCGGCCAGCATGTCCAGCACGGCGGTGAACGCCGACTCGGGGAGGGAGGCGAAGGGCGCCGCGCGCCGGACCAGGGCCAGGAGGTCGTCGAACGGCCAGGTGTCCATGGCGGTCATGGCCACGAGTTGCTGGGCGAGGACGTCCAGCGGGTTGGCCGGGACCCGCAGGGACTCGATGGAGCCGGTGCGCATCCGCTCGGTGACCACGGCCGCCTGGACGAGGTCGCCCCGATACTTGGGGAACACCACACCCGTGGACACCGCGCCCACCTGGTGCCCGGCGCGCCCGACGCGCTGCAGCCCCGAGGCCACGGACGGCGGCGACTCGACCTGCACGACCAGGTCCACGGCGCCCATGTCGATGCCCAGTTCGAGACTGGAGGTGGCGACCACGGCCGGCAGCCGCCCGGCCTTGAGGTCCTCCTCCACCTGGGCCCGCTGCTCCTTGGACACCGAGCCGTGGTGGGCCCGCGCGATGACCGCGGGCGCGCCCTGGGCGGCCCCCGAGCCGCCCATCAGCTCGGCGGGGGAGTGCTGCTCGTCGAGCGGCTCGCCGGTGGCCCGCTCGTAGGCGATCTCGTTGAGCCGGTTGCACAGGCGCTCCGCCAGGCGGCGGGAGTTGGCGAACACGATCGTCGACCGGTGGGACTGGACCAGATCGGTGATCCGCTCCTCGACGTGCGGCCAGATCGACGGGCGTTCGGCGCCCTCCGAGCCGTCGGCGACGGGCGAACCGCCCAGCTCCCCCAGGTCCTCCACCGGGACCACGACGGAGAGGTCGAACTCCTTGCCCGACTCCGGCTGGACGATCTCCACCCGGCGGCCCGGGGACAGGAACCGGGCGACCTCGTCGACCGGGCGGACCGTCGCCGACAGGCCGATGCGCCGGGCCGGTTCGGGCAGCAACTCGTCGAGCCGCTCCAGGGACAGCGCGAGATGCGCCCCGCGCTTGGTGCCGGCGACCGCGTGGACCTCGTCGAGGATCACCGTCTCCACGCCCGACAGGGCGTCACGCGCGGCCGAGGTCAGCATGAGGAAGAGGGACTCCGGCGTGGTGATCAGGATGTCCGGCGGGCGCGTGGACAGCGCGCGGCGCTCGGCGGGCGGGGTGTCGCCGGAGCGGATGCCGACCTTCACCTCGGGCTCGGGCATGCCCAGGCGCACCGCCTCCTGCCGGATCCCGGTCAACGGGCTGCGCAGATTGCGCTCGACGTCGACGGCCAGGGCCTTCAGCGGCGAGACGTAGAGCACCCGGCAGCGCTTCTTGGGGTCAGCGGGCGGGGGCGTGGACGCCAGCTGGTCCAGGGCCGCGAGGAAGGCGGCCAGGGTCTTGCCGGACCCGGTCGGGGCGACGACCAGCACGTCCGAACCCTCGTGGATGGCCTGCCACGCACCGGCCTGGGCCGCGGTGGGCGCCGAGAACGCCCCCGAGAACCAGCCACGGGTCGCGGGGGAGAAGCCGTCCAGGGCTCGATGCGGAGTGCCGACCATGCGTCCATCCTGCACCCGGACACTGACAATGGCCCTGAGCTGCACGGACGGGGCGGGTCCGGCCCTCGCGGCGGGGCAGGCTGGGGGCGGAGCCGGGGGCCGGGGCCCCGCGAGCCTCGGACCGGAACGCGTGACAATGGCCGTATGGCCGAAAGGGGCGGGGAGCGCGCACGGCACTGGCAGTACGAGGAACTGCCCGGTGTCGACCTGCTGCGTGCCCGGTACATCCGGAAGACGTTCGTCCGGCACACCCACGAGCACTTCGTGATCGCCGCGATCGCCGACGGCGTGGAGATCTTCCATCACGGCAGCGGCGACCAGTACGCCGGCGCCGGGGCCCTCGCCCTCGTCAACCCGGACACCCCGCACACCGGCCGGGCCGGAGTGCCCGAGGGCTGGCGGTACGGGGCCGTCTACCCCTCGCCCGAGGTGGTGGGCGCGATCGCCGCCGAGACCACCACCCTGCGCGGCACACCCGGCTTCGTGACTCCCGTGCTGGACGACCCCTACACGGTCCGCCTGGTCCACCAGGTGCTCCGGGCCACCGACGAGGGCAACGCGCTCGCCGCCGACACCCTCCTGAAGGTCGCCGTGACCCGTCTGCTCAGGCTGAACGGCGGCTTGCTGGCGCGGCGGGAGGTGCGGACGGCCGGCGCCCGCACCGCGGCCCGCGCGCGTGCGCTGCTGGAGGAGCGGATGGCCGCGCCGCCGACGCTGGAACAACTGGCCGTCGAACTGGGGACCAGCCCGTTCGCCCTGCTGCGGGCCTTCCGGGACACTTACGGCATGCCGCCGCACACCTGGCTCACCGACGCCCGGGTCCGGCGCGCCCGTCGGCTGCTCGACGCGGGGACGGCACCGTCGCAGGCCGCGCTGGAGGTCGGCTTCACCGACCAGCCCCACCTGAACCGGCACTTCAGCCGCATGATCGGCGTACCGCCGGGTGCCTACCAGCGGGAGCGCAGGAACGCGGCCCGGGACGTGCGGGGCAGTGTGCGAAGCGGGCGCAAGAATGTACAAGACGCAACTACCGGCCTTGTCCTACCGTCGGGTGTGTGGCAGCAGAACAGACAGCTCTCGCGCAACCCCGGAGCACCGGGGAGGACAAACCCGACGGTGCCGTCGTCCGGGACGCCCTCGGGGTCGGTGTCGCCGTCGGACTCTCCGGGTTCGCCTTCGGAGTGACCTCGGCGGGCAGCGGGCTCACGCTGCTCCAGACCTGTGTGCTGAGCCTGCTGGTGTTCACCGGCGCGTCCCAGTTCGCGCTGGTCGGGGCGATCGCGGCCGGCGGCAGCCCCTTCACGGCGGCCGCCGGGGCGTTCTTCCTGGGCGTGCGCAACGCCTTCTACGGCCTGCGCCTGTCGCAGCTGCTGGCCCTCCCGCGCGCGGTGCGGCCGTTCGCCGCCCAGTGGGTCATCGACGAGACGACCGCCGTCTCCCTCGCCCAGCCCACCCGGCGCAGCGCCCGCCTCGGCTTCGTGGTGACCGGCCTGAGCCTGTACGTCCTGTGGAACCTGACCACGCTGCTCGGCGCCCTGGGCGCCGAGGCCATCGGCGACACCGCCGCCTGGGGTCTCGACGCGGCCGGCCCGGCGGTGTTCCTGGCGCTGCTCGCGCCGATGCTGCGGACCACCACCGAGCGGCTCGTGGCCGGACTCGCCGTCGTGCTGGGGCTCGGCCTGCTGCCCTTCCTGCCGGCCGGTGTGCCCGTCCTGGTCGCGGCCCTCGCCGCACCGGCCGTCCTGTGGGCCCGAGGCCGGGCCACGGGCCCACCGCGCGACCATGCATCCGCCGCAGCTGACGCATCTGACACATCCGACGCACCTGCCGCATCCGAGGAGGAGGACCGTTGAACATCTGGATCGCCATCGGTGTGACCGTCCTCGGCTGCTACGCCGTCAAACTGGCCGGCCTCATGGTCCCGGCCGGGGTGCTCGAACGGCCTCTCGTGCGGCGTCTGGCCGCGCTGGTGCCGGTCGCCCTGCTCGCCGCCCTCACCGCCCAGCAGACGTTCGCCGACGGGCAGGCCCTGGTGCTGGACGCGCGGGCGGCGGGACTGGGGGCAGCTGCCGTGGCCCTGGTGCTGCGGGCTCCGTTCCTGGTCGTCGTCGCGGCGGCCGTCCTCGTCACGGCGGGCGTGCGGGCCCTGGGTGGCTGACCCGGGGCGGGACCGGCCGCGCGCGTGAGGCGCGGGCCGACTACGCGGGGGCGCGGACCGGCCTCACGCGTGGGGCACGGACCGACTACGCGCGGGGGGCGGACCGGCCTCACAGGCGGGCCGCGGACCGGCCTCACGCGTGGGGCGCTGAGCGGTACGCGGTCGGGTGTGCGGGCGCGGACCGGGCACCCGGCACCGGCGGCCGGTGCCGGTCGGTCTCAGTGCAGCCACCGGGCCGGGCCGCCCGCACGCCGCGTCAGTCGACGGCGCGGCCGTACGCCCGCAGGGTGCGCAGCGCGTCGATCGTCACCAGCGGACCGGCCTCCAGGGCAGGTGCCGGTGCCCAGGGGCGCCACCGGACCGGCCAGCCGCCGTCCTCCCGCTGCTCGGCCACGAGGAAGTCCAGCGACCGCGCCATCTCCGCATCCGTGAACCACGCCCGGGCGAGCGAGCGCGGGGCCGGCGCGTAGTCGTGCGGGAAATGGTGCTCCCCGGGGGCGTAGCCGGGCGCGACCGGGTACGGGTCCCGGTCGTCCGGGTCGAGCACGGCGAGCCGCTGCCGGCGCACCAGCCGGCCCAGCCGGTCGGCGGCGGCCTGTGCCCGCGGGCGGTCCGGGACGGAGTCCAGGAAGGCCACGGCGGCCCGCACTTCGTAGGGGTGGGACTCCGTCAGGTTCTCGACGGCCTGCCAGCAGAAGTCGGTGGCCCGGAACAGCCACGCGTGCCACACCTCGTTGCGGTGCAGCAGTCCCACCACCGGGCCGGTCGCGAGCAGAGAGCTGGGCGGGTCGTCCACCACCGGCACGAAGGGCGCCGTCGGGTAGCCGCGCTGGACCGGGTGGACGGCAGGCAGCGCGCCGTCCGCGGTGGACACGGACGTCAGGTAGCGGCACACGTGCTCCGCGCGCCGGCCGCCGCAGCGGCCCACGGCGTCCAGGACCCGCAGGGCGTGCGCGGTGTGCAACGGCTGGCTGACCGGTCCGCGCAGATCGGGCTCCAGTGCGTGGCCGTAGCCGCCGTCCGGGTTGCGGTAGGCGTCCAGGGCGGTCTCCACCGGGTCGGCGCCGCCGCCCCGGAAGTCGTGGGCGAAGAGTCGCTGTTCGAGCACACGCGCGGTGAGCCAGACGAACCGCTCCGCGCGCGCGAGCGGGGTGTGCGTCCGGGACGTGGGGGGTGCCGGGGACGGTGTGGCTGTGGAAGCTCCTGATTCGGCCATGGTTCCGACCGTAGAGCGCGAGGCGGTCCCGGCAGGGTGCCCCGGCCCCGGGGCACCCCGCAGGCGGGATACTGAAGGCATGCGGTTGACGGTCTTCTGGCAGCGGATGGCGGAACACTTCGGTTCCGGCTATTCCGACACGTTCGCGCGCGACCATGTCATGGCCGAGCTCGGCGGGCTCACGGTGCACCAGGCACTGGCGGCCGGCTGGGACGCCAAGGACGTCTGGCAGGTCGTCTGCTCGGTGATGGACGTTCCCCGGGAAAAGCGCTGATCGTCACAGTGACCGCCGGACGGCAGACGGCTGCCGGTGACGTGGGCGAAACTTGATCCGTGGCACCCACTGACGAGACCGGGCAGGCAGCCCAGCACCCCCCGACGCCCGGCGCGCTGCCCCCTGCCGGGCCGCCCCCTGCCGACCCCGCGGCCGGACAGAGCTCGGGCATGCCGCGGTGGCTGCCGCGCGCGATGGTGCTCGCCCTCGCCCTGATCGCCGTGTTCCAACTGGGCAGCTGGGCCTTCCACGAGCTCACCGGCCTGCTGATCAACATCCTCATCGCGTTCTTCCTGGCGCTCGCCGTCGAACCCGCGGTGAGCTGGATGGCCGCGCGCGGGGTGCGCCGGGGCTTCGGCACCTTCCTGGTCTTCCTCGGCGTGCTGATCGTCGCGGCGGGTTTCGTCACCCTGCTCGGGTCGATGCTCGCGGGACAGATCATCAAGATCGTCGAGGACTTCCCGGAATACCTCGACTCCGTCATCAACTGGATCAACGGTCATTTCCACACCGAGCTGCGGCGGGTGGACATCCAGGAGGGGCTGCTGCGCTCCGACTGGCTGCGCAACTACGTGCAGAACAGCGCCACCGGTGTGCTGGACGTCTCCGCGCAGGTCCTCGGCGGGCTGTTCCAGCTGCTGACCATCGCCCTGTTCTCGTTCTACTTCGCCGCCGACGGCCCCCGCCTGCGACGCACCATCTGCTCCGTCCTGCCCCCCGCCCGGCAGGCAGAGGTGCTGCGCGCCTGGGAGATCGCCGTGAACAAGACCGGCGGCTACCTGTACTCGCGCGGGCTGATGGCGCTGATCTCCGGCATCGCGCACTACATACTGCTGGAGTTCCTCGAGGTGCCCTACGCGCCGGTGCTGGCGGTGTGGGTCGGCCTGGTGTCCCAGTTCATCCCGACCATCGGCACCTATCTCGCGGGCGCCCTGCCCATGCTGATCGCCTTCACGGTCAACCCCTGGTACGCGCTGTGGGTGCTGATCTTCGTGGTGATCTACCAGCAGTTCGAGAACTACGTGCTGCAGCCCAAGCTGACTGCCAAGACCGTCGACATCCACCCGGCGGTCGCCTTCGGCTCGGTCATCGTCGGTACCGCCCTGCTCGGCGCCGTCGGGGCACTGATCGCCATCCCCGCGATCGCCACGCTCCAGGCGTTCCTGGGCGCGTACGTCAAGCGGTACGACGTCACCGACGACCCGCGCGTGCACGGCCACCGGGCCGTCGACGCCGGACGCGGCGTCGTCCGCGGCGTCCGGCGGCTCTGGCAGCACCGCCCGGGGGCGACACCTCCCGGGGACGGCGGTCCGGGTTCCTCGCCGGAGGACTGAGCGACCCCGCGCCGCGACCGCGTGGTGCGCTTGACACTGAAATCGAACATCCATTCTCATAGAGGCGCCGGCGAGGCTCGACGGTGGGTGTTCTGTTCCGGTTCACGGTGAATTGCACCCCCGTTGTCCACAGGTGGGACGTGCGTCGGGGCGCGTTGTCAGTGGCAGGCGCTAGCGTCTTTGACGTGAAGCGATCGACTCAAGCAAATCGGGTGGAACCCATGGCAGGAACCGACCGCGAGAAGGCGCTCGACGCCGCGCTCGCACAGATCGAACGACAATTCGGCAAGGGCGCGGTCATGCGCATGGGTGACCGGACGAAGGAGCCCATCGAGGTCATCCCGACCGGGTCGACCGCGCTCGACGTCGCCCTCGGCGTCGGTGGCCTGCCCCGCGGCCGTGTGGTGGAGATCTACGGTCCGGAGTCCTCCGGAAAGACGACCCTGACCCTGCACGCGGTGGCCAACGCGCAGAAGGCCGGCGGCCAGGTCGCCTTCGTGGACGCGGAGCACGCCCTCGACCCCGAGTACGCGAAGAAGCTCGGCGTCGACATCGACAACCTGATCCTGTCCCAGCCGGACAACGGCGAGCAGGCCCTGGAGATCGTGGACATGCTGGTCCGCTCCGGCGCCCTCGACCTCATCGTCATCGACTCCGTCGCCGCGCTCGTCCCGCGCGCGGAGATCGAGGGCGAGATGGGCGACAGCCACGTGGGCCTCCAGGCCCGCCTGATGAGCCAGGCCCTGCGCAAGATCACCAGCGCGCTCAACCAGTCCAAGACCACCGCGATCTTCATCAACCAGCTCCGCGAGAAGATCGGCGTGATGTTCGGCTCCCCGGAGACCACGACCGGTGGCCGCGCGCTGAAGTTCTACGCCTCCGTGCGTATCGACATCCGCCGCATCGAGACCCTCAAGGACGGCACCGAGGCGGTCGGCAACCGCACCCGCTGCAAGGTCGTCAAGAACAAGGTGGCGCCGCCCTTCAAGCAGGCCGAGTTCGACATCCTCTACGGCCAGGGCATCAGCCGCGAGGGCGGCCTGATCGACATGGGCGTGGAGCACGGCTTCGTCCGCAAGGCCGGCGCCTGGTACACGTACGAGGGCGACCAGCTGGGCCAGGGCAAGGAGAACGCCCGCAACTTCCTCAAGGACAACCCCGACCTCGCCAACGAGATCGAGAAGAAGATCAAGGAGAAGCTGGGCGTCGGCGTGCGGCCCGAGGAGCCTGCCGCCGAGGCGGGCGCGGACGCCGCGGCTGCCGCCGCTCCGGCCGCACCGGCCGCCGTGCCCGCCCCCGCGGCCAAGGCGGCCAAGTCCAAGGCCGCCACGGCCAAGAGCTGACCGTGACCCGGCGGACCGACTGGGCCGAGTACGACATCGCCGCCTCCGACGTCCCGGCGAGGGGCCGAAGAGGCGGCGACGGCCCCGACCCCGGCGGAGACCGGATGTACGGGGACCAGGCTCACGACGGACAGGCGTACGGGGACGAGACGGGCGGCACGCAGAGACGCCGCGCGCACGGCGATGCCGACGCGGGCGCACCGTTCCGCGCGCGTGGCCCACGGGGGGACGGCCCGCGTGACGGCGGCCCGCGTGACGGCGGGCCGCGCGGCGGACGCGGCCGCAGGCGCCGGAGCTCCGGCGACGCGGGCGCCATGGACGGGGGCACCTCTTCCTCGTCGAGGGCCGAGCGGGAGGAGCCCCCCGGGGACCCGGTCGAGCGGGCACGGGCCATCTGCCTGCGTCTGCTCACCGGGACCCCGCGCACCCGGAAGCAACTCGCCGACGCCCTCCGCAAGCGGGACATCCCGGACGAGGCCGCCGAGGAGGTGCTGTCCCGGTTCGAGGAGGTCGGACTGATCAACGACGGTGCCTTCGCCGACGCCTGGGTGGAGTCCCGGCACCACGGCCGGGGACTGGCGCGCCGCGCGCTCGCCCGGGAGCTGCGCACCAAGGGCGTCGATCCGACGCTCATCGACGCCGCCGTCTCCCAGCTCGATTCCGAGCAGGAGGAGACCACCGCCCGCGAACTGGTCGACCGCAAGCTGCGCGCCACCCGCGGCCTGGACCGCGACAAGCGGCTCCGCCGCCTCGCCGGCATGCTCGCCCGCAAGGGCTACCCCGAGGGCCTCGCCCTGCGCGTGGTCAGACAGGCACTCGAGGAGGAGGGCGAGGACACCGGCTTCCTCGGTGACGCCACCGACTGAAGTGCCCAGGGCGCCGGGGAGATCTCCTCCGAGCGGGGGCCCGTGCCCCCCTCCGAGCCGGGGGGTGCCCGTGCCGTCCCCGCGCACGTAACCCTCGCGGAGGCACCGCCGTCAGCCCGCCGGAGGCTCCACCGGCAGCCCCGCGGCACGCCACGCCTGGAAGCCGCCGACCAGATCGGTGGCCCGGCGCAGCCCCAGCCGGTGCAGGGACTCCGCCGCCAGACTGGAGGCGTACCCCTCGTTGCAGACCACCACCACGCGCAGGTCGTGCCCGGTCGCCTCGGGCAGGCGGTGACTGCCCGTCGGATCCAGCCGCCACTCCAACTCGTTGCGCTCGACGACCACAGCGCCCGGGATCAGACCGTCCCGTTCCCGGAGCGCGGCGTAGCGGATGTCCACGAGCAGGGCCTCGCCCGCGCGTGCCGCCTCGTGGGCCGCCTGAGGTCCGACGCGCGTGTAGCCCGCACGCACCTGTTCCAGCAGGTCGTCGATCCCCCGGGCTCGGTCCGGCCCGGTGTCCGGTGTCCGGATGCTCTCCGCGTTCGGGTCGCTCACTGCCAGTCCTCCGGGCGTTCCACCTGTTCCAGACGCAGGATCCGGCCGCTGCGGCTGTAGCGGCGGATCCGCGGCAGGGGCGGGTGGTAGGCGTGCACGGACACCGCGTGCCGGTCCGGGGACTCGTTGAGCACCTCGTGCACGTGATGCTGTCCGAAGGCGCGGCCCCGCCCGGCCGGCAACAGGCGTTGCCGGTCCACGCCGTCGGTCAGTTCCAGCGTCCGCCAGCCGTCGGTGGGCAGCCGGGCGGCCAGCGAGTTCTCCTTCAGCTGGCCCGAGGCGGTCATGAAGGCGCCGACCGAGTCGGCGTGGTCGTGCCAGCCGGTGCCGGTGCCCGGCGGCCAGCCGATCAGCCATGCCTCGCTGCCACCCGGCCCGTCGAGCCGCACCCAGGTACGGCCCTCGGGATCGAGCGGCAGGGCGGCGATCAGCTCGGTGTCGGCGGCGACGCGCCGTACGAAGTCCAGGAGTTCCGCCTGCGTGGGCGCCGGATCGCCGGACGACACCGACGGGGCGGGGGAGGAGCCAGTGGGGGAGACAGGGTCAGTGGGGAAGACAGACACGTGCACCGTCCTGAGGAACGTTCGCCAAGACGCGCGGCGGCAACAGCAGCACACGGGGGCAGCCGGCGGCGCGCGGGAGGAAAGGGAGGAACGCGAATCAACAGGACGTGCGACACACGCAGCCCGCGTAGCGGACGAGGTCCATGTGGACCCTCCGCCACAGGTGTACGCAGGTGTCGGTCACGGTCCGGAGTACACCACGGGGCGACCCGCGGCTTCAACTCACGCCCGGCATGTGACACCCGGACCGGTGAGCGGCACCAAGCCGTGACGCCGTTTCACCGGCCGGACGGGCAGCGGCGGGCCGTACTGGTCACGGGGCCATGCGCCTCATGGCGCATGGCGCGCATGGGGGGTGCTTCCCCCCGGCACACGCTCAGGACGACACCGTCTCGGCTTCCGCCTCCGCCTCCGACTGCTTCTCCGCGCCCGTGCTCGCCGGTCCCCCGAGCACCGTCTCGGCCGCCGCGTACAGGTCCGCCGGACGTACCCCGTTCAGGGCCGTGACGAGGTGTCCGTCGGGACGCACCAGCAGCACGGTGTGCGCCGCCGCTCCCGGATATTCCTCCGCGACCAGCAGTTCGGCCGGGTGCGGCAACGCCTCCACCGCCGCCGCGAGCCGGGGCATGATGCCGGCGGACACCCAATGCCGGCGCGCCCACACCCCCGTACCGGGGGCGATCAGCACGACGAGCAGGGCACCGCGCCCGAGCCGTTCCCGCAGGGGCACGAAGGTGCCGTCCTCCGCCGTCACGACGACGTCCGTGACCGGCGCGCCGGGAGGCGTGTCGACGGGCACGGCCCCCTCCAGGTCACGCGGCGTCAGCGGTGAGGGGTCGTACACGCCCGGTGTGCCGACCGGCCCCTCCCCGAGGTGGCCGTCCATCAGCAGGGAGTCGTGGCCCCGGCCCGTCCCGGGCAGCCGGGACCGCAGCCCTCCGCCGCCGCGCAGCAGCGGCAGCACCTGGTCGGCGGCCCGCAGCCGGGCCGCGACCAGGGCCCGCCGCTCGGCCTGATAGCTGTTCAGCAGCGCTTCGTGCGGGCCGTGGTGCCAGGCCAGGGCCAGTTTCCAGGCGAGGTTGTCGGCGTCCCGCAGCCCCTCGTCCACCCCATGGGTCCCCAGCGCGCCCAGGAGGTGGGCCGCGTCCCCGGCGAGGAACACGCGGTCCGCCCGCCAGCGTCGGGCGAGCCGGTGGTGGACGGTGTGGACGCCGGTGTCCAGCAGTTCGTAGGACGGGGTCGTGCCGTCGGTCCAGCCGGCCAACGTCTCCCTGACCCGGGCCAGCAGCAGCTCGGGAGTGACGAGGTCCTTGCCGGGCGGGAGGAGCCAGTCCAGCCGCCACACCCCGTCCGGCAGGGGGCGCGCGGTGATCTCCCCGGCGGAGGGCCCGCTGGTGCGCCACGGCGGCAGCCGGTGCAGCAGGGCGACGTCGTCCCAGGGCAGGTCGGCCCGCAGGGCCGCCACGGCGTACCGCTCCACCGCCGTACGGCCCGGGAAGCGGATGTCCTGCAGCTTGCGCACGGTCGAGCGGGGGCCGTCGCAGCCCACGAGGTAGCTGCCGCGCCACCAGGTGCCCGCCGGGCCGCGGGTGTGGGCGGTGATGCCTGAAGGTTCCTGCTCCAGGGAGTCCAGACGGCTGTCCACGGCCACCTCGACCAGCCGCTCGCCGGCCAGGGCGGCGCGCAGGGCATCGGTCAGCACGTGCTGGGCGATGTGCAGCGGGGCGGGCTCGCCGGTGCCGTCGAAGAAGACCTCACGCATCACCTGCTTGCGCCGCATCGACCGCCATCCGGCCCAACGCGCGCCGTACTGCTCCAGGGGCAGCCCGGTCAGTCTCTCCATCAGTGCCGCGGTGTCCTCGCGCAGCACGACGGTGCGCGCCGGACGCGCATCGTCCTTGCCCGGTCCCTCGTCGAGGACCACACAGGGCACCTCCTGACGCGCCAGCGCCAGGGCGAGCGTGAGCCCGACGGGCCCCGCTCCGACGATGATCACCGGGTCCACGGCGCCGCGTCCCCTGCTCGAAGTGACGTCCCGGGGGACAGGGGTGAACAGGAAGATGGAGCAGGGTGCACGATCACACAACGTATGCAACCCATTGCCGGTGCTTGCGTCAAGTGACCGAGGCGAGTGGCGATCATGAGCCGCGGGCAGAGCATGTCACACGACGCGACCGCTGATGACACGCGCCCCTCCTCACACGGCTGTGGCCCGCCGGTCGGCCGGCGGGCCACAGTCCTGTCCTGCGGTGACGACGCGTCACACGGTCTTGCCCCCGCCGGCGCCGGGTGCCCCGACCTCACCGGCGTTCAGGTCGTCGACGTCGTCGGCCCCGAGCACCGCACCCGTGCTGCGCTTGCTGCTGCGCAGCTTGACCTCGAGCCAGGAGGCGAAGGAGGTGAGGATGAAGTTGAGCACGATGAAGATGATCGCCACGACGATGAAGCTGGGGATGACGTTGGCGTAGTTCGCCGCGAGGGTGCCGCGCGAGTTGAGCAGTTCGGTGAAGCCGAGCATGACGCCACCGAGCGCGGTGTCCTTCACGATGACGACGAGCTGGCTGACGATGGCCGGGAGCATCGCGGTGACCGCCTGCGGCAGCAGGATGCTCTTCATCGCCTGGCTCTTGCGCAGGCCGATCGCGTAGCCCGCCTCGGCCTGGCCCTTGGGCAGCGAGAGGATGCCCGCCCGGACGATCTCGGCGAGGACCGAGGCGTTGTAGAGCACCAGGCCGGTGACGACCGCGTACAGGGGGCGGTCGTCACTGCTGACGTCCGTGGACCGCGCGAAGAACTCGTTCGCGAACAGCATCAGGAGGAGCACCGGGATGGCCCGGAAGAACTCCACGATGACAGCGGCCGGCGCGCGGACCCACCAGTGGTCCGACATCCTGGCGATGCCCAGAACGGCGCCCAGGGGGAGGGCGATGATCATGGACAGGGCAGAGGCCTTGAGCGTGTTGGCGAGACCGGGCAGTAGATAGGTGGTCCAGGCGTTGCCTTCGGTGAAGGGCTTCCACAGGGACCAGGCCCACTGGCCCTTGTCGTCCATCGCCTTGTAGGCCCACCACAGGGCGTAAGCCAGCACGGCGAAGAAGACGACCGAGAGAATGACATTGCGCCGCTTGGCCCTGGGGCCCGGGGCGTCGTACAGAACGGAGGTCACCGCTTCACCGCCAGTCGCTTGCTCAGCCAGTTGAGGAACAGGCCGGTCGGCAGGGTCAGTACCACGAATCCGAAGGCGAAGACCGCGCCGATGAGCAGCGTCTGCGCCTCGTTCTCGATCATTTCCTTCATCAGCAGAGCCGCTTCTGCGACGCCGATGGTGGCCGCCACCGTCGTGTTCTTGGTCAGCGCGATCAGCACGTTCGCGAGCGGTCCGATGACGGAGCGGAACGCCTGCGGCAGCACGATCAGGGTGAGCACCTGGGTGAAGTTCAGCCCGATGGCGCGGGCCGCCTCCGCCTGGCCGACCGGCACGGTGTTGATGCCGGAGCGCAGCGCCTCGCAGACGAATGCCGCGGTGTAGGCGGCCAGGCCGAGCACTGCGAGGCGGAAGCCCTGGAGTGCGAAGTCGTCGGGCGCGCCCATGGTCATACCGAAGATGTCGGCGAGGCCGAGCGAGGTGAAGACGATGATGACGGTGAGCGGGATGTTCCGGACGACATTCACGTAGGCGGTGGCGAACCCCCGCATCAACGGGACGGGACTGACCCGCATCGCCGCCAGCACGGTGCCCCAGACCAGGGAGCCGACGCCCGAGAACACGGTGAGCTTCACCGTCATCCAGAACGCACCCAACAACGTTGGATCGTCATAGTTAGAAATAAAATCGAACACGATCTCCCGCGCTTCCGGGTGTGTGGCGTACGTGGCGGACGCGGCGCGCCGCCGCCCTGATCGCGACGGACGGCGGCGTGCCCCTGTGACCCCGGATGATTACCGGGTGGTCCTGTGCTTACTTGACGATGTTGCCGATCTCCGGGGCCTGCTCGTTCTTGTAGCCGGCCGGACCGAAGTTCGCCTCGACCGCCTTCTGCCAGGCACCGTCCTTGACCATCTTCTCGAGCGCGGCGTTCACCTTGTCCACGGTCTCGGTGTCGCCCTTCTTGACGCCGACGCCGTAGTTCTCGTTGCTGAGCTTCAGGCCGGCCAGCTTGAACTGACCCTTGTACTGGTCCTGCGAGGCGTAGCCGGCGAGGATCGAGTCGTCGGTGGTCAGCGCGTCCACGGAGCCGCTCTGCAGGGCCGCGACGCACTCCGAGTAGGTCGGGAGCTGCTTGAGCTGGGCCTTCGGTGCGAAGTCCTTCTTGACGTTCTGCGCGGAGGTGGAGCCGGTCACCGAGCAGAGCTTCTTGTCGTTCAGGTCGGTCGCCTCGGAGATGTCCGAGTCCTTCTTCACCAGCAGGTCCTGGTGGGCCAGCAGGTAAGGACCGGCGAAGTCGACCTTCTGCGCACGCTCGTCGTTGATCGAGTACGTCGCCGCGATCAGCTTCACGTCCCCGCGTGAGAGGGCGTTCTCACGGTCGGCGCTCTTGGTCTCGACCCACTCGATCTGGTCGGGCTCGTAGCCGAGCTCCTTGGCGACGTAGGTGGCGACGTCCACGTCGAAGCCGGAGAAGGAACCGTCCGGCTCCTTCAGGCCCAGGCCGGGCTGGTCGTACTTGATGCCGATCTTGATCTTGCCGCCGCCCCCGGAGGACGACGAACCGCTGTCGCTGCTGTCGTCACCGCCGCACGCGGTGGCGGTGAGGGCGAGGGCGAGTACGGCGGCCGAGGCGGCAGTGACCTTACGGAGCTTCATGGTGCACATCCTTTGGCTGTGAAGTGGTGCGGCCCGGTAGGTGTGTCCGGTGACGCAAGTCGTCGGGGCGCTGGATGCGCCGTCAGTGATGCAGGATCTTCGACAGGAAGTCCTTGGCACGGTCGCTGCGCGGGTTGCTGAAGAACTGGTCCGGCGAAGCCTGTTCGACGATGCGGCCGTCGGCCATGAACACCACGCGGTTGGCGGCCGAACGGGCGAATCCCATCTCGTGGGTCACGACGATCATGGTCATGCCGTCCCGGGCGAGCTGCTGCATGACTTCCAGCACCTCGTTGATCATCTCCGGGTCGAGGGCCGAGGTCGGCTCGTCGAAGAGCATGACCTTGGGCTCCATGGCCAGGGCGCGCGCGATGGCGACGCGCTGCTGCTGGCCACCGGAGAGCTGCGCGGGGTACTTCTCCGCCTGCGCACCGACGCCGACCCGGTCGAGCAGGGCACGGGCCCGCTCCTCGGCCTTCTTCTTGTCCGCCTTGCGGACCTTGACCTGGCCCAGCGTCACGTTCTCGAGCACGGTCTTGTGCGCGAAGAGGTTGAAGGACTGGAAGACCATGCCCACGTCGGCCCGCAGCCGGGCGAGCTCCTTGCCCTCGGCGGGCAGGGGCTTGCCGTCGATCACGATCGAGCCGGTGTCGATCGTCTCCAGGCGGTTGATGGTGCGGCACAGGGTGGACTTCCCGGACCCGGAGGGCCCGATGACCACGACGACTTCACCTCGGGCAACCGTCAGGTCGATGTCCTGGAGTACGTGCAACGCGCCGAAGTGCTTGTTGACGCTCTTCAGGACGACCAGGTCGCCGGTCGCGGCCACATCTTCCTTGGCCACCGATACTTCGGTCATCGCTCTCAGGCTCCGTCCTCCTCGGTTTCGGAGGACAGTAGTAATCGTTCAGACCTGCGTCATTACATCTGAGGGGAATCTGAGCATCACGATCCGATAGCAATCGGACACCTGTCGTGGCACTTGTGAGCAGGGGTGATTTCGTGCGGGTAACGGTACCGAAGCGCAACCGGAACCCTCTTGACGCCGTCCTCATCCATCGGCGTGACTGCAAGGTGCACGCGCGCGTGCACGCGTTTTTCTACACGCATCGATCGTACGGCCGATGAACCGAGAGGGGCCCGGATGAGACTGCTGCTCGTCGAGGACGACAACCATGTCGCCGCCGCCCTGTCGGCGGTGCTGGCGCGGCACGGTTTCGACGTCACTCACGCGCGCAGCGGCGAGGAGGCCCTCCAGGCGCTCGTACCGGAGGGCGACGGCTTCGGCGTCGTCCTGCTCGACCTGGGCCTGCCCGACCAGGACGGCTACGAGGTCTGCGGCAAGATCCGCAAGCGCACCAGCACCCCGGTGATCATGGTCACCGCCCGCTCCGACGTGCGCTCGCGCATCCACGGCCTCAATCTCGGCGCCGACGACTACGTCGTCAAGCCCTACGACACGGGCGAGCTGCTGGCCCGGATCCATGCCGTCAGCCGGCGTTCCGCGCCCGAGGACGTGGCCGCCGCGAGCGAGACCGAGCTGCGGCTGGGGCCGGTGCACATCGAGCTGCCGACTCGCCAGGTCAGCGTCAACGGGTCGGTCGTCCAGCTGACCCGCAAGGAGTTCGACCTGCTGGCCCTGCTCGCCCAGCGCCCGGGTGTCGTCTTCCGGCGCGAGCAGATCATCAGTGAGGTGTGGCGCACCAGCTGGGAGGGGACCGGGCGCACCCTGGAGGTGCATGTGGCCTCGCTGCGGGCGAAGCTGCGGATGCCGGCCCTCATCGAGACCGTGCGCGGCGTCGGGTACCGGCTCGTCGCGCCCGCAGCGTAGCGGGGCCGGGTGCACACGCGTCTGCTTCCGCTGCTCATCGTGCTGATGGCGGCCGTCCTGCTCGCGCTGGGCGTGCCCCTCGCGGTGAGTCTGGCCGGTGCGCAGCAGCAGAAGGTGGTCGTCGACCGGATCGACGACACGGCGCGTTTCGCGGCGCTGGCCCAGTTCGTCACCGAGCCCGCCGACCCCGTCGCGGGGGACGTCAACGAGCGGCGGGAGACCCTCGGCAGGGAGCTGAGCAGCTACCACGACGTCTACGGGATCAGGGCCGGCGTCTTCTACCGGAACGACTCGCCCATGGCGCATGCGCCGGCCGACTGGTTCCTGCCGCGCTCGGGCGAGGTCCGTGACGCGTTCCAGGAGGCGCTGCTCAGCCGTCGCAGCCACGACCCCGAGCAGGTGTGGCCCTGGCAGCGGCGCAATCTGGTCGTGGCCTCGCCGGTGATCCGGGACGGTGACGTGGTCGCGGTGGTCGTCACCGACTCGCCGACCGGCCAGATGCGCTCACGCATCCTGCAGGGCTGGCTGGTGATCGCGGCGGGCGAGGCGGCCGCGATGCTGCTGGCCGTCGGCGCCGCCCTGCGGCTGACCGGCTGGGTGCTGCGGCCGGTCCGGATCCTGGATGCCACCACCCACGACATCGCCACCGGACGGCTGAAGTCCCGTGTCGCGGTGGCGGGCGGGCCGCCGGAGCTGAGACGGCTGGCCCGCTCGTTCAACGAGATGGCGGACAACGTCGAGAGCGTGCTGGAGCAGCAGCGCGCCTTCGTCGCGGACGCCTCCCACCAGCTCCGCAACCCCCTCTCGGCGCTGCTGCTGCGCATCGAGCTGCTCGCCCTGGAGCTGCCCGAGGGCAATGAGGAGATCGCCTCCGTCCAGGCCGAGGGCAAGCGGCTGGCGCGGGTCCTGGACGACCTGCTCGGCCTGGCGCTGGCCGAGCACAGCGAGCCGCACCTTCAGGTCACCGACATCGGCGCGCTCGCCGCCGAGCGGGTGGCGGCGTGGGCGCCCACCGCGGAGGCGAAGGGGGTGCGCCTGGTCGGCAGCTGCCCGCCCACCACCGCGTGGGCGGACCCGGTCGGGCTGTCCAGCGCCCTGGACGCGGTGATCGACAACGCCGTGAAGTTCACGCCGGAGGGCGAGACCGTCGAGGTGACGGTCGGCTCCGACCGGGACACCTCCAGCGTCGTGATCACCGACAACGGGCCGGGGCTGACCGACGAGGAGCTGACCCGCGTGGGCGACCGGTTCTGGCGCAGCGGCCGGCACCAGAACGTCAACGGGTCGGGGCTCGGCCTGTCCATCACGCGGGCCCTGCTGTCGGCGGGCGGCGGCTCGATCGCCTACGACCACCACGAACCGCACGGGCTGCGGGTCACGGTCACCGTGCCGAGGCACGGGTTCGCGGCCGGGGAGACCTGCCTCAGGGCTTGACGGACCGGTAGTAGCGGCGCGCGCCCTCGTGCAGTTGGAGCGGGTCGGTGTAGATGGCGGTGCGCACGTCGACCAGCTGGGCCGAGTGCACGTGCGCGCCGATCCCGTCCCTGCTCTTGAGCACGACGCGGGTCAGCCACTCGGTGATCCGGGGATCCACGTCCGACCGGGTGATCAGCAGGTTGGTGACGGCCATCGTCGGGACGGAGGCGCCGTGCTGGCTGCCGGGGTAGGCCGACTCGGGCATGTTGGTGGCCCGGTAGTGGCGGGCGGCGCCGCCCAGCCGGTGCAGCTCACCGACCAGGCTCGTCTCGATCGGCACGAAGCGCAGGGCCGAGTCCTCGGCGAGGTGCTTCAGCCCGTCCGTGGGCAGGCCGCCGGACCAGAAGAACGCGTCCAGGCCGTGTCCGAGCCGCTCCGGGCCGATGTCGATGCCCTCGGAGGAGGGCCGGATGTCCGTCTCCGGGTCGATGCCGGCCGCCTCCAGGACGCGGTTGGCGATGAGCCGGACCCCGGACTTGGGCGGCCCTATGGCGACGCGCTTGCCCCGCAGATCGGCGACCGAACGGATGTCCGAGCCGGGTGCGACCACCAGCTGGACGTAGTCGTCGTAGAGGCGCGCGACGCCGCGCAGCCGGTCGGCGCCCGGCCCGCCCCGCAGCCGGTACGTCTCCACGGCGTCGGCGGCGGCGATCGCGTAGTCGGCCTGCCCCGTCGCCACGCGCCGGAGGTTCTCCTGCGAGCCGTCGCTGGTCTGCAGCCGTATGTCGAGGTCCGGCATGTGCCTGCCGAGCGAGGAGCGCAGGAGCTCGCCGTACTTCTGGTAGACACCCGCGCGGGTGCCCGTGCTCATCGTCACCGTGCCGCCGGGCGGCTCCTCGGCCCAGGGCTTGTGCCACCACAGCAGCAGTCCGAGCGCGACAAGGGCGGCGACCGCGCCCCGCAGGGCCCGACGCCTGCCGACCCGGGACAGCGCGTGGAGCATGCGCGCGATCCTGCCAGCCCGTGTGCCCCGCTGACCAGGGCGGGGCTCACAGGGCGGGTGCGGAACCAGGGCCGGGCCGGAGCGCGGGCGCTGTCCGAGGGGGCCACTACAGTCGCGGCATGAGTGCTTCGCCCGCCGACCTCGTCCGCGCCTTCCACCGGGCCTTCGGCCTGGACACGCGCGCCGTGCCGTCCCAGGTCCCGCCCGAGCTCGCCGCCCAGCGGGGCGAACTGTTGGCGGAGGAGGCCGCGGAGGTCGCCGAGGTGTCCGTGGCGGGCCCGCTCGACCGGCTGGCGCACGAACTGGCCGACGTGGTCTATGTCGCCTACGGGACGGCGCTCGTCCACGGCATCGACCTCGATGCGGTGATCGCCGAGGTGCACCGCTCGAACATGACGAAGCTGGGCCCCGACGGCCGGGTCACCCGCCGCGCCGACGGGAAGGTCCTGAAGGGCGACCACTACCGGGCGCCGGACGTGGCGGCCGTGCTGCGGCGGCAGGGCTGGAATCCGGACAGCGGCTGACCCACAGGCCGGTTTGTCACGCGCACGCCTGGACCTCCGGCCACCATTCCCTCATGATGACGGATCCATGACAACGATGGCATCGGTCCTCGGTCCTCGGTCCTCGGTCATCGGCCATCGGCACCGGTCATCGGTTTTGGCATGGGCACTGGCATCGGCATCGAGGGCGGTCATCGTGCGCGGACTTCTCGTCAGGGCCACACTGGCCGCGGCCCTCCTCGTCGCGCCCCTGTCCACGGCCACCGCCGCCTCGGCACAGGACCGGGACGCGCCCGCCACGGCCCCCGCCGGACCCAGCGCCGTCACCGACGCCGAGGCCGGCTGGACCCCGCCGCTCAGCACCCGGGGCCGCTGGATCGTCGACGCCGACGGCAACCGCTTCCGACTCCGCTCGGGGAACTGGCACGGTGCCAGCGGCACCTGGAACGGCTCGGGCAGCCGGGACGACGACGCCAACCACCATGCGGGCGAGAACGCGGGCCGCGTCCCGCTCGGACTGGACCGCGCCCCCATGGCCGAGATCATCGCGGGCTTCCGGGAGATCGGGATCAACAGCATCCGGCTGCCGTTCTCCAACGAGATGATCCACGACACCGCGCCCGTCACCGACGACGCCGTGGCCGCCAACCCGTCCCTGCGCGGCATGACCCCGCTGAAGGTGTACGACACGGTGGTGCGCGAACTGACCGCCGCCGGCCTCGCGGTGATCCTCAACAACCACACCAACACCACCCGCTGGTGCTGCGGGGTGGACGGCAACGAACGCTGGAACGCGAGCCGCACCGCCGCCGAGTGGGAGGACGACTGGCTGTTCATGACCCGCCGCTACCGGGACAACGACCGCGTGGTGGGAGCCGACCTGTACAACGAGGTGCGCCGGTCCGTCTGGGACGACCCGAACTGGGGGCTCGGCGACCGGCACGACTGGTTCGCCGCCTCGCAGCGGGTCGCCGACCGCATCCTCACCGAGGCCGACCCGGACCTGCTGATCGTCGTCGAGGGCATCAACTGGACCGGCCTCCCCGTCGACGGCCTCCCGCACGGGCGCCCCACCCTGGAACCGGCCCGCCACCTCTCCCACACCCTCGTCGACTCCGGGAAACTGGTCTACTCGGCCCACTTCTACGGGTACACCGGCCCCCGCCACACCGGCGCCACCGGCCTGGGCGAGACCAGCGACCCCCGCTACCAGGACCTGACCCCGGCCGAACTCGTCGACGTCGTCGACCGGCAGGCCCTGTTCGCGGCGGCCGACTCCGGCCGGCACTACACGGCTCCCGTGTGGATCAGCGAGTTCGGCGTCGGGGGCCGCGAGGAGACCGCCGCCGCACCCCGCGCCTGGTTCGAGAACTTCGTCGACCACCTGATCCGCAGCGACGCCGACTTCGCGTACTGGCCGCTCGTCGGCTGGCACGACAACCGCCGGGGCAACGGCTGGGCCCTCCTGCACTGGGACGCGGAGGGCCACCGCATGGGCGTGTACGACGGCGACGACTGGCGGGCCGCTGCCTGGAGCCGCCTCGTCGGGGCAGCGGGCCGGACCGGCCCGGTGGCGCCGGCCGCCGACTGGTCCATGCTCAGCCCCGACCACGGGGACTTCGTCCAGTCCCGCCGGATGCGCGCACTGCCCGACTTCGACCCGGGCGCGCGCAAGGCCGTCTGCCCGGACGGACAGCGGCTGATCGGGCTCGGCCACACCGGCCGCCGCGGCCTGTGCTCGGACGTGGCCGCCGGGAACCTCGCCGCGAAGGGCGGCGGACACCGCGTCGTCGTCGACGAGCGGTACGTCGAGGCGGGCCGCGACTGGGCCGGCGGCTACACCAAGCTGCAGTGCCCCGAGGGGTACTTCATGGCGGGGTACGCCGTGCGCGGCTCGGCCGTCTCCTCCGCACTCTGTTTCGAAGCGGCCCCCGACCTGCTCGGCGGGAACGGCCGCACGGTGTGGTTCGACCGCGGTGACAACCGGGGCCCGGCTCCCGAGGGCGGCGACTTCGCCCACGGCCACTACAAAGGCCAGTGTGCCGACGGGGAGTACCTGGCCGGGGTCGCCTACACCGGCCGCGTCGGCTCGTGGCGCACCCCGGACGCGCTGTACTGCCGCGCCCTGCGCTGACCGCTGTCCGCAGTTCGCCGCCCGGCCGCCCACCGACGGATGAGACGGGCGCGCATGGGTGTGAGCCTGTGGGCCATGGAGCGTCTCACCCCCGCCGACTTGAATGACGACATGAACGACAACATGAGCCATCAAGCGCAGAACACCGCATCGGCATCGGTATCCGCACCCGCACCCGTCCTCGTCATCGGCGGCACCGGCAAGACGGGCCGACGGGTCGTCGACCGCCTCCGGGCACTCGGCCGCCCCGCGCGCGTGGGGTCCCGCAGCAGCGCGACTCCCTTCGTGTGGGAGGACGAGGGCACCTGGCAGGCCGCGCTGGACGGGGTCTCCGCCGCGTACGTGACCTACTACCCGGACCTGGCGTTCCCCGGGGCGAAGGAGGCCGTCGGCAGGTTCGCGGCCTTCGCCGTCGCCCGCGGGGTGCGCCGGCTGGTGCTGCTCTCCGGCCGGGGCGAGGAGGGCGCCGTCGCCGCCGAGGACGCCCTCAAGGCGTCCGGCTGCGACTGGACCGTCGTCCGGGCGAACTGGTTCGCCCAGAACTTCAGCGAGGGCTTCTTCCTCGAACCGGTCCGCTCGGGCGAACTGGTGCTGCCCGCCGGGGACGCCGTAGAACCCTTCGTGGACGCCGGCGACATCGCCGACGTGGTGGTCGCGGCCCTCACCGACGACCGTCACACCGGCCGGACCTATGAACTGTCCGGACCCCGCCTCCTGAGCTTCCACGACGTGGTCCGCGACCTGTCGGCCGCCACCGGCCGGACCATCACCTACGTCCCGGCCGGATCCGACGACTACCGCGCGGCACTGCGGGCGGCGGGCGAGCCGCAGGAGTTCGCGGACCTCTTCACCCTGATCACCGACGGCCGGAACGCCAGTGTCGTGCACGGCGTCCGGGACGTGCTCGGGCGGGAGCCCAGGGACTTCTCGGCCTACGCCGACGAGGCCGCGGCCACGGGCGTCTGGGACGTCTGACCACCGTCACCCCGTCGCGGCACCCACCGGTCCGGGCGGGCCGCGACGGACCCCGGTCGGGGCGCTCGCCGGGCCCGGGATCCCACCGCGGGGGCCGGAGGGGAGGACGGGGGCGGAGGGCTTCGCGAAGCGCCTACCCTTGAGCAATGACCAGCAGCAGCAACCGGAGCCCGGCAGTGGACGTTCGATCATCTAAAACGTATGAAATTCGCACCTACGGGTGTCAGATGAACGTCCACGACTCCGAGCGATTGGCCGGGCTGCTCGAGGACGCGGGCTACGTGCGCGCCCCGCGGGGCTCCGAGGGGGACGCGGACGTCGTCGTCTTCAACACGTGCGCCGTCCGGGAGAACGCCGACAACAAGCTCTACGGCAACCTCGGCCACCTCGCCCCCAAGAAGGCCAGCCGGCCCGGCATGCAGATCGCGGTCGGCGGCTGCCTGGCACAGAAGGACCGCGACACCATCGTGAAGCGGGCCCCTTGGGTGGACGTCGTCTTCGGCACGCACAACATCGGCAAGCTGCCCGTCCTGCTGGAACGCGCCCGCGTCCAGGAGGAGGCCCAGGTCGAGATCGCCGAGTCGCTGGAGGCGTTCCCCTCCACGCTCCCGACCCGCCGGGAGAGCGCCTACGCCGCCTGGGTGTCGATCTCCGTCGGCTGCAACAACACCTGCACCTTCTGCATCGTCCCCGCGCTGCGCGGCAAGGAGAAGGACCGCCGTCCCGGCGACATCCTCGCCGAGATCGAGGCCCTGGTCGCCGACGGCGTCTCCGAGATCACGCTGCTCGGCCAGAACGTCAACGCCTACGGCTCCGACATCGGCGACCGTGAGGCGTTCAGCAAGCTGCTGCGCGCCTGCGGAGGCATCGACGGCCTGGAGCGCGTCCGCTTCACCTCCCCGCACCCCCGGGACTTCACCGACGACGTCATCGCCGCCATGGCCGAGACGCCCAACGTGATGCCGCAGCTCCACATGCCGCTGCAGTCCGGCTCCGACCCGGTCCTCAAGGCGATGCGCCGCTCCTACCGGCAGGAGCGCTTCCTCGGGATCATCGACAAGGTCCGGGCCGCGATCCCGCACGCGGCGATCAGCACCGACATCATCGTGGGCTTCCCCGGCGAGACCGAGGAGGACTTCGAGCAGACCCTGCACGTGGTGCGCGAGGCGCGCTTCGCCCAGGCGTTCACCTTCCAGTACTCCAAGCGGCCGGGCACCCCGGCCGCCGAGATGGACGGCCAGATCCCGAAGAAGGTCGTCCAGGAGCGCTACGAGCGGCTGGTCGCCCTCCAGGAAGAGATCTCCTGGGAGGAGAACAAGAAGCAGATCGGCCGGACCGTGGAGCTCATGGTCGCGGAGGGCGAGGGCCGCAAGGACGACACCACTCACCGCCTGTCGGGCCGCGCCCCGGACAACCGGCTGGTGCACTTCACCAAGCCGGACGACGAGGTGCGCCCCGGTGACGTGGTCACCGTCGAGATCACCTACGCCGCCCCGCACCACCTCCTCGCGGAGGGCGCCGTCCTCGACGTCCGGCGCACACGCGCGGGCGACGCCTGGGAGAGGCGCACCGCGGAGAAGGCCGCCCAGCCCGCGGGCGTCATGCTCGGCCTGCCGAAGGTCGGCGTCCCCGAGCCGCTCCCGGCCGCGACCGGCGGCTGCAGCATCGACTGACGGACGGCGCCCCCGGCCCGAACCCGAGGCGGCGGTGGTGGCGCCGCGCGTCGGGCGGGAGCCGCTCCGGCTCCAGGGCCGTGGGCTCTCCGCGTCCGGCAGGAGCCCGGGGAAAGGGCTCCGCTCCTGCCCTCGGTCCACCGCCGGTGCGCGGGCGTGCGGTGGGCCTGGCCGGCGGGGCGCGGGCTACGCTGCCGATCATGCTTGTCGCCGCTGCCGTCTGCCCCTGCCCGCCGCTGCTCGTCCCCGAGGTCGCCGCGGGCGCCGCCCCCGAACTGGACGCCGCACGCGCAGCCTGCGCGGACGCTCTCGGCGTACTCGCCGCGGCCCGGCCCGACCTGCTCGTGGTGGTCGGTCCCGCCGACGGCACGAAGCCCGAGGCCTCTCCGCAGGGCACCGCGGGGTCCTTCCGCGGCTTCGGGGTGGACCTCGGGGTGCGGCTCGGCGCGAGCCCGGACGGAACCGGGGACGCGGCGGACGCCCGGCCGGACACCGAAGGGGACAGGGGCCTGTCGCCCGCCCTGTCCGTGGGCGCCTGGCTGCTCGACCGGGCCGGATGGACGCATGCCCCGGTCGAGGGACTCGGCGTGCCGGAACCGTTTGCGGCCGAGCGGTGTATCCAAGAGGGGAGGGTCCTCGCCGCCCGGGCGGAGCGGGTGGCGCTGCTGGTGATGGGCGACGCCAGCGCGTGCCGCACGCTCAAGGCACCCGGGTATCTCGACGAGCGGGCCGCGCCCTTCGACGCGGAGGTGGCGCGGGCGCTGGAGGCGGCCGACACGGCGGCCCTGCGTGCGCTGGACCCCGTCCTGGCGCGGGAGCTGAAGGTGTCGGGGCGGGCCCCCTGGCAGGTGCTGGCGGGCGCGGCGGAGGACTCCCCGTTCGCGGGGGCGCTGTTGTACGAGGACGCCCCCTACGGCGTGGGCTATCTGGTGGCCACGTGGTCCCGGCCGTGAGCCGCTCGGACCGGTGAGCAGGAACGGCGGACGTCACGGAACGGCGGACGTCACGGAACGGCGGACGTCACGGAACGGCGGACGTCACGGAACGGCGGACGGCCGGGAGCCGTCGTGCTCCCGGCCGCCCGCCGTACCACCGCTCAGGATGCGGGCGGGGGCCCCGCCGGCGGCGTGCTGCCGCCGCCTGTGCCGGAACCGGGCTCGTCCTTGTGCGCGAGCCGGTCCACGGCGTCCTTGGCCTTGCCCGTGCCCGTCTGGATCCTGTCGCTGTACTTGCCCTTGGTCCGCTGGTCGACGGTCTTCGCGGCCTTGTCCAGGCCGCTCTGGATCTTGTCCCCGTGCTGCTGGGCGAGGTCGGAGACCTTGCCCTTCGCCGGGCCCAGTTTGGCCTTCAGATTGTCCAGGAGACCCATGGTTCACCTTCCGTCACGGCCGGTCCTATGTGCGGGCGCCCTCACCGGCGTCGCTGCCGGCCGCCTCGGCGGACTGCTGCTTCGGGATCCCGACGCCGTCGGCGCCGGAGGCGGAGCCGCCCGCCGGTCCGCCGGACGGCTCCGGTTCCCCGGCGGACTCCTTCGTCGCCGTGGCCGGTGCCGCGTCATCGGTCGCCGGTCCGGCTGCCGCCTCGTCCGTCCGCTCTCCGTCCGCCTGCGTCCCGTCCGCCGGGGTGCCGGCGGGCGGTGCTTCCTCCGTCTCCGCGGTCCTGGCCCCGGATCTGCGAAGAAGCCGTGCGAAAACGCCCATGTCAACTCCATACGGTACTCGTGCGGGAGGCGTCCCGCGTCGTCGCGCGTCGTCGCGCGTTGCTACGGGAACGACCTCGTCCGGGTCCCGTCACGTAACTCGTTCGAGGCCGGGGTGAGAGGTTTGGGAGACTGGATCAGTGAGCAGCGCAGCCCCCTCCCCCCGCGTCATCGCCGTCGTCGGCCCCACTGCGGCCGGAAAGTCCGATCTGGGCGTTTTCCTGGCGCAACGCCTCGGGGGTGAGGTCGTCAACGCCGACTCGATGCAGCTCTACCGAGGGATGGACATCGGCACCGCCAAACTGACGCCCGAGGAGCGCGGCGGGGTGCCGCACCACCTCCTGGACATCTGGGACGTGACCGTCACGGCCTCGGTCGCGGAGTACCAGCGGCTCGCGCGGGAGCGGATCGACGCCCTGCTCGCCGAGGGCCGCTGGCCCGTCCTGGTGGGTGGCTCCGGCCTCTACGTCCGCGGCGCCGTCGACAACCTGGAGTTCCCCGGTACCGACCCCGACGTGCGGGCCCGTCTGGAGGAGGAGCTCACGCTGCGGGGCTCCGGCGCGCTGCACGCCCGGCTGGCCGCCGCCGATCCCGCGGCCGCCCGGGCCATCCTGCCGGGCAACGGACGGCGGATCGTCCGCGCCCTGGAAGTGATCGAGATCACCGGCCGGCCGTTCACCGCCAACCTCCCCGGCCACGACTCGGTCTATGACACGGTCCAGATCGGCGTGGACGTGGCCCGGCCCGAGCTGGACGAGCGGATCGCCCGCCGGGTCGACCGCATGTGGGAGGCCGGTCTGGTCGACGAAGTGCGCGCACTGGAGGCGCAGGGGTTGCGCGAGGGGCGTACGGCCTCGCGCGCGCTCGGCTACCAGCAGGTCCTCACGGCGCTCGCGGGCGAGTGCACCCTCGACGAGGCGCGGTCGGAGACCGTGCGTGCCACCAAACGCTTCGCGCGCCGTCAGGATTCATGGTTCAGGCGCGACCCGCGGGTGCACTGGTTGAGTGGGGCCGCGGAGGATCTGGGGGAACTTCCGCAGCTTGCGCTGTCGTTGGTCGAACGACCGGTTACAGCCTGATCACGTCATGGCATCGGGACGCCCAGGCCGTCATCCGGGCCTGTGACGGCGTGCCATCATCGAGCTTCGATCGACCAAGTGGAGTCCAAGTTGGGAGGGCGCGTGGCGATGGAGGCCGGCCCTCGCGACACCGCACACGGCACCGAACACCTCACCACCGAGCGGGGTGACCGGGAGCAGGAATCCGACCGTCTCAGCCCCGACGGGCCCGAGGAGACGCAGGGCGGTGTGACCGACGACGGCCCGGAGCCGGACGAGATGTTCCAGGGCGGCGACGAGGTCGAGGTCGAGCTGCGCCCGCAGCGCCGACTGCGCCTGTGGCAGCTCGCGCCCATCGTCGGTCTGGCCGCGGTCGGCTCCCTGATGTTCGCGTTCCCGCTCGCCTTCGACTTCGGCGACAGCGGCGCCGTGATCGCCATGCTGGGCCTGCTGATCTGCTCCTGCTCCGCGGGGTGGGGCATGATGGCCGCCCGCCGGGTGGGCTACACCTGGCCCGGCCTGCCGTCCCGCGGCTCCGGCCGCAGACCCGACTGGCGGGTCGTGGCCGCGTACGCCGTGCTGGTCGTCGGGGTCGTCGCCCTGGCCGTCTGGCGGGTCGCCCGGCTCCGCTGACCCACAGGTCCGGAGGCGGCGAACACGCCCGCGCGCCACCCCGTACGATCGAGGAATGAGCACGCGGACCGCCTTCCTCAAGGGGCACGGCACCGAGAACGACTTCGTGATCGTCCCGGACCCCGAGAACACCGTCGATCTGCCCCCGGCCGCCGTCGCCGCCCTGTGCGACCGCCGCGCGGGCATCGGCGGCGACGGGCTGCTGCACGTCGTGCGGTCCGCGGCGCACCCGGAGGCGCGCGCCATGGCGGCCGACGCCGAATGGTTCATGGACTACCGCAACGGAGACGGCTCGGTCGCCGAGATGTGCGGCAACGGCGTGCGGGTCTTCGCGCGCTACCTCCAGCGCGCCGGGTACGTGACCGAGGGGGACCTCGCGATCGCCACCCGCGGAGGCGTGAAGAGCGTGCACCTCGCCAAGGACGGCGACATCACCGTCGGCATGGGCCGCGCCCTGCTCCCCGAGGGCGAGGTCACCGTGAGCGCCGGTCCCCGCAGCTGGCCCGCGCGGAACGTGAACATGGGCAACCCGCACGCGGTGACCTTCGTGGACGACCTGGCCCACGCCGGCGACCTGTCGGCCCCGCCCCCCGTCAGCCCCGCCTCCGCCTACCCGGACGGAGTGAACGTCGAGTTCGTGGTCGACCGCGGCCCGCGTCATGTGGCGCTGCGGGTGCACGAGCGCGGGGCCGGCGAGACCCGCTCCTGCGGCACCGGCGCCTGCGCGGTCGCCGTGGCCGCCGCCCGCCGCGACGGCGTCGACCCGACGGCCACCGGGACCCCCGCGACCTACACCGTGGACGTGCCCGGAGGACGGCTGGTGATCACCGAGCGGCCCGACGGCGAGATCGAGATGACCGGACCGGCGGTGATCGTCGCCGAGGGCTGGATCGAGCCCGAGTGGCTGGAGAAGGCGCTCGGTTGAGGACGGTGGTGGCTTGATATCCCAGAGGCGTGTGTGTCTGCCGATGCCGTTCGCGGTGTCGGGAGCCGCGTCCGGCTTCGGGATGACGGGCGCCGTCCCCGGCCGTGGCGCGAAATCGTCCCTGCACCCGGCTTCGCTCGAATGGGTGATCCGTTTCACGCTCGGCCGGAGGCGGTCGGTTGCGCATGCTGGGGTCGGTAGCATCAAGCACCGGCCCGGACGGGAGGACGCACAGCGTCTCCCGAGCCCGAGTCCGCCCTGGGGCGCCCCGTCCGCCGGTCCATGCAGCCGGAGGTGCCCATGAATGCGGAGGCCGTCAATCCCGCGACGCCGGGTCGTGCGACAGCGGGGCACGACACACCGGCGGGACCACGCAGGAAGGCCCGCCCCCGGCTCGATCTGCGCCGGCTCGGCCGCGCCGCCCTCCTCGGCCCCGCCGCCCGGGACCGGCTGCCCGACGCCATCGGCCACGTCGTCGAGGCCCACCGCGCGCACCACCCCGACGCCGACCTCGAACCACTGCGCCGCGCCTATCTCCTGGCCGAGTCCTCGCACCGCGGCCAGATGCGCAAGAGCGGCGAGCCGTACATCACCCATCCGCTCGCGGTGACCCTCATCCTCGCCGAACTCGGCGCCGAGACCACCACGTTGACGGCCTCACTGCTGCACGACACCGTCGAGGACACCGAGGTGACCCTTGACCAGGTGCTCGAGGAGTTCGGCGAGGAGGTCAGCTACCTCGTCGACGGCGTCACCAAACTCGAGAAGGTCGACTACGGCGCCGCGGCCGAGCCGGAGACCTTCCGCAAGATGCTGGTCGCCACGGGCAACGACGTGCGCGTGATGTCGATCAAACTCGCCGACCGGCTGCACAACATGCGCACCCTCGGCGTGATGCGCCCGGCGAAGCAGGAGCGCATCGCCAAGGTGACCCGGGACGTCCTCATCCCGCTCGCCGAGCGGCTCGGCGTCCAGGCCCTGAAGACGGAACTCGAGGACCTGGTCTTCGCGATCCTCCACCCCGGGGAGTACGAGCACACCCGCGAGCTGATCCTCCGCAACGCGGACCGCGGCGACGACCCGCTCGCCGAGGTCGCCGACGACGTCCGCACGGTCCTCCGCGAGGCCGACATCACCGCCGAAGTGCTGATCCGGCCACGCCACTTCCTCTCCGTGCACCGCGTGTCCCGCAAACGGGGGCGGCTGCGCGGCGCCGACTTCGGCCGCGTGCTGGTCCTGGTCGGCGAGGACGCCGACTGCTACGGCGTCCTGGGCGAACTGCACACCTGCATGACCCCCGTGGTCTCGGAGTTCAAGGACTTCATCGCCGTCCCCAAGTTCAACCTCTACCAGTCGCTGCACACCGCTGTGGCGCGCGAGGACGGACAGGTCGTCGAAGTCCTCATCCGCACGCACCAGATGCACAAGGTGGCCGAGGCCGGGGTCGTCGCCCTCGGCAACCCCTACGCCGCGCCCCCCGAGGAACTGTCCGCGCCGGACGGCGAACGCGCGGACCCCACCCGACCTGGCTGGCTGTCCCGCCTGCTCGACTGGCAGCGGGCGGCCCCCGACCCCGACACCTTCTGGTCCACCCTGCGCGAGGACCTCTCCCAGGACCGCGAGATCACCGTCTTCCGGCCCGACGGCGGCACGCTCGGCCTCCCCGAGGGCGCCAGCTGCGTGGACGCTGCGTACGCGCAGTACGGCGAGGACGCGCACGCCTGCATCGGCGCCCGGGTCAACGGGCGCCTGGCCACGCTCAGCACCGTGCTGAAGGACGGCGACACGGTGCAGCTCCTCATGGGTCAGGACCCCGCCTCCGAACCCTCCCGGGAGTGGCTGGACCACGCCCACACCCCCGCCGCGCGGATCGCCATCCAGCGGTGGCTGACCGCCCACCCGGCCCAGGAGGAGACGACCGGGACCCCGGCGGTGCCCTCCCGCCCCGCGGCCGACGGGCCCGCCGCGGCTCCCTCGTCCCGGGCAGTACCGGACCGCCCCGCCGCCTCCCACGCCCAGGTCCTGGCCGACCGCCCCGGAGCGGCCGTACGGCTCGCCCGCTGCTGTACGCCGGTCCCACCGGACGAGGTCACGGGGTTCGCCGTACGCGGCGGCGTGGTCACCGTGCACCGGGCCGGGTGCGCCGCCGTGGCCCGCATGAAGGCAGCGGACCGGGAAGAGGTCGGTGTGCGCTGGGGCGAAGGCGCCGAATGCCGGGTCACCCTGGTCGCCGAATCGTTCGTCCGGCCCCACCTGCTCGCCGACCTCACCGAGGCCATGGCGGTCGAAGGCGCCGAGATCGTCTCCGCGACCGTCGAGCCCCCGACCCAGCAGCAGGTACGGCACACGTACACCGTGCAACTCCCGGACGCCGCCCACCTGCCCGCCCTGATGCGCGCCATGCGCAAGGTCGCCGGGGTCTACGACGTGAGCCGCGCCCAGCCGCAGACCTCCGGCGCCTGACCCGGCCCACGCCCGCAGCCGGCGCCCCGCGTGCGCGGGGGGCCGGGCGTTGCGCACCTGGCTCGCGTAGCGGCCTCTCACGCGTGAGGACCGGTCGCGCGTGAGGACCTGGGCGCGCGTGAGGGCCCGCCCGGCACCTGCCGTGCCAACCGCAGTGACGTGCGGCGGACGCCTGCGCCCGGGACCCGCCGGCGGGCTCCCGCACCCGGCGTACGGACCGACCCCCGGCGCACCCGATCGGGTGCGCCGGAAGCGCGCCGTCGCCGCGGCCCGGGCCCGCGCTGATAGCCGTGGGGCATGCCGCTCACTCCCGCCGGCCGGGCCACCCACGGCCGCGCCCTCCCCACCGCCGTCCCGCGCGCCCGCCGGAGGCGTGCGGCCGCCGCGCTGCTCGCCTCGGCCGTCTCCGTCTGCCTGGTCGCCGCGAGCGCCCCCGCCACCCCGCTGGGCGTCGGCGACCGCCTCTTCCCGCACCTGGGCAACCCCGGCTACGACGTGGCGTCGTACGACCTGCGGCTCGACTACTCCGGCAGCAACGACGTACCCCTGCGCGCCGTCACCACCATCGACGCCTGGACCACCGCCGAACTGGACCGGATCAACCTCGACTTCGCCCACGGAACCGTCCAGTCCGTGGAGGTCGACGGCGAACCCGCCGCCTTCACCGGCGCGGGCGAGGATCTGGTGATCACCCCGGAGGACGAACTGGACCGGGGCGAGTGGACGCGCATCACCGTGCGGCACACCAGCGATCCGGTGAGCCCCGAGGACCGCGAAGGCGGCTGGATCCGCACGGCCGACGGTCTCGCGATGGCCAACCAGGCCGACGCCGCACACCTGGTGTTCCCCTGCAACGACCACCCGTCCGACAAGGCGATGTTCACCTTCCGGATCACCGCCCCCGACGGCCACACCGCCGTCGCCAACGGACTGCGCACCCGCGTCGACCGCGCCCGCGGTGCCACCACCTGGACGTACCGGACCCAGCACCCCATGGCCACCGAACTCGCCCAGGTGTCCATCGGCCGGTCCAGCGTGGTCCACCGCGCCGGTCCGCACGGACTGCCCGTGCGGGACGTGGTGCCGGCCGGGCACCGCGAGAAGCTGGAACCCTGGCTGGCCAAGACGCCCGGCCAGATCTCCTGGATGGAGGACAAAGTCGGGCGTTACCCCTTCGAGACGTACGGGCTGCTCCTGGCCGACGCCTCCACCGGCTTCGCCCTCGAGACCCAGACGCTCTCCCTCTTCGAGCGGGAACTCTTCACCGACCCGGCGTACCCGGAGTGGTACGTGGAGTCGATCATGGTGCACGAGCTGGCCCACCAGTGGTTCGGCAACAGCGTCAGCCCCGGCACCTGGTCGGACCTCTGGCTCAGCGAGGGCCACGCGACCTGGTACGAGGCCCTGTACGCGGAGGAGAAGGCGGGCCGCTCCCTGGAGGCCGGCATGAAGGCCGCCTACGAGGCCTCCGACCGCTGGCGCGCGGCCGGCGGGCCGCCCGCCGAACCCGACGTCCCCGACCCCGGCCGGAAGATCAGCATCTTCCGGCCCAACGTCTACGCGGGGGCCGCGCTCGTGCTGTACGCGCTGCGGCAGGAGATCGGGCACGGGGACTTCGACCGCCTGCAGCGCGCGTGGGTTACCCGTCACCGGGACGGCAACGCCACGACGGCGGACTTCGTCCGGCTCGCCTCCGAGACCGCCGGACGCGACCTCAGCGCGTTCCTGCACCCCTGGCTGTACGGCGAGAAGACGCCGCGCATGCCCGGACACCCGGACTGGACGTCCGGCACACGGGCCGCCGCTCCCGCGCATTGAGTGGGCCGGAAGCGGGCAATAACACGGTGACGAGACGGGCCGTGCCGTGCGACCATCGTCGCGTCGGCACGGCACGGCACACCGGGGAATCTCCCGGGGTACTCGTGCGTTGTGGACAGTGACGGACCAGATTCCGTGCACGCGACTCCGCAGCCGGAGCGCCCGGCCGGCAGCCGGGGGCCAGGGCGTCGCCGCAGACGGTTTCCCATCTACGTAAGGATCCAATGACCTCCTCTTCATCCCCTTCCCAGGACACCCAGCGCCTCGCGCACAGCCACCCCGAGGGTCTTCGGGCCGATGCCCTGATGGAAGAGGACGTCGCCTGGAGCTTCGAGATCGACGGAGAGCGGGACGGCGACCAGTTCGACCGCACCGAGCGTGCGGCCCTGCGCCGTGTCGCGGGCCTGTCCACCGAGCTCGAGGACGTCACCGAGGTCGAGTACCGGCAGCTCCGCCTGGAGCGGGTCGTGCTCGTCGGTGTGTGGACCACGGGCACCGCACGGGAGGCGGAGAACTCCCTCGCGGAACTCGCCGCCCTCGCCGAGACGGCGGGCGCTCTCGTGCTCGACGGTGTGATCCAGCGCCGCGACAAGCCCGACGCGTCCACCTACATCGGTTCGGGCAAGGCCGAGGAACTGCGCGACGTCGTGCTCGAGACGGGCGCGGACACCGTCATCTGCGACGGTGAGCTCAGCCCCGGCCAGCTCATCCACCTCGAGGACGTCGTCAAGGTCAAGGTCATCGACCGCACGGCGCTCATCCTCGACATCTTCGCCCAGCACGCCAAGTCCCGGGAGGGCAAGGCGCAGGTCTCGCTCGCGCAGATGCAGTACATGCTGCCGCGGCTGCGCGGCTGGGGTCAGTCGCTGTCCCGCCAGATGGGCGGCGGCAAGGGCGGCGGCCTCGCCACCCGTGGTCCCGGTGAGACCAAGATCGAGACGGACCGGCGCCGCATCCGCGAGAAGATGGCGAAGATGCGCCGGGAGATCGCGGAGATGAAGACCGGCCGCGAGATCAAGCGGCAGGAACGCAAGCGCCACAAGGTGCCCTCGGTCGCCATCGCCGGCTACACCAACGCGGGCAAGTCCTCCCTGCTCAACCGTCTCACCGGAGCGGGCGTGCTGGTGGAGAACCAGCTGTTCGCGACGCTCGACCCGACCGTGCGCCGGGCCGAGACTCCGAGCGGACGGCTGTACACGCTGGCCGACACCGTCGGCTTCGTCCGGCACCTGCCCCACCACCTGGTCGAGGCGTTCCGCTCCACGATGGAGGAGGTCGGCGAGTCCGATCTGATCCTGCACGTGGTGGACGGTGCGCACCCCGCTCCGGAGGAGCAGCTGGCGGCCGTGCGCGAGGTGATCCGTGACGTCGGAGCCACCGACGTGCCCGAGATCGTCGTGATCAACAAGGCGGACGCCGCCGACCCGCTCACGCTCCAGCGGCTGCTGCGGGTGGAGAAGCGCTCCATCGCCGTCTCGGCCCGCACCGGCCAGGGCATCGAGCAGCTGCTGGCGCTCATCGACACCGAGCTGCCCCGCCCCTCGGTGGAGATCGAGGCGCTCGTGCCGTACACGCACGGCAAGCTGGTGGCCCGCGCCCACGACGAGGGCGAGGTGATCTCCGAGGAGCACACCCCGGAGGGCACCCTGCTCAAGCTGCGGGTGCACGAGGAGCTCGCGGCCGAACTCACGCCGTACGTGCCGGCTCCGGCCGGCTGACCCACCGGGCACACGCGAAGGCCCGCTCCCCGTCCTGCGGGGAGCGGGCCTTCGCCGTGTCAGGGGCCGGCGGTGCGGATCAGCTGCCGCCGTGGGTCCGGCTCATGCTCTGGTACAGCGCCTCGGCGTCCCGGCCGAGCTGCGGTCCCGCCAGCCAGGTGTTGTCGGTCGGGCCGATCGAGGTGTTGGAGACCAGCACCGTCCGGCCGTCACGGACCCGGAACCATCCGCCGCCCGAGGAACCGCCGGTCATGGTGCAGCCGATCCGGTACATCGTCGGCAGGTTCGCGGCGAGGGAGAACCGGCCCGGTGCGTCCAGGCACTTGAACATCCGCAGGCCGTTGTAGGGCGGCGCGGCCGGGTAGCCCCACGCCCCCATGCTGCCCGCCGCGGCGGCCGACGGCGCGGAGAAGTCCACCTCCAGGGCGGCGCCGACGGTCTCCTCCAGGGACTTGCCGCCCTGTTCCGGCTGTACGTGCAGCACGGCGTAGTCGTACGGCGCGCCGGCGCCGCCCGACTCCGATCCGCCCTGGATCCAGCCGTTGGAGGTCGCGGCCCAGTCGGCCCACCAGTTGCCGTAGGGGGCGATCTCGGACGGATTCGCGCCGCTCAGCTCGCTCTCGGACTTCCCCAGGTCGTTGTAGGCCGGGACGAAGACCAGGTTGCGGTACCAGCCGCCGTCGGCGCCGGCGTGCACACAGTGTCCTGCCGTCCACACCAGATTCGACTTGCCCGGGTGGTTGACGTCCTTGACGACCGTCCCGGAGCAGACGCTCGGGCCGTCGGGGGTGTCGAAGAAGACCTTGCCCACGGGGGCCGCGTGATCGTGGTACGGCGTCTTCTCGGCCTGCGCCCGGACCGGCGCGGGCTCCGGGTCACTGACGCCCTCGGCGGCCCGGGCGTCCTGGGTCGAGACGGTCTTGTCCGCCTCCTCCGCCGCGCGCATCCGCTCCGGCTCCCACAGGCCCTCGATCACCGGGTTGACGAAGTCCTCGGCCTCACTGAACCACTTGTCCCGGTCCCAGTCCTGCCAGCCGCCGTCCCTCCACCGGTCGACGTCGATGCCGTGCTCCTTGAGCCGGTCCGTGAGGTCGGACGGGAGGGACACCTTGCCGTCGGCGTCGTCCGCCGCCCGGGACGCGCCCGGACCGGCCCTGCCGCCCGCCTCGTCGCCGGACGAGCCGCCGCACGCGGTCGCCGTCAGGGCCAGAGCGGCGACCAGCCCGGCGGCGGCCAGGACGGTGCGCCGGCGCCCCGGCCCCCGGAACGCGGACATACGGAATGAACTCATGATGCGTGGACCCCCCGTTGAGACCGATGAATGCCGTGCCGATGCGTGCGGTGCCCGGGCCGGCGGGCCGCCGGTGCGTCCGCCGGAGCGGGCCGGGCGCGCGCGGGCTCAGTGCGCCGCGCGCGCCGTACCGCCCGTACCTGCCGTGCCCGCGTGCGCCGCGGCACGCGGGCACGGCAGCCGGGTCACTGCCCGGCGAACTTCTCGCTGACCGCGTCGTAGATGCCCTTGGCCTCATCACCCAGCCGCGGACCGGCCAGCCAGCCGGACGTCACCGGGCCGATGGAGGTGTTGGACACCAGCGCGGGCTTGCCGTCCGAACCGGTCGCGACCCAGCCGCCACCGGACGAACCGGCGGTCATGCTGCACCCGATGCGGTACATCGTCGGGTCCGACGCCTCGATGGACAGCCGTCCCGGCCGGTCCTGGCAGCGGTACAGCGTCTGGCCGTCGTACGGCGGCGCGGCCGGGTAGCCGATCGCGGTCACGCTCTTCATCTGCGGCACCGCGGGGGCCTTGAAGTCCACCGGCAGCGCCGAACCGACCGTCTCCTCCAGCGACTTGCCGTTGCCGCCCTTCTCCGGCGTCACATGGATCACGGCGAAGTCGTGCGCGGCACCGTCACCACCCGTGGAGCCGCCCTGCTCGATCCACTGGTCCGAGGTCTGGGCCCAGTCGCCCCACCAGACGCCGTACGGGGCGACCTCCTCCTTGGCGGCGCCCTCCAGCTCCTTGGTCGGCATGCCCGCGTCGTTGTAGGACGGCACGAACGCGATGTTGCGGTACCAGCCGCCCTTCTTGCCGGCGTGCACGCAGTGGCCGGCGGTCCACACCATGTTGGACTTGCCCGGGTTGGCCGGGTCCTTGACCACCGTCGCCGAGCACACCATCGTGCCCTCGGGGGAGTCGAAGAAGACCTTGCCCGCCGTGGGGGCGTTGGCGTGGTAGGACGGCGGCACGGCCTCCGCCTGCACCGGCTGCGGCGTCGGGTCGGTCACGCCCTGGTCACCGTCGAGGTCGCCCTCGTCGACCCCCTGGTCGGGCTCCTCCGCGTCCCGCATGCGGTCCGGGTCCCAGAGGTCCTCGATGATCGGGTTGATGAAGTCGTTGGCCTCGCGCAGCCAGTCGTCCTTGCTCCAGTCCTTCCAGGCGCCGTCCCGCCACTTGTCGACGTCGATCCCGTGTTCCTTCAGCCGGTCCCGGATGTCGTCCGGGATCCGCAGCTTGCCGTCGTCCGACGCGGCGGTCGCCGAGGGCTCGGCGCTCGCGTCCGCGTCCCCCGAGTCGCAGGCGGTGGCGGTGAGGACGAGCGCCGCCGCGAGCGCCACCGCGGACAGGACGGGGGAGGTTCTGCGGCGCGGCCTCCCCCCTCCGCGGACGGTGGACGACGGCCGTATGGATCGCATGATCTGATTCCCCCTGGTGTGGACGAACGTGGCGCGCAGGCCGTGTGCCCGGCCCCGGACCCGGACGGGCCCCGGCCGGACCGACGGTCCTGGGACGGCACCACACACTATGCGGTTGCTGTGGGGGACTTCCGACGGAACGGCAACGGTTCCGTCACGGCAAGGATCTTGGGGCAACCCGTGATCCCCGGGGCGGTCACGGGCTGGAACGTGGGCAGGCCGTGGGCGACGTCCGCACCCGGACCGGGCAGGCCGCGGTGCCGTCGTGCCGGGGCCGGGGTGGCAGCCGTCGACGTGACCGCACCGCTCGGCACGGGCGTGACCGCCCGTTTGTCAGTGCCGGGCCGTAGGGTGGTCGCGCTATGACGAAGCCCTCACTCCCCGAACTCCTGCATGCCGCCGTCACCGCCGTCGGCGGCACGGAGCGCCCCGGCCAGGTGACCATGGCCGAATCCGTCGCCGAGGCGATCGACGACAACTCCCATCTGCTGGTCCAGGCCGGCACCGGCACCGGTAAGTCACTCGGCTACCTGGTGCCCGCGCTCGCGCACGGGATGGGGATCCCGTCGGCCGAGGGCTGGGGGAGAGTGGTCGTGGCCACGGCCACCCTGGCCCTCCAGCGGCAGCTCGTGGAGCGGGACCTGCCGCGCACGGTGGAGGCACTGCACCCGCTGCTGCGCCGCCGCCCCGAGTTCGCCATGCTCAAGGGCCGGTCGAACTACCTCTGCCTGCACCGGCTCCACGAGGGCATGCCGCAGGACGAGGAGGAGGGACTCTTCGACCAGTTCGAGGCCGCCGCCCCGACCAGCAGACTGGGGCAGGACCTGCTGCGGCTGCGCGACTGGTCCGACGACACGGAGACCGGCGACCGCGACGACCTCACCCCCGGCGTGTCCGACCGGGCCTGGTCCCAGGTGTCGGTGTCGTCCCGGGAGTGCCTGGGCGCCACCAAGTGCGCCTACGGGGCGGAGTGCTTCGCCGAGATGGCCCGGGAGCGCGCCAAACTGGCCGAGGTCGTCGTCACCAACCACGCCCTCCTCGCGATCGACGCGATCGAGGGCGCCCCGGTCCTGCCGCAGCACGAGGTGCTGATCGTCGACGAGGCCCACGAACTGGTGTCCCGGGTGACCGGCGTGGCCACCGGTGAGCTCACCCCGGGCCAGGTGAACCGTGCCGTGCGCCGCGCCGCGAAGCTGGTCAACGAGAAGGCTGCCGACCAGCTCCAGACCGCCGCCGAGGGCTTCGAGCGGCTGATGGAACTGGCACTCCCGGGCCGGCTGGAGGAGATCCCCGAGGACCTCGGCTACGCGCTGATGGCGCTGCGCGACGCCTGCCGGACGGTGATCTCCGCGATCGGCGGCACCCGGGACAAGTCCGTGCAGGACGAGGACGCGGTCCGCAAGCAGGCCCTGGCCTCGGTGGAGAGCGTGCACGACGTCGCGGAGCGCATCACCAACGGGTCCGAATGGGACGTCGTCTGGTACGAGCGCCACGAGCCGCGCGGCGGCAGCTCCTACCGCCAGGCCGGTGCCTCCCTGCGCGTCGCGCCGATGTCCGTCTCCGGGCTGCTGCGGGAGAAGCTCTTCACGGACCGCTCGGTGATCCTCACCTCCGCGACCCTGAAACTGGGGGGCGACTTCAACGGCGTGGCGGCCTCGCTGGGCCTCGGCCCCGAGGGCAGTACCGGCGACGACCTGCCGGAGTGGAAGGGCGTCGACGTCGGCTCGCCGTTCGACTATCCGCGGCAGGGCATCCTGTACGTCGCCCGGCACCTGGCGCGCCCGGCCCGTGACGGCGACCGCGCCGACATGCTCGACGAGCTCACCGAGCTGATCCAGGCGGCGGGTGGCCGCACCCTCGGGCTGTTCTCCTCGATGCGGGCCGCCCAGCTCGCCGCCGAGGAGCTGCGGTCCCGAATCCCCGAGTTCCCCATCCTCCTCCAGGGCGAGGAGACGCTCGGCGAGCTGATCAAGAACTTTGCGGCCGACCCCCGGACCTGTCTCTTCGGCACGCTGTCGCTGTGGCAGGGGGTCGATGTGCCGGGGCCGAGCTGCCAGCTCGTGGTGATGGACAAGATCCCCTTCCCGCGGCCGGACGACCCCTTGATGAGCGCCCGGCAGAAGGCCGTGGAGGAGGCGGGCGGCAACGGCTTCATGGCGGTGGCGGCGACGCACGCCGCGCTGCTGATGGCCCAGGGCGCGGGCCGCCTCGTCCGGGCCTCGGGGGACCGGGGTGTCGTGGCGGTGCTGGACCAGCGGCTGGCGACGGCGCGCTACGGGAGCTATCTGAAGGCGTCACTGCCCGACTTCTGGTACACCCCGGACCGTCATCAGGTCAGGAAGTCGCTGGCCGCGATCGACGCGGCCGCTCGGCGGACCGAGGCGGAGACGGGTACGGAGCCGGGCGCGGCCCCGGAGGCGGGGACCGAGGCGTAGTGATCGCGGGTTAGCCTGTCGCGGGCCCGCGACAGGCTAACCCGCGATCAAGGGACGTTCCGGCACCGGGGTCGGCCCGGGCGGGGGCCTGGTCGTCGAACGCCGACGGTGCACCTGGGATGGAAGCCGGGGAGCCGGGACAGAGCAGGACCCCGGAACCGGCGCAGGGGTCCCGGGGCCCGGTCGGGGGCGGGGCGGCGGCGATGACGCCGGCCGGGCCCCGCGCAGGCTCAGACGCGCCGGAGAACGGCCACCACCTTGCCGAGGATGGTCGCGTCGTCGCCGGGGATCGGCTCGTACGCCGCGTTGTGCGGCAGCAGCCAGACGTGGCCGTCCTCGCGCTTGAAGCGCTTGACGGTGGCCTCGCCGTCGAGCATGGCGGCGACGATGTCGCCGTTCTCCGCCACGGGCTGGCGTCGGACCGTGACCCAGTCGCCGTCACAGATGGCGGCCTCGATCATCGAGTCACCGACGACCTTGAGGACGAACAGTTCACCGTCGCCGACGAGCTGCCGGGGGAGGGGGAACACGTCCTCGACGGACTCCTCGGCGAGGATCGGTCCACCGGCGGCGATGCGTCCGACCAGCGGCACGTAGGACGCGGCCGGCTTGCCGGTGGTGTCCGTGGGCTGGACGGAGGCCGCCTGGTCGGAGCCGCGCACCTCGTAGGCGCGGGGGCGGTGCGGGTCGCGGCGCAGGAAGCCCTTGCGCTCCAGGGCCATCAGCTGATGGGCCACGGAGGAGGTGCTGGAGAGGCCGACCGCCTGGCCGATCTCACGCATGGACGGCGGATAGCCGCGCCGCTGCACGGAGTCCCTGATGACTTCGATGACCCGGCGCTGGCGGTCGGTGAGCCCGGAGCTGTCCGCCCGGATGCCGGGAGGCCGGCCCGGCAGGGAGCGCTTGTGCGTCTCGGGATTCGCGGCTTCGTTCATCACATGCACCGGCTCGGGCCGGCCCTGGGGGCGGTCCTGGGCAGTGATGGTGGCACTGTCTGCGGTGGTGGTCACGTCGGCCCCTCTCGATGGTCTCCCTGCAGCACAACGGTAGTTGCTTTCGAAAGGTTGCGCCAAACACACGTTCGAGTGAAAAATCGCGAATTGTGGCACGCGATTTCGGGTCGAGGTGTATTGGCTGCCGCGCTGCCTGTCGGACAAACGGGATCATTGTTGTACTCTCACCGCCCAGGTGGTGACCCCGTCCCGCCCGGCGTGGCCCCAGTCTGCCATCTGGCCCCCCGCCGCCCGGGGAGCGGGCCCCTCTCTCTTCAGGAGTCGCACGAGTCTCTCCAGGAGCCGCACGAGCCCTCCAGGGATCCCACGACACCTTCAGAAATCGCACGGCCCCTCCTCCGGGGGACCGCGCCGCGTTCCCCCGTGTGCGGAGCGCGACAAGGGGCACACGTGTGCTGCCGTGGGGGCGGAAGGCGAAACGCGTGCACGGCGTGTATGTATGAGCCAATCCCCACATCTAGTGGTTGGATTGCTCCAGCGGCCCAGAAGTTGTGGTCCCCCGGGTCTTCGGAGCCTCGGAGATCGCCTATGCTGGAGTCGCTTCGTGGGGCCCGAGTGGCCCGGCGAGGCCATTGTGTCTGCTGTGAGGAGGGTTGGGATTTCATGCACTGCCCCTTCTGCAGGCACCCCGACAGCCGTGTCGTCGACAGCCGTACGACGGACGACGGCACGTCCATCCGCAGGCGCCGCCAGTGCCCCGACTGCTCCCGTCGTTTCACGACCGTGGAGACGTGCTCGCTCATGGTGGTCAAGCGGTCCGGGGTCACCGAACCCTTCAGCCGCACCAAGGTCATCAACGGCGTGCGCAAGGCGTGCCAGGGACGGCCGGTCACCGAGGACGCGCTGGCCCAGCTCGGCCAGCGGGTCGAGGAGGCGGTGCGCGCCACCGGAAGCGCCGAGCTGACCACCCACGACGTGGGACTGGCCATACTCGGCCCGTTGCAGGAGCTCGACCTCGTCGCCTACCTGCGGTTCGCCTCCGTCTACCGGGCCTTCGACTCGCTCGAGGACTTCGAGGCGGCGATCGCGGAACTCAGGCAGGCGGAACATCCCGCCGGGGACGGCGGGGACGGCGGGGACGGCGGTGACCGCGAGGGAGCGGTCACGGGGAGCCAGGAAGACGACAGCGGGTCCGGCGGGACCGGCGAGGTCCCCCGGCCCGCCCACGCCACCGGCTGACGGCAGGGCCGGGCCCGGGACGTCGGCCCCGGGGACCGGCCGGTCGGCGGCGGGGGAGAAGAACCGGTTGCGGGCGAGGCGAGTGGTGCCCGCAGCACCAGACAGAACACCGTGCCACGGGAACATCGGGGCACTTCAGGGCGTTTTCGCCCGTACAGGGAGGCGGCATGACAGAGACGGCGAGCGGTCCGGCACGGAGTTCCCGCGCCAAGAACGCGAAGACCAGCAAGGGGCTGCGGGTCGAGCGCGTTCACACCACCCCCGGCGTCCACCCCTACGACGAGGTGGCCTGGGAGCGCCGTGACGTCGTGATGACCAACTGGCGCGACGGCTCGGTGAACTTCGAGCAGCGCGGCGTGGAGTTCCCCGACTTCTGGTCGGTGAACGCGGTCAACATCGTCACCAGCAAGTACTTCCGCGGGGCCGTGGGCACCCCGCAGCGCGAGACCAGCCTCAAGCAGCTGATCGACCGCATCGTGAAGACGTACCGGAAGGCCGGCGAGGACCACAAGTACTTCGCCTCGCCCGCCGACGCGGAGATCTTCGAGCACGAACTGGCCTACGCCCTCCTGCACCAGATCTTCAGCTTCAACAGCCCCGTCTGGTTCAACGTGGGCACGCCGCAGCCCCAGCAGGTGTCCGCCTGCTTCATCCTGTCCGTCGACGACTCCATGGAGTCGATCCTCGACTGGTACAAGGAAGAGGGCATGATCTTCAAGGGCGGCTCCGGCGCCGGCCTGAACCTCTCCCGGATCCGTTCCTCCAAGGAACTGCTGTCCTCCGGCGGCAACGCCTCCGGGCCGGTCTCCTTCATGCGCGGCGCCGACGCCTCCGCCGGCACCATCAAGTCCGGTGGCGCCACCCGCCGCGCCGCCAAGATGGTCGTCCTCGACGTGGACCACCCGGACATCGAGGACTTCATCGAGACCAAGGTCAAGGAGGAGGAGAAGATCCGCGTCCTGCGGGACGCCGGCTTCGACATGGACCTGGGCGGCGACGACATCACGTCCGTCCAGTACCAGAACGCCAACAACTCGGTCCGCGTGAACGACGAGTTCATGAAGGCCGTCGAGGCGGGCGGCCGCTTCGGCCTCCGCGCCCGGATGACCGGTGAGGTCATCGAGGACGTCGACGCCAAGGCGCTCTTCCGCAAGATCGCTGAAGCCGCCTGGGCCTGCGCCGACCCCGGCATCCAGTACGACGACACGATCAACAACTGGCACACCTGCCCCGAGTCCGGCCGGATCACCGCGTCGAACCCGTGCAGCGAGTACATGCACCTGGACAACACGTCCTGCAACCTCGCCTCGCTGAACCTGATGAAGTTCCTCAAGGACGACGGCAAGGGCAACCAGTCCTTCGAGACCGAGCGCTTCCAGAAGGTCGTCGAGCTGGTCATCACCGCGATGGACATCTCGATCTGCTTCGCCGACTTCCCGACCCGGAAGATCGGCGAGAACACGCGCGCGTTCCGTCAGCTCGGCATCGGCTACGCCAACCTCGGCGCCCTGCTGATGGCCACCGGCCACGCCTACGACTCCGACGGCGGCCGCTCCCTCGCCGGCTCCATCACCTCCCTGATGACCGGCACCGCCTACCGGCGCTCCGCCGAACTCGCCGCGGTCGTCGGCCCCTACGACGGCTACGCCCGCAACGCGGACGCCCACAAGCGCGTCATGAAGCAGCACTCCGACGCCAACGGCACCGCCGTCCGCATGGACGACCTGGACACCCCGGTGTGGGCCGCCGCGACCGAGGCCTGGCAGGACGTCCTGCGCCTCGGCGAGAAGAACGGCTTCCGCAACTCGCAGGCGTCCGTGCTCGCCCCGACCGGCACCATCGGCCTGGCGATGTCCTGCGACACCACCGGTGTCGAGCCGGACCTCGCGCTGGTCAAGTTCAAGAAGCTGGTCGGCGGCGGCTCGATGCAGATCGTCAACGGCACCGTGCCGCAGGCCCTGCGCCGCCTGGGCTACCAGGAGGAGCAGATCGAGGCGATCGTCGCCCACATCGCCGACAACGGCAATGTGATCGACGCCCCCGGTCTCAAGCAGGAGCACTACGAGGTGTTCGACTGCGCCATGGGCGAGCGTGCCATCTCCCCGATGGGCCACGTCCGCATGATGGCCGCGATCCAGCCGTGGATCTCCGGCGCCATCTCCAAGACGGTCAACATGCCGGAGTCGGCGACCGTCGAAGAGGTCGAGGAGATCTACTACGAGGCCTGGAAGCTGGGCGTCAAGGCGCTCGCGATCTACCGCGACAACTGCAAGGTCGGCCAGCCGCTCTCGGCCAAGACCAAGGAGGCGGAGAAGGCGGAGATCACCGAGAAGACCGAGGACACGATCCGTGCCGCGGTCGAGAAGGTGGTCGAGTACCGCCCGGTCCGCAAGCGGCTGCCGAAGGGCCGCCCCGGCATCACCACGTCGTTCACCGTGGGTGGCGCCGAGGGCTACATGACCGCCAATTCCTACCCGGACGACGGTCTCGGTGAGGTCTTCCTGAAGATGTCCAAGCAGGGCTCGACCCTCGCGGGCATGATGGACGCCTTCTCCATCGCGGTCTCCGTCGGTCTCCAGTACGGCGTGCCGCTGGAGACGTACGTCTCGAAGTTCACCAACATGCGCTTCGAGCCGGCCGGTATGACGGACGACCCGGACGTGCGGATGGCGCAGTCGATCGTCGACTACATCTTCCGCCGCCTGGCGCTGGACTTCCTGCCCTTCGAGACGCGCTCCGCGCTCGGCATCCACTCCGCCGAGGAGCGCCAGCGCCACCTGGAGACGGGGTCCTACGAGCAGTCCCTCGACGACGACGAGGTCGACGTCGAAGGTCTGGCCCAGTCGGCCCCCCGCGCCCAGGAGCTGAAGTCGGTCGCCCTGCCGAAGGCCGAGGCCGAGGCGGCCAAGCCGGCCCCGCAGCAGGCCCACACCAGCGCCGAGCTGGTGGAGATGCAGCTGGGCATCCAGGCCGACGCCCCGCTGTGCTTCTCCTGCGGCACGAAGATGCAGCGCGCCGGTTCCTGCTACATCTGCGAGGGCTGCGGCTCGACCAGCGGCTGCAGCTGACGTCGGGCGCCGCTGAGGCGTGACCGACCGAAAGGGGCGGTGGAGCCGATGACACGGCTCCACCGCCCCTCGGCGTGGACACGGGCTCCGTCGAGGCGGACCCGCGGGCTTGGTCACAGCCCGTCCGCGGCCATGGTCATGGCCTGCGGGCCGCTCCCATGACGCGGGCGAAGGCCACGGGGTCCTCGTCGAACCCACGGAGGGCGAAGTCCGCCACCCAGGGGCCGGTGCCCTCCCGGCGGAACTCGGCGACCACGGCCGCCGTGGCGTCGGGTACGCCCGAGAAATCGGTCTCGGCGAGCACGGTGTACCCCTCGCGGATACGCAGGCCGGGACGGATCACCCGGGCGAAGGTCCGGCGGCTCTGCTGCTGGATCACGATGCCGACGACGACCCGCGCGTACTGCTCGTGCACCCGGTCCAGTTCCACGGTCATGATCTCGTCGTAGCCGAGACCCTGGCCGTCCGTGCTGTCCCGGTCGACGGTGATGGTGCCGTCGGGAGAGCGGCTGTCGGGGTGCACCACGTAGGCCGGATCGCCGTACGGATCACCGGCTGGGTAGGGGGCGGCGATGATGTCCAGGTCCGTGGCGGGCTCCCCCGACGGACTGGGGTCCCACTTCAGTGAGATCTCGATCCTGCCGTGGCCCTTGTTGAGGCTGCTCACCGGTCTCCCTTCCCCGTGACCGTCCGCCCGCCGACCAGAACGCCGTCCCAACCGCCGGGCGGGCGCGGTGGGTTGTCCATCCTGCCACGCAGGGCGGTGCGCGTGCCCGTCACCAGTCCGTACGAGCGTGACCAAGGCCACGCGCGCGGGCCTTACCATGGCGCGGTGCTGGTCAAGTGGATTCGCTGCACCGTGGTGGACCGCCGCGGGTTCGAGCGGGGGCAGCGGAAGTGGGCGGGGCTTCTGGGGGAGCCGGGATTTCGCGGGCAGGGCGGAGGCTGGAGCCGGGTTCGACCGGATGTGGCGCACGTGTTCTCCTTCTGGGAGAGCCGTGCCTTCTACGACTCCTTCATGGCGCGCTCCCACGACCGGCTCGCCACGGCCCAGTCGGGCACGTTCAAGGACGCCCAGGTCAGACTCTTCGACTACCGCTTCGACGTGAAGACCGGCTTCGAACCGCGCTTCACGGACGCCGACCTGTTGCGCGTGGCGCTGTGCCGCGTCCATGAGGAGCGGGCGGAGCACTACGTGCTGATGCAGGAGAAGGTGTGGAACCCGGCCATGGCGGGATCGCCCGGCATGATCCGCGGCATGTTCGGTGAGGCGCCCGGCAACGAGTTCCTGGTGCTGTCGATGTGGCGCTCGGCCGCCGAGCACGGCAAGTACCGCACCGAGCGGGTGGAGCGGCTCGCCCTGCGGGCGCAGACGGAGGCGGACGTGGCCGCCCTGACCGGGGATGTCGTGGACATGGAGCCGACCTGGACGGTGTGACGTCCGGGGCGTTCCGGACGCCCCGGGGGCGCGGGCGGGTGTGATCCGTCGTGCAGGAAGTGTGTGACCTGCGCGGTATGAGGTCACTCGGGTGCTCGCCCGGAAGTCACCCGATCTAGGGTCTTGAGCATGGCACGACCACGGCGCATCGTCCTCGTCCGGCACGGTGAATCAACGGGCAATGCTGACGACTCCGTCTACGAGCGCGAACCCGACCACGCGCTGGCCCTCACCGAGAAGGGCCGGCGCCAGGCGCAGGAGACGGGTAAGCGCTTGCGCGACGTCTTCGACGGCGAGCGGGTCAGCGTGTACGTCTCCCCGTACCGGCGCACCCACCAGACCCTGCAGAACTTCGGGCTCGACCCGGCACTCATACGCGTGCGGGAGGAGCCCCGGCTGCGCGAGCAGGACTGGGGCAACTGGCAGAACCGCGACGACGTGCGCCTGCAGAAGGCCTACCGGGACGCCTACGGCCACTTCTACTACCGCTTCGCCCAGGGCGAGTCCGGGGCCGACGTCTACGACCGGGTCGGCGGCTTCCTGGAGAGCCTGTTCCGCAGCTTCGAGGACCCGCAGCACCCGCCGAACGTGCTGATCGTGACACACGGCCTGGCGATGCGGCTGTTCTGCATGCGCTGGTTCCACTGGACGGTGGCGGAGTTCGAGTCGCTGTCCAACCCGGGGAACGCGGAGATGCGCATGCTCGTTCTGGGGGAGAACGGCAAGTACACCCTCGACCGGCCCTTTGAACGGTGGCGGGACCCCGAGCCGTACGGGATCACCGGATAGGGTGGCTGGGCGATGACCGCTGACTCCTCTCCCGCCGTGCGCCTGGAGCGCACCCTCGCCAGCCTGCGCGGACTGTCGGTCGGAGACGCACTGGGCGCTCAGTTCTCCGTGCCGGCGAACTACCCCCTGCTCAAGAGCCGGACCCTGCCGCCGGCCCCCTGGCGGTGGACCGACGACACCGAGATGGCCTGCTCCGTCGTCGCCGTCCTCGCCTCGCACCAGCGGATCGACCAGGACGCCCTGGCCCACTCCTTCGCCGCGCGGCACGACGCCGACCGGGACTACGGCCGGACGGCGAGCCGGCTGCTGCGCCTGGTCCGCGAGGGTGCCGACTGGCGTGAGCCGGCCGCCGCGCTGTTCAACGGTCACGGCTCCTGGGGCAACGGCGCCGCGATGCGGATCGCCCCGCTGGGCGCCTGGTACGCGGACGACCCGGAGCAGGCCACCCACCAGGCGGAGATCTCCGCCTACCCGACCCACCAGCACCGGGAGGCCGTGGTCGGCGCCATGGCGGTCGCCGCCGCGGCGGCCCTCGTCTCCGGGGCTGGAGCGCCGCCGGGAGCGCAGGCCCTGCTGGACGGGGTGATCGGGCTGGTGCCGGCCCGCAGTGCGGTCGGCGCGGGGCTGCGCCGCGCCCGGGACATGCTCGACTACGACGACGCGGCCACCGTCGCCGCCGTCCTCGGCTGCGGCCGGCGCACGACGGCCCACGACACGGTGCCCTTCGCGCTCTGGTCGGCCGCCCGTTCCCTGGGCGACTACGAGCAGGCGTTCTGGACGACCGCGCAGGTCGGCGGCGACGTCGACACCACGTGCGCCATCGTGGGCGGTGTGGTCGCCGCCGGGAAGGCGGGAGCACCGCCGGCCGAATGGGCGGACCACGCCGAGGCGCTGCCGGACTGGCTGCACATCGCGACCTCCTGACACTCCGTACCCGCCGGGAACTCTGTGTGACCGGCCGGACGTTGTGGGGACAGCCGCCGCCGTACGCATCGTGTGGACGGGGGCGGACGACGGTGACGGGTACGGGGGATTCCGGGGTGGTGGAGATGCTGTTCGGTGTGGCGCACGCCCGGCACGTCGCGCATGCTCTGCCCGCCCCCGACGCCCCCGACGCCCCCCACGCCCCATATGCCTCACATGCCCCGCCCGCCTCGCACGCCGTGCACGCCCCGCTCGGTCCGTCGGCCGTTCCCGGCGGCGTGCGATGGTCCGGGCATCCGGTGCGACGCGGCGGACCCGGCGGCCCGCCGGCCTCCGTGAGGGAGGCCGGGGACCTGCCGGGCCCGGCGGCTCGTGGCGGGGGCGTATCAGCCGATGCCTGGCCCGGCCGACCCGGACAGGGCCTCCAGGTCGCTCCTGCGGACGCGGATGACGAACCATGCGGTGGCCAGGGCCAGCACGGCCATCGCCGCGGCGGGCACGAAGGCCGCCGAGATGCCCTGGCTGAGCACTTCGTGGCCCCAGGGCGCCGGAAGCTGCTGCGTCCGGGCGAACTCCGCCTGCTGTTCCGGCGTCGCCTCGGCGAGGAAGCGCGGAATCTGCTCTTTCGCCTCGTCCCGGCTCGCCGTGCCGAACACCGTCGTGAGGAGGGCCAGGCCGACGGAACCGCCCACCTGCTGAGTGGCGTTGAGCAGTCCGGATGCCGCTCCCGCCTCGTGCTGGGCCACACCCGAGACCGCGGTGAGCGTCAGGGTCACGAAGTTCAGGCCCATACCGAGGCCGAAGACGAGCATCGGTCCGAGGATGCCGCCGGCGTAGGAGCTGTCGGAGGTGATCAGGGTCAGCCAGGCCAGCCCGAGCGCCGCCAGCGTCGACCCGACGAGCATGAACGGCTTGGGCCCGAACAAGGGCAGGAAGCGCTGCGACAGTCCCGCCCCGACCGCGATCACCACGGTGACCGGCAGGAAGGCCAGGCCGGCTGCGATCGGGCTGTAGCCGAGCACGTTCTGGACGAAGAGCACGATGTAGAAGAACATGCCGAACATCGCCGCGGAGAGGCTGAGCATGATCACATACGTGCCCGAGCGGTTGCGGTCGGCGAACATCCGCAGCGGGGTGATCGGTTCCCTGGCCCGGGACTCGATGAGCGCGAAGGCCACCAGCAGGATGCCGGCCACGACGAAGGAGCCGATCGTCAGGCCGTCCTGCCAGCCCTCGTCGGCCGCCCGGATGAAGCCGTAGACGAGCGAGGCCATACCGGCGGTCGAGGTGACGGCGCCGGGGATGTCGAAGCGGCCGGTCTGGCGTTCCGATTCGTTGATGTACAGCGGCGCAAGCACGGCGATCAGCACACCGATCGGCACGTTGACGAACAGCACCCACCGCCAGTCGAGCCACTCGGTCAGCATGCCGCCGGCGAGCAGGCCGATGGCACCGCCGCCGGCGGAGACGGCGGCGAAGACGCCGAAGGCCCGGTTTCGCTCCGGCCCCTCGGGAAAGGTGGTGGTGACGAGCGCCAGCGCGGTGGGCGAGGCGATGGCACCGCCCGCACCCTGGAGGACGCGGGCGACCAGCAGCTGCCAGGGCTCCTGGGCGAGCCCGCCGAGCAGGGAGGCGAAGGTGAACAGCAGGATGCCGGTCATGAAGACGCGGCGGCGGCCCAGGATGTCCCCCGCCCGGCCGCCGAGCAGCAGCAGGCCGCCGAAGGTGAGTGTGTAGGCGCTGACCACCCAGGTCAGATCGGTGGTGCTGAATTCGAGCGCGGTCTGGATGTGCGGCAGCGCGATGTTCACAATCGTCACATCGAGTACCACCATCAATTGGCAGGCCGCGATGACGGTGAGCGCGATGCCGGGGTGTCCGCCCCGGCGGGCCGCACCCGGCTTCCGGTCCTGGAGCAATGGAGAGGTTGTCACTATGGGTCCCCCACACGTGGTTCAGTGAACGCTTGCGTTCACTGTTGAGTTCAACCGTAGGAGTTCCCCGACAGTGAACGCAAGCGTTCACTCGATGCGTCGTCGTCCGGCATGTCCCCCGTTGAGGCCGCGCGGCACGCCCCCCATCCCCGGAATGCCCGCTTCCACTGCTCGTTGGAGAGAGTCAGATGGACACTTCGAGCTGGGCCGATGCCCAGCCCCGGACCACCGGTTCCCGTCGCCGCGGCGCGGTCCTGGAACGCGCGATCCTCGACGCCGCCGTGGACCAGCTCAGTACGGTCGGATGGAACGGCCTCACCATGGAGGGTGTCGCCGCAGGCGCCCAGACCGGCAAGGCCGCCGTCTACCGGCGCTGGCCCTCCAAGGAGGACCTGGTGGCGGACGCCCTGCGGGCCGGTCTGCCGCCCCTCGGTGAGGTGCCGGACCTCGGGAGCGTGCGGGACGACCTGCTGGCGCTCTGCATCCGCACGCGTGACGCGATGTTCTCCCGGCCCGGGTACGCCCTGCGCGCGGTCATTCACGAATGCGACACCTCGCAGGCCGACCGCTTCCACGCCGTGATCGTCGAAGGGCTCGTCGAGCCGACGCTCAAGATGCTGCGCGAGGTGATCGAGCGGGGAATCCAGCGGGGAGAGGTCCGCCCCGACGCGGCCAACGGCTATGTGTGCGACGCCATTCCGGCGATGATGATGTACCGCACCAAGATGTGCGCGAGTGAATGGGCGGACCGCGATCTGGAGGAGATGATCGACCAGTTGATGGTTCCGCTGCTTCGCCCGGACGCTTCCTGACCGGCCGGCGGAAGGGCCCGCGGGCCGGAAGGGGAGCCGGGGTGTCGCGGCGCGCGGCGGGCGGCGTACGCTAAGGGCGCCATGCCGTACGAACCACCCACCCACACCGTCGAGCGCTCACTCCGCGCCACAACCGGGGCGAAGATCATTGCAGGTGTCGACGAGGTGGGGCGCGGCGCGTGGGCCGGGCCGGTCACCGTCTGCGCGGCGATCACCGGTCTGCGCCGGCCCCCCGAAGGGCTCACCGACTCCAAGCTCCTCACCGTCAAGCGGCGTACGGAACTCGCCGAGACGCTGCGGACCTGGGTCACGTCGTACGCCCTCGGGCACGCGTCGCCCGAGGAGATAGACGACATGGGGATGACCGCCGCCCTGCGCCTGGCGGCGGTCCGCGCACTGGACTCGCTGCCGGTGCGCCCCGACGCGGTGATCCTGGACGGCAAGCACAACTACCTCGGCTCGCCCTGGAAGGTCCGCACGGTCATCAAGGGCGACCAGTCGTGCGTGGCGGTCGCGGCGGCCTCGGTGATCGCCAAGGTTCAGCGCGACAAAATGATGGCCGAACTGGGCACCGACCATGCAGACTTCGGTTTTGCGGACAACGCCGGGTATCCGTCGCCCGTGCACAAGGCCGCTCTGGAGGTCCGGGGGCCCACCCCGTACCACCGGATGTCGTGGGCGTATCTTGATGCGCTGCCCCAGTGGCGGCACCTCAAGAAGGTCCGCACCTGGACGGACGGAAGCGTTCCGGCGATCGACGGTCAGCTCGGCTTCGAGTTCTGACCGTTCCGTTCGCACTCATGTGCCACCCGGCGGCGCGAACCGTGCCAACGTTTGATAAAAAACAGCCCATGCCTCTCATTCCCGAGGAGCCTCAGATTCACGAGAGTGCCCAGGGTCCCCGCGTCACGCCGTCCAGCGGCCGCACCGCGCCGACCCCCCGCCCCGTACCCGGTCCCCGCCCCGCGGCTCCGCCGCGTCCCGGCCGCCCCGGACCGCACCGGTCCGCACCGCCGGCGCAGCGCACGGCGGCTGCCCCGACCCCCTCGGCCAAGCCGGGCCCTTCCGGCCCGGCCGCCCCCGCAACGGCCACCGCGCAGGTCCAGTTGATCCCGGCTTCCCCGCAGGGGGCGCTCGACGCCGCCGAGGAGGCCGTGGACCTGCTGCTGGACTCGGGCCGCGCCCCCGGTGACGTGCTGGTGATCACCACTGGCGAGCCGCACCCGTGGGCCACCCACGAACTGTCCTTCGGTGCGGCCTCCTACTGGGCGCAGCACGACGCGGGCGACGACGTCTTCTACGCGGACGCCGCCGTCGCGGACCGGGCCGGTTCCCGGCCCGTCGTCGTGGTCGCCGTCAACGGCGGCCCGGAGTCCGCGGCCGTGGCCGCCCTGTCGGCCGCCCACGCCAAGTCCGGCGCCCTGCTGATCGTCTGCGGCGACCCGCAGCGCATCAACTCGGTGCTGGGCGCGGGGGTCTGAGCGACGCGACACCCCGGCGGCCACCGACGCCGGGGCACGCGGGTTCCGCAGGACAAGGCCGCGGTGGGGGACTTGGCCCGCCCACGCGCCGTGGCGGGACTGCGGGTGCCCCCACCGGAGCCCGCGCGCGCTTCCACCGGCGTGCGGCAGCCCTTGCGGAACTGCCTGTGCCCCCACCGGGGTCCGGCAGCCCTGACGTCGTGGTGTCACGCGCCCGGCTGTCGGGCGCAGCCCGTCGCGGCTGCCCCGAACGTCGCAGGGCCCGGAGGTACGTCAGCGCGCGGCTGCCCGGCGCAGGACCTCCGAGGCGACGCCGCCGGTGCGAGGGATGCGGGGAGGCGCCTCGGACAGGGCTACCGGCTCGGGTGCCGAACCGGCGCTGGGGCGGCGGCCGCCCCGGCCCTCACCGAGGACCTGCCAGCCGTCACGCGTCAGCGTGATGTACGCGCCGCAGCGCAGCCCGTGCAGGGTGCAGGCGTCCCGCAGGCCCCACATCCACGCACCGTCCTCCTCGGTCCACCGCGCGTCCCCCTCCCTGCAGTACAGGAGCACGGCCGTGCGCACCGGCGTCCGGCGGCGCAGGTCGTGCGGGATGACCCGGCGCAACTGGGCGAGCAGGGCGTTGCGGAACACCCAGCCGTCCGCCGGGGCCGGACGACGGGTGAACGACGCGCTCGCGCAGAGCCGTTCGTCGTGGTCCAGCACGGCGACGACCGCGGTCGACGGTCCGGGACAGTGGCGGGCGTGCAGCCCGCTGACGACCTCACGCGGATTGCGCAGCAGCGGGATGCCCGCGGCGGCCCACTCCGCGGGTTCGAGCACTCGGTGAGCGCAAGCGGCGGTCGCCGACAGCGATGCCGCCGAGGACGGGGCGAATCCGAAGGTCACGGTCCTCCCTTCGGCTACGCCCACGAGAGGGCGGTGACGGATTCGGGGGAGCGCGCACGCAACAGCGCCCTACCTGAGCGGCAGACGGGCCGTGCGGGTGCGGACCTCAATTCTTCCTGCCGAACCGGAGCGCGGCAACGAGCAATTGGGGCAGGCGACCGTTATCGGACGATGCACGGCTAATATCCCCGCCCGCTGTCCTCCCGAATCCCGCCGGGAGCATCCGGTCCCGGCACGTGCGTACACCCCACGGGTGCGGGCCGTCGGGGGCCGTGCACGGAGCGTCCCCGAGGACGGGCGGCGGCCGGCCGGACCCGGCCGCCGGGACGCCCCCGACCCCGCGCGTGGCCCCCGGGACCGGCGGGATCACCCCTGCACGGCCAGGACCAGCGGCAGCACCCCGGACGCCCCCGCCCGCCGCAGCAGACGCGCGGCGACCGCGAGGGTCCAGCCCGTCTCCGTGTAGTCGTCCACGAGGAGGACCGGGCCCTCCTCCTTCGCCAGGGCGGCGGCCAGCGCGGGCGGCACCGCCAGCGCCCCGTCGAGGGCCTTCAGCCGCTGGGCGCTGTTGCTGCGGGACGCCGGGAACGCCTCGCCGGTGTACTCCAGCGAGCCCAGCAACGGCAGCCGCCCGATCTCCGCGATACGCGACCCCAAGGACCGGATCAGCACCGGGCGGGTGCGGGAGGCCATGGTGACCACGCCGACCGGACGCGCGACGGCGTCCGCACCGCCCGACGCCCACCCCCCGGGGCCCCTCGCCCAGTCGGCCAGCACTCCGACCACCGCCTTGGCCACGTCGTCCGGGACCGGCCCGTCCGGCGCGCCGGACGCGAACATCGGCCGCAGCCGGTTGCCCCAGCCGATGTCCGACAGGCGGCCCAACGCACGCCCCTGAGCAGCGAGTTCCCCGGCGGGAATGCGCCCCTTGAGGTCCATGCCGATGGCCGGCAGCCCGGTGGGCCACATGCGCCGCGGCTCCACCTCGACACCGGCGCGGCCGAGGTCCGTGCGAGCCGCCTCCAGCGCCGCGGTGGACGCCTCGGCCGAGTGGCGGGCGCCCGCGCAGTTGTCGCAGCGGCCACAGGGCTTGGCGGCCTCGTCGTCCAGCTGGCGCTGCAGGAACTCCATCCGGCAGCCGGTGGTCGACGCGTACTCCCGCATCGCCTGCTGTTCGGCCTTGCGCTGCCGCGCCACCCACGCGTACCGCTCCGCGTCGTACGTCCACGGCTGCCCGGTGGCGGTCCATCCGCCCTTGACCCTCCGTACCGCGCCGTCCACGTCGAGGACCTTGAGCATGGTCTCCAGACGGGAACGCCGCAGCTCCACGAGGGGTTCGAGAGCGGGCAGCGACATGGGCCGGCCGGCGTCCGCGAGGATGTCCAGCGTGCGGCGGACCAGTTCCTCCGAGGGGAAGGCGAGGGAGGCGAAGTACTCCCAGATCGCCTCGTCCTCCTGGCCCGGCAGCAGCAGGACCTCGGCGTGCCGCACCCCGCGGCCGGCGCGGCCGACCTGCTGGTAGTAGGAGATGGGCGAGGAGGGCGAGCCGAGGTGCACCACGAAACCGAGGTCGGGTTTGTCGAAGCCCATGCCGAGTGCGGAGGTGGCGACCAGCGCCTTCACCTTGTTGGCGAGCAGATCCTCCTCGGCCTGCTGCCGTTCGGCGTTCTCCGTCTTGCCGGTGTAGGCCGAGACCGTGTGGCCGCGCTGCCGCAGGAAGGCGGTGACCTCCTCCGCGGCCGCCACGGTGAGGGTGTAGACGATGCCGGAACCCGGCAGGTCGTCGAGGTGATCGGCGAGCCAGGCCATCCGGTGGGCCGCGTCCGGCAGCCGCAGCACGTGCAGGCTCAGGCTGTCGCGGTCCAGCGGGCCGCGCAGCACGAGCGCGTCGGTCGAACCCCCCGTACCCAGTTGTTCCGCCACGTCGGCGGTCACCCTGGCGTTGGCCGTCGCGGTGGTCGCGAGCACGGGCACACCCGCGGGCAGGTCCGCGAGCATGGTGCGCAGGCGGCGGTAGTCCGGACGGAAGTCGTGACCCCAGTCGGAGATGCAGTGGGCCTCATCCACGACCAGCAGCCCCGTCGCGGCGGCCAGTTCGGGCAGGACCCGGTCACGGAAGTCCGGGTTGTTCAGCCGCTCGGGGCTCACCAGGAGAACGTCGACGGTGCCCGCGCCGATCTCGTCCTGGACGGTGTCCCACTCCTCGATGTTCGACGAGTTGATGGTGCGGGCCCGGATGCCGGCCCTGGCGGCGGCCTCGACCTGGTTGCGCATCAGCGCGAGCAGCGGGGAGACGATGACCGTGGGGCCGCTGCCCTGGGCACGCAGCAGTGACGTGGCCACGAAGTAGACCGCGGACTTGCCCCATCCGGTGCGCTGTACGACGAGCGCCCGGCGCTTCTCCGCGACCAGAGCCTCGATGGCCCGCCACTGGTCCTCGCGAAGCCGGGCCTCGCCCGAGTCGTCCCCGACGAGACGGGCGAGAACCGTGTCGGCGGCCGCCCGGAGATCCGCGTTGCTCGTGTGCTCCATGCCCCCATACAACAGGACGGCACCGACAGACGGGCCGGTGAGCGGCGCGGAGGCGCCGGCGGAGGTGTCTTGTGGCGTGCCCTCTGCCTTACGAGGTCGCCCCACGACGTTCCCCCGACGTCCCCCCCCTGACGTGCCCCTGACCGGAGTTATCCACAGGGCCAGCGGGAGGGTGTGATCCGCGAGATCGTCTCCGCATGACGAACCACAGCGAAGCGACCGGATCCCCCGAAAACGGCGACCGGGCCGACCACGGCCTCGAGGAGGCGCTGGAGCGCAGCGGCGTCGCCGGACCCGCGGATTCCGCCGCGCCCACGCCGGCGCACCCCGACCGGGACGGCGACCGGCCTCCCCCTCGCCCCGCGCCGGACATTTCCTGCACCACGTCGTACCGGAGCCACGGCGACACCCAGCAGGTCACCCTCCGCAGCCCCGCCGAACTCGCCGACGCGCTGCCCTACCTCCTCGGGTACCGGCCCGAGGACAGCATCGTCCTGGTCGCCCTGCACGACAAGGACGGGCAGGGCCGGTTCGGCGGCCGGGCCCGGCTGGGCATCCCCGCCAACCGGGACGACTGGCCGGCCGCCGCCCGGCAGCTGGCCCAGGGCCTGATCAACGCAAGCGCACGCCGGAGCGCCCGGCCCGAGCAGATGATCCTCTTCCTCTGCCGGGAACCGGACAGGGGCGGGACCGGCAGGCAGGTCAAGGAACATCTCACGCCCCTGGCCCACGCGCTGCGTGTGGAGTGCGGCGCCCTCGACGTCCCGGTGGTGGAGGCGCTGTGCGTCTCCGACGGCCGGTACTGGTCGTACTGCTGCGACAACCAGGAATGCTGTCCGGCGGCCGGCACCCCCATGGGCCTCGCCGGCACGTCGGTGCTGGCCGCCGCGGCCACCTACGCCGGACTCCAGGTCCGGGGCACCCTGCGCGAACTCCGTGCCAGGCTGCTGCCGAGGGAGGGCTCCGCCACCGTCGACCAGGAGGCCGCCCTCGGCGCCGCCGGTCTGGAGCTGGTGCCCAGGATCCTCGACGAGGCGGGCCGCGCGGCGGTGGCCGACGAGACCCTGCGCCTCGCCGAGCGGGTCCTGCGCCGCCTCGCAGCCACCCCGACCGTCTCCGGCGCCCTTCCGTCCGACCTGCGCGACGACGACCTGATCCGACACGACGAGGCCGCGACCCTGATCCTCGGACTGCAGGACCGCACGACCCGCGACCGCGCGGCCGAGTGGATGGAGGGCGACGACGCGGCCCCCGCCCTCCGCCTGTGGCGAGCGCTCGCGCGCCGCTGCAGCGGACCGTACGGCGAGCATGCCGCGGCTCCGCTCACCCTGGCCGGCTGGGTCGCGTGGTCCACCGGCGACGAGCTCGAGGCGCGGGAGGCCCTCGCCATGGCCCTCGGCGCGGACCCCGACTACCTCTTCGCCCGGCTGCTGCACCAGGCGTGCAACGAGGGACTCGACCCGGAGTCGGTCCGGCGCTGCCTGCGCTCCGAACGGTCGAGCCGGACCGGGGGCGGTGACGGCGCCGGGGCCGGTTCCGGTGCGGGAGAACGTGACGGTGACGGCGGGCGGGGCAGCGATGGGGCTGTCGCGTCGGGGCGACCGGTAGGGGCTGGTGGACCCGCTGAGAGGGCGCGTGGCGTCCGGGTTGTGGGAGGCGATGGAGCCGCTCAAGGCGTGGGTGGCGTGGGTGACGCGGTTGGTGCGGGTAGTGCGACTGGAGCCGGTGGTGCTGCGGCTCCCACGTCCTCCGGGCCCTCCGATCCCTCCGGGTCCGAAGGTCCCGCGACCCCCGGGCGCGAGGGTCTCCGGGTCCGGGACACCTCGTCGCGCCGTCGGAGCCGTGCTCGGGTGCCGGGCCCCGGCGGCGCGTCGCCCCGCCGGTCGCGTACCGACGGCCGTCGGCCGAGCGCGCGGATTCCCCGCCAGCGGATCCCCGCGACTGCCACGCACCCGGGCGGAGGTGCTCGGCGGGCCTCCCGCCCGGGTGGCGCGGCCGACGGCGGTACGCGTCCGGCGGGGGCACGCCCCGGCGGGCCGGGCCCGGGCGGCCCGCGCCGACCCGCCGCCGGTGCCTGCGGAGGGGGCACACCGTCCGGCAGGCCGTGGAGCGACACCGAGGGTGCGGAAGGGGAGGACTGAGGGGTGAGCACGGGGGCCCACCGCTGCCGGGGCGCGGTCCCGGGCGTCACCTCGCGGCGCGCGTGACCCGGGACGGGCGGGGGCGTTCACGTGGGATGGGTGGCAGCGCGTCCGCAGCGGGCGCGATGCCGATCCGCCGCCGGGCCGGCCGGAGCCCGTTCTCGGCGGCCGCGCCGAAGGCTCGTCGAGCGCAAAGAAGCCCGTCCATGCACGAGCCGTCTCCGCCGCCCGCCCCGGTGCCCCCGCGGGCCCCGGCACCTCCGGCCGGCCCGCCTCCGGCCGCCCCGGTGGACGACGACCACCGCTCCGTCGCCGAGCCGGCGGGACAGCCGGGTGACGGCCGCTCCGTTGCCAAGCGTGCCGGGCAGCCGGGTGACGGCCGTCCGTTGCGGAGCGTGCGGGGCAGCCGGGCGGCCACCCGGGGTCCGTGGTGTTGGACAACGGCCAGCAGGACCCCGGGGCGGGACGCCCCACGAGCGGTGGGCGACGTTGCGCGTCCGCGCCACCGCCACCGGGCAGGCCGAGCTGGGCCCTGGGCGCCCCGGGTACGGCGTCGGACACGGACACACGCGCACCCTCCCAGTTCCGCCCTGGCCGTGGCGGGCCTCGCCGCCGCGGGCCACGAGACGGAGGTGACGTCGCTGCTGCGGGGCGTCCTGGCGGCGGCCGAGGCGTTCGATCACCGGCTGCCAGTGATGTACGCCGGGGAGCAGCGGACGGAGGGGAGCGCGCCGCTGCCGCACCCGGCGGCCTGCCGCACCGCCGCCACGCCAGCGGCCGCCGTGGTGCTGCCGCTGACCACCGCGGCCGGCATCCGCCCTGACGCCCCCGCCGGGGCGGTGTCCCTGCACCCGATGCGCAGCGCCCCGCGCGGGGAGCTGCGCCTCACCGGGCTGCGCGTCGCCGGCGCATCCTTCTCCCTATGGGTCGGCCGACTCGGTGTCGCCGTCGTCGAGGAGGCCGCCGACGGCTTGCAGCTGGGCGTGTGACCTGCCGCGACACCCTTCGGCGAGGCGAGCGGAACAGGATCGGGTGACCGTTCATGACCGACGTCGATCAGGCGTCGCCGGGGTCGGCGAAGGGAGTGCTTATCGTCAGGAAGACGACTATGATCACGGCATGCCCTACGACCCGTCAGCCTTTCCGCCCTTCGCCGTCACCGTGGACCTGGTCGTGCTGACCGTGCGCCGCCATTCACTGTGCGCGCTGGCGGTCCGTAGGGGCGAGCCTCCCTTCCAGGGGCGCTGGGCCCTCCCCGGCGGGTTCGTGCGCGCCGACGAGGACCTGGCCCAGGCGGCGGCGCGCGAACTGGCCGAGGAGACCGGCCTGCGGGTGCACGACCCCGGTGTTCCGGTCCAGGACAACGGCGCCCACCTCGAACAACTCGCCACGTACGGCGACCCCAAGCGTGATCCCCGGATGCGGGTCGTCAGCGTCGCGCACCTCGCCCTCGCCCCCGACCTGCCCGCACCCCGGGCCGGCGGCGACGCCAGCAACGCCCGCTGGGCACCGGTCGAGGAACTGCTGCTGCTCGGCGGCTACGGCAGGGACGACGAGCAGGTGACACCCCTCGCCTTCGATCACGCGCAGATCCTGGCGGACGGCGTGGAGCGGGCCCGCTCCAAGATCGAATACTCGTCCCTGGCCACGGCGTTCTGCCCGCCCGAGTTCACCGTGGGCGAGCTGCGCAGGGTGTACGAGGCGGTCTGGGGCGTGGCCCTCGACCCGCGCAACTTCCACCGCAAGGTCACGGGCACCCCGGGATTCCTCGTCCCCACCGGCGGCACCACGACCCGCCAGGGAGGACGGCCCGCCCAGCTCTTCCGGGCCGGTGGAGCGACCCTGCTCAACCCGCCGATGCTGCGCCCCGAGGTGTGACACCGGCCGGTTCGGCCGGCCACCCCGATCCCCTCGGGCCCGGAGTGCCCCGTGGTGCCCGGAAAACCCGATATGGCGCGCTATCTTGCTTCGGGTGATCGAGGCCATCGGACTGACCAGCAACCCCCGCAAAGAGCTTCCGCCCGCCGTCGACAACGTCTCCTTCGAGGCGCACGCGGGCCGCGTCACCGCGCTGCTCGGAGCACCGGGCGCGGGCAAGACCACGGCACTCAGACTCCTGCTCGGACTGCAACGCGGCCGGGGCGTGGCCCACTTCAGGGGACGCCCGCTGCACCGCATCACCCAGCCCGCACGTGAGGTCGGCGTGCTGCTGGGCGACGTACCGGGTCACCCCGCCCGTACGGCCCGCGGACATCTGCGCATGCTGTGCGCCGCCGTCGGTGCGCCGGCCGGGCGGGCCGACGAAGTCCTCGAAGCGGTCGGCCTGGTGAGCCTGCGCGACGAACGCCTCGGCACCCTCTCCCGAGGTGCGGACCGTCGCCTCGGCCTGGCCTGCGCCCTGCTGGCCGACCCGCACACGCTGGTGCTCGACCAGCCCACCCGTGGACTCCCCCCACGCGAACACCGTTGGCTGCACGCCCTGCTCCGCGCCCACGCCGACCAGGGCGGCACCGTCCTCTGCGCGACCGCCGACCCCAAGGAAGCGGCCCGGATCGGGGACCACGTGGTCACCCTCGACGGGGGAAGAGTCGTCGCCGACCAGGACGGCGCGGAGTTCTCCCGTACCCGGTTGCGCCCCCGCGTGGCCGTCCGGAGCCCTCATGCCGCCCGACTCTCGGCACTCCTCAGCAAGGAGGCCCGTACCGCCCGCCGTTCTGTGGAGGTCGTGCAAGAAGGCGGCAACCGCCTCTGCGTCTACGGCAGTACGTGCGCCGACGTCGGCGAGATCGCGTTCCGCCACGGCATCGTCGTGCACCAACTGGCCGACGAGGTCGGTGACATGGGCCCGGGGGCCGGGAACGATCACCCCACCGGCCCTACCACCCCCACCACCCCTGCCACCGCCACCGCGCCCACCACCCTCACGGGCCACACTGCTCACACCGCCCCCGCCTCCACGTCTCCCCCCGACCCGGCACCCGGGCCCGAGACCGCCCCCACCCCCGGCGGCGAGCTCCTCCTCGCCCCCTCGACCGCCCCGACCGCGGAGCTGAAGCCGACCGCGGAGCCGAGACCGACCGCGGATCCGAAGCCGACCGCGGATCCGGAAGCAGACCCGGAGCCGGACCCGGCCGACGGAGCACACCAGCCCCCAGCGCCCCCGGCAACGCCAACCGCCCCCCATCGCGCCCCCGCCGGGCCCGCCGACACGGCCCCCACGGCCCCCTCCCCCACGGCGCATACGGCATCCGTGCAGCTTCCGCCGCCGCTCTCCGTCCGCACCGCTCCCGCGCCCCTGCGCCCCCTGCGCTACGAACTCCGCCGTGCCGCAGGCACCGGCACCGCCCTGCGCGTGGCCGTGGCGGTGATCGTCGTCTCCGCGCTCACGGCCGTCCTGCTGGCCCGTATCGGCCACACCCCGCAGCCGCGGCTGCTGGCCGCGTGGCCGAGGGAGCTGCCCCTGCCGCCCGCGGCGATCGGGGCGGGGCTGCTCGGGGCGCTGGCCTTCGGTGAGGAGTTCCGTCACCCGGTGCTGGCGGCGGACCGTGGCACCGTGTCCCGGCGGCTGGGCCTGCTGACGGCCAAGCTGTTCGTCGCCTCGGTCTCCGCGGTGCTGCTGGCGGTGCTGACCGTCGGCTGCGACGCCCAGGTGCTGTATCTCGTCCACGGGCGGGAGATCGCCGAGGTCCCGCCCGCCGACTGGCTGCCGCTGGGTGCGAGTTGGCTGGGCCTGGTGACCGGCTGTGCCTGGGCCGGCGTCCTGGGGGCGGGCCTGTTCCGCTCCGCCAGCGCCGGGCTCGCCGTCGTGCTCGCGGTGCCCCTCCTCGTGGAGCCCGTTGTGGAGTGGGTGACGCGGGGCACGCAAGTACGAACCGCGGTCGGGTTTCCGCAGCGGCTGCGCGAGGTGCTGCCGCTCCGCTGGCCCTTCGGGGGAGAGCGTTATCTGGAGGGGGTGCTGCGGATGGTCGGCCAACCCGTGGGTGGGGCGCTGACGTTGTCCGTGATGGCTCTGGCCTGCGCGTTCCTGCTGAGCACGCGGCGCCGCAGAGTCCGATGACGACTGTCCCTGTCGCTGCTGTTACGGCCGTGCGCACAACTCCCCGTGGAAAGCCCATTTCTTTCCGATAAGGCGTCAATTGCGACGGGGTGAGCGATCACCCTTTCGTGTGCTTTTCACCAAAGCCCTCAAGGGAGTTGGGAGCAGCGCCGAAAAAGGATGCGTGAGTACCGTTGCGCACACCATGATGACCGCCGCCCGCACCGCCGACACCGGCCTCGCGAACCCGGGCGAACTCGACCGCTACCCCTTCGCGGAGGCCCCCGCGACCGACCGTATGGGGCGGCCCCCTGTCTTCGAAGGCGCGGATCCGGAACTGGCCCGGGTGGGCCGTCGCGCCGCGGGCAGCCGCGGGCGTGGGCTGCACGGCCAACTCGTCCAGCAGCTCGGACAGATGATCGTTTCGGGAGATCTGGGGGCCGACCGCCCGCTCGTCCCCGAGGAGATCGGCCAGCGTTTCGAGGTCTCCCGCACCGTCGTCCGGGAGTCGCTGCGGGTGCTGGAGGCCAAGGGTCTCGTCAGCGCCCGCCCGAACGTGGGCACGCGGGTGCGCCCGGTCAGCGACTGGAACCTTCTTGATCCGGACATCATCGAGTGGCGGGCCTTCGGGCCGCAGCGCGACGACCAGCGCCGCGAGCTCAGCGAGCTGCGGTGGACGATCGAGCCCCTGGCCGCCCGCCTGGCCGCCGGGCACGGGCGCGACGACGTGCAGCAGCGCCTCACCGACATGGTGGAGATCATGGGCCACGCCATGGGGCAGGGTGACGCGCTCACGTTCGCCCGGGCCGACTCCGAGTTCCACTCGCTGCTGATCCAGCTCGCCGGCAACCGCATGCTGGAGCACCTGTCCGGCATCGTGTCCGCCGCGTTGCACGTCTCCGGCGGCCCGGTCACGGGTTGTGAGCGGCCCACCGAGGCGTCACTGGGGCACCACGGCCGCATCGTCGACGCCCTCGCCGGCGGTGACGGCGCCGCGGCCGAGGTGGCCATGCGGCAGCTCCTCACCGTCCACCCCGAAGTGGAACGCGTGGTGCCCGCTCCCCGCGAGCACTGATCGCGGTCAGCAGCGGACGGCGGAGCCCGGCCCGCCATCCCCCTCCTGTGGCAGGGCCAGGCCGGCCGTCCTCCGTCGGACCCCGCGGGGTCCGACGGAGCGGCGGACGACGACGGGGTGAGACCACACCGTCTCCCCTTTGTGTCCATGTTTGTCTGCATATGACCGTTCTTGCATGTTTATGGTGTGTGACTCGGGCCACGCGGAATGGACGTAACGCTCCTGGGCAGAACGCGATGACCTAGTTGGTGGCAGTCATGGAGGGAATACGGACGCCGATGACGGCGCTGTGCTCTCCCGGCACCCACCCGCACCGTCGGCCCAATCCCCAAGTCGGCGGTCGGCTCCGGTCCGACGTGGACGGGGCCGGAAGCCGTTTTCCAACGTTCCGAGAGGTTGTTCGTGTCGGCCAGCACATCCCGTACGCTCCCGCCGGAGATCGCCGAGTCCGTCTCTGTCATGGCGCTCATCGAGCGGGGAAAGGCTGAGGGGCAGATCGCCGGCGATGACGTGCGTCGGGCCTTCGAAGCTGACCAGATTCCGGCCACTCAGTGGAAGAACGTACTGCGCAGCCTCAACCAGATCCTCGAGGAAGAGGGTGTGACGCTGATGGTCAGTGCCGCAGAGCCCAAGCGCACCCGCAAGAGCGTCGCAGCGAAGAGCCCCGCCAAGCGCACCGCCACCAAGACGGTCGCGGCGAAGTCGGCGACCACTCGGAAGGCCACCGCCACCGCCGCCACCCCGGCGGCACCCGCCGCGGACGAGGCCGGCGAGGAGGAGGTCCCCGCCAAGAAGGCCGCGGCCAAGAAGACCACCGCGAAGAAGACGGCCGCGAAGAAGACCGCGGCCAAGAAGACCACCGCCAAGAAGACGGCGGCCAAGAAGGACACCGCGGAGTCGGGTGAGGAGGAAGTCCTCGAAGAGGCCAAGCCCGCGACGGAGGAGCCCGAGGGCACCGAGAGCGCCGGCTTCGTGCTGTCCGACGAGGACGAGGACGACGCGCCCGCCCAGCAGGTCGCCGCCGCCGGTGCCACCGCCGACCCGGTCAAGGACTACCTCAAGCAGATCGGCAAGGTCCCGCTGCTCAACGCCGAGCAGGAGGTCGAGCTCGCCAAGCGCATCGAGGCGGGCCTGTTCGCCGAGGACAAGCTGGCCAACTCCGACAAGCTGGCGCCCAAGCTGAAGCGCGAGCTGGAGATCATCGCCGAGGACGGCCGCCGCGCCAAGAACCACCTGCTGGAGGCCAACCTCCGCCTGGTGGTCTCGCTGGCCAAGCGCTACACCGGCCGCGGCATGCTGTTCCTGGACCTGATCCAGGAGGGCAACCTCGGTCTGATCCGCGCGGTGGAGAAGTTCGACTACACCAAGGGCTACAAGTTCTCCACGTATGCCACCTGGTGGATCCGGCAGGCGATCACGCGCGCCATGGCCGACCAGGCCCGCACCATCCGTATCCCGGTGCACATGGTCGAGGTCATCAACAAGCTGGCGCGTGTCCAGCGCCAGATGCTCCAGGACCTGGGCCGCGAGCCCACCCCGGAGGAGCTGGCCAAGGAACTCGACATGACCCCGGAGAAGGTCATCGAGGTCCAGAAGTACGGCCGCGAGCCCATCTCCCTGCACACCCCGCTGGGCGAGGACGGCGACAGCGAGTTCGGTGACCTCATCGAGGACTCCGAAGCCGTCGTGCCGGCCGACGCGGTCAGCTTCACGCTGCTGCAGGAGCAGCTGCACTCCGTCCTGGACACCCTGTCCGAGCGCGAGGCGGGCGTCGTCTCCATGCGCTTCGGTCTCACCGACGGTCAGCCGAAGACCCTCGACGAGATCGGCAAGGTGTACGGCGTCACGCGCGAGCGCATCCGCCAGATCGAGTCGAAGACCATGTCGAAGCTGCGTCACCCGTCGCGCTCCCAGGTGCTGCGCGACTACCTCGACTAGACCGCGGCCGACTCAGGCACACGACACACCGACGAAGGCCCGGCCCCCGCACGCGGGGGCCGGGCCATTCGCCCTGTCCCGCGGGTGCGGCTCCCCTCACCGTGGATCACGCTGGGTGTTCAACATCCACCCCAGTGTGAGGAGTGCGCATGCGTCGTCGCCTTGCCCGGGCCCTGTCCCGGCCACTGGTTCTCGCGGCCGCGGCAGCCGCGATACCGCTGACATCGGCCGCTCCGGCGGCCGCCGACACCATCGTCGTCGGCGGTTTCCCGGTCGATGTGTCGGAGGGTCCCTGGACCGTCGCGCTGTCCAGCCGTGACCGGTTCGGGGGTACCCGGGGGGGACAGTTCTGCGGGGGAGTGGCCGTCGGACGGACCACCGTGCTCACCGCGGCGCACTGCATGGACAAGGAGGTGCTGGGGGCCCCACCGGACGGGGTGCGCGACCTCAAGGTCATCGCCGGGCGCACGGACCTGCTCTCCGAGGAGGGCAAGGAGATCGCGGTCCGGTCCACCTGGGTGAATCCGGGCTACGACGCCCGCACCAACTCGGGCGACTTCGCCGTGCTCAGTCTGGCCGAGGCGCTGCCCGAGGACTCGGTGATCGGGATGGCCGCCACCGGAGACCCCGCCTACCGGGCGGACACGCCCGCCACCGTCTACGGCTGGGGGGACATGACGGGAGGCGGCTCCTACGCGGGCAGCCTGCGCGCGGCGCGGGTCCGTGTCCTGCCCGACCGGCTCTGCCAGGCCGCGTACCCGGGCGACGCCGACGGCACCTACCGGGCCGACACGATGCTGTGCGCGGGCGAGGTCGCCGGCGGGCGGGACGCCTGCCAGGGGGACAGCGGCGGGCCGCTGGTGGCCCAGGGGCGGCTGATCGGCCTGGTGTCGTGGGGAAGCGGCTGCGGCTGGGCCGGCAGCCCGGGCGTGTACACGCGCGTCTCCGACGTCCTGCGGACGCTCGGCTGGGGCTGAGACGCCCGACGCCGCGGCTCGGCCGGCCCTGCTGCTCAGCGCCGCCTGACGTAGGCCGGAGATGCCTGCTCCCGGGGGCCGTACGGGGTGCACTCCGCGTCGGGGCAATGCCGACGTGCCGGAGTGCTGGAGCCTGGAGTGCTGGAGCGGGGGCCGTCGCTTGAGGGCCCCCTGCAGGGCTGGACGTCCCGGCTAAGGCCCACGAGGCCCGGAACGCGTGGGAAGCGCCCTGGCGTGGCGCTGCACGCCCCGTACGGCGCCTGTTCGAGGCGCGGCGAGGAGCTGAGGAGCTGTGGACGGCGCCCGCACACGGGACGGGCGGCAGCCGGAGCGGGTCCTGCTGCACGGCCGGACGGGCCGATGGATCGATCAGGCCGTCACGGGATCGACGCGGCCTCAGGCCCCCGCACCAGAGCAGTCCACGGCGGCGGGCAGCCGGGACGGGACGCGGGCAACCGCGCCCGAACCGTGTGCCTCGGAGCGCCCCAGGCCTCGGGCAGCACAGGCACAGGCAGAGGCCGGCCGGACACGGGCCGGCGGCCGGAGCAGGTGAGCCGGGCAGAGCCCGGCAGCGCACCCGGGTATGAGCCGGGCGGCCACCTCCGTGGGGGAGGTGGCCGCCCGAGGGCCGGCCTGTGCCGGTCTGGCTCGTCGTGGTGCGCGAGTGTCAGCGCTCTTCGGCGGAAGCGGTCGCCGAAGGGGACGTCAGACGCTCGGTCTCGTCCTGTATCTCAGCGGCGATCTTCTTGAGTTCCGGCTCGAACTTGCGGCCGTGGTGGGCGCAGAAGAGCAGTTCTCCGCCGCTGAGCAGGACGACGCGCAGGTATGCCTGGGCGCCGCAGCGGTCGCAGCGATCGGCGGCCGTCAGCGGGCTCGCGGGGGTCAGAACAGTAGTCACGTCGCCTCTTCTCTAGCTCGACGAGCTGTCGTACCAGGGTCAACATCCAACCAGGCCCAAAACGTTCCCGCTCGGGGCTTCTTCTCGAAAAAATCTTTCCGAGAGGTCGGCTGTTGCCGGTTGGCGGCGAATGTGCCGTATTGCGTGTCTGATGTGTCGTACGGATTCGCGTCGTCTTCGGGTGGTCGGCCCTCCCGGCTGGGTTGCCGGTCGTTCATGAGGACGTGCCCGGAGCCTAAATGGTTCATGCCTCGAAGGGAACGTGATGTGTGCTTCACCCCATCGAGGGATCGAACAGGTATGCGACTCTGGACTAGGGTGTCCGGGGACGAGGGTGGCGTGACAACGGCTCTATCAGGCCTCGGTACCCTCTCACCGGTGACTGAAGCGCCGCCCTTACCCATAAGGGCGCCATCTGAAATTCAGCGAGGAGCGAACCGCGTGACCGCCGAGACGTCCGTGCCGTCCACAGCTCTGCTGGCAGGAGCAGACCGCGACGGTTCCAATTACACCGCTCGGCATCTGCTCGTCCTCGAGGGGCTCGAAGCCGTCCGTAAACGGCCCGGCATGTACATCGGGTCGACCGACAGTCGCGGTCTGCTGCACTGCCTGTGGGAGATCATCGACAATTCAGTGGACGAGGCCCTCGGCGGCTACTGCGACCACATCGACGTGATCCTCCACGACGACGGTTCGGTGGAGGTCCGGGACAACGGCCGGGGCATTCCCGTCGACGTCGAGCCGAAGACCGGTCTGTCCGGTGTCGAGGTCGTCCTGACCAAGCTGCACGCCGGCGGCAAGTTCGGCGGGGGCTCCTACGCGGCCTCCGGCGGTCTGCACGGCGTCGGCGCCTCCGTCGTCAACGCGCTGTCCGCCCGCCTGGACGTGGAGGTGGACCGCGGCGGGCACACCCACGCGATCAGCTTCCGGCGCGGTGTTCCCGGCGTGTTCAGCGGGTCGGGACCGGACGCGAAGTTCGAGGCCGGCAGCGGACTGCGCAAGATCAAGAAGATCCCCAAGACCCGCAGCGGCACGCGCGTGCGCTACTGGGCCGACCGGCAGATCTTCCTCAAGGACGCCAAGCTCTCCCTGGAGACGCTGCACCAGCGGGCTCGGCAGACCGCGTTCCTGGTGCCGGGCCTGACCATCGTCGTCCGGGACGAGTACGGCCTCGGCGACGGCGGAAGCAAGGGTGAGGAGTCCTTCCGCTTCGACGGCGGCATCAGCGAGTTCTGCGAGTTCCTGGCCTCCGACAGGCCCGTCTGCGACACCCTCCGGTTCAGCGGCCAGGGCACGTTCAAAGAAACGGTCCCCGTCCTGGACGAGCGCGGCCAGATGACGCCCACCGAGGTGACCCGGGAGCTCGGCGTCGACGTCGCCCTGCGCTGGGGGACCGGCTACGACACGACCGTCCGGTCGTTCGTCAACATCATCGCCACCCCCAAGGGCGGCACCCACGTCGCCGGTTTCGAGACGGCCGTGGCCAGGACCATGAACGAGGTGCTGCGCGCCAAGAAGCTGCTGCGCGTCGCCGAGGACGACATCGTCAAGGACGATGCCCTGGAGGGCCTCACCGCGGTCGTCACCGTCCGGCTGGCCGAGCCGCAGTTCGAGGGGCAGACCAAGGAGGTCCTCGGCACCTCGGCCGCCCGGCGCATCGTGAACAACGTGGTCTCCAAGGAGCTCAAGGCGTTCCTGACCTCCAGCAAGCGGGACGCGGCCCAGCAGGCCCGTGTCGTCATGGAGAAGGCGGTGGCCGCGGCCCGTACCCGGATCGCCGCCCGCCAGCACAAGGACGCCCAGCGCCGCAAGACGGCCCTGGAGACCTCCTCGCTGCCCGCCAAGCTGGCCGACTGCCGCAGCGACGACGTCGAGCGCAGCGAGCTGTTCATCGTCGAGGGCGACTCCGCGCTCGGCACGGCCAAGCTGGCCCGGAACTCCGAGTTCCAGGCACTCCTGCCGATCCGCGGCAAGATCCTCAACGTCCAGAAGTCGTCCGTGACGGACATGCTCAAGAACGCCGAGTGCGGGGCGATCATCCAGGTCATAGGAGCCGGGTCGGGACGGACCTTCGACATCGACACCGCCCGCTACGGCAAGATCATCATGATGACGGACGCCGATGTGGACGGCTCCCACATCCGCACCCTGCTCCTGACGCTGTTCCACCGCTACATGCGGCCCATGGTCGAATCGGGCCGGGTGTTCGCCGCCGTGCCGCCGCTGCACCGGATCGAGCTCGTCCAGCCCAAGAAGGGCCAGGACAAGTACGTCTACACGTACTCGGACCGGGAGCTGCGCGACAAGCTCATGGAGTTCCAGAGCAAGGGCATCCGCTACAAGGACTCCATCCAGCGCTACAAGGGCCTCGGCGAGATGGACGCCGACCAGCTGGCCGAGACCACCATGGACCCGCGTCACCGCACCCTGCGCCGGATCAACCTCACCGACCTGGAGGCGGCCGAGCAGGTCTTCGACCTGCTCATGGGCAATGACGTGGCGCCGCGCAAGGAGTTCATCTCCAGCTCGGCGGCGACCCTGGACCGTTCCCGCATCGACGCCTAGCTAGGGTCTTTGTTCTGGATCAGGCCGGATCAGCACACCTGGGCCGTACGCGAGCCCGGCACCGCCGTGCGACGGCGTCCGCCCCCTGCGGGAAGTCCCGCAGGGGGCGGACGGCCGTCGGGGCTTGTGGTGCGCTGTGGAGAAGGCCGGCTACATCCGGCGCACCGCCGACCCCGACGACCGCCGGCGCGTCCACGTGGTCATGGAGGAGACGGCCCAGGAGCGCATCCTGGAGGTGTACGGGCCCTTCCACCAGCGTCTGGCCGCCCTCTTCGGTGACTACGACGCCGACGAGATCGCCGTGCTGACGGACTGGTTCACCCGGGCCCGCGCCCTGTTCGACGACGCGCTGGACGACATCCGGGAGACGGTGGTGACCTCCCCGCCGGCCGGCGGACCCCGCCCTCACCGAAGGTGACGACGACGCGTTCTGCCGCCCCGTGGCGCGTCGCGGACCGGGGTGGCGTCCCGGACGCGCCCGCCGGTGCTGCCCCTGCGTCGGGGTCACCTGATGGGGTGAAGTGATTCGGGAAGAAGAGTCGGGGATCTTCCCGTTCTGTCCATCCTTGGGCATGCAGCAGAACAACGACCGCCCGCGCCGTGCCGGGGGTGGTCATCACAGTGCCGTCGGTCCCGCCGGCGGACCCCGCCAGACACCGCCCGACGAGGCCGGCGACCTGAGGTACACCGACCCCTGGTACGACGCGCTCGCCTCGGGCTGGGGCGAGTCAGCCGGCACCGGACCCGCCACGGTGCCCGCCCCGCCGGCCCGCCGGGAGCCCCGGGCCGCGGCCGACGCGGACGTGTACCTCGAAGTACAGCGCAGCGCGGCCTTCCAGGAGGTGCGCAGCCGCTACCGCCGCTTCGTGATCCCGGGCGCCGCCGCCTTCTTCGCCTGGTACGTGGCGTACGTGGTGACCGCCACCAGCGCCCCGCACCTGATGGCACGGCCCGTGGCCGGAGCCGTGAACGTCGGGATGCTCGCGGGGCTCGGACAGTTCCTCACCACCTTCCTGCTGACCTGGGCCTACACCCGGCACGCGCGGCTGCGCCGGGACCGCGCGGCACTCGACCTGCGCTGGGAGACCCAGGAACTCGCGCGCGGCCGGGGCGGTGCGGCATGACGGGTGATCACCAGACGCCGGCACTGCTGCTGTTCAGCGGGTTCGTCGCGGTCACGCTGGCCATCACCACCTGGGTGAGCCGCCACCGGCACGGATCGCCGGAGGAGTACTACGCCGGCGGCCGCCTCTTCTCGCCGATGGAAAATGGTTTTGCCATCGCGGGCGACTACATGTCGGCCGCCTCCTTCCTCGGCATCTCCGGTCTCATCGCCCTCTACGGCTACGACGGCATGCTCTACTCCGTCGGCTTCCTGGTGGCCTGGCTGGTGGTCCTCCTGCTGGTGGCGGAACTGGTCCGCAACTGCGGCCGGTTCACGCTCGCCGACGTCGTCGCCGCGCGCATGCGGGAACGGCCGGTGCGCATCGCGGCGGGAACCTCCTCGGTCGCCGTGTCCGTGCTGTACCTGGTGGCGCAGATGGTGGGCGCGGGCACGCTCGTCGCGCTGCTGCTCGGCGGTTCCGGCACGGCGGCACAGTCGTGGGCCGTGATCGGCGTCGGAGCACTCATGGTGATCTACGTGTCCCTGGGAGGGATGCGGGCCACCACCTGGATCCAGATCGTCAAGGCGGTCCTGCTGCTCGGCGGCACCATCGCGCTGACCGTGCTCGTCCTGCTGCGCTTCCACGGGGACTTCAACCGGCTGCTCCTCACGGCCGCCGAACGCAGCGGCCACGGCGAGGCGTTCCTCGCGCCGGGACTCGCCTACGGCAGTGACCTGACCGCCCGCTTCGACTTCATCAGCCTCGGCCTGGCCCTGGTGCTGGGCACGGCCGGTCTGCCGCACATCCTGTCCCGGTTCTACACCGTGCCCACGGCGCGGGCGGCCCGCCGCTCGGTCGTGTGGTCCATCGGCCTCATCGGCGGCTTCTACCTGATGACGATCGTGCTCGGGTTCGGCGCCGCCGCCCTCGTCGGCAGCGACACGGTGCGCGCCTCCAACGCCTCGGGGAACACGGCGGTCCCCCTGCTGGCGCTCGACCTGGGCGGCGGAGCCGGTTCCACGGGCGGCACCGTGCTGTTCGCGGTCGTCGCCGCCGTCGCGTTCGCCACGATTCTCGCCGTGGTCGCGGGCATCACGCTCGCCTCCTCCGCGTCCGTCGCCCACGACCTCTACGCCTCGCTGCGGCGACGCCGCTGCGGGAAGCCGTACAGCGAGGTGGCCGTCGCGCGCATCGCGGCCGTCGGGATCGGTGTCGTCGCGATCGCCCTCGGACTGCTGGCCCGCGACCTCAACGTGGCCTTCCTGGTGGGCCTCGCCTTCGCCGTGGCCGCCTCGGCCAACCTGCCGGTGCTGCTCTACTCCCTGTTCTGGCGCGGCTTCACCACCCGTGGCGCCGTCTGGGCGGTCTACGGCGGACTGATCCCGGCCGTGCTGCTGGTCCTGGTGTCGCCGGTGGTGTCCGGCAGCCCCGAATCACTCTTCCCCGGCGTCGACTTCCAGGTGTTCCCGCTGCAGAACCCCGGCCTGGTGTCCATCCCGCTGGGCTTCCTCGCGGGCTGGCTCGGCACGGTCACGTCCGGCGACACACCGGACGAGGCCCGGCACGCGGAGACCGAGGTGCGGTCCCTGACCGGAGCGGGCGCCGTGTAGCGGCACCCGCGCGCGCCACGGCGCGGGCCGAGACGGACGGCGCCGGGACGCGTATGCAGGGGAGGGCACGGTTCCTTCCCCCGCCCCCACGGGCCGTGCCTCTCAGGCGCGGGCCGCCCACGCGTAACGGTGTTCCGGGCGGCCCGCGTCCCCGTACTTCAGGGTCAGCGTGGCCCGTCCCGTGCGCTCCAGCAGCTTCAGGTAGCGCTGGGCGGTCTGGCGGCTCACTCCGGTGCGTTCGGCGATCTCCAGGGCGGACAGCGGCCGCTCGGCGTGCATCAGGCACTGGCGCACCAGTTCCGCAGTGGCGGGGGAGTGTCCTTTGGGCAGACTCGGCTCGCCGGTCGCCGACAGGGCCCCGAACATGCGGTCCACCTCGGCCTGTTCGGCCTCGCCCCCGCCGTCCAGGGTGCGGCGCAGAGCCGCGTACGCCTCCAGCTTCGACCGCAGCCCGGCGAACGCGAACGGCTTGACCAGGTACTGCAGCGCACCGTGCCGCATCGCCGCCTGCACGGTGGACACGTCGCGCGCCGCCGTCACCATGATCACATCGGTCTGGTGTCCCCGCCGGCGCATCTCCCGCACCACCGCGAGACCCGTGCCGTCGGGCAGGTAGTGGTCCATGAGGACGAGGTCCGGCGCCGGCACCGCATCCAGGCCGCGCAACGCCTCGGCCGCGCCGTGGGCCAGGCCGGCCACATGGAAGCCGGGCACCTTCTCCACGTAGGCCGCGTTGACCCGGGCCACCCGGACGTCGTCGTCCACGACCAGCACCTCGATCATCGCGCCTCCTCCTCGCTCGGTCCGGGCACGGCAGCCGCCCCGGTCGGGGCGGGCTCCGTGCCCGCCCCGTCGAGGGCCTCGGGCAGGACGACGGTGAACTCCGCCCCGCCGCCCGGCGCCTCGCCCACGGTGGCACTGCCGCCCTGCCGCTCCGCGAGCGTGCGCACCAGGGACAGCCCGATACCGCGCTCACGGTGCGCCGGCGGCTCCTTGGTGGACCAGCCCTCGGTGAAGACCATCTCGCGCTGCTCTGGCGGCACACCGGGGCCGGTGTCCCGCACCACCAGCACTGCCGTACGCCCCTCGGCGCGCAGCTCGGCCTCCACCCGCGCGTGCGGCGTGCCGGCCACGGCGTCCAGGGCGTTGTCGACCAGATTGCCGAGCACGGTGACCGGCCCGCCGGGATCGATCAGCCGGTCCGGGAGCCACGTCCGGTCCGACACGCCCAGCGCCACGCCCCGCTCGGCCGCGACCGTGGCCTTGCCGACCAGCAGCGCCGCGAGCAGCGGGTCCCTGACCCGCTCGGTGACCTGCTCCGCCGTGGCCCGGTGGGCGCCTACGACCTCGGCCACGAACTCGACGGCCTCGTCGTACAGCTCCAGCTCCAGCAGCCCCAGCAGGGTGTGCATCCGGTTGGCGTGCTCGTGGTCCTGGGCCCGCAGCGCGTCGATCAGACCACGGGTGGAGTCCAGTTCCCGGCGGCCGGTCCAGCTCGGTGCGGTCACGGAAGGTGGCCACGGCGCCGCCGTCGTCCGTCGGCATGCGGTTGGCGACCAGGACCCGCTGTCCGCGGACGGTCAGCAGATCGGCGCCGTCCGCCCGACCGGACAGGATGTCGGCGGTGCGCCCCGGGCCCAGTGCCTCGTCGGGGGAACGGCCCACCGCCTCGTCGCCGAGGCCGAGCAGGCGCCGCGCCTCGTCGTTCAGGAGCCGGACATGTCCCGCTCGGTCCAGGGCGACGACCCCCTCCCGGATGCCGTGCAGCATGGCCTCGCGCTCGGCGAGCAGCGCCGCGATGTCGGAGAAGGCCAGGTCCCGGGTCTGCCGCTGCACCCGGCGCGAGATGAGCCAGGCCGCGAGGGCGCCCACGGCCAGCGCGCCGCCCGCGTAGGCGAGGAGGCCGGGAATGGCGTGGATCAGCCGCGCGCGGACGCTGTCGTAGGCGATGCCCACCGACACCGCCCCCACGATCCGGCCGTCGTCGTCGCGCAGCGGCACCTTGCCGCGGGCCGAGCGGCCCAGGGTGCCGTCGTCGATCTCCATGACCTCGTGCCCCGCCAGGGCTTCGCCGGGGTCGGTGGAGACATGGCCGCCGATCCGCCGCGGGTCGGTGTGGGACCAGCGCACCCCGTGCCGGTCCAGCACGACGACGTATTCGGCGCCGGTGGCCTCCCGGATCCGTTCGGCCTCCCGCTGGACCGGCCCGTCGGGCGAGGCGGCCGTGGTCCGCAGGTCGTCGGCGATCCGCGACTGCTGGGCGGTGGTCTGCGCGATCGCCAGGGCCCGCCGCATCGCCTGGTCGTCCAGCTGCTCGCCGAGGGGCGCCAGGAACAGGCCGGTCGCCAGCACAGCGACACCCGCGGCGATCGCCAGCTGCATCAACAGCACCTGCGAGAACATCCGCCGCGGCAGACGGAGGCGTCGGCGGTGCGCGGGGGGAGTGGAGCTCATACCCAGACGGTACGTGGGCAGCCGCACGGTTCCCCACGGGTGTGGCGGGCGCCTCGCGGCACCACGCGGTGGGCGGCTCATCCGTTCGCCGCCGGACACCACGCGGTGGGCGGCTCTCCCGTTCGCCGCCGGACACCACGCGGTCGGCGGCTCATCCGTTCGCCGCAGAATCGCCCGGTCGTGGCCCTCAGCAGGCCAGGGACGTCACCGTCACCTCGCGGATCGCCGTCGCGTCCATGCGCGCGGGCGATCCGAGGACGGAGCCGCAGCTCTCCGGACGCGGCGGTGAGGAAGCGCCCTGGCGCACCTCCACCCACCACTGGCGGCCGTCCGCGTGGGCGACGGTGACCTCCCAGCGCGGCGCCGTGCCCTGCGTCCGTACGACGCTCAGCGCGTCCGCCCCGTACACGCCCTCCGCCGCGCGCACGGCCAGCTCGGCGGCCTGTCCGGGACGCTCCCAGGCGGAACTGCCCCGGCACCCCTCGACCACGATCCGGCCCTCCTGCACGCCGTGCAGGACCTCCTTGACGGCGTGGGCCTCGGCCCTGCCGTAGGCGTAGCCGTACGGGAGGACGAGCACGGTCGGGGAGAAACGGTGACCGCCCAGATGCGTCACCTCCCACACGCCGTCGACGCCGGAGGCGGCCAGCTCGGCGGCGAGGGGCCGCCCGAGGAGGGCGCAGCAGCGGTCGCGCTTGCCGTTGGTGCAGACGAGGGCCAGGGGGTCGCCGTCGTGCGGTTGTCCGCCCAGCGCCGTGTCGAAGGTGGTGTGCTCTCCCCGGCCGAGTGCGGCGAAGTCGAGGTCGAGCAGGTGCCCGGGGTCCGTGATCGTGGCGGTGTGCAGCCACACCCGGCCCGGGACGGTGTGGGCGGCGTACACCCGGCGGGCGGTGCCGGCGTGGCGGTCGGCGTGACGTCCGGTGCGCCGGATGAGCGCGATGCGCACCCCGGTGCCCTTTGCGGCGGCTTCCAGGGCGCGGCCCAGTGCGGGGTCGAGGTGGCTCGAGGTGAGCGCCTTCGCACCCCAGGGGCCGGGCTGCTCCAGCAGCAGCCAGGTCCTCGCGGTGGCCGCGGTTCCCGCGAGAGGCTCGTCGAGCTCCCGGGAGGCGGTTGAGCACGTACTCACACAGGTGAGCCTAACCTGACTTGGCCGGAGCATGCCTCCCGACCCACGGCCCCGTGCTCCGGTCGGCGGGGGACGGCCTGCGTCGTCCGGAAAAGACGCAGGCCTTTTCGCGCCTCAGGCGTCGGGAATGTCGGCCTTTGCTCGGATCAGGGTTTCGCGGCTGATCACCACGATGTTCTCGTATTCTGCTCGTCCGGCGTCCGGCGGAAGCTGGGGATCGAGGCGTGCCGTGGATTCGGTGCCGATCACGGCGAAATTACCGTCGGACAACTCGAAGATGTCCGGGCAGTTCTGTCCGGTCTGGCATCCCCGAGCCTGGGGAGAAGGCCCGATCCGACGGACGATGTGACTCACGTGCAGTCCCTCCGAAATCCGAGGCTGCACCCTTCGGGAGCCGTGCCTGACCGGACCTCGTGGTGCAGCACAGCTGCCGCACCGTTGAGCAGGTGCGGACTACTAGTAGCGTCTCGCGCGGTTGCTGGCAACGAGGTTGGGACATCTGGGGCCGGCGGTGTTGTCCGGCGCCGGGGCCCGGTCCGGTGGGCCGTTTGCGGCCGGGAACGGCGGCAGGGCCGGGGCTGGGAGGCCGGTGGTCCGGCAGTGAACGTCACGGCCGCCGGCGGGTGCTGTCAAGCGGCGCCCGCCGACGACGCCCGAAGGGGTGCGTCCGCTCGGGGGTCCGACGGGTGTTCGTGAGCACGCGGCCCGGTCACGTCGCGGGGGGCATGCCGCGCGGGGCCTCGTCGCGGGTGTCAGGCCGCGTCCGGCGGTGTCTCGGGCGGCAGTTCCCCGACGACCCACCATTCGTCCGTGTCCGACTCCTCCAGTTGTTGCAGGAGCCCGTCGACGAGTTTTCCGAGTTCGGCCTCCTCGCTGGAAGCCTCCAGGGTTTCCCTGTGGTGCGCGGTGGCCCGCCAGTAAGCGCGGCAGACGGCATTCTGGAACATGCCGCGGACCGAACCGTGGAACTGTTCACGGCTCAGTATTCCCATGCGGTAGTTGAAAACCATGCTGGTGTACATGGCATTGGCGTACAGGAATTGGCGCTGTGTCTCCTGGGGGACGGCCGGACTATAGGTGTCGAGCACCTCCAGCAGGGCGGCGTTCCCGGGGTCCATGGCCTTGCTCAGCAGTTCCCAGTGCAGGCGGTGCTGGTGGGCCAGGGCCGTCGTCCTCCGGGCTTCCTCGGTCGCCTGTGCCAGGCGTTGGAGTCGCTCACCGAGCGAGCAGGTGATCCGGTCGTGGGCGGTCCGGGCCGTGACGGCCCCGGCCAGAAAGCCCACTCCGGCCGCGACCAAAGGAAGAAACCTTCCTGCCACGACTTTCCGTGTGGCCATGTCAAATACCCCCGATCAGGCCGCCGTCCGCCGGTCGTCGGCTGGCGTGGGTGGATGCGAAGGGACCGGCGAGCGGTGGGCGGCGCGTGCCGCCTCCCAGGGTGCCGAGCGGCTCTGATCGGCGGGAAGGCGGAGAGGAAGGCGCACGGAGGGAACGGAGGGTCGCACACATCGGCGCCATGCCCGGCATCTGCCCCGCGCACGCCGTCGACAATCGTGCGGTCCGCGCCCGGCGGAGTCGCTCGTATCCTGGGCGCCGGTCGAGTCGTCGGACGTACGCCGGGGCGCATACCGGCGCACGGAGAGGTGGAGAGCGCGTGGCGGAGCGGAACAGCGAGCGGCGGATTCCGGTGGTCATTCTGGCCGGATTCCTCGGTTCCGGGAAGACGACCCTGCTCAACCACGTCCTGCACCACAGCGGCGGCAGCCGGATCGGGGCGATCGTCAACGACTTCGGGGCCATCGAGATCGACGCGATGGCCGTCGCCGGTGCCCTCGGGGACTCGACCGTCTCGCTGGGCAACGGATGTCTGTGCTGCGCCGTCGACGCCAGTGAGCTGGACGTGTACCTCGAACGGCTCGCCCAGCCCTCCGCCGGCCTCGACGCCGTCGTCATCGAGGCCAGCGGTCTGGCCGAACCCCAGGAACTGGTGCGGATGGTGCTCGCCAGCGAGCACCCGGGCATCGTGTACGGAGGGCTCGTCGAGGTGGTGGACGCCGCCGAGTTCGACGACACCCGGGCCCGGCACCCCGAGATCGACCGGCACCTCGCCCTCGCCGACCTCGTCGTGGTCAACAAGACCGACCGCGCGGCCGATCCGGACGGGGTGATCGCCCGCGTCCGCACCCTCGTCGACGGGGCGGCCGTCGTGCCCGCCGCCCACGCGCGGATCGACCCGGAGCTCCTCTTCGACTGCCGGCCGGGCGAGGAGCGCCTCGGCCAGCTGTCCTTCGACGACCTGCGACTGCACGACCACGAAGGCGAGGAGGAGCAGTCCTCCGGGCAGCACGCAGGGCATCTGCACGCCGCCTACGACAGCGTCTCCCACGTGTCCGGGCGGCCCACCGACCCGCGGGCGCTCATGCGGTTCCTCGACAGCCGGCCCGAGGGCCTGTTCCGCATCAAGGGCTACGTCGACTTCGGACCGTACGACGTCCACAACCGCTACGCCGTGCACGCGGTCGGGCGGTTCCTGCGGTTCCGGCCCGAGCCGTGGGCGCCGGGCGAGGAGCGGCTCACACAGCTCGTGCTCATCGGGTCCGGCATCGACGCACCCGCCCTGCGCAAGGAACTGGAGGCCTGCGCGAGCGACACCCCGCAGGCCGACGAACGCGGCATGTGGGGTGTGCTGCGGTACGTGGACGGCACCGAGGACGACGACCCCGACGCCCACGCGGACCCTGATCCGCAGGCGCCCGCACAGGCGTAGCACCGGCCCGGACGGCCCGCACCCACCCGCCGGTCCCGGGGCGGCGGTGCGCGGGACGGGCGCGGCGCCGAACAGCCGGACCCCGCCCCCGACTCCTGGGGACGGGGTCCGGAGGGGCACCCTTCCAGGGGGCCTGGACCGGCCCCAGGAGATGTGGACCCGGCCCCAGGAAACCTGGACCGGCCCTGGGGCCTCTCGTTTGGATCACGCCGGGCTCGCGGGCCCCGGCACCGCGCCTCGCCGCGTTGTCGTCGGTTGTCAGGGCTCCGCCCTGCCGCCCTCCTCCGCCTTGCGAG
>NZ_JBIWOK010000021.1:0-97022 GCF_044767675.1 Streptomyces sp. NPDC101219
CCCGCGGAGCGGGATATGCCCCCGGCAAGCCGGGGGCATAGAGCGCGAATTGCGCAAGCGCAATTCGGATTCCGGCGCAAGCGCCGGAATGGAATTCCGCAAGCGGAATTCAAAAGGCGGGGCAATTCGCGCAAGCGCGAATTGTGGGCACCCGCGCAAGCGCGGGTTCCGGGGCTGGCAGCAAGGGGAGGTGCATCACGCGCGGGACTGTGTAGCCCCTGGGGTTTCAGGCCATCACCCCCGCAACGGAAGTGACGGACCATCGGCCTGACGGAGTGCCGGCCCCATCGCAGTGACGGGCTCCGCTGCGCTCCACCCGAACCCCTCCCCAACTCCCGAAACCGTCCGCTCACGTTCACCAATACCCCGCCAGGATACACGCCAACCCGCCATGATGAGGGGGAATCCGTCGACGCATCACCCGCGCGAGCGAACGCGCAGCTAGCGTGATGCATCGCTGACACTGACTGTGTAGCGTTTGGGTCCGGGCCTCACCATCCCCGACCTCGCCCCAAATCCACCGGACGCATACAGAATTGCCGGGCCGTGAATAGCTCAGCCGCTGAACGGAAGCCCGATATGGGAATGCTTGAATTCAACGTGCGGAGGTACCGGAGCCGAATGGCCCCCGGGCCATTCGGCGGAACCGTCTACCATCCACGGCCACGCCTTAGCGCTGTTGAGCGTCACGGCCGGCACTACCGGAGACTCAGAGCCGATGGTGCCGTCCACGACCCGCACCGGAGCAGCCGAGCCCGCACGCGAAGCCGTCTCAGCCGTCGGGGTGTGCCGTGCGCAGCAGAGGGGCCGGGGCGGGCCGGGTGGCGCTCGTGGGCGCGAGGGGCCGTGGCGTGCGCACCTGGTGACTGTGGTGGTCGGTGCCGTCGGGGGCGGTGGCCCCGGTGCGAGCTGAGGTCCTGGTGTGGCCCTCGCGCGCGCGTGCGTCTTAGGGAAAAGAGGGCACCTCGCAGAAACATGCCCTGACCTGCACTTTTGCGAGAGGGGATGTGTCAGCCGCGACACATTGACCTGCGGAAATGTGCTCGTGGTGCCACACCGACACCCGTATTTGCCAACCCAGCTTGTACAAGTGTGGATCGTTGCAGGTGGCGGCAGGTTTCCAGGGAACACGGCCCGAATCCGATGTGTCGGCGTCGACACCAAAGCGCCACGCCAGCGTGTACAAATCTGCCAACTGAGCTTGAACAACTGCTAGTGTCCGGCGCGTACCCCACAAGATCGAGGACAGGACCCCCGTCGATGCCACCCCAGCCCAAGCGCCCTTCCGCCGGCCGCGGCAAGGGCCGCATCGCCGCCGTTCCGCCCGGTGGTGACAGCGCCTTCCGCGAGACCCTGTCCTCCAGGCTGGGCAAGGACATCAAGCCGCCGACCCGCAAGCGGCCCGTGCAGCAGATGGACGTCAGCGTCCGATACACGTACCGCGCGCCCCACGACATGTACGGCCGGTCCGGCTACAGCGTGGTCTCCAACGACTTCCTTGCCGACGTCCTGGCGGTGCTCATCGCGCAGCACGGCATGTCGCCGATCCAGTCCGCGGTCCTCCTGTGGTGCATCGGCCGGCAGCGCGAGGGGTGGCTGCGCGCCACGCACAAGAAGATCGCCGACAAGCTGGGCGTGGAGCGGTCGAACGTCACCCGGGCCATCGGCCGGCTGGAGCACTGGCACATGATCCAGCGCGTCGACAACGGGCTGATCTTCGTGAACCCGATGCTTGGGTTCGAGGGCAACGGCGACGTCCAGCGCGAGATCCTGGACGCGCTGCGCGACCGGGAGACCGGGAAGCTGCCCGAGGACGTCTTCCCCGCCCTCAACGCCCCGCGACCGCCGCGCAGCGTGCAGCTGGAGCTCGGTGCCGAAGACGGGGAAGATGGAGTTGTCGACGAGGAGGGGCAGGCATGCTGATCCAGGCCAGCGCCGGTTTCGGAATGCTGTACCGGCTGGACCTCACCAAGGCTGCCATGGATCTGCTGAGCGCCCTCATCGAGTGTCAGGAGCCCGGTGGCGAGGTGAACGCCTCCCAGGCCGAGCTGGGGGCCCGCGTGGGCCTGTCCAGGAACTCCGCAAACACCGCGATGGCGCTGCTGGAGAGCAGAAACCTCGTACTGCGCCCCAAGGACCGCAAGTACCGTACCTACTACCTCCACCCCTACGTCGCCTCCTACGCCTCCCAGGAAGAGCTCGAGGAAGCGATCGAGGACGCTTCCGAGCGCATCGAGGCCGGCGAGCTGCCCGAGATCACCGCCCCGCTGTACGAGACCGCGCCGCCCAAGCGCCAGAGCCAGCCGCTCCGGGCCGTCCGCGCCGCCGGGTGACGCCGCCCGTCATCACCCCCGGGCGATAACCCACCCGCCAAATGTGCCCCTGCCGCACAGGAATGTGCAGCAGGGGCACACACGTCTGCCCCGAGCGGGCGCACCCGCGCTGCATGCAGCAGCAGTGCATAGAGTCAGCCCGGAACATCGCAGATCTGCGATCTTATGCAGCGCTGCAGCGGGCCCACCGTCGTACTGGAGCCCGCGGAACAGGAGCCGGTGGCCGGGTGCAGCACAGCCCGAGCAGCGCGTGCAGCAGCTGGCCGTGCTGCACCGGCCGGGGCGGGCTGCTGCCTGTGCAGCACCCGTGCGGTGCCCGGCCCATGCAAATGCTGCGCTCCCCCCGGAGACCGCCCTGCTGCACCCGGCGACCACCACCAGGAGCACGAGCAGCAACCAGGCAGCAGCACCAGGAGCAGCATCTACAACACGGTTGTCGTGCAAGGCGCGGCGGTCGCCGGACATCGCGTAGCGGCGCGCAGCGAGCCCGTGTTCGAAGGGCTCGCCGATCTGCTCGCACAGCAGCGCCAGGACGTCGGCGGCCTCGGATGTCGGAGAGGTAGGCCGGGGCGACTTCGAGCATCAGCTCGCCGATCGCGTGGGTGCTGGCGGCGAGGTCGTCGACGACGGCGCGCAGCGCAGCGATGGCCGGGTCCGCCGGCGGATCGGCGGGCGGCGGTTGTGGGCGAGTGCGGCGAGGCTGCGGGTGATCAGCTGTGCGACGTCGCCGGTACGGCCGGAGACGGCGATCAGGGCGCGCTGGGACAGGCCGTAGTCGAGCGCGGCCGCGGCGGCCGGGCCGGTCTCTCACGGGTTTCGACGCGCGCCGCCCTCAGGGAAATTGGCCTGGCGCATTTTCTGATGGGTTTTCAATTTCTGCGCGCTACAGCTAGCGTGGTCGGCACCACAGAAAGCTCCGGCCCGGCGGCTGAGGGCTCTGGACAAGCATGCCGCCGGGCCGGACCCGTGCGCGGACCCGTAGGCCCGCAGAGACGAGGTTAGTGCCTTGAGCACGACCACCCTGCCCGACAGCAAGCAGCTGCGTGCCGCCCTCAAGGGCGAGAAGCCGCCGATCCGCTTCGAACGGATCGGCTTCCTGTCCCAGGCCGGTGAGCTGCGGAAGATCGTGTGGTCCGAGCCCACGAAGTCGCTCGCCGAGAACTGGACCTTCGGCAACCTGCTCAAGCGCGAGGACTACGACCTCGACGACGACGGCCGCCCTGGTCAGCGTGGTGTCTACGAGGAGCAGGTCAAGAAGATCGCCGACGGCATCCGGACCACCCCGCGCCCTTATCTGGGGACGCTGGTGGTCGGCATGCAGCCGGACAAGGAGCTCGTAGAGATCGAGACCATCCAGGAGGTCATGCCCGGGGTCTCCCTGGCCAGGATCACCGTTCGCGAGGGCGCGCCGGTTGTCTGGTCCGTCGACGGACAGCACCGGGAGTACGCCCTCGACCGAGTCTGGAATCTTGTGAAGGACGCCGAGGAAGGCGAGGCCCTGGAGGTCCGCCGGTATCTGGAGCAGTCCGCCACGGAGATCACGCTGCTCCTGGAGGGCGACCCCGACATCCTCGCCACCCTGTTCGTGAAGATGGGCTCGACCAAGCCCATCGACGCATCGCTGATCGCGGTCATGGACAAGGAGAACGCGACCAACCGGCTCGGCCAGTACGTCATCAAGAACGCCCGGCTGTGCGCTGGCCGGGTCGGCTACCTCCCTGATTCCGCCCACAAGAGGCGTGATCCGAACTTCACCGGCCTCTACAAGGCCGCCGGGGTGCGTTCGGCTGCGTCCGCCATCGCGGGTGTCGGTGTCCGCGATCGCTCCCCCAAGGCCCGCGAGGCGCACCTCGCTGCCGTCATCCGCAAGCGAGTGACCTCCACCGGGCTGTCCGGCAACGAGGCCCTCGCCTCGGTCGGCGCCGAGGTCGTGGAGCTCCTTGACCTAGCGTTCGAGCGCATCCCCGGCTGGCGCGAGCTGTCCAACAACACCCTGACCGTTCCGGAGTTCCGCAAGCGGTACCTCCACTCGGCGACGGCCGGCCTGCACGTCATCGCAAACGTCATCGCGGCGGCCCGCATTGCCGGTCTCGACCCCCACAAGGTTGTGGACGCCCTCGCCGACCTCCCGTGGCAGCGAGACGCCCTCCGAACCATTCCGGAGGACAAGAAGGCCGGCACCCAGGAGTACGCCGTGCACGTCTTCTTCGAGGGCACCCTCGCGAAAACCGTCTATGACGAGCGTGCGCTGTGCTGGCGGGCCGGCGCCTCCGGTGCGACCCGCTCGAACTACGAGCTGGCGATCAAGACGGTCCTGCGGCACATCGCCGCAGAGCGCCCCGACCTCCAAGCGCTTGACAGCGACGCCACGTTCACCGAGCTCGGCCTGATCGCCCGACGCAGCGTCGGGCGGCCGAGGAAGACGGCCGCCGTACCGGCCGCCGCGAAGTAACAGCCGCTCTCTCCAGGGCCCGCACGGTACGTCCGTGCGGGCCTACGCGTCGACGGCCGGGGCCGCGGCGCGACGTCGCCGGTACAGGCGGAGAACAGCGATCAGGGCGCGCTGGGACAGGCCGTAGTCGAGCAGCGGCCGCGGTCCCACTCCTCAGTTACGGGACTGGCCCAGGAAGGCATCGAACATGGCGCGGGCGCGTTCCGGCCCGTAGAGGGTCATCTGCTGCCGGGCGAAGGCCTCGATGCGTTCCTTCATCTCGCTGAGCTCCTGCGGCGTGTCCAGGTGCGTCGGGTCGAACGGCTCCTCGACACCGACCACCGCCGGGAACGGCTGGTCCGCGGTCCCGATGTCGTAAGCGCGCACCTCGGGAACGAGCGGCAGCACGATCAGGCGGGAGCCCTCCGTCAGGCTGAGCGCAGCAGCGGAGGGCGCGTACAGGTTGCCAACCTTCTCCCGCAGGAAGAACCCGGCCGTCTCCGTCGGGGAGACGATGAACCCCCACCGCTCGTACATGAGCGCCAGATCGTCGTCCCACACGTAGCCGGTCAACATCCGGCGGCCGCGCTGACGCTCGATGTCGGCGGCCGCACGGACCAGCTGCCGGCCGATGCCCTGCCCGCGGGACGCGGGCGACACAGCCATGAAGGCCAGGTGCGCGGTGACCGCGTTGACCCGGTCGAACATCTTGGCCTGCATGCCAACCTGCTGGGCATACAGGTTCTGGTGCGCCTCCAGCTCAGCCAAGTGGTCGCCCGGCTTCGAACCGAGGTTGCCGCCCTGCACCAGCACCGCGCCCAGCAGTGTGCGGCGCCGCTCGAAGACCAGCAGGCGGAACGGCTCGGCGAACCGGGTCGTATCGACCCCGCTGTCGAGGAGATGACAGGACGCCGCCAGCAGCGTCTGGTCCTCCTCATCCCGGGCAACCTCCGCAAGCAGGTTCCGGATCGCGTCGCCTTCTCCGACACGAGCCGGACGTACGCCCGACGTCTCCCCCTTGCGTGCCTTGACCCGCCCCATGTGTCTCTCCTCGGTTTCGGTGGTGCGCAGCTTCCGGAGAAGCAGCTCACCGTCGTTGCTCCCGTCAAGAATCGCCCCGGCCCGGCGGTTGCGTGGAGATCCCGCGAAGAATCCTGCGGAAGAGCGGATGCCGGAGGTTCTCCGAGGTGCGAGGGAGCGACGGAGCGTACAGGTGCACGATGGGCGCCGTCCTGGTCTGCTCGCCCATGACTCCACCGTCCTGCGCCGGCGGGCGGCATCAGGGCGTACGGAAGCGCGGTGCGCGAGCTCCACCTCACAACCTCACAGCCTCATAGCTCAGCGCGTCTACCTGGGGATACGGGCTGTGAGGCTCACAATCTCCGCGTCATCTGGGAAGTCCAGGCGCTGGCGCGGCCGAGGGAGCAACACGTCCGGGACGCCGGGCAGCAGACCCCTGTTGCGTAGGAACTTGACGCGGCCGCGGCACCAGGAGGAACAGAACTCCCGGGGCCGGCGTCCGGACACGGGGCAGGGCTGGGTGCACACCAGGCACTGGCCTGGGGCGGCGACGGACGCCAGGCGTTTCAGGAGGTCCCGGACCCGGTCTTCCTCCTCCTGCTCGTACGGTTCGACGTCAGCCGTGCAGCCTTCGAGTAACTCGGTGAACGCGGCCCGGAAGGCGGGGAGCTCGCGGCGGCAGGCTCCGAGCAGGTCCAGGTACTCCTCTACCGGCCAACTGGCCAGCGTGCCCGAGCGTGAGAGGTACAGGCCGAGGGTGTCGATCCGGTACCGGTCCTCCGTGTCGAGCAGCAGGTAGCCGGTCAGCTGCCACGCTTCTGCTTGGCGCAGGGTGCGGGTGTATCGGGTGCTCTTGAAGTCAAGCAGCAGCCCGTCGACGGCCAGGTCGGCGTCCGCGGCGATGCGGTCGGTCGGGAAGGTGGGCGCTGGCGTGCAGTCCTCCGGCCGTGTGCGGGACCGCAGGTCATTCAGCGGGCCGTCGGCGGCCTTGTAGAGCTGGGCGACGACATCGGCCACCATGTCGCGGTGCGGCAGCTGGAGCAGCCGGTCTAGGGTGAAGGCACCAGGATCTTCTCGGGCGGCAATGGCCAGCGGGGTGAAGGCGAACCCGATCGAAGTGCGGTAGCTGACCTGGTACCAGGCTGCGGCGATCAGCAGGCGGGCCAGATCCTCCTCCTCATCATGGGCGCGGTCCATCGGGAGCTCTCGGTTGTCGAGCTGCAGACGCATGACCGTCTCCTGAAGGCGCTCCATGAGCTCTTCGCCCACCTCCCGCATCCGCTGCCGGGCGTCGGATTTGTAGGAGCCGGTGAGCAGGATGCCGAGGCGGGCGACGTGGTCGACGGGCTCGGCGGCGGTGAATGCCAGGCGGAGCCGGTAGTCGATTGCGGTGCCGACGTTGCCGGCCTCCGTGCCGACGCCCGGCCCCGGCATCAGGACCTGGCTGCTGCGGTCCCGAGCCCGGAAGCTCTTACGCAGCGGGTGGACACCGGCCGACAGTTCACGGTCTAGGAACCGGCGCAGCGGGGTGCGTGGACAGTGAATCTCGGAGGTCAGGCTCATCAAGTCACCGCCTTGGGCAACAGGCGCCACCAGGGCGCGGTTGAGTCGCGATGAACCGGGACGGTACGCAGCAGGACTGACAAATCGTCACCCGCAAGAATTAGCCGACAGGCACGGCACGTAAGCGGATCACCTGATCGTGTGATCAGGGCAGGGTGGAGCTGCCGAAGGGTGGGCTTCGCCCTGAAAATGCCCCCCGCCCTGCCAGCGGCTGTCGGTACCGTCCGGTCATGGAATCGCCGGTCACGTTCGATCGTCTCTACGTAGGTGCCAAGCGCTTCGCGCGCCTGGCGATGGAAGCCCACGCCGAAGAGGACCAGGAGGTCTTCCTGTTACACGCTGGCGTCAGCGTCGAACGCCTGGCGAAGGCGGCATTGGTCCTCGTCCATCCCACCTTGCTCACCGAGGTGAACGGCAAGGACGACATGCTGCTGCACTTCGCGGGAGCGGTGTCCGAACCGCCGGCCCGGCTCAGGACCATCGGCGCGTCGACAGCGATCGGTCGGCTGCGGAAGATGGACGTCCTCCCGCAGAAGCCCAGAAGCGAGGCTGCTGACCTCGACGGCCTGATCGAGCTGCGCAACGGTGTCGCTCACCTCGGTGCAGAGGACGTGGAGGACTACCTGGGAGTCTTCACGGCGACCGTGGACAAGCTCTTGCAACATGTGAGGCAGGACCGCGGAGCCTTTTGGGAGTCGTGGTCGGACACGGTCCAGGTGATCCTCGACGACAGGGCAGACCGCTTGCAGAAGGCCGTCCGGCTGAGGATGGACCAGGCCCGGCACCGGTTCCGGACACGCTTCGCTGACCTCCCGGACGGAGCGGTCGAGGGCGCCGCGCAGGCGGTGAGCGAGCGCGGGCTGATAGTGGTCGAGGTCGGTCCAGGAAAGGCGCTGTTCCAGACGTTGAGCCAGTGCCCCGCCTGCGACTGGGAAGCCGCCGCTCTGTTCCTGGCCGTGGGCGAGGACTCCCCACTGTTCGACATGGAACTGACGGCCGAAGGTCTTCTGTGCGGGCTGTGCGGGTTCCACCTCTCCAGCACGGATGAGGTTGAGGCCGTCGGCTTGCCGACCGTTGTCCGCTACTCCGTGGAGGACCTGACGCGCATCGTCGCCGAAGGCCCGGATCCTGCAGAGCGCCTTGCCACACTCAAGCTTGCCCTGCCGACTGTGCGAACCCACGCCCACGACAGCTTCTAGAACGACGTGCTCGTCTCCCGGTAAAAAGGCCACGGCCACGCGGAGGGCAGGAAGCCAGCCGTCCAGGGCACGGCGCAGGGTGCGCGCGGAGACGGGCTGTGCGTGATCGCTCGCCCGGCGGGCGATGGTCTCGTAGGTCAGCGCGCCCTTGATGCCGCGCAGCCAGCCCCGGAGGGCGGCCAGTTCGGCCGGTTCGGCACGGGGCCCCGGCTCACCGGCCGATGAGGGCGGCGAGCAGGCGGTTTGCGCGGCCGGGGAGCAGCAGCAGGACGGCGGCCGCGGTGATGGCGGTCAGGACGGCGGGGATCGGCCGCTCGAGGACGGCGAGCACGGTCACCGCGGTGATCGCGGTGACGACGACGGCCGCTTCGCTCGCACCCAGGGGGACGGAGGCCGTCGCAGCGGACGGCAGGGCGCGGTCGGGCGAAGCGGGCTCGGCGGGTGGGACGGTGGTCAGGGTGGTGGGCATGACGGTGCCTTTCGGGCGGTGTGCGGGTGCTGGATGACCGGTCCTAGGGTCTGTCGTCAAATGATCTTCGATCGGGGATCATGGTCGGGTGATACGTCGCCATGAACTGTCCGATGCCGAGTGGGCCTTCGTGCAGCCGCTGCTGCCCCGGTCCGAGCGGGGCCGCAGACGGCTGGACGACCGGACGGTCCTCAACGGGATCGTGTGGAAGTTCCGGACCGGAACGGCCTGGCGGGACGTGCCCGAGCGGTATGGCTCCTGGGCGACGCTGCACACCCGCTTCCGCCGGTGGGCCAAGGACGGCACCTTCGAGCGGATGCTCCGGGCCGCCCAGGCCAGGGCCGACGCGGCCGGGGACATCGAGTGGCTGGTGTCGGTCGACTCCACGATCGTCCGAGCCCACCAGCACGCGGCCGGAGCGCGAAAAGGGGGCTCCACTCCCCGGGACTCGGCCGGTCCAGAGGCGGTCTGACCAGCAAGATCCACCTGGCCTGCGATGGCGCCGGCCGCCCGCTCGCCTTTACCGTCGCCGGCGGGAACACCAACGACTGCACGCAGTTCACCGCCGTGATGGAGGCGATTCGGGTGCCCCGGCCGGGTCCGGGACGGCCCCGGGTCCGCCCCGACCACGTCATCGGCGACAAGGGCTACAGCTCCAAGGCCATACGCACCTGGCTGCGGCGACGGAACATCCGGCACACCATTCCGCAACGGTCCGACCAGGTTCGCAACCGGATCCGGCGCGGGAGCCAGGGCGGACGTCCGCCGGCCTTCGACAAGCAGGTCTACAAGCGGCGCAACGTCGTCGAACGGTGCTTCAACCGCCTCAAGCAATGGCGTGGCATCGCCACCCGCTACGACAAGACCGCCGAGTCCTACCAAGCAGCCGTCACCCTCGCATCGCTGCTGATGTGGGCGTGACATTTGACGACAACTCCTAGGAGGGGAGTTCGTCCGGCGCGGTGACGACGATGGTGGCAGCGCGCGTGCCGGGGACGCGAGCCGGTCACCGAAGGCCCTGCGGCCGACGTCAGCTGCGGCACGCGCACGCCGGTGCAGGTCGCAGGCCAGAAGAGGTCAAGAGCTGTCCACGACCTCCGGGTGCGCCGACGTCGGCCGCGCGCCGACCGTCGGATCGGTTGCGGGTGTGCTGCTCCCGCCGTGCGCTTCTGGTGTGCTGCGCCCGCCTTGTCCGGCCGCCGGGCGTTGTCCCTCGCGGTGTGGGTGTCGTCGAAGGGGATGGTCCGCGGTGGCCTGGCGCGGGTGGTCTTGTGGCCGGGGCGCCGTGGTGCGCGCCCCAGGCCCGGCCGTCCCCCGCGGGTCCGGCCGGGCGCGGATCGGCGTCTATCCCGGGCGGGTGCCGTGTGCTCGCCGGCTGCTCTTCGTCTCCCAGACCGTCCCGGGCACCAGTTCGCGGACTGTGAGGATTCCGGCGGGAGCGGCGCCGCGATGGGCCCGAGAGGAGGACTTGGCCTCCACGAGGACGAGATCGCCGCGGGGTGCGAGGGCGGCGATGCTGTCGGGGCCCTGCAGGGCTCCGGGGAGGCGGTTCGATTCGACGAACAGGTCCCGTGCGGTTCGCATGATGGTGTCCAGGGAGCGGGGCGGGGCGGTGCCGTTGCGGTGCGCCTCGCCGGCGATGAGGTAGGCGGTGCCGACGGTGAGGGCGGTCTCGATGTCCTCGGGGGACATGGAGTCCATCAGGTCCCTGAACCACGGGGTGATCTTGTCGGTCCCCCGGCCGGGCCCGGTGACGGGCCGGACCTGGGGGCGCGGGGGCGCCGGGCGGCTGCTGCGGGCTTGCTGGATGCGCAGGAACGCCTCGCGGTAGTGCCGCTGGGCGGAGGGGCGCACCCGGCACACGTCCAGGAAGGTTTGCAGCTGCCCGGCGTCAGCGGGCAGGCCGCGACGCTTGATGATCCGCCAGGCGGTGGTGCGCGGGATCCGCGTCCGGTCTCCTGCGGGGCGGACAAGGTCGCTCAGGGAGGGCGCGCCGGCCCGTTCGTACTCCGCGGCGAGCGCCGCGCCGAGGTCCTGTGCGGTGCGGATGAGCGCCGGCGCGGGCGCCTCGAGGCCGCGGAGCCGGTCGCGGCGGTCGGTGCGGCCCTGGTTGCGCAGGACGTACGCGCGGTCCCGGGCTGCCCGGTCGGCCCCGCAGGCGCGCACGAGGGCGTCGAGGACGGCCGTCGAGGGCGCCGCGGTGCCGGACTCGGCGCGCTGGACGGTGCCGCGGGAGACGGCCGCCGCGGCTGCGAGGCCGAGCTGGGACATCCGCGCGGCCCTGCGGAGGGCGACCAGGTGCTCGGCGAGGCCGGCGAACGGCCTGCCGGGGCCGCCACCGGGACGGGACGAGGTCATGGCCGGCTCCTACTTGCCCGCGCTGGAGCGCACCGCGGCCTCGACGAGGACGGCCATCAGCCGGCGCCCGCCGCCGGCCGCGGCGAGGGTGCCTGCGCCGATCGCCCCGCACCCGCCGAGCAGGACGAAGATGTCGCCGATCGGCGTGCCCTTGAGGAACAGGGCGGTGCTCAGCACGAGGACGGCGATCAGCAGGATCAGCGCGTGCGTGGGCCCCAGGCGCCCGGCGGGCGCCTCGGCGGGCGGGGGAGAAGAAGGCAGGTGGCTCATGGTGCGCAGGACTCCGTCCTGACAAGGGCCCCGGGCACGAAGCGGCCGGGACCTGGGCTGATGGTCGCAAGCACACGCAGCCCAGCGGCAGTTGGCCCTGCACGAAGCGGGGCTGCGCGGTACGCAACAGCCTTCCACGACCGGCCCGGTGACCATCCCGCGCCCCTGCCCGACCTGTCCGTTTCGCCGTTTCCTGGCCTCACGGATGTTCCGCTTACCGCTGCGGAACTTCTTGCCCGTCCCGTCCTCCGACGCCGGGCTGCCGCCGAGCAGTTGACCGTCCGCCAGGCCCTGTACGGCCCAACGTTCGTTCCAGCCCATTTGCGGTCTAGCCCCTTCGGTAGGACGCTGCGCAGCGTCGATGCCAACCGAGCTGCGTTGGTGTCGCCCTGACGGCAAGTTGGTCGCAAGCCCGAGCCCTTCAGGACATAACGGCAGGCGCGTTGGCCCGCGCCCGCCGACACCCGGCCGGTACCGCCCTCGGTACCGGCCCTCGGTGTTTCCGGTGCGGCCCGGACCCCGCGCCCCTTACGCCCGGTGGTGATGCTGCGTTTCGTGCCGGGACGACGTCGTGGGCCATCTCGGCGGGCGCGGGGCTCTCGTGCCTGCTCCGTTGCTCGGTCCTACCGAAGGCGCCGCGACGACGACGGAGACTGGCATGCTGCAGCCCAGAGGAACCTTTTCAACCGCATGCTCGGACAGCTCTATCACTGCCTCCAGCACCGCAAGCTGTTCGACGAACACACGGCCTTCCCCATCGAACTCGCTGCGGCAGCTTGACACGTTAGGCGCCTGAGGTGTCTCACAGGATCACAGTTCACCTCGGCTACCTGGGGAAACGGCCTGTGAGCCTGCCAGCCTCACAGCGTGACACCGTTGCGGGGCGCGGGTCTGTCACGCTGACCCACGACGGCGGGCGCGGGTCCCGTCGCACGAGGCGGAGGGGGCCGGGTGGCGGGGATCCCAGCGGGAGCCGGCGGAGGTGCGGATACCCAAGGCAGCGCTGGACGCCTTCGCCGCGGCGCTGAGCGTGCGCACGGTGGCGATGCGGACGTGGCCCGACGGCATCGAGTGGATGTACCCGGTGGGCACGTGGGACGAGGCGCACTTGGAGGTGGCGCTCATGCCCGGCGGCGAGGAGGTGTGGCTGCGGATGTCCACTGACCGCTCCAGCGTCGCCGTGTGGACCATCGAGCAGTGGTGGGCCTTCTCCGGGGAGCTGCCCGGCGCGACGCCGCCGCAAGCCTGAGACGCGAGGCCCACGGCGGTTCGGCCGGCGCACGGACGGCGGAGGTCGGCGTGGCTCCGGCGGGCCCGGGTCGTTGAGCATCCGGCCGCACCGCAGGCACTGCGGTGGGCTGGCCGCCGTAGCAACGCGAACGAGGACCGATGCCGAAGAAGCCCGCCCACGACCCGACGTACGGCTACGACCCGGGACGCGCACGGTCCGGGTCGACCAGCACGACCTGGCGCGGCTGCTGTTGATGTTCCGCTCGCTGATGCGTGAGCAGAAGCCGGGCTCGTGGGAGCACATGCGGGACTACGACCTGTCCTTCGAGCGCCTCGCGGACGCGGTCGATGCCAGCTCGCAGATCCGGTACGGCAAGCGCTGGACGGGGCCTGATCTGCGGATGCGCTGCACGACGACCGAGCCGGTGTACGACCTGGCCGCAGGGCGTGCCGTACGACGGGGAGGCGACGTTCACCTGGATGGTGCCGGGCTACGGCTTGCACGCCTCCGAGGACGATCAGGTGGACCTCTACTCGAACACGGCGCTGTGCGGGTTCTACTGGGTGAAGGGCGACAGGCCGCGCCGGGTGGAGGGCCTGCCGGACTGCCCGGAGTGCCGGCGCGAGGTCCAGCTCGGTGCCGAACGGCCCCGCGGCAGCTGGTGACTACCGGTTGCCGCCCGGGTGACTACCGCTGGACGGCCGTCGACGATGCGAAACGCCTCGACCCGGCAACTGCAATGCCGGGGTCGGGGCGTAGCAGCGCGACAGAGTCATTCTGCTGGTCCCTCTTCGCTGAGCAGCTTGATGAGATGTGCGAGTTCCTCCGGTTTGAGATTCTTTCTGAGCGCCCGCGCTGCTGACTCTGGCTTGGACACCGGCACGCTGATCGTGCGAGCCCGGAAGCCTCCCTGGACCATGGCTGCGTGCGCGCTCAGCTCTCCAGCCAGGACCCGGGCGTGGAGTTCTGGCGCGTCTTTCTGTAGGCGCCGTAGTGCGGCTGCCTGCTTGGTGCTGGGAGGCGTTGCTTCACTGTTGTGGGGGTCGGGATCGCGAGAGGTTTTCTCGCCTCCTAGGGCGCGGTCGAGCAGGTCGAGGGCGGCTGGGTCATCAGCGACCATCCGCCGTACCAGGTCGACTGTCGCGCCCAGTCCTTTTAGAGGCGGAGTCGTCACGAAGCCGACGAAGTCCGTGTGCTGCACGACTTCACCGCGGACGGTCTCGAACTCCTGCCAGGCCCCTTCTTCCAGCACACGACTCAGAAGGGGCGGGGTGTGCTTCAGGCCGTGCCCGCCCCGGTCCACAGTCGACGAGAGCGCGTCGATGAGGCTTCCGCGGGCCCGGAGCGGGCTGGAATCGGTCATGTGATCTCCTTCAGCCACCGGTGAGCGAAGGCGGCACCGGTCTCGAGCTGCTTGATACTGGCATCCGCGCGCTTGCGGACGCCCATCGCCTCGTTGATCTTGCCTTGTACAACCGCATGCTCAAGACCCGCCACGATGCTGATTCGGCGTGCGAGGCGGCTCACCTCGTCCCGCTTCAGCTTGCGGAGCCGGAACGCGGGGGTACCTGCGTTTGCGTCCTTTGCGGGCGCCGGAGTCTCAATGGTGACGCGCGCTTGTGGGACTCCGAGCTGTTCCCTGACCATCTGGCGCAGGGAGGGCAAGGCGCTGGAGGGGAAGGAGTACTGCTGCAGCATGCGCTGGGCGTACTCGTGTTCCTCGGGTGTGTACTCCTCGCCGCCATGGATGGCCCGGTCGAACGTCGGCTCGGAGGCGGCGATCGGGATCCTGGCGAACAGCTCGAAGGTCTGTTGCCCGTTTGACTCCTCTCCCTGTTCCTTCTCGAACTCCTCCTCCTCGAGCTTGAGCTCGTGCTGGATCTCCTTCTCCACCTGGGCCGCCAGGACCCGCAGGGGAGCGATCGCCGGGGCGAAGATGAGGGCGGGGTGCTCTTCGTCCTTCTTTCGACGCACGAACCGGCCTACGGCCTGGCGGAAGAACATTTCGGTCTTGGTCTGGGTTGCGTAGACGCCCACGGCGAGACGCGGTACGTCGACGCCTTCGGAGACCATGCGCACTGCCACCAGCCAGCGAGCGGTGCTCTGGGCGAAGGCTTCGATGCCGGCGTTCGCTTCAGGGCCGTCCTCACTGAGGACGACCGTGGGCCTTTCACCGGTGATCTCGAAGAGCATTTGCGCGTACGCCCGTGCCTGCGAGCCTCGATAGGCGATGACCAGACCCCCAGCCTTGGGGACTTCGGTGCGCAGTTGCCGGAGGGCGTTGTCGGCGTGCCCGAGCAGCTTGCGCATCCAGCCGGTGCCGGGGTCCAAAGCAGTCTCAAGGGCGGCCGATGCATCGCTTCGTTGAAGCTCCGCCGACAGGTTCGCGCTGGACGTGACGTGGTCTGAGCCCTGCCACTTCATCTCGCCGTCGTAGAAGTGGAAGTCGACCTGGCGGCAGACGCCGTCGCGGATCGCCCGTCCGTACCCGTAGGAGTAGTCGGCCTGGGACTTTCCGTCTTCGCCATACTGCACGAACGGGATGGGGTTGTTGTCCGAGCGGAACGGTGTGCCTGACATCGCCAGCCGTCGGCGCGCAGGGCCGAAGGCCGTCTGCACCGCGGCGCCCCACGCCTTCTCGTCACCGGCGTGGTGAATCTCGTCGAGGATGACCAAGGTCGGCCGTTGGCCGCAGCCCAGACGGTGAAGATCCGGAGTCGAGGCGACCTGCGCATAGGTCAGGACAGCGCCCTTGTAGTCGGAGGGGTTCTCAAGTCCGTCCGCGTTCTTCGTGGACGGATCGAGGGCGATGCCGCAGTTGTGTGCGTTGTCGGCCCACTGGACCTTGAGATGCTCGGTGGGAACGACGACGATCACGCGCGTGACGACGCCAGCTGTCAGCAGCTCGTGGGCCACACGGAGAGCGAAGGTCGTCTTGCCGGCGCCGGGCGTTGCAACGGTCAAGAAGTCGCCCGAGTTGGAGCCGAGGTAGGCATCCAATGCTTCGCGCTGCCAGCCACGCAGGCTCGGCCCAGTCCACCCCATGGATCGGTCTCCCTTGCTCAGGTTGCATGCCGGGCACAGCGCCTGGCCGTTGACTACGTCGGTAGGGCCGCCATGCGTCCACGCCTGTTTGTGGTCGGCGTGCCATCCAGGCAACAGGGGGGAGCCACAGGCTCCGCACTTGCCCCCAGAGGCGAGAAAGAGCGCCACTCGCTCACTCGAGTTGAATGACCGACGTGAGTCACGGAAGTCTTCGGGCAACGCGGAACCCCTCTCGTAACAGCGCCGTTACGACGTGTCAGTAAGCCTGCCAGAGGGGTCTGACAATCGGGTCACCCTCACGACATTTGGTGCGTCAGCCTTTGCAGGCGTCGCTGGACACAGCCGGCCATCTCACCAGCCGCGGCGCCCAGGACGCCCCAGACCATCTGCTCCGCGTGCTCGGGCAGCGCGGCGAGCACCTTCGCCTTCGGTAGGCCGGCGGGAGAATCTCCTTCTGCGGCATCCACCGATGATGGACCACCCCACTGACATCCCCGGCCCTGCCAAGTCCTGCCGCCGGGGAAAGCCCCTGCATCAAGGACCTGTTGGAGGGCCTACGCTCCCGTCATGTACAGCAGCGCCTATCCCGTGCCGTTGACCGGCAGCGGCTTCCGGCTCGGAGTCTTCGACACCTCGGTGCTCACATCGGATGTCACTGCGGCCCTGAAACGCGGCCAGCCGTCCTCGATCCTCGCCGGGATGCGGCACGGGACGCTGCGCGGGTTCATCCCTCACTACGTGTGGGCGGAAGTCCCCCGTGTGCTGGCCGACCGCAAGCGCGAGGGCGGCGCCTTCGATCTCGCCCGAGCGGAGCGGCTGTGGTGGCAGCAGTACGTGCCGCTGCTGCACGTCGTCTGCGTGGACGGGCTGCCCATGACCGCGGCCGCCCACAAGCTCGCCCACGAGGACCTCAGCGACGTCGGCATCCTGCAGCTCGCCGGCGTACTCGCCCCCGTCGTCCTGCTGGCCGCCGATCGTGACCTGATCCGCCAGGGCGTCGCCGTGCCGAACTGGGAAGCCGTACGGGGCGTGCTGGGTAGGATCGGCAAGGCGGAGGCAGGCATGCAGGGCAGCACCACCACGATCGTGGGAGCCGGGTACGGCCTGGCCGGAGCCGTGCGGCTGGCACGAGCCCACCCGGTGGCCGCCGGAGTGGCGGTTGCCGCCGCCAGTGTCTACGCGTACCGCAACCGCAGTCGGCTCTCCAGCGACACCCGCGCGAAGCTCGCCCGGTTCGGCACAGAGGCTTTCAAGATCCTGGGCGAGCCGTTCGTCCAGCATTAGGTGCACGGACGCGACTGGACCCAGGCCCAGCGCGGCACCGCCGGGGACGACGTGCTCTCGCAGGTCGCCCGCCTGCTCGCCCGCGCGCCCGAGCCGATGACCCGTACCGACATCCTCGCCGCGCTCCCGGCTTCGGTGCGGGAACCGCACCGCCGGCAGATGGACGGGCTGGGGCGGCTCCTGCACCGCTTCCCCGCTTTCCACCAGGCAGCACCCGACCGATGGCAGCTCGGCAGGAACAACATGCAGATCACCGCACCGCCCTGGGCATAGCGGCGGCACGTCCGATGCGAAACGGCTCCGTTGTCGACAGCACTGTTCGTGCGAGTACCGCCACCGCAGTCCGCCGACTTCACTACGGTCAGCGCATGACCAGTGACGGTGTAATCGTGGACGAAGCAGTCCGCGCGGCATGGGACTCGTACCGGGTCTTAGAGAAGTGTCCAGGCCGCGATGGACACCTACGGCCAGGAGGAAGTGTCCCGGGGCACGGTCTTCCTGGTAAGCGTGCTGACCGCGCACATCATCGGCCAGCAGGACGGCGAAGAGGAGGGCGGCCTCGATCCGCTCAGTGATCTGATCCCGGCCGTGATCCGCAAGCTGCCCGGCTTCGAACTGGCCGACCCCGCCCGTATACCGATGGTCACCGGCGTCCTCATGGCCGCGGCGATGGGCATGGACACCGTGGCCTGGCGCGACCAGTTCGGGACGATCCCGGCGAAGGAGGCGCTGGTCCACAACTTCGCTCTCTGGCTGCTCGCGGACCTCTTCGACAGTATGGTCGAACAGCCCGGCGCCACCGACCTGCTCATGCGGGAGACCTTCAACTCCCTCGCCTCCGACCTCGGTTGATCCCCAGGCGCTGCCGCACCGGGCAGCTGCGGGTCACGGGCATGAAGTGCCGCCCCGCGCCAGGGTCGCCGACGGATCGCGGTTGTGGCGCTCCCCTTTCCGGGGCGGATGGATATAGGGCGTGCCCGGCGCCGTGCGGCTCAGGCGGCCGGGCTCAGGCCCGCTGTGGTCATCGGACGGGAGGCGGCCTTGAGTCGCATCCGTTCCTTGACCACGTCTTTGCCCTGGAAAGCATCCCAGTACGAGTGGGTGACGATGGTTGTGGACAATTCGAGGCACTCCTGGCGCAGCCGGGCGACGGCGGCCTTCTGCTCGTTGGTCCATCCCGGGCTGGGCTCCCGGCCTCCGGTGATCTCGCCGGTATGAGGGTGTTCGATGCCGGGCCAGCCCTCCGCGGGTTCCACCGACCAGGGCAGGGACCGCAGCAGCGCCGACAGCTCCGCGGTGGCTTGGTTCAGGCGGGTCCGGGCGGCGAGCAGGTCGCTGGGAAAGGACGTCTCAGCCATGACCGAAACGATACGCGTGTTCGAATCTGGTTCGGTGTTCGGCGCGCCTGTACGGGGCGCGTCCTGAGGGGCTTGCCGGTCCTCTACAGCGGGAGCACTGACCGGCTCTGCAGCCAAGGACGGGACGGCGGGCTGCGCCGCCTGGTCACGCCGAAGAACCTCGGTCTCGCCTTCCCCAGGCTGCGGCTGGCGGAGGACCGGCGGGGCACACTGCGGCGCGAGCTCCGCCGCGGCTGGGTGCACGGGAGGCTGGGGCCTGTCGACGGTGATGGAGAGCTGCGCGAGGCCGCGTCGGGGTAGCGGGGCGCTTGGCGTCCACTTTTCCTCTCCGAATCGGCAGGACAGCTCCGCTTCCTCACCAGAGAAGTGGATCGCATCGCCAGGTTCGACGACTCCCTCGGTCGGCGGCTCTTCGATCGGCCGGTACCCGGACCACGTGGCCCGGTCCCGGGCAGGCACCCACATGTATGTACCAGCCCGCGGGCTGCGTTGTGAGGGGATGAAGAGCGGCACCACGGTTCCGGTGGCCGCGCCGATCAGCGTCTGGCCGATGGTGACGCCCTGGGTGTTTCCGGCTTCCCCGGTCCAGCCCGTCCCTTCGTCGTCCAGCCGCCGGGGGGTGTCCCACTGCAGGTGCACCCGGCCGCAGCCGGTCTTCACCAGCCCGTCGGGGCATGGACGCTCGGCCGCCGCTGTGCAAGCCCACTCGACGAGGACGCGGTACCCGCCCATCAGGGGAAGATCGGTGGCATTGCTGATCTGCCGCCACGTTGCCGGCCGGGTCAGCATCCAGTTCGCTCGGTCGACGAGGTGGAACTTGTCGTTGTCGGTGATCCAGTTGGCGGTGAGCCCGGCGCTGGCGTGTGCTCGGGACCGGCGCAGGACCGTCCCGGGGCTGGCGTTGTAGTACTGCGCCTCGCATCCCAGGTTCAGCCCTCCATCGCCGATGACGGTCACGTCCGGCCGGGACGTTCGGAACTTGGTCGCTTTCTCCACGTCGTACCGGATGCCGGCCGCGTCACAAGTCCGGGCCACAAACTCCTTCATGGCCTTGTGCCGGTCGCTCTCCTCCGGCGTCATCTCGTGGGACGTGGGCAGGTGCGCCGCCCGCAAGCGCACCAGGCCATCGGGGCCGCGATGCTTCCGGACGTACATGAAGCGGCTCTGCACACCGTTCTGCTCTGCCTTGCACACGCGGCCTGCCTGGCTTTCGACGCACTGCAGCAGGAACCGGTCGCGTTCGGCGATCGGGCGGAGCAGCGCGTCGATCAGGTCGGGCACGAGGTGTCTGCTGTCGCGGGGGAGACCAAGGTCGTCCTTGTCGAGTGCGAGGACTTGCTGGAGTTCCTCGTGCCAGACGCCGTTCGCCAACGTGCACCGCCTTCGCTTGGGAGGACTTCCCTTCGAAGATAGAGCCGGGCACTGACAATCCAACAGATGCCGGATGATAATAAGGAATTCCGGCAATCTGGTTCGTCCCGGATCAACGGGTTCGGTGTCGGCTCCTACGGTCGCTGACCGAGTTCCTGTCACGCTGGCGACATCCCGTCCCTGGCCGCTGTATGCCGGGGTCGGGCTCCTGCACCGGGGCTATCCGAGCCAGGTGATGGTCAGGACCGACAGGCGGTGCAGGGGCCGGTTCACCCAGTACGTGAGGGAGAGCTGGCCGACGGAGGCGTGGCGGACGTCCTCGCCCTCGGGATCGTCGGCGTTCCACTGCCCAAAGCCCCACGGATCGGCCGCAGCGGCGTCCAGGACGTCCCACACCATGTCTTCGATGTGCTCGGGCAGGGTGTCGAAAACCTTCGCGGCCGGGGCGGAGAAGCGGATCGCGTACGGCTGCTGTTCGGTCACCGGCGCCGCCCGCGGAGCTCCGCCATGTCGATGAAGTCGCTGTCGTCGTAACCGGAGGCGACGAACGCGTCGACGGCCGGAGCGGAGGCGAGACGGCCCTCCCAGTCCTGGAGGACCTCGTACAGCGGCGCGAGGGAGAACGTGCGCCTCGATTCCTCGAGGGCGGCCGCCCACTCCCGCTCGAAGGCCGGCACCCAGGTGTCCGCGCGCCGGTCGGCACGCAGATGGGCGAGGAGTTCGGCCGGCGCCCCGGGCGCGGGGGCGTACGGCGTGACGGGTACGTGATCAGGCTGCGCGCTCATCGGCCCCTCCTGGCAGGTCGTACCTCAACGGTAGTGGGGCAGCCGCGGCCCCGGGGCGAGGAAAATGGTAAGCAGTGTGTCAGTGCCGGGGTGTATCCAGGGGGTGTGAACAGCACCGGCATACAAATCGACGATCTCAACACCACCCAGCCGAGGGGTGTCTGCCCGCACTGCAAGCGAGGGGTGGGCTTCAGGCGTAAGGACCGCCGGACCGTGTTTCCCGAGCTGGTCCCCGGGCGGGACACATCTGGCGCTGACTTCTCCGGTGGAACAAGTCGTACTGCCCCTCGGCAGCCCGAGCGGCGGCAGGTGGATGAGTACGTTTTGGAGTGCCAGCTGTGCGGGAAGACCTGCGTCTTCTTCGCCTACTGGGGGCCAGACCCATCCACGTGGTCAGACCCGCCGACCAGCGAAGAACTCAAGAAGGTCAAGGTTATGACCGTCGAGTTGGTCCATCCCCGTCAGGACGCCAGGAAGTTGCACGAGGCGGCCCCGGCCAAGATGCGCGATCTGTTCGGTGAAGGAGCGCGGTGCGAGGCCGTCGGTGCGTTGAGGGCTGCGGCGGGGATGTACCGGGCTGCCGTCGAGGAGCTGTGCCGGGACAAGCAAGCAGCCGGGAACAAACTCTTCGATCGGATCGACGGACTGAGCGCTCAGGGTGTGCCGCCAGAGATCGTTGCCGACCTGCACGAGGCCCGTTCACTGGGCAACTGGAGTTTGCACGACGGGGTGTCCTTCTCCGCTGAAGAGGTCGCAGACGTAGCACTGTTGATCGAAGAAGCCGTCACGGTGGTCTACGTGCAACCGGAGGAACGTGCGGCGATGCGCGCCGCACGCAAGGCGCGCCGCGACCAGCATCGCCAGGCACAGAAGAACTGACTTTCGGTAGGTGCGATATCTGGGCTCCCTCGCCTACCGAAGGTGGGCGTGAAGTGGGTCCGTGAGCCAGCCGGGGCAATGCGGCGCTCAGCGACTGTCCAGCGAATCGATCAACTTGGCGAGGTTCCGCACCGCACGGTCGGAGGCCCCCCGGGCTGCCAGAGCTCCCAGGATGACGTCTCGCTCGAGGTTCCCTGCGCTGCGCAGGCCCTGCAGGATGCGTCGAGCCTGCTGTTTACCGAAGGAATCGCCGAAGCCGTTGTTCTTGTAGAGGTCCAGCCGACCAATCGCTTCCGCCACCTCGGAGTCGAACGGCACCGGCTGTTCATCGGGGCGAGTGAGGTCGACAGCGCCGAGCTGTCGCGCCCAGCCCTGGAGGGGAAAGCCGTGGATGCTCTCCACGACAGCGAGCGATGACCCACGGGCAAGGCGTGCGGCGAAATCGAGGGTCTTCTCATCCGGGACGTAGGCGAGGACAGGTCCGACACCGCGGGCTATGCGATCCCGGGAGGCACGCGGCGTCGTGACAGCGTGCTCAGCGGCAAAGCGCCGCAGGGAGGGGACCTGCTGCTCGACACCGAAACCGTTGAGCACAAGCACTCCGGTGGCGCCCTGCTCATGGCATTCCTGCCGGACCCAGTCCACGGCCAGGCTGGCCGCGTTTCCCAGTCGCGCTGCGGGTCATCATCGGGCACCCATGCCGCCCGCAGGATCTTGGTCGCCCTCGCCACGGTCGTGTCCTCTCTACCCCTCGGTGTCCGCGCGGAAGCACGGCCTGGCCAATCACGGTATCTGTGATGGCCGTGAATGGGTTCAGAATTAGTAATCGAGATCCAGGTAGTCAATGTCGTTGATGGCTACATCCGACAGCCCCATGGCGCGACCACCACCATCCTGGAAATAGATTTCCTTGAATCCTTCGGCGATGATTCCGCGCATCTGCTGGTCGCTGGCCCCCGCGTTGCGGGCGTCGAAGAGGCGCTGCGCGTACTCCGGGGGAAGGTGCACGGTGAGTCGCCGGAACCGTCCGTCGTCGGTCGTGCCGACCGGCGCGGTGTAGCCGAACCGGGCCCGGGTCTCCACCGTGATCCCGCCTGTGGTGGCGGCCTGGCGCTGCCGGCGCTTGCGCACCAGCGGCTGCCACCGCTTCCGTACGGCGTCGTCAATCTTCGCGGCGACGTCGGCGCGAGCGTGCTTGCGGGCGCCGCGCCGGTAGCGGTTGACGGAGTCGGCGGTGACCCCGAGCTCCGCCGCCACGGCCTTCGCACTGCCGAACTGCCTGATCAAGAAGCTGATCTGGCCCTTGAGGGTCTTGGGCGGCTCCTTGGTGAACGCCTCCCGGTCGGCCCGCTCGATGGCGTCCTCGATCTCTCCGGCCACGCTCTAGCTCCCTTCTCGGTGGTGAGGTCCTGGCCGTCGGGGTCGACCAGGTGGATCCAGGTCTCGCGCGTCTCGCGCAGGTCATGCCGCCACAGCTCGAAACGAGGCGAGGCCCGGTGGGCACGCAGGAAGAACTGCAGGGCCTCCATGCGCGCCTGAAGGCGGTCCAGCGTCCGTTCCCGCTCCGCGTCAGCCTCGAGGGACCGTGCGCCGCTAGCGTCCGTGGCCACGGCGGCTACTCGCCCTCGTCCTGGACGGCGTCGCCGCCCTTGATGTGGCGGGCCGGGTTGAGGCCCTTCTCCATCAGGTCGATCGCCCAGAGCATCTCCTGGACGCCCTCGAGCTTCGCCAGGCCCGGCGTGGGCCCGAGGCGGAAGCCGCCCGGCTGCGGCTTGCCGGAGGCCGCGTAGGGGAGGAAGTCCAGCGGGCTCGCGCCCGGCGAGGGGTAGACGACGCAGTCGGAGAGCACGGCGAGCGGGTACAGCCCGGTCATCTTCGCCATGTTGTTGAGTTTGCGGTGCATGTTGACCCGGGCCTTGCTGATGACGGCGGCCCGGATGTCGGGGCGCCAGGTCGGCCGCTGAAGGGCCGGCCACCGCTCGCCCTCCTTGTAGTGCTTGCCCTGCGGACGCTCGCGGAGCTTGCCGACGCCACCCTTCACCGTGGCCTTGATGGCCGCAAGGACGGCAGCCAGGGCCGGATCGACCTGCTTGTGCTGCTCCATCGCGGCAAGGAACTGGCGGTCGTCCAGGTACTTGGTGACGCCGAGGTCGGCGAGGGTGTCGACGTACGCGTTCTTGAGCCGGTCGTGCCACGGGTCCAGGTACGCGCCGGTCTCGCGGCGCAGGTACGCGTCGATCGGGTGGACGTCGTAGCCGAGCTCCTGGGCGTAGGCGACGGTGTGCGTCTGGTACCAGGCCGGGCCCGTCGGACGGGAGCCGTCCGGCGTGAACGGCGAGGGCAGGCGCGGGTCCAGCTCGATGTGGGACAGGTCGACCAGCCAGGAGCCGGGGATCTTCGGGTTGAACTTCGGGGCGTGGAAGTGGTCGGGCGCGCTGAGGCCGACGACCAGGCGGGCCGCGGCGGCGAGGAACGCGGTGTTGAGGTCCAGGCCGACCGCGAAGGGCAGCAGGCACTCCTCATCGCTGAGCGAGTTCACCGGCCGCACCCACTGGTACGCCTCCTCATTTAGGAACCCGCCCGTCCAGCCGGACTGAACGACGACCGGGTGCTCCGGGGTGGCCTCCGGCGGCGCCGGGTCCATCGGCTCCGTCCCCAGCGAGCCCGGGTTGTGACCGGACACCCAGTTCCCGGTCTCCGGGTCACGCTCCGGCTTCGTCGGCGGGCGCAACGCCGTCATCAGCTCCAGGCCCGAGACCGCCGTCGAGCCGCGCGGGGTGATGACCCGCTGGGCGTAAACCCCGAGGACGCGGGCGATGTCGGCCGGCTCCATCTCGCTCACGCCGGGCCAGGAGCGCTCATCGAGGGCGTCCCACGACAGGATCGCCAGCTGCACGCACTGCCGGTCGCGGCCCTGCGCCTTGCGGTAGATCCGCGCCCACGGGCCGAACCCGCGCTGCGTGAGCTGCCACTTGGCCTTCGCTACCTGCTTGACGACCGGGTGGTCCTCCGGCAGGCGCAGGGAGCGGCGCTGCTCGTGGCCCTCCAGGCGCTCGGGCAGCCCGAGCTTCACGGCGGCCGCGGCGGTGAGCACGATCAGCGGGTCGGAGTCCTTGCCGTAGCGGTTGAGCTTCGGCGCACCGAGGCCGGACTCGCGTAGCGTCCACTCCACCAGCTCCGGGATCGTGGTCGCCGGGCAGTCCAGCACGATCCCGTCGACGCCGTACGCGGAGCCGTCGCCGTCCAGCACGGCGAGCGGCCCGTGCGGGAAGCGCGGGTCGACAGCAGGCTTCGCCGCCTTCCTCGCCGGGCACCGCGACGAGGCCGGCCGCGTGGCCGGACGGGCGGGGCGCTCGGGCGCGGCCTGGGCGGCGGGAGCCTCCACCGGCGCCGGGGCCGTCGCCTCGGGCGCGGCCGGGCCCGTGAACGTCTCCGGCGTCACCAGCTGCGGCGCGGCGGCCGGAGCCACGGGGGCGACAGGCGCGGCGGGGGTGCCGTGGGCGGGGTACTTCGCCGCCCACCCCTTCAGCAGCCGCTGGTACGCCTCCAGGCGCGGCGACTTCGGCTCGGAGCGGCCGTTCTCCCAGTTCTTCACCGTCTGCGTCGTGGTCTTCAGCGCGGTCGCGAGGCGGGCCTGGGTGATACCGGCAGCCTCGCGGAGTCGGGCGCGTTCGGCTGGGGGCGGGAGCTGCGGCTCCTCCTCCAGCAACGCGTCGATGTTCGCGAACAGCTCTTCCTCGGATGCCATACGTGAATCTCCTCTCGCGCCCCGACCCTAGCATTATTTAGCCTAGACTTTAACCCGTGTCTTTAACCCTGTCAGAGTTATCTTGCGGCGTGAGGTGGACGCCCGGAGCAGGCCCTGGCTCACAGCTCACAGGCTCCGCGTGCGCCGCCCTCACCTGGGGAAACGCGGTGTGAGGCTTATAGATGGCGGACCGAGTTGCCGAGAGATCACCCCGTTGGCCGGGCGGGCTTGCTGGGGTGGCGACCCCGGCGGATCAGAGCGAGGCGCAGACGTGGTCGGAGCGGGCGCGGCTGGGTGTTGTCGAGACCCGCCGGGCGCACTGGCCGGGACGGTGCGGATGCACCGGGAGCCGGGCCTGGCAGGTGAACGAGCAGGAGGCCCGCGCCTTCGGGATCCGCCAACGCCCCATCGTCATCCGGCAGCAGTCGTAGGCCCGCGCCGATTTCGGCGCGGGCCTACGGAGTGTCGGTGCAGTCTTGGCGACCACAGCGGTGTGCGCGTGCCCGCCGACTTAAGACAGCTGGTGCTGAATCCACCAGAACACCAGGCCGACGAGGCCGGCTCCGGAGGCGTAGGCAGCACCGCGCAGGGCGCTGGAGAGCATCGCGCGTAGGCGGCGACGGACCCAGGCCGCAAGCCTCTTCAGCAGGCTTGGGGCATGCGGGCTGAGATCGGACATGAATCTTGGATCTCCTCGTGGTTCACGAAGTTGAGGGGCCCTGAGGGCGGGGAGGATGTTCAGGCTTCGTGCCGGGCGCAGCTAGGGCACCCGCTGTTGCCGGCGATGACGTCCGCGTAGCGGATTCGGCTGATCTTGCGGCACGACCGTCGTCGACACCGCACCGTCCAGGGCACCCTGCTCCCCCGGAACCGCTCTTGAGGGATGAGCCCGGCCTCACGCACTCGGCGCTCCGCCTCGGCCGCAGTCAGCGCCCCTTGACGGGCGTCACCTGTGGTATCGCGTCGGCTCTCGGCATGGCGCACCCGGTGCCAGGCCTCGGCCCAGAGGCGGAAGCGCTTCTCTGGTACCTCGCAAGCAACGAGGTACGCGAACAACTGCTTCTCGGATGCGACTGACTGGTCTCGCTCCCGGATCCGCCACGCCGTCGACCGGGACAGTGGGCCGAACTCACGGCTACGGGCCCTGGCCCGCCTTTCCATCTCAGCCAGGGACGGACAACCATTCATCTGCCACAACCGCCTCAACGCAAGCCCCAGTTCTGCGGAGTTCAAAATCTGAGCCGGCGGACGTGCGCGCGTCGGGTGCTGTTTGCGTCCGTGCTGCGATGCCTTCCTCCACAGCGACTCGATCTGCTCGCCGTCCAAGTGACAGACAAGCGCGATGGCATGTGCCATCTGAAGCGTCGGCAGGGCATGACCGGACTCAGCACGCTGGATCGTCCCGACGGACGTTCCGGCCTTGTCGGCAACCTGCTGGCGAGTCAGTGCACGGGCGGCTCTCCCCGCCCGCAGCGCTGCAGCCAGCTGGCCCTTCCAGCTTTTCGGGTTCGGAACGGGCGCCATTGGACGCCCCGTACGCGGCATCGCGGCTATCCGACCGCGGGAACCGAAGTCCGTCCTCCGCGATCCACGGTCCATATCAAGGCGTACTGCAGCATGACGTGCCCTTCCTCCGGAAACACGTACGGGTGCTGCGCACCACGACGGGCACCGGGGTCTCAGAACTCTGGCTCCAACCAACGCCGACAGCTCAACGGGTGGCTCCGCCGCGCTGCGGTGAACAGAATGGTGCCAGTGATCGGACCGCTCGAATGCCGATCACGAGTACTAAATTCGCATCTGTCGCATCCGGCGGAGACAGGGCCAACTGGCAAGTTCTCCCGAGCGCACCGCCCTACCAGATGAGCCTCTGACGCGACCTGTACCTTCTCGCAAGGGTCGCCACCTCAGCGTCAAGCCGTGGCCATCATTTCCAGGTACTTTCATCGAGTTCGTCCCACATCCGCTTGCTGTCATCGCAGCAGACTGCAACCATCCGCACATCTGCCCCTTCCGAGAGGCAGGCCCTGACCTCCTCTGGCTCCAACCAGTGAACAGGGACTTACCTGGAACGGGCGGTGGCTCGCCCCTCCAGCAGGCGCAGGCCGGGACCACCAGGTCCCGGCCGCGTTACTTCCCAGGCCGACCCCTTCGATGGCGCCGAACTCGGCGCAGCCTCGCCTTCATCCCGCACGGACAGCCCTTCGTCTGAGGCACGGCACACGGACGCCGAACCGTGTCAGGCAAGATCGCGCGGCTCCTGGACGAGAACACCGGGGCCCCAGGCCCATCTGAATGCCACGCACCAGGTGGCTGGCCCAGTCCACCCCGACAGCCAGCTACCGGCCTGAACATGTGTGCGTGTCGCGGGTGTTGGCGCGCTGTTCTTCCACTACAGTGCGGGGCGCGTGCGACATGCGTGAGCTTGGGATGCCGACGTGTCCCGGGTCGGCCGACAACAAGGCGCCCGAAGCTGGCTTGAGCCTTATTGCGCTGTCTGAGTGGCCGTTGCGGGGCCCGTGGCTGATGCCTCGAGAGCCCGATTGTTGAGCCCACGACCCCCTGCTTCCGAGCTCACCGGGATGAACAGCCATAGAGCGGCCCTGGCAAGGCGTCGAGACCAGTGAACGTCGGCACGGCCTCAGCAAGACCCCATGTAGGCAACGTGGTGGTCGGGCTGAGAGCCGTGTGCCCCCGGTCCGGCCATCGGAAAGGTCATCCGGACCGTTGAAGTTCAACCCGTCGTTCGGCGTCAAAGTGCTGCTGGTCGTGATCTGCGCCCTGGTCTCGATAATCGTGGCCACCGGCGCTGGAATCCTCACTTACACCACCGGGGTGTCCCCGGCCGAGGCCGTTCTGTCCGCAGGGGGCGCCTTCGCTGTTTCCATGACGCTCGGGCTCACGACGCTGGCCGCGCTCGGCCTCGTCTGATGGCCGGCCCGGCTGGTCTCGCGGCAGCGGACCTGCCGGGTCACTTCCCCTGAACCCCTGAGCGATCTGACGGCGCAATTCACCGTTCCGGGCCGGTGGGCGGCCGTCACCGCGTAGCGTCACCCCCAGCTATGCAGTGACCAGACGGTCACACGGAGTCGCAGCCTGGGAGGGCCGAAGAGCATGGTGAACGCCGGGACGTACTGGCTGTGGCAGCAGCTCGCCGTGAGCGAGGCACTGCCGGACGAGGCGCTCCCCACGGTGGTCGAGGCGCTGTGCTCGACCTCCCGCGCCCCCTACGGCGTCGACAGCCGCGGCGAGGAACGCCGTGCCAAGGCCCTCGCGGACGCTCTGCCTGTTCTGCTCAGCCGCGTCACCCGCCCCGGACTGCGCCGCCAGCTCCTCCAGCAGGCCGACGACAAGCAGCTCGCCGAACTCGCCAGCCAGGGCGTCGTTGTGGCCGGCGACCTGCCGGCGATCCTGCGCACCCACCGCCCGACGCCGGGCCTGGTCATCGGCCTGGCCCGCCACCCCGACCAGGTCAACGCCGCGATCGGCCTGCTGTCCGGCATGCACGACACCGACCTCGAGGACGTCGTCACCGACTGGGACCCCAACCGCCACCGGTACCGGCCGGACGCCGAACCGGCCCCTCCCATCCCTCCGGCGCTCTTCGACGCGGTCCTGGAGCACGCCCTCACCCCGCTCGCCCGGCTACTGAAGGATCCGCAGCACGAGGAATGGCAGTTCGCGCAACGTGTCGACCGTGGCCTGCCCCACGAGTTCGGGGAAGGCGCTCCCTGGCGCATCCTCGCAACCTGCCCCGACCGCTGGCACGACCTGGTCGAACACCCCACCCTCGGCACCGCCGTCCAGCACCTCCTGCTGGACCAGGCCGAAGTCGAGGCACGCCGCAGCCGCATGATGGCGTCCAGCAGCTCCTCCCTCACCGCAGACCCGGACGACAGCCCGTCCGAACAGCCCAAGCCGGAGCCTGCTCTCGATACCGCCCTGCTGCGTGCCTGCCTGCCCGCCCTGGGCCTACCGGAGATGGCCGGCCTGCCCAAGCCGAGCGTGAACGCCCGCCACCGGCTCCACCACATCGCCAACCGGGTCCGCTACAATCCCCGCCTCACCGACATCGCAGCCACCCAGCTGCAGGCGGCCGCCGACGAATGCGTCCGCCGCGGCCGCCTGCTCACCCCACCGCGCAACGACGACCACAAGCACCGGGCCGTCGCGATCGCCGAGGACCTGGCCCTGCTCAGCACCAACCCCACGCACCTGGCCAAGGCCTGCGCGCTGCTGGCCACGCTGGAACAACCCGCCGTCGTCTCCACCCCGCCCAGCCCCCGCCTGTCCCGCATCACCGCCGACACCGACCTGCTCAGTCCGGTCCGTCTCCTGGAGCACAACTACCAGCACCGGCGCGTCGCCGCGCTGACCGCACTCGCCGGCAACCCGCACACCCCGCCCGCCGCGGTCACCGACACCCTCCCCGGGCTGCACCCGCTCGAACTCGCCTGGATCGGCCACCAGAACGACGTCCCCGACTGGCTGCACACGGCCGCGGTCGCCCTCGCCCCGGCCGACACCAACGAAGCCGTGCTGCGGCTGCTCACCGACGAGGAGCTCGACCGTCACCCCGACCCGGCCGCCGTGCTGCAGTCCTGGCTCGACGCCCCTGAATCCGAAGGGCTCTGGTCACGTCGGGACGTCTACCGCGCCGTCGTGAAATCCCGCTACCGCACCCTGGAGCACCTGCGCCAGATCCCCGCCGACGAAATCCTCGCCCGCCACGAACCCGAAGTCGCCCTGAAAGTCCTGCTGGACCACTGCGGGCGCAGCACCGACCGGTGGGAAGCACTCGCCGCCGCCATGACCTTCGACTACGACCGCGAGAAGATCACCTTCGGAGAGCTCCTCGACTCCCTGGCCGGCGCAACCGCAGAAACATAGGGGAACAGCACAGCGCCACGGCGCTCCCCACAGCGGGCAGTGCCTCTTGCTCTGCTCCCACCGGTGCCTCACCATCTGTGATCAGACAACTACGGCGAACCTAGGGGTGGGGCGATGTCGTCGGGTACAGGCGGGGATTACTGGGCGGATAAAGCGCTTCCCAGCGTGTTCAAGCACGATCTCCTCAAGCGGTATCTGCCGCAGTTCGGCGGAATGACGGGTACGCATTCCCACGACAAGCGCGTCGTCTACCTCGACGGATACGCGGGTGAAGGCCGCTATGAGAACGGCGACCCGGCGTCCGCGGAGATTGCGCTGAAGGTCGCTTCGTCCCTGCGTCATAAGCCCGGGCTCACGTTGGAGTGCTTCTTCTCCGAGCCCCAGGCAAAGTCGTTCGACCGGTTACGCGAGGTCGTCCAGCACTACCTGGCTCGCGGTGTACGGGCGCACGCTCATCGCGGTGAGGTCGACGGTGTTCTTGACCAGGTCGTTCAGCGGGCCGTCCGGGAGCCGCTGTTTCTCTTCCTGGACCCGTGCGGGCTCGTTCTGCCGCAGGACCGCCTCGTCGATGTCCTCGCACGTAAGCGTCCGCAGAAGTGGCCCCCGACTGAGCTGCTGATGAACTTCAGCATGATGGCCGTGTGGCGTCTGGGTGGGCACGTCCGCTCCCCGAAGGGCAACGAGAAGTCTCTGCAGCGGTTCGACGACGTGTGCGGCGGGACCTGGTGGCGGGAGTACTTCGCCGACGCGGTGGCCTCCCGCAACAAGGACGGCGCGGCCGAGGATGCGATCGAGGCGGTGGCGGCCGAGTACGCCCGCCGTCTGGAGCGGCGTACCGGGATGCTTGTGCAGTCCGTGCCGGTGTCGCACTCGCCGCGCAAGCGGGCCGTGTACCGGCTTGTGTTCGCCACCCGTAGCCCGTATGGGCTGTGGGTGTTCGGCGACACCGTTGCCCGGGCCCGGGCAACGTGGTGGGAGACGCTGGAGGAGCGTGAAGAGGACGACGCGCTGTTCTCCATGGCCTCGGTGACGCGCCCGGATCCGAAGGAAGTGGAGGCCAAGGCGGTGCCGGAGATCGCTGAGAACCTTGCGAAGCTTCTGGCACGGACCCGGCGGCCGGTCAAGCTCGTCGACCACACGCTGGAGGTCTTCGGGTCCTACTACGGGCAGATCACCGAGCCGGTGGTGCGCAAAGCGGTACAACGTCTGCACGAGCAGGGCGGGACGCCCAGCAACGGCGTGGGCGTGAAGAAGACCCGCGAGATCACCCTGTATCCCGGCAACCTCGCGGCCTGATGTGTGGCCGGGCCTGACCGTGCCCGGCCACAACGAGCAGACCGGTCAGGCCGCGACCGACAGCGGCATCTGGTCCCAGGTCCGGCCCTCCAGGAGCCGGCCGCCGGCCTTGGGGGTGCGCCCGCCCCACTGCTTGAAGAAGAAGGCGACGCCGGCATCCTGGCAGGTGTCGCGGATCTGAGTGACCCAGGCTTCGTCCAGAGCCCGGTGCCCGGGGCCGGACTCACCGCCGGCGATCACCCAGTGAATGCCGTCCAGACGCAGGCCAGCCAGTGGACCCAGCAGCGGCTCGCAGGACAGGAACCGTACGGCCGAAGGGACTTCACGCAGATCGTCCACGCGCGCCAGCTCCTTCTCGGTCTCCACCGAGACGCCCATCCAGACGTTGTCCGGCCAGTCGAGCTTGGGAGCGATTTGGCGCAGGCGTCGGGCCCGCTTGGTGAGGACCTGGTAGGTGTGTTGCGGGGTGTCGGCCATGACCTGGAAGACCTGGCGGACGAAATCGAGCGGCACCCGCGCGTGAAACAGGTCGGACATCGAGTTCACGAACACCGTGCGCGGACTCTTCCACCCGTAGGGAACGTTCAGAGCATCCGGGTGCAGCGTGACATCGAACCCTGGGCCCGACGTGCGGGGATCACCGTCGTTCTGGTATTTCTCCGCCCCCATCGCCTTCAGCCGCTTTGCCAAGGTTAGGGCGTAGCAGTTATCACAGCCGGAAGAGACACGATCACAACCGGTGGTCGGGTTCCACGTCGCCTCAGTCCACTCGATGGCGCTACGGTCGCTCACCGGATTCCTCCTGCTGTCGTGCACGCGGCCCCGCTGTCCACGGCGACCACACTGTGCTGGCTAACGATGCCGCCCCTACCGGGACACCGGGGCACGGATGCCGGTATCCGCACGCATTCGATCGCTTCTCGTAACCTCAAAATTCGAACCTCCGTTTGAGAACCTAATAGTTGGAACCAACCGCGTCGATGCCGCCCTCCTACAGGCGCGCTGCTCACGCCGTGGTCTGCAGCGCAGCCGACTGCGGCACGGTGGTTGCCGTCCCGGCCTCCGGGCAGTGCGTTCCACCTTGGTCTGGCGCAGGGCGGCGGCGTTGTGCGTGGCTCACCTCGATCGAGGCCGACGCGTCATCCGCTTCAGGGAACGCCCGGCGGCTCAGCTCCCACATCGCCGCCGTGTGCCGCTGCCCGTTCATGCCTGCCCCCACGGGGTGTAGCCGAGGTCCAGGTGACCGAGGCCCGAGAGGCGCTGCACGGTTGCGACGAACGACCTGGTGAACAGGCGCTGCGCGGAGTGCTCGCCGTACCGGGCGATGTGGTCGTGGACGATCTGGTGGTCGTGCGCGGCGCGGGTGCGCCAGTCGAGCACCTGCTCGCGGGTCAGGTCCTCGAGGACGAGCTCTTGGTCGTCGTCGACGTCCGCGACCTCCGGGGCCTGAAGCGCGGCGGCCGGGCGGGGCGTGGGCAGCACGACCGGGGCCACCGGCGTGGCCGGGACCTGGTCCTCGGGGTGCGAGGCCGCGGCTTCGGCACGGGCCTGAGCTGCGGCGGCCTGCCGGGCGCGGACCTGGTCCCACTCGTGCACCTGCGCCCACGCCCTGGCCGTCACGTCCTGGTGCAGCTGCTTGGCGGTGGCTGCCCGGCGTTCCGCCTCCGAGGCGCCGGGCATCGCGGCGTCGACGGCGGCCGCGACCGCGCGGCGCTGGTCCCGGCGGTCGGCCTGCTTCTCCTCGCAGCGCGGGCAGTCCTGGCCGGAGTCGAGCAGCACCCGGTCGTCACACCGTACGTCGCCGCACTGCTGACGTTGCGGCAGACCGACGCCGATCAGCCAGCCCACCGGGTCCTTGATCGGCCCGGCCAGTCGCATCTGGTCGGCCAGGCGCCGAGCGAGCCGGTCGGCGAGGACCTGCGGCGCGTCCGCACGGCCGGCGAACCCGACAACCCTGCCCAGCTCGCTGCGGGTGGCGACCTCCACCAGGCGGCGGGCGGCCGGACGCTCCAGGCGCGCCCACACCAGGTCCACCGGGGCCAGGACGGTCCGCAGATCCTCCGGCGGCAGCGGCACCCTCCCCCGCTGCTGCCTGCCCTGACCCGCACCGACCACGATCCGCACCGGACCGTTGGCCACCGGCCCGCGGCCGGGCTTCTCGCTGTTGATCGACGGGGATTTCTCCTGCTGTTCCCCGCGGAGCGGGCCGCCGTCCTCGCGCACGCACGCGCGGTCCGGCAGACTGTGGTTCCCACCACGGCCTTCGCCGGAAAAGCCACCAGAGAGCACAAGAGAACCACCGGGAGTAACCACAGAAGCGTGGAGAGCGTGGTGCTGTGCAGTTGCGGCGAGGTCTGCCGATCCGGCCATCCCGCCCTGTTCGGCGCCCTCCACCCCAGTCGTCACAGGGGATTCGTCGGTCTCGCCCGACTCAAGATCTCCGGATGCAGTACCGGCGAGGTCTGAAATCAGGGCCTTCGCCGCCCGGCGGGCCTCCCGCACGGCCACGCCGTGGGCCTTGGCAACCGGCACCAGGCGCACCCGCGACTGCGCGTTCAGGCCCGAGCCGGTCTCCTTGCGCACCACGTCCGCGACGCCGTGCTCCTGGAGGCGCTTGAGGACCTTCGCCCCGGCCGCCGCCGTGCAGCCCAGCAGCCGCGCGACCGTCGCCGCCGGACGCCCACGGCTGGTGTCCACCGACCCGGGGCACAGCTGCAGCCAGCCCGCCGAACCCGTCGTCAGCACCATCAGCAGCAGCCCGAGCCGGTCCGTCGCCGCGCCCCGGCCCGTACGACCGGCGAGCAGACCGGCCGGGACGACCGGCTTGTCCTTCGGTGCCCACCCGGGACCGAACAGCACCTCGATGAGGCTCAGCAGCACCGCCAGTTCCGAGCGGGACAGCGCCAGCGGGTGCCGCCGGTCGCCGGCCTTCTGCGCCCGGTACATCGGGATTACCCAGCACTCCAGGCCCGTCGCGTGCCCGAAGGCGTTCGTCGCGACGTTCGAGCCGAGGAACCCGGCGCCGCGCAGCTCGGGCAGCACCGTGTGCGCGACCGTCGACTGCGACACCCCCAGCCACCGCCCGAGCTCCGCCGCCCAGATCGACGTCTCGAAGTCCTTGCGCACATCCGCCTTCGCGGTCAGCACCACCGACGCCAGCCGCGCGCCGTCCGACGCACCGGCCAGCGCCGGGGACGTCACCAACGCGCGCACCGCCGCGAGTAGCCGGGCCCGCATCGTCTTCGACAGCTGGAGCGGGTTACCCAGCTCCAGCCGCGCGACCGGACCGGCCTGCGCCGGAACCGACCGCAGCCGACGACGCGACGCTCCGCCGGCGAACTTCGTGCGCGGGCGCGGGAGCACGGCGGCCGACGCCGCCACGGCGCTCACCGGCCCACCCGCACATGCGAGAAAGAGATCATCTCGGCAGCCTTGCGCAGGCCACCTGTGGACAGAGTCCGAGCAGCGGCGAACCCCCCGCTCCCTCCCGCCCGGCGGGCAGGAACTTCGGATCGTGTCCCGCCCCACGGGACGGAGCTCCGGAGCACCGCGGCGGCTGGCGCCGTCAGGAGGACATGGGCCCCCCTCTTGGTATTGGTGTCGCGGACCGGGGTCCGTGTGACACTCCGACCCCAAGAATCTTCGTGATTAATGGCGTGAACAGGGCAAACAGGGTGAGCGAATCTCGTCACGCGGGAAGGGCGGGGGGCTCGAACCAGGCTGAATCGGACACGGTCGAGCTGACAGAAGACACCGATCTCGTGCACTATGGCGGGGACACCAACCTTCATATGGATCGCCCCGACCGCGACCAGGCCCCTGCCAAGGGACCCGACCGCGGCGAGCGCTCTGTACGGATGGAGCCCCGAGCACCGACGGCCTGCCAAAGCCGCCGGAACCCGGGGTGACGCTGTGGCTCAACAGAGGCCCCCTGCCAAAGGGGCTCCTTAAAGAGCCGGGGTGGCCCGCTTGCCAAAGCGGACCGGGTGCCCGCCTGCCAAGGCGGGGTGTTGCTGAGAGAAGAACCAGCTCGATGAGCTGGAGCCCAGAACCGGCGCCAACCGGGGACTGGGCGGCCGACCTGATGGTCGGCGAGACGGGCCGCGCGGGGCCACAGTGGATTGCCCTCCACCTGATTGGCGCGCGCGGCCGATGGCCGCTAGGTCATCCCGACCCCCTTTCGGAGGCCGGCGTCGTGCTGCCTGCATTCAGCTCAGCGACCTCGGGGAAACGCTCCGCGAGCCCCTTGAGTAGGTGGATGTAGACGGCGCGATGGGGCCGCCTGGGGTGGGTCTGGCCCAGCTCCCAGCGGGCTACGGCCAGGCGTTTCACGCCCACGGCGTCCGCGACTTCCTGTTGGGTGAGCCCTGCAGCGAGGCGCAGCTGTTGCCGCACGCGCGGTGTCGGCAGGACGTCGTCGAGGAGAGCGTTGACCCGCTGCATGGGATCCGCGTCGGACATGCCCCAACCTCTCATGATCACCGATTCCCTGAAAGATACACCACGGGATCGATCTTGGCTACCACGCACGGATACGTCGATAGGGCGGTGGGTATCAAGCCTCAGCATGGCTTCAGGACCGAGGCGTAGTAGGACGCGAGCACAGCTTCTGCCCCAGAGCCCTGTGCCGTCGTGATGCGTTGGAACTGGGCCGACCGCAAGTCGCCGGCGACCCGGATACGGGGGTGCTGTTTGCCGGGAGGGCAGTAGCCGTCCTCGCTCGCGACGAGGCCCTCCAAACTTGCTGGTGCGTTGCCGAGGTTGTTCAACACCGTCTTGGCAACGTAGGACTTGTGCTCCCCCTGCCGGTCCTTGACCTGCAAGGTCCACTCGTCTCCATAGGCCAGGGGCGACAGGGCGACGTGAGCGACGGGCACGATGCGCACGCGCTCATCCCCCGCCACTTCGGCGATCTTGTAGTCATCCGCCGGCGGACAGAGGACATGAAGCGTCGTTGAGGAGTGCGGATGGGTGCGGAGCCACGTTCCGAGGGGACGGTCCCCTCCGAGAACATAGGTCCGGCCTGTTAGGTCTGCAGGCTTGGTGCGCCACAGCGGAGGAACGGACAAACGCGCTGGAGCGCTGATCCAGTCGGCATCGGGCGGGGCCAGGGTGGTCACGCCGGTGGCGACCACGATCAGCTGTGCGCTGAGTGCGCGTCCGTCCTCGAGTACGAGCTCCGCCCGGTCGTCGTAGCCGGTGACGCTGACCGCGCGGCCCTGCATGACGGAGCATCGGTCAGCCTGCTGTAGGCGATCCAGGTCGGCGGCAAGGGCTTCAGCAAGCTGGGGACCGGTCGACCAGTTGCCAGGGACGTTCTCCAGCGCCCCGATGACATGCAGCTTGCCGCTTACTGCACCGGCCTCCACGACGACCGTTCGAAGATTCAGGCTGGCCGCCATCACCGCGGCCGCCACGCCTGACGGGCCGGCGCCGACTACCAGCACATCTGTCTCGTGCGGTGTGTTCATGCGTGGGCTCCCTGGGTTCCGCTGATTCGGGACAAGACGACCTCGCTGGTGACCAGTTGCTCAGCGCCGATGTTTCGGGAGGCGAGCAGGAGCGCGGCGTCGTGGTAGCGGGCGCCGCCGGTGGAGGCGCAAGCGTCCGTGACGATCCACGGCCGGTATCCGGCCTGGTAGGCGGCAACAGCGGAATCGTAGACGCACGCGTCTGTGTCGATGCCGCACAGCACCAGATCGGTCCAGCCCGCCTCGCGGATGGTCCGGGCACCCTCGGGGGTGAACACTGACGACTGGGGCTTGTCGATGATCGCGGCGGCGCTGGCAACGAAGGGGACCAGGTCAGCAACGAGGGCTTGCTCTTCGGGAGTACGCAAGCGCGTCCATCCCGTGATCGTCTCGTACGGTGACCCGGGCTCGTTGTGGAACCGCGACAGCACCACGGGAGCGCCAGCTGCTTGCCAGCCCTCCACCAGCCGAACAACCGCGGGGATGACTCCGCGGCTGTGCTGGTTGACAAAGCCCTGCTGCACATCAATGACCAGCAGCGCTGTCGATCGAGGGTCCACCCACTCCGCCTTCCACATGGCCGTCACGGATTGCTGTCTCGGAGAGCGTCCTGGGCGGCGCGCAGCCGATCAGGAAGTTCGCTGGTGGCCAGGATGGCCTCGCGCATCACACGGTGTTGGGCGGTCTCAGTGGGGCGCGCGGTAGTGAGCCGGAAGTAGGCGCTGCGCAGAAAGCGCCAGCCGTAGGCCGTCGGCATCACCGGGTCCTGGCCGTCTTCGATCGTGTGCAGGATGTGCGACGAGAGAGCCCAGAGGGCCTGCACGTCGAGCTCAAGGGCCACAATCTGGCTCATAGTCAGAGCCCGTTCGTCCTGCTGCGGGTGATAGGCGACACCCGACCAGCCGACGACGCCGCGGGAGACTCCACCGTCGAACGTCACGGCCTCGGGGTGAGCCCAGCCGTCACGGAACTTGGCTTCCTCTACCCCCGGCCCGAGCGGCACCACATCTGCCGGATTCTGCCGGTTGACCAGCACTGATGGCGTCGCAAGCAGCTGGAGAGCCGTGTCCAGGCCAGCGCTTGACCAGGAATGCGTGCGGAGCTCGTAGGCCGACAACACATACTGCGGAATGAGCGACTGGGCAGGCTGCGCCTTGTCGTCGCCGTGGCGGGCCAGCAGGTGAGCCATCCACTCGCCTACCCAGCCCGGTTCCTTCAGGTAGGTGCGGTAACGCCACAACGCCAGCTCGGTCAACGACTCGAGACGGTGGTGCTCCTCGAGATGCACCACTGCGACACCGCAGGCGTAGATGTACACCGTCGACGACTGCGCGGAGTGATGGTCAGCCGGCAGGACTCGCTGCTTCAGGCCGCCTGGCCCTGGCTCGCTTGGCGAACCCGCAGCGTAGAGGGGCGCACTGCACTCACCGAGGTACACCGGCAAGAACTTGTGGGAGACGACCGTGCACGGTGCCGGACGCGCTGCCGACTCCGCGTTGAGGGGAGCTGCCGTTCCACGCAGCGCTGCCAGACGGAGGCTGAACGCCTCCTGCTCAGCCGGGGTGCACTGGAGGAGCGCCGTGTCCAGGATCTGCGCCATCTGGGGACGGCAGACGCTCGTCTTGTTCCGCTGCCAGTTCGAGACGGTCCGAGGGCTGATGCCGAGGCGACCGGCGAACTCGCGCACAGACGCTCGCATCACCGACCGCAACAGCAGCGCCTCCTCACCTGTCCACCTGTCCACAGCGATCACTACACACCCCCTTGGCGGTCACCTTCCAGGTATCAGCGGCGCTATTGCCACGCTGTTGCTACACCACTTCCACGGTCGGACATCTCGCTCAAGGCCCCTGGTGCGGATGCTGTTTCTTGTTGATCCACACCCGCAATTCCGGCCGGAGGAACCATGGCGATCCCGGGCACAACCCAGTGCCGCGCTCGCACCGAGTCCTGCGTGCCGTCAGGCATCGAACTCGTAGTCCAGGACGTACGACGCGGAGTCGAGAGTCATCTCGTTGACCTCAACAACTCGCTGTTGGGCGTCGAAGGCTGTCCGGCACATCTTCAAGACAGGACGCTCAGGGGACATGCCCAACGTGGCTGCTTCCTCAGCAGTGGGCAGCCGTCCGCGGATCTCCTCCCGGAAGCGAACCGGGCCGTGTCCGAGGTCAGCGAGGCGAGCGTAGGTTCCTCCCGGACCTGTGTCGGCCTGAGTGATCGCCGAACCTTCCACCAGGGCGTAGGGCAGGTACGAGGTGGCGAGCATGACCGGCCGGCCGTCCAGGACGAAGCGCCGGGACCTGGCGCAGGCAGTCTCGCCAGCGCCCAGGCCGAGCATTTCGGCAATGTGCGCCGGCGGAACGACCTCCTGTACGGACACCTGGTCGACCGTCAGGGGGCGGTCTTCGTCAGCCGACCAGATCGACTTACCGGCGCCCCACTGGTCTTGCGCCAGGCGCTGGATGCCGCGTCGCCGGATGGGGCGGAAAGCCTGGACGAACACCCCCGCGCCCTTCCGGGACTCCGCGAGCCCTTCGTTGGTGAGCGCACGCAGTGCTCGCCGTGCGGTCATCACGGCGACGCCGTACTGAGGCGCGAGGGCGTTCTCTCCCGGCAGTCGATCACCGGGTCGGTAGTCCCCTCGCTCGATCGCAGCCTTCAGCTCGTCAGCGATCTGGAGGTATCTGGGCTGTTCAGAGCCCTTTCCGCCTGCCATGTGTCTCCTAACTTCGCTAGCGATCCTAAGGGCTTCGATGCTCAGCGTCAGCTACGGCTCGCGACTCACATAGCGAGGAAACATCTCTATCGAAGTGCTTGACATCGATAGAGAGATCACGCACCATCGTACTGCAACTTCGATATCGAAGTTGCCCAGGTAGTCGTCCGCCCTCCGGGGCGGCCGGGGTAGCCCTCAGCTCGCTGGGGGCACGTCATCAGGCGAGCTGAGGACGCGAGAGCACCATCGAACTCCCCCGGAGCCTGACGGCCGCGACGACTTGTGTGCACGTTGCAGCGCTGTGCGCTGTCTGTCCTGCGGGACGCCGGCCTTGGGCCGTGCGGCCCGGAGGGCGGAGAGAGCATCGCGACGCCCCCCTGCCGCTCTGCCCGTGAGGAGTTCAGATGTCTGCTTCGACCCTTGAGCGCACCGCCCGGCCCCGCCGGAGCCGGACCCGTTCCCGCACTCTCAACTCCCGCCCGCCGCTGGCCCTGTCCGCCCTCAAGCCCCACCAGTACGACCTGCGCCGGGACTGCGCATCGCTGATCTGCCCCGACTGCGAGACGTGGGTGCCGATCACCGGCCTCCGGAGCACGGCGCCCAAGGTCGTGCCGCACGACACCGGCCGCACGTGGAAGGACGCTGCCGTCCGCTGCCGCCTGGGCAGCAACCGTCTGGTCACGGTCGACGTGACGGTGAAGAAGTGGCAGGAGCGCCTCCAGGACGGCCACACGGAGACCGGCCACCGCCGCCGGACCACCGTGCGGCGCAAGCCCAAGGTCGCGGTCACCCCGGCCGTCAGCCAGATCGCCGCGCGGAAGCAGGCGTCGGCGGCCGACGAGCGCGGCAACGACCGGCCCCTGTGGCTGCTGCGCAAGGAACAGTGGGCGGCGACCGAGTCCGCGGTCCGCGACGCCGACACCCTCCGCGCGCAGCTGCCCGCCGGTGCCGCGCCGCTGGGAGCGCCGCCGGTTCCGCTTACGACGCTGCACCCTGAGCGCCGCGCGAGCTGACCTGCTCCGGACGAACGACCACGGCCCCGGCCACCCCGCAGTGGGGCGGCCGGGGCCGTGGCTGCTCGTACAAGCAGTCAGCTCCCCAAGTGGGGAGTGATCGCGACAGCCCTTGGGATTGCGGCCCGACGGGCTGTCCAGGACCTGAATCGGAGGACCTGATGCAGCACAGGATGACACGCACCGCGGCGCAGCCGCAGGCCGGGATCATCGACGAGATCGAGCGCGAGGACGACGCCAAGGGCTATGAGCCCGAGGACGCTGCTCGCGTCGACGTCGCCCTGGTCCTCGTTCTCAACACCGCGCCGGCGTCGACCGGCTGGGAGGTGGCGGCGTGATCACCAGCCTCACCGACGCCGAACGCGAGGAACTGTCGCGGAAGAACGCGGAGCAGAACCGCCGGTCGGAGAACAACCGCCGCTGACCGCCCGCACATCCAAGCAGCGCCGCCCCCGGCCCTGCCCGTCGTCCCCGCGCCTTCCCGGCCGGGGCCGGCGGAGAGCGCCGGGAGCTCCCGCCCGCTCCGGCCGTCAGGCCGCCACAACACGCAACAGCCCCGGGGCGGCCACCCCGGGGCTGACTTCTTGCTCTGGACCTTCTGGGAGGCCCTGATGAATCGCGACTCCATCGTACGCACCAGCTACGCCCCCGACGCCGACCTGCCGGTCAACACCAACTGGCGCGAGGACGGCGCCTGCACGCGGGAGGACCCCGAGCTGTTCTTCCCCATCGGCAACACCGGCCCGGCCGTCCTGCAGATTGAGGAGGCCAAGTCGGTGTGCCGCAGGTGCCCGGTGCTGGAGCGCTGCGCCTCCTGGGCGCTGGAGATGGGCGAGGCCCACGGCGTGTGGGGCGGCATGAGCGAGGACGACCGCCGCCGCATCAAGCGCCGCGCCGCCCGCAACCGCACTAAGGCTGCCTGATCCGGTCTGGCGGCTGCCTGATCCGCCCGCACCGGCCGCTGCACCACGGTGGCCGGGACGGGCGGTGACGGGGAGCCGGACAGCCCGGACCACAGTCGAGGGAGGCCCCATGGCCACGACGATGACCCCGCTCCAGCCCGGCACGGAAGCCGCCGCCCAGGCCGCCGCTTTCGCGATCTTCGGCAGTGACATCCCGCCGATCGGGCCGGAGGACTACAGCGGCAGCTGGCGCACCACCCTCCATGTCATCGCGGAGGAGTGGGTGGGCGAGGGCCGCTTCGAGCAGCACGCCGCCCGCACCGCGACCGCGCTCAACGAGCTGTTCGCCACGCAGGAGCGGTACGGCGTCGGCTCGCCCGAGGCGCTCGCCGGCGGTAGCGCGCTCCAGCCGTTGATCGACCGGTGCCGCCACTTCGGCATCACCACCGCCGACCTCATGCGGCACGGCGCACGGTTCCCCGAGAGCTGATTTCGTTCCCGCCCGGCGGGAGCGGCAGGCAGTTTCGGGCCCGCCCCGCAGCGCTCCCCCGCACCGGTCGCCCGCTCCTCGGGAGGCCGGCCTTTTCGTGCGCCCGGAGCGGGTAGTGCCGGTGCCAGTTTCGTGATCAACCGCCCGCACCGGCCGCCGTTTCGGGAACGCACCCCTCGCGTTTCGGGAGCACCGGCCGCCGTTTCGACCCCGCCCTGAACGACCCCTTCCGGAGGCCCCCATGACGATCACCGACATGCCGCAGACCGCGGCTCCCGACACCCCCGCTTCGCACCCGCCGGACCGTGCTTCGGGCGCACCCGAGAAGGTTTCGGGTACGGCCCGGGGCGTTTCGCGGACGGACAAGCGGAAGAGGATCAAGCCCAACCGGGACCGGCTGATGACCGCCCTGTCGCTCGTCGCCGCGTTCGGCGGCACGCTGGTCGGCGTCATCGGCTTCGCGATGTCCTACAGCACCCTGGCCAAGGTTGCCCTGAGCTGGGGGTTCAGCGAGGAACTGGCCCCCTGGTTCCCGGTCGGCGTCGACGCCAGCATCATCGCGTTCCTCGCGCTGGACCTGTACCTGATCCGCAAGGGCACCCCGTGGCCGCTCCTGCGGATGGCCGCGCACGCCATGACGGGCGCGACGATCTGGTTCAACGCCAGCTCACAGGGCCACATCGGCACCGACCCGGTCCAGGCCGCCAGCCACGGCGTCATGCCGATCCTGTTCGTGATCGGCGTCGAGGCCGCCCGCCGCCTGATCATCCAAAAGGCCAGGCTGGAGGCGGGAACGGCAGCCGACCGGATCCCGCTGCACCGCTGGATCCTCTCCCCCATCGCCACCCCGCGGTTCTACCGCCGGATGCGGCTGCACAACGTCACCTCCTACCCGGAGATGATCCGGCGCCAGCAGGAGCTCATCGGCTACGAGCAGTGGCTCAAGCGCAAGTACGACGGCGACCTCGGCAAGGCCACCGAGGACGAACTGCTGCCGATGAAGATGGCCGCCCACGGCTACACCGTCGCTGAGGCCCTCGCGATGCCTGAGCAGCAGGAACGTGCTGCTGAGGCCCGCGCGGAGGAGGCGGAGCGCCGGCGCCTGGACGCGGAGACGCGCCGGGAGCTCGCGCGTAAGAAGGCCGAAGCCGACCGGCTGGAGGCGGAGGGCAAGCTCGAGGCCGTCCGCGCCCGGGTGGAGGGCGAGACCGGCCAGGCCCGCGCGCACGCCCGAGCCCAGGTCAGCGCCGCAGAGCGGGCCGCTGAGCTGGAGGAGGCCGCGCTGGAGACGGCCGTCATCGCCGAAGCCCGCGCCCGCGAGGCGGAGGCGGAGCGCAAGGAGGCCCAGGAGCGCGAGGCCAAGGCCGCCGCGGACGTCCGCGCGGCGGAGCTGGAGCGCCAGGCGGCGGAGAAGCGGAGGCTCGCGGCGGAGGCCGACCGGGTCGCCGCGGCGGAGGCTCAGGCCATCGAGACGGCGGAGATCGCGGAGGCCCGGCAGCGTGCTGCCGAAGCCGATCGGGTCGCCGCCGAAACGGAGAAGGCCGCTGCCGAAACCCGCCGCCGCGCCGCCGAAGCCGACCGGCTCACGGCGGAGGAGAACGAGCGCAAGGCGACCGCCGACGCGAACACCCAGGCGGCCCGCAAGCGTGAAGCCGAAACCGAGTACGCCGCTGCCGAAGCCCGGCTCGCCGCCGCCGAAGTCGAGCGGCGCGCGGTCGAAATCGAGGACGCCGCGAAGCTGACGCCGCGCGAGCGGGCGGTCCGCAAGGTCGCGCGCATGGCGTTCGTGGCCGGCGCGGTGTTCGTCGGCCTGGACGCCGACGGGATCCACCGCGAGCTGTGCCGGGTCGTCTCGATCGCCGACGTCCAGCGCGAGTTCGACGTGTCGTCCACCGACACCGCCTCCAAGTACCGCCAGGAGGCCGTCGCGCTCATCGCCGACGGCTACCGACCCCAGCAGTGACCTGCGGATTCTCCGAAGTGAGGTGTTCGAGATGAGTATCCCGATGTACGCGGTCGGCGTGGTCCTCGCCCTGGTGGCCCTGGCCACCGTGCTGGCCACGCCGTTCCTGATCGTCCACTCCCGCAGTCCGTACGACCACGGTCCCGACTGCTGGTGGTGCCACCCCCGTCTGCTGCCGCGTAAGCGGCGCTGACCTGCATGAACCGAAGTTTCGACGGTTCCACCGGCCCCCGAGATGCCGTCAACACCTCGGGGACGCGGTGAAGGCGCCGAAACGCCACGACAAAGCCTCCCAGATCGCCCCCGCCCCGAGAAGGAGAACCGCACCTCATGGATATCAACGCCCTGTTCACGGATGAGGGCCTGCGGGCCTTCACCGCGACCGTCCGCGACCAGCACGTTCGCGACGCCCAGCAGTACGGGCAGATCGCCGACATCGTGCGTCGGCGCCTGGAGCAGACGCCGATCGATGGCGACCGCTGGATGGCCAAGAAGCTCCGCGCCTGGAAGGTGTCGCGGCAGCTCAAGGCCATGCAGAAGGCGTCCGGCGAGGCCGCGAGCAAGGCGGAGGCCCTGTACGCGACCTACAAGAACGAGGTCCTGGAGCTCCCCCAGCGCAGGGCCGCGGCGGAGGCCCGGAAGCTGGAGCGCAAGCAGGGCAGGCAGGCCGCCCTGGGCGCCGCCGTCGCCAAGTCCCTGGACAAGACGGTGACCTCGCTGAACCCCCCGGCCGACCAGGCGCCGGGCGCGGCCGGGCAGGCGAGGCCGGCGGAGTTCGTGGCCCCGGACAACCCCTGGCAGCAGTGGCCGATGGCGGCCGGCGGTGAGCGGCCGACCGCCTCGATCAACGACTACTTCCCGAAGGGAGAGCAGGGTTGAGCACGCCTCGGCAGACGCAAAACCGCGCGAAGCACTGGAACGCGCGGATCGCGGAAGCCACGACCGAGAAGGAGCGGGCCGGGGTCTGGTACGACGCGTGCCGGACCCTGGCCATCAAGGCCGAACGCGAGGGTCGTCCCGAGGTGTGGCGCAAGCTCACCGAGGAGCTGCACGACTTCTTCAAGCGCAACGGAGGGTGACGAAGTTCTTCTTCATCACCGCCTCTTCCTCGCCGCCTGGAGCACCCCAAGGCGCGCGCGTGTCGTGCGCGCGCGAGGGTGCCCCAGGCGGTGACCGTCTGTCAACTCCGAGAGGGAGACGTCATGGCCGACGACGACGGCCCGAACAACCTGATCCACTTCCCCCGCGTGGGCTACACCGCCCCTGCCGAACCCCCCGCGGAACCCCCCGCGGAACCCCCTGCTTCGGCCCCGGTCGACGTGCCGTTCGCTGCCCCCGCAGACACCTCTCCGGCCACTCCCGAAGCGTTTGCACCCGCGATGCGAACCGACCCGATGGACGTCATCGCGGCCCTGCCCGAGCCCGGTCTCGGCACCCCGTTCTCCGGCGACTCGGAGCCCGCTGCCGCGCCCGCCGCGACCTCCGCGACGGGCGGCGCGATGGTCCCGGCGACCTTCCGTTCGGAGGGTGCGCAGCCCGCCGCGCCGCGTCTGGGTTCGCTGTCCCTGGCGGCGATCCTCGCGGTGTCCCTGGCGGCCATGCGCGGCATTCACTCCGCCGTCGCGGCGGGCCGGGCCAACCGGGAGCAGCGTGAAGCGGTCGCGAAGACCGCGAGCACCGCCAAGGACAGCTCCTCCGGGGGCGGTTCGAAGAAGCAGGTGCAGCCCAGCCACGAGTACGGCCGCAAGACCCTCCAGCGCGGTCCTGGCGGCCCGGGAGGCCGCTCCGGCGGCGCAGGTCCGGGCAGGTCCGGGCGAGGCGGCAGCGGCTCGCCCAGCGGCTCGGGAAGCCGGGGTCGCGGCGGGTCGACGACCCGCTCCCCCAGCGGCGCCGGCGGCTCTGGCGGCGGCTCCCGGGGCGGGCGCGGCGGCGGTGGCTCCGGGCCCGGCCGCTCCAACTCCGGTTCCGGCGGCAAGGGCGGCTCGGGCGTGACCCCGCTCAAGCGCACTTCGCAGGGCGGCGGCGTGAACCTCAAGAAGAACCGCGGCCCCGGATCGTCCGGCGGCTCGGGCGGTTCGGGAGGCTCCGGCGGCGGCAAGGGCCCGAGCAACAGCGGCGGCGGTGGCGGCCGGAAGAACCGCGGCCCCGGCAGCGGCGGCGGGTCCGGCTCCTCCGGGGGAGGCACGAGCACGAACCGCAAGCGCGGTCCTGGCAGCGGGGCCGGGGCCAGCGGTTCGTCCGGCGGCGGCAGGAAGCGCGGACCGGGCTCCGGGACGGGCACCAGCAAGACGACCGGCCCCGGCACCAAGAGCCCCGGCAAGGGCACGGGGTCGGGCGGGAAGAGCACGCCCGGCACCACCAGCTCGAAGGGGCCCGGCACCGGCAAGGGCTCGGGGACCGGCCCCAAGAGCGGGACGAAGAAGTCGCCGCGCGGTACGACCGGGCCGTCCGGGATCCTGCGCAAGAAGCCCGGCACCACCACCTCCGGCACCGGCCCGAAGACGAAGCCGAAGGGGAAGGGCAGCAGCGGCGCGGGCACCACGGCGCCCGGCAGCAAGCGCGGCGGCGGGAAGAAGGGCAAGACCCGCTCCGGCAAGGGTGGTACCGGCCCGGCCTCGGTGCCCAAGGCGCCGGGCGGCAAGTCCCGCAAGGGCAAGAAGGTCAAGCTCACGCCGGGAATCGCGCACGGCACCATGGCGGCGTCGGACTCCTATGGCTGCCGCTGCCGCAAGTGCCGGCGCTTCGACCGCGAGTACGGCAAGAAGATGGACGCGGCGAGGAAGGCAGCGGCGCGCGGCCGGACCACCTTCGGCGAGGCGGTGCACGAGACCGCTGAGAAGCGGCTCAAGCGCCGCCGCAAGAAGATGCGGCCGCCCATCGTCACGAAGGTCAAGGTCAAGAAGCCGAAGAAGAAGACCGGCCCGAAGACCAAGACCACAAAGTTTGGCAGCACGAAGCCCGCCGGTCCGGCCGCGCAGGCGCCGCTCGGCCCGGCCGCGAAGGCGCCGACCCGCCGCACGCCCTGGTCCACGGCCAAGGCACGGGCCCGCAAGCGCGCCCGGATGCGCACCACCACCGTCCCGGTCGGAGGCCCGGCCCCGACGTCTGGCCCGGCCGCGCCAACTCCGGTCGCCGTGGTCACCGGGCCCGCCACCGCTGCGCCTTCCACGGGCGGGGGCACGGTGCCGGGCACCGGAACACGTCGCCTGTCGCCGTTCGAGGCGATGGGCATGGCGACCGCGGGCTCCGCCCCGGCCGGCCCGATCACAGTCGAGCGGGTCGACTCCCCCGGGGCGGGCGTGCCCGACGGCACCTCGAGCACGAAGGAGAACAGCGTGAGTGACGCGTCCAAGACGGGCGGTCTCGTGGCGGCGAACCCGGAGCGCGACTCCTGGATCAAGCGGTGGGGCAGCGGTGCCATCGCGGACATGGACGCGCAGCACGAGACCGAGGTCACCCTCGACGACACGCTCGACGTCCTGGAGGAGCTCACCAAGCAGTCCTTCAGCGCGCACGAGACGTGCCTGAAGCTGGCCACGAAGGCACGCGAGATCCGGTACGAGCTGGACGAACTCGCCGCCGACCTGCGCTCGACGCACAACGTCATCGGCCGTATGACCGGCGCCGCGATGACGAAGCTGGCGGAGTCCATGGAACTGCTGGCCCGCAAGGCCGACGAGATGTCCACGAAGTCGCTGACGGCGGCGGAGCTCTCCGAGTCGACGGAGAACGCGATGTTCGACGCCTACCGGCCGTTGCAGCAGGCCACCGAGGACATGGGCCTGGCCGTGCCCGCCGCCCGCATCCACAACGAGAACTGAGAGGAGATCACGTGAGCGACAACCTCCCGGCCATCCCGGGCATGTCCAGCGGCGGCGCCAGCAGCGGCAACGGCTTCCTCGCCCTGGCCGGCCGGACCGCCAAACTCGCGGCCTCCGCCCTCTTCCTCAAGGAGGGCATGCACCTGCTCCGCTCCCACATGCAGGCCAACGGCAACGCGGCCCTGCGCCTGTCGGAGATGAACCACCAGGCCGAAGTCGAGCCCCAGTTCATCTCCATGATCGAGGACGTCGCCACCCACCTGACCGGGGTAGCGAAGGCGTCCGGCGAGATGGTCAACGCCGCCGACGCCGTCGACACCGACGCCCGCGGCTTCAACCAGGCGCACGAGAGTGAGTACCGCCCCGGCTACGAAGCCTCCAACGGCTCCGGAGTCCGGCAGGCCAAGCCCGGCTACTACCGGCGCACCGGCCGCCGCAGCTGACAATCCCATCCCGCAGCAGCAGGGGCCGCACCCGGATCACCCGGGCGCGGCCCCTGCTGCTGCCCGCCCCTTGAACGGAGGCAGTGTTGAGCACCATCGACCAGGCGGCGCCGGCCGCCGACACCACCAAGCGCGTCCCGGGCCACGTCATCTACCGGCGCGTCCTGGCCGAACGCACCTCCTACGCCCTCGCGGCGGCCGGGATGGCCGTCGGCCCGCAGCTCGACGACAGCGCCTGGTCCTACCTCGCCTCCGGCGGGATCGGACTGGGCACCCTCGCCTGGCTGTACGCGAAGACCAAGGACCCCGACCAGGGCCTGAGCGTCCTGACCCGGGCGCAGCGGGCGATCCCGTTCCTGACGGCCGCCGGCACCTACGTGGCGAACCTGATCGCCCCCGGCTTCAACTGGTGGGAGGTCGTCGCCCCGGCCGCGTGGGCGTCCCTGATGGGATGGATGGCGCCGCTCACCCGCAGCGCCGGTCTGGTCCTGGAGGTCACCGAGCACCAGGCGCAGCACGGCGCCGGACCTGGGGAGCCGCTGACCTACACCGAGTTCCTCGCCGCGAAGTGGCAGCAGGCCACCGGCGACGGAACCCGGCTGGTGTCCATCACCCCGTACCGCGCCGACCGGCCGGACTTCGAGGCCGTCGTCGTCGCCCAGGCCGGGAAGGCGGTGCCCACCTTCACCGAGGTGCAGCTTGCCGCCGCGTTCGACTTCCCGGTCGGCACCGTGAGGATCCGCCCGATCCAGCTCTCCGGGCCCGGCCGGATGCGGCTGGTCGCCTGCCCCACCACCGAGGACGTGGAGGCCGCCGCCGAAGGCATCCGCGGCCTGTGGGAGACCGCGGTCGTCGCCCCGGGCAAGGCCGCCCCCGGCGTCGACCTCATCGACTACCGGGCCGAACCGCACCGCATCGTGCTGCTGGTCGCCTCCCCTCCCGGCAAGGAAATCCACCTGCCGCACACGGCGATCTGCTCCGCCTTCGGCATCGACGACCCCTCCCGGCTTGTCATCGAGACCGACGGCATCCGCCAGGGCGTCGTCTCCATCTACAAGACGAACCCGCTGATGAAGGTCCGCAAGGCCACCGTCGACGACCTGACGATGGACTCCAAGGGCCGCGTCACCATCGGCGTCTGCCACGACGGCAAGCCCGCCCGGATGCGGCTGTGGGACCCGAGCCAGGGCGCCCTGCGCGGCATCACCGCCGGCGTCACGGGAGCTGGCAAGTCCGTCCTGCAGAACCTGATCCTCGCCGCGGAGAAGCGCTCCGGCGTCGTCTCCTGGGTCGGCGACGTCCAGGGCGGCATGAGCCTCCCGGAGGCGGAGGGCCGGGTCGACTGGTTCGCCAAGGGCCCGGTGGAGACGCTCCTGATGCTCACGGCCGCGCACGCGGTCATGAAGTACCGCGAGCGGATCTCCAACGAGATGGGCCGCGGCGACTTCGCCCTGAACCGGCCGTGGCCGCTCGTCAACATCACGCTGGACGAGATCAACCGGCTGCTGTCCCACCCGGACGAAGCGATGCGCAAGGCGACCGCCTACCTCATCGCCGACATCCAGAAGACCGGCCGCAAGGTCGGCATCGGTATCCGGCTCGCCGTGCAGTCCCTGCACCTCAAGGACCTCGGTGACGACGACGCGATCCGCCAGCAGGGCAAGGTCGGCGCGCTGTTCCTTATGCGCACCGCCTCCTCCTCCACCAAGGAGATGGGCCTGGACGGCATCGCCCCGGCCGGTTTCCAGATGGAGAACATCCCCGCCCGGATCTACGAGAACGGGCAGATCGAGGCGCTGTTCTCCGGCAAGGACGACGAGGACGGCGAGTCCACCGCGGGCATGGCGTACATGTTCCTCGACGGCCGGGCCAAGTTCATGCGCACGTTCTTCGCGGAGAAGAAGGACGGGGTCTACCCCGACCTGATCGCCCTGTACGGCGACGAACCGCCCACCGGGCTGACCGAGGGCGAGGCCAAGGCCGCGCAGGCCGGGGCCGCGATCTACGGCGTGCGGCACACCAACCCGTACGCCGACTGCGACACCCTCGCCCAGGCGTTCTCCGACGCTCCGGGCAGCACCCCGGCGGCCGGCATCCCGCAGCCCGACGACGAGGGCGAGGGCGGCGGCGAGGCCGCTGCGCCGTTCGCGGCGCCGTTCGGCGACATTCCGTTCGGCCTCAGCAACGACCCCGGCGAGGAGCCCGGCCTCCAGGACCAGATCCTCGAACTGCTCGCCGACGGGCCCGTGAGCCTCAAGGACCTGCGCGCGGCGCTGCCCGGCTTCCAGCCCTCCAGCGTCAGCAACGCCTGCTCCCAGCTCAAGTCGAAGGGCCTGGCCAAGACCGTCAAGCGCGGCGTCTGGCAGCTCGCCGACAGCTGACCCCCACCCACCATCCACTCACCGAAGGAACCGATACCCGTGGCCCTGTCGATCTCCGTGGTCGTCCTGCTCGGCATCATCGTCGTCATCCTGGTGCGCACCGGCTACCAGCGGATCATGCCGGGCATCGCCGTCTGCCTGTTCGGCTTCTTCCTCGCCAGCACCGGCATCGCCCCCACGATCACCAGCGCCGTGTCCTCCCTCACCGGATGGATCAGCAGCTTCTGACCACCCCGGTCCCGTCCCTGCCGAACGAGAAGGAGTACACCCCGATGAACCGCCCCCTGGTCCTGGTCGTCGACGACGCCACCGACATCCTCGCGACCACCACCGAGGCCCGAGCCCTGCTCGCCGACCTCCTGCGCACCGGCCGCCAGGACGGCCTGGTGGTCCGCTCCGAGACCCGCCGCCCGTTGAAGTACCCGACGCCGGCCGCGCTCGAGGACGCTGCCGCCCAGCAGTAGCCCCGCCCCCGCTCCCCTCGCCCCCTGCGCCCTCCCCCGCCACCACGGCGGGGAGGGCGCCCCGCGTCTGCCCCGAAACGGAGATCACCGTGGACTTCGAGCCCATCACCCGCCCGCTCACCGACGACGAAGCCAAGGCCGAAGCCGAGCGGATCATCGCCCGGTCCTTCCAGCCCGAGATGCCGCCCGTGCGGCACATCCCGACGTCGTTCCGCGACGACACCCCGCTGCCCGCCTATGGCGACACCCCGCCCGTCCATCAGGACGACAAGCGGATCGTCCCCGCGTGGGCGGCCGGGATCGCGGTGGCCTCCATCGGCGTCGGCGCCGGCATCACCGGTGTCGGCTGCGGTGCCTGGCTGGTCCTCCAGGGCCTGGCCTCCGTCACGCTCTACGGCGTCCTCATGGTCACCCTGCCGTTCGCCGGCGTCGCGATGGTCGCCACCGCGATCGGCGGCGCGTTCAGCAAGGCCCGAAGGTCGGTGTCCAAGACGGTCTACGAGGGCCCGGTCACCCAGAACACGCAGATCAACAACACCAGCAACCAGCGCGGGATGTTCTCCCGCACCCGCAACGACGTCCGCTGAACTCCGGGCGCCCTGCCTCGTATCCGACACCTCGCCCACCGGGCCGGGGCTTCGGGTGCGGGACAGGCCGTCCGGCCTCGCGGTCAGTCGTAGTCGATCCAGATCCGGCCGTGCTCATCGACCTCGGCACCCCGGATCTGCCCGTCGACGATCGCGCCGTTGATCGTCACCTCGACGTCGTAGTCCACGTCGATCCACAGCACACCGTCGTCGTCGGTGAACGCGGGCCAGATCTGCCCGTCCGTGTCCACGACCTCTTCGAAGACGACTTCCTCCGGCTCATCACGGGTGAACCACCCCATCGCAGCCGCCCCCTCTCTTCAATCCCGTCGCTCACAGCTTGGCCCACTCGCACGCTCCGTGAACCCCGCATCGACACCTTGGAGTTGCCCCGTGCAGTCCAACGACAACACCCCCCGCGCCAACCGCCAGGAGCTCGCCTACCTCCCCGTGCCCTTCCCGAAGGCCCCGCCCAAGGAGCCGCGGTTCGCCGCACTGCGCACCTGGTGGCAGGAGGCATGGGAGGAAGACGGCGTCCTGCACGCGATGTGGGAGGACGTCCTCAGCGCCCCCAAGGACGGCTTCCGGTACATGGCCCCCTGGCTCCGGGCCGTCCTGATGGTGGCCGGAGTGTCCTTCGTCGTGCTGATGGCCAAGGCCGCCGGCGAAGTCGTCCTTGAGGGGCTGCACCAGCTGCTCACCGCCGTGCCCAAGGTGCAGGTCGGCGTCGACACCTCCAGCGGAGTGTTCGCCGTCGTCGACCAGCCGGTGCGCACCTACATCGCGCAGCACTCCGCCGGTCTCCCGGTCGCGGCCTCCACCGTCTACACGCTGTGGCTGCTCACCGGCATCACCGGCCTGGTCCTCGGCCACCTCTCCCGGAACAACGGGGTGCGGGCGATGTGGGCGGGGTGGGGCGCGGCCTCCGTGTTCATGGTCTGGACGGCGACCCCGGCCACCAGCCGCCCCATCGCGGTCGGCCTCGCGGTCCTCGCCTGGACGGTCCTGTCCGCGTTCGCGATGCGCGGCCTGACCCTGCGCCGCCGCGTCGGCCGTCCGGCCCGCCCGGCGAGGGTCTCCGTCAAGCCCGAGATCCACGTCCACGTGCCCGCCCCGGCCCCGGCCGTCGAACAGCACCCGCACAGCGGCTGCCCGTTCCGGGACTGACCTTCCGGTCGCTCCGCCTGGTCCTCGCCCACCCCGCTCGCGGGTGCGCGAGGGCTGGACAGGCCGACCGGCCACCTCGCACCGCGCCCCGCCGACACCAGCACGGCGTCGGCGAGGCGCGGTGCTTGCTGTCCACCGACACCAGGAGGAACCGCTCGTGCTCATCCCCCGCCCGCGCCGCCGGATCGGCCGGCCCCGCCCGCAGCGTCCCGGACCTCGCTACCCGCTGCCTCAGCGCCGGTTGCCCGGTACCTGGAGCAGGTGATGGCCGACCAGGACCAGGACCTGGTCGACGTCGACCCGTACGACCCCGGCGACGGCTCCTTACCGGTCTTCCGGTGGAAGCAGGCCGGGCGCGACAACCTCGCCACCCGCCGCCAACTGCGGGAGATGGGACTGCGCCCCGGCGGCCAGGAGCCCGTCGCCCGGATCGAGTGCCGCGGCGGCAAGCGCTTCGCGTGGTTGTACCGGATCGACCTGGCGAAGCCGAAGCACCCGATGACCCTTGCGAAGGAAGCCGCGCTCGACAAGGCCATGGCCGCACGCCAGACGTGCGGCACCTGCCGCCGGCGCTACTTCCACTGCCTCCCGCTGAAGACCTTGGGGTCCTGCCTGGAGTGCTTCGACGGCACGCCCGCCGACCCCGCCTCCTACATCGCTCCCCCGGCCAAGCACCTGCTTGCCGCCTGATCCGAGAGGACCACCGCCCATGAGTACCGCTGTCCGCGCCGCCGCCTTCACCGAGCCCGACCGCCCCAAGGACCTGCTGATCCGGTTCATCACGGTCGGCGGCAGCTACGTGGACGTCACCGGCCCCGGCGAGCACTCGGACAAGAACCGCTGGAACTGCCACGGCTGCGGAGACTCCTCCGACCGGCCCGAGGAAGACTTCCTGTTCTGCATCCGGCCGGACGCCAACAGCCACGCCGTCAACTGCCGCGCCATCCCGCTGCGGTGACCGGCGGCCGTCTGCGCGCCGCCCTGCTGATCGCCGCCGCTGTCCCGTTCGCCGCCGTGTCCGTGCTCAAGGCCGGCCACTGGCGGCTGTACGCCGACCGGCACCGCATCGAGCTGACGCCCCGGCCCCGCCGTTCCTGCCCCGACTGCCGGGGCGCAGGCGGCTGGTGGGTCGGCGGCGCGAACCCGGAGATGGAGGCGTGCGGCTGCTGGTCGGACCGGCGCGAGCTGCGCGTCCGGCTCCTGCCCGTTCCGGCCTGGCCGGACGACCCGCCGTTCTGAACGACCCGACCCCGGCCACACCGGCCGGGGTCGGACCGCCGGGTGGCCGCGCATCGGCAAAGGGCCGGCCACCCCGCTCCCTCACCCTCTTCGAGATCAGGAGACCTCCAGCATGCATCGTCCCGCCGTCTTCGCCGCCCTGCTCGGACTGACCCGCGCCGCCAGCGCGGTCGGCGACTTCTGGGTCCAGAACGACTTCTGCGCCCGCGTGAAGGGCGCCTCCGACGACGCCCCGGTGACCTACGAGGACCCGGCCACCAAGGAGAAGACCACCCACGGCACCGCCGACGGCCGCAAGGCGTGCCTGCACCACTGCGTCACCTACACCGCCACCCAGGCGGTCGTCGCCGGGCTCGGGGCCCGCGCGCTGGGCATCCGGGTCCACCCCGGCGCGGCCGCGGCCGCGCTCGCCCTGTCCTTCGGCACGCACTACATCGCGGACCGCCGCGTGCCCGGCCACGGCGTCCTGGAGAAGCTCGCCGACAAGACCGGCAAGACCGACTTCTACAAGCTGGCCTCGCACGGAATGAACGGCGCCTTCCACCTCGACAACTCCTGGCACCACGGCTGGGAGACCGTCGCCGCGCTCATCGCCACGGCCAAGGCCACCACCCGGTGACCGGCCAGCCCCGGACGCGACTGGAACGCGTCCGCGCCTCGGTCGGGATCGCCTCGCTGGCCCTCCAGCAGATCCAGGACGACCTTCGCGCCGACGACGTCGACCAGGAGGAGCTCGCCGCGATCCTGCGCGAGCTCATCGAGGACACCGACCCGCCCGGCGGCTTCCTCGCGGCCGTGGCGCAGCTGCTCACCGCCGCCGCGCGCCGTGCCGAGCAGATCGAGCCCGACCGCGACGGAGACGCCTCCTGCCCGCTGCACGAGGCCGCCGCCCTGATCACCGACGACGCCGGGCAGCGCCTGATCTGGTCTGCCCGCGCCCTTCACCCGCAAAGAGACAGCTGAGATGGCGAGCGCGAAAGCGACGAACCTGCCCCGGGGGCAGTGCACGCAGTGCTGGTTCCACGCGTACGCCAGCCGCGAGGCCCACGCCGGGCTCGGTCCGCGCGAGGACTGCCCGCAGTGCGTGGACCACATGAAGAACGGCCACCCCGCCCACATGATCGTCCGCTGACGGCGCGCGAAGCCGTCCCGTTCACCCACCACGCCGGGCAGCGCCTCCACCGAGCTGCCCGGCACCCTCACCATCCAAGGAGTCCGTATGACCGCGCCGTACTACCCGCAGATGCCCGAGAACAGCCTGGTCGTCCTCATCGGCCCCGCCGGGGCCGGGAAGACCACCATCGCGAACACCTGGCCCGCCTCGCAGGTCCTGTCCTTGGACGCGCTGCGCGAGACGGTCAGCGACGACGCGGGCGACCAGGACGCCACCGCCGACGCGGTCGCCGCCCTGCACCTGCTCCTGGAGGCGAGGATGCGCCGCCGGCTGTTCACGGTCGTCGACGCAACCAACGTCACCGAGGCGGCCAGGCGGCCGCTGGTCGCCGCAGCCAAGCGGCACAACATGCTCCCCATCGCGCTCCTGGTCGCCACCCCCGGCACGGTGTGCGTAGACCGGCAGGGCGCGCGGCCGGCCAACCGCCGCGTGCCGGAGGAAGTGGTCATCCGGCAGCGCAAGGACATGGTCGACTCACAGCGCCGCGGCCTCAAAGCGGAGGGCTTCACCGAGGTCGTCTACTCCGAGAGCCTCTACCGGCTGCTGCCGTTCCTGGAGCGCCTGAGCGGGGCCCGGCAGGCCGACCTCGGCCTGGACGGCAGCGACGGCCTCGGTGACCTGAACCTTGTGGCCCGGATGTTCGGCGAGGAGATCGTGCCGCTGTGGCAGTGGAAGCCCGGCTCGAACGTCGCCGGCGGCGACCGCGTCGCAGAGATCCGCCTCGGTCAGATGTACCTCACCCTCGCCTTGCGCACCGACGTGGACGGCGAGGGCGACGTCGGGTTCGACGTCATGGTGCCGTGCCCGCACGACGACGAATGCGACGGCTACGCCTGGGTGCCCGCCTACAGCGTCACCTGCCTGTTCCGCGCACTCAACGGCGACCTGGACGACGACGAGGACATCGTCTGCACCGTCCACGGCCCCAACAACGGCGACGACCAGGACGACGACCCCGACGGGCGCGCCGACCTCGAGGAGCAGGCCCTCGAAGCGATCCGAGGCTGACGGACCCTCCGTGCTGCCCCGGCCCTGGCTCACCGCCGGGGCTGGGGCGGTCGCGGTGGTCCCTCAACCACCGCGATCACGAGAGGAGACGGACGTCATGACCCTGCCCTACTTCGAGGTCGACGTCCCCATACGGAGCACCGAGACCCCCGGCCTGGAAGGCGTGCACGTCTTCACCGGCCAGGCCGACAGCCGCAGCGCCGCTGTGAAGGCCGCGCACGAGGTCTACGACGCGGCACGCACCGCGGCGGAGGCCGGACTTGAGATCCCCCACGGGCGCCCGGACGGCTGGGGCGCCTGCGGATACCGGCCCGGCTGGGAGCTCGACTGGCCCGCCGCGAAGGCCGGCCCCTGGAGGAGCCCGTACAGCTGGCTCAACTCCAGCCCCTTCGAGCTGTAGCTCTGCCCCGGGACAGGCGTCCAGGCGTGGAAACCGTCGCCTGCCCCGGGCCCACCCAACCCGTACGAGACGAGAGGGAGATCCTCAGTATGGACTCCGTCCTGCACCACCGGGGCCGAATCGGCTCGCGCACCCTCCTTCTGACGACCGCCGCCGTGCCGCTGACCGGCTGGGCGGTGCACGCCGTCGCGCTGCACAAGCGGCTCGCCGCCACGCGGAAGGACCCGCTGACCGGACTCTTGCGCCGCGACGCCTACACCGCCCGCGCCCGCCGGATCCTCGCCCGGCACGGCGACAGCGTGACCGTGGTCATGGTCGACGCCGACCACTTCAAGCAGATCAACGACACGGCCGGGCACCCGGGCGGGGACGCCGTGCTCGCCGCGTTCGGCGCCCGGATCACCGCGTGGGCGGGCCCGCGCGCCGCTGCGGGCCGCCTCGGAGGCGATGAGTTCGCGGTCGTACTGGAGCTGCCCGCCGGCCGTCGCGAGCAGCGCCTCGCGCAGCTGGTCCAGATGCTGCACACGCCAGTCACCCTGGACGACGGCCGCACCCTCAAAGTCGCCGCCTCGGTCGGCGCCGCGGCCGCCGACATCCTCGGCACCCGCGACCTGACCGGCCTGCAGAGGGCGGCCGACACCGCGCTGTACGACGGCAAGCACTCCGGCCGCGCGGTCCTCGCCACCCCCGCGCACACCACGGTCCCGTCCATCAACGGACGCCGGGCGGGCAGGCCGGGCACGGCCGTGTGGGGGCGGGCCGCATGAGCACCGCGACCCTGCCCGAGGGCGACTGGATCCGGGGCATCAGCATCCGGCAGCCGTACGCGGCCTGCATCCTCGCCGGGGCCAAGACGGTGGAGAACCGGCCCACGCGGTGGCGGCCCGGCTGGGTGCTGCTGCACACGAGCAAGACCATCGACCGGCCCGCCCTGCGAACTCCGCTGATCGGCCGCACGATCCGCGACCGCCAGCTGGTCACCGGCGCCGTGGTCGGCGTCGCCCGGATCACCGACTGCCACCAAGACCCCGACGGTGCGCCGCCCTGCTCGGAGTGGGCGCACCCGGGCGCCTGGCACCTGGTGCTCGACGACGTCCAGGAGCTCCCCCTGCCCGTCCCCGCGCGCGGGCAGGTCGTGCCCTGGAAGCCGACGCCGGACCTGCTGGATCGCGTGTTCCAGCAGCTGCCCGCCTTCCGGCCGTGACCCGCAGGGGACGCACGAAGAAGGAGAAGCCGCCGTTCGAGCCGGGCCTGATCCCGGCTCCCGGCGAGCTTCTCGTCTGGCGCGACGGCCAGCACTTCGACCGCTGGCAGGACCTCCCCTGCACGCTGTGCGGCCAGGGGACGCCCATGCGCTCCCACTCCGGTGAGCCCGTGCACAAGGCATGCGCGGAGGACTGGATCACCGCCAACCCCGTTGAGGCCCGCCTCGGGCGGTTCGCCTCCGACCTCGCGCCGAAGCCCAAGCCCAAGGGCCAAGGCGACCACGCCTGACCTCCACCTGGAGGACCTCCATGAGCAGCACCGACCGCAGCGTCGACCACGCCCTCGCCTACCCCGAGCCGCCCGCCTCCCCGCTCTGGCACCGCCATGGCACGAAGGCCCGCCCGCTCACCGAAGCCCAGCAGCGGCGCAACCGCGAGCTGCTGGACATCGCCCAGCGCACCACCCGGCCCCGCTCCCCTCGCCCCACCAAGACCCTGGCGGAGGCCAACTGATGGACACCAAGCACTGCGCCGTCGACGGCTGGGTCGACGCGATTCCCGTCCCCGGACCGCGCGACACCGTCACCTTCGACCTGGTCGTCCGGCCCGCCGACATCGACGCGCTCGACGACGACGCCCCCGACACGGTCATCACCTGCACCAGCGGTGACCCCCGAATCACCCACGAGCTGCTGAACGGCATACAGCCCGGCGACCTGCTGCGCGCGACCGGCACCCTGGTCCAGCCACCGGCACCCGGCGAGCACGCCCGGCTCACCGTCGACGCCCTGGAGGTTCTGGACACCGCACTGGTCCCCGTCCTACGGGAGACGGTGCTCGACAGGTACGGCGACTACGTCGTGATCTTCGACGGAGACACGGACGCCGTGCCCGTCTTCACCGCGCACGGGCAGTGGGTCGGCCTGGCGGACAACCCCGACGCCATCGCCACCCTCATCGACATCCACGAGCGCGTGAACGGCGGCGACGCCTGATGGCCACCACCGCGCACGCCACCCGGACCATCCTGGAGAGGTTCCCCGCCGGAGCTCCCCGCGGCTCCTGGCCGGCCGAAGAGTACGCAGCCGCCCAACGCGCCCAGGGCACCAACGCCCAGGTCGTGATGGACCTGCGCACCGACCAGTTCCTCGTGGTCACCGACACCACCACCCAGTAGCACCACCCCGGAGCGCCGCACCCGCCCTTCCCGGCCGGGCGCGGCGCTCCGTGTGTTCCCGCCCCTCACCACCGAGCAGGAGGCTCACCCTTGCGCCCGATCCGTCTGACCTCGTTCGGCTACCTGCACTTGCCCACCGGCCCGGACGGCTCCCCCGTCCCGCCCGCCGCCGACCGGATCGAAGACGTCCGCGACCGGCTCCGTGACCCCGCCGCCGCCCGCGACATCCTCGACCTCGACGGCCTCAACCCCCGCGTCCAGGACGTCGTCCTCGCAACCCCCGGCGCCCGCGAGCTACTCGCCAACCTCGCCGACTACGCCGACCTGCCCGCCGGCCCCAGCCGCATCGCCATCGGTTGCGCAGGCGGCAGGCACAGGGCCAGCGGTCTTACCGAACTCCTTGCCCGAGAACTCCGCGACCGCGGCCGCGAGGTCGTAGTCGAGCACCTGCACGTCCATCTGCCGCGCGTCCTCAAGACGCCCGCCGGCCCCCGCACCGCCAACACCGAGCAGGAGACCGCCCGATGATCCGTCGCTTCCGCCGCTGCGGCCACGCCCCAGGCGCCCTCACACCCGAGGACCAGGCCGTCGTCGACCAGTTCCGCGCGATGCTCACCGCCCTGCGCAACCCCGAGCCCTGGACGCCCGGCAGCGCCCGGGACATCGCCGTGCGCGTCGGCCCGTTCGTGGAACGCGCGCACACCCGACCTGGCGACGACCACGGCCCCGAGATGATCGCCGTCGCCCTGGGCCACCCCGACACCCCGCACGCCAGCGCCTACCTCCACGGCCGCCAGCTGGGCTACACCGAGCGCGGCTGGCTGCGCTGCGAGACGAGCGCGATCCTCGGCTTCTGGCAGCCCGGCTACGCGATGCTCACCCACGCCGCCGCCGGCCTGCCCCTGCCCGACGACGTCGGCATGGAACCCGCGCACTACGCCCTCTACATCGAGGCCCGCAAACGCAACGACAGCCGCGACGGCTACACCCTGCTGCGCGTCGGCCCGTACACCCAGACCCGGCACGCCCAGCAGGACCACGACCGGATCACCGCCGCGCTGGACGGACACGAGACCACCCTCGTGCCCGGACACCGCGTCTCCGCAAGGTTCGGACCGTTCGACGTCAGCGACCACCAGCTGTTCGCCGACCCGTACGAGGCCGACGCCGTGGCGCTCCTGGACTCCGCCGCGGGGTTGATTACGCCGTAATCAACCCCGCGGCGGCCTACCCACCCGTCGGCCGGACCTAACTAACGTGTCAGAGCTGTAGATGATCTAGGGCGTTAGTATGGTGTCCCGCATGACTTCGCCAGCCACCGCCAGCGACCGCGAGAAGGTCGTCTCCAAACTGCCGGGATGGCTCCGGCAAAACCTCAAGATCAGAGCCGCGCAACACGGCATCGAGATCCAGACGGCGGTCGAAGAGGGCATCAGGGACTGGAGCAGCCTCGCTTCCATGCCCACAACCATCGACACCGCCGGCGCCGACTCGTTCTCCACCTTCCTGCCCTCCGGACAGTGGGACGACTTTCGACAGGTCGCGGCTGAACGACGGGTTTCCCTCATTCAGGGACTCGCCCAATCCGTCCAGTTGTGGATCGACACCAACCCTGCCCCCGACGTCGCCCGCCCAGAGATCACCCGCCGCATCGTCGTCTGCAACCAGAAGGGCGGCGTAGGGAAGACCGCTATCACGGCTGGCCTGGGCGAGGCCTTGGCCGAAGACCCCAACGACCTACACCCAGTTCGCGTCGCTAAGGCACTCACCAAAGCCCTGCGGGCAAGCGAGACGCAGACGACAGGAGCCGCACCATCGGCCGACCCACTCGACATCGAGAACCTTCCCGGTCCAGGCCTGCAGGTACTACTCGTCGACTTCGACCCCCAGTGCCATCTCACCAACCAACTCGGCGCTACCCCCCTGCCGATGAACGGCGACAGCCTCACCAACCACATGGCAGGCGACGCCAAGGGAGACATCCGCGAACTCATCGTCTCCATCGATGACAGCACGTTCGACGGAAGACTCCATCTCCTGCCTGCCTGTAACGACGCCTTCCTGCTCGACGTACGTCTCTCCGCCGTACGTGCCAGAGAGGCAGCGCTCGAGCGGGCGCTTGCACCACTGGAGGCTGATTACGACGTAATCATCGTCGACTGCCCGCCCAGCCTCGGCCTCAGCATGGACGCTGCGGCCTACTACGGGCGCCGCCGCGACGGAGAAGGGCCCGGACAATCCGGCGCCTTGATCGTCGTCCAGGCCGAAGACAGCTCAGCAGACGCATACGAACTCCTCACCACGCAGATCGACGACCTGCGCAATGACCTCCAAGTCGACATCGACTATCTCGGCATCGTCGTCAACCTCTACGACTCCCGCCGCGGCTACATCGCCACCTCCTCCCTTCAGGGGTGGGTCGACATAAAGGACCCCCGCGTCGTCGGTCTAATCGGTGACCTCAAGGAACAAAAGGAAGCTGTCCGAGTGAAGCAACCACTCCTGTCATACGCACCCAAATCACAGCAGGCAGTGGCCATGCGCGCGCTGGCAAGGGAGGTCCTGTGACTAAGGCAGATCAGCTGGGTGCTGGCCGCTTCGGCGGTGGAGTCCGCTCAGTGAGCGCACGTCGACAGGCCGTAGCTGCCGCGACCGGAGTCCCGACCGAAGGCGTCGTATCCCCAACCGAACTTCCCGTCAACCGAATCAGCCTCAACCCCGACAACCCTCGATCCAGTCTCGGCAACCTCACCGACCTTGCAGGAAGTCTCCAAACTCACGGGCAAAAGCAAGCGATCACGGTCATGAACCGCGACGCCTACATCAAGGCCAACCCCGAACGGCAGACCGACCTGGAGCCCGACACCACCTACGTCGTCATCGACGGAAGCAGCCGACTGGCAGCCGCCCGCGAAGCCGGTCTGACCAGCCTCAAAGTGATGGTCAGCGACGACCAGGGATCCACGTCAGAGGAACTCCTCGAATCAGCCCTCGTAGCCAACATCCACAGGCAAGACCTAGAAGAACTCGACGAGGCCCGGGCACTGCAACGCCTCCTCGCCATCCACGGCAGCCAGCGAGCCCTCGCGAAGAGACTCCACCGCTCGCAAGGCTGGATCTCACAACGCCTCGCCTTGCTCAACCTGACACCCGAACTCCAGGCACGCATCGGCGAGGAACCAATCGACCTTCTCCGGGCTGTCGGCAACAAGCCCCACCGAGAGCAGGAAGCAGCGCTCAACGAACTCAAGACAGAACGGGCCAACAAGGAAGCCTCGGGGCAAGCGAAGCCCACGAGACAGCCCGCGCACCCCACACCAACCACAGAGGACATGGAGGCTGAGACTGATTACGCCGTAATCGCCAGGGGAGCTTTGGCACACGAGCCGCATGCCGACGGTGTCCCGGAGCCGCGTACTGGCTCACGTACGGCCGCTGCATCCCCCGACACCGCCGGAGATGAACTCGCAAAGCGCAGTGACGTGCCAGACCAGGCCGAACAGACCAGGCCAGCACTGAAGAGGTTCCCCTACGGGGACGGTGAGTCCGCTGCCTACTACCTCATCAACAAAATGCCGCCGGACGAGTTCAACAGAATGCTTGACCTTCTCATCCAGCACAGGGACAGCCAGGCCACCAAGACCCCCTAACCTCGATCTTGCGTGACGGTCCGCCGCCGGAGTCGGTGGACCGTTTGCGCGCTGAGGGCTGCGGAGGGACAGGCTGTGGCCCGAGCGTCGTCTCAGGTGGACGCCGGGTTCCACTGCTCCGGGTGGGGAAGGGACTGTCGTAGGGACGGTGGGGCTTTGCTGGTCAGAGGGTTCGGCAGGAGTGCGAGCCGTGTGGGGGCGGCCGTGATGAGGTGTCAATCGTTGGCCTAATGACCTGTGCACCTCAGAGGCATCATCGACGGTGCAGGCACGTGCCGGATGTGGCGTCTTTACAGGTAGCGGCGGTCGCGGCGTGAACTGTATGCCTTGTCGCTGCTGACGTGGTCGGGCCGGGGCCGAGGGCGTCCGCTCAGCGGCCGGGGGACCCGGTCCAGGACCTCGATCAGTTGCGACGTCGCCCCCTGGCCCGGCGTGAGCAGAAAGGGCAGTGGGCGGTAGCCGCCTTCGCCGACGAGGTGGATCTTGCAGATCAGGCCGCCTCGGGTCCGTCCGAGTCCCTCGTCGGGGCGGTTGCGGGGTGTTGTCACTTTTTGGGACCCGCGGCCGGGCTTTGCGGGCGCCGGCCGCATGCTGATGGGGCGGGCCCCCTCGCCAGCCTCGCTCCCTTCAGAACCGGATGGGTAACGCGGACGCGCGCCTTCAAGCCCGCGCCCTATCCCAGGTGCGGCACTGAGGCGCCTGGCTGTGGTGACGATGCCCGGCAGCTCCACTGAGTGAAGTCCACCGCGCGGACCGCTGACCGCGGCGAGCGCTCCAGCTTCTCGGTCACGACCTGGTCGTCGTCGACCGGCCGTGCGTGGACCTGCGCGTCGAGGGGCAACACAGGTACGACGCGACCGGACCGGTGACCGCCGCTGGCTTGGACGTCCACAGTGTCCGCCCGGCGGGGGACCGGCATGCCGGGTTTCAGGACTATGGTTCCGGAGACGACCGCGACGTTCCAGGCAGCGGCCCCACCGGCCACATTGATCCGGGATGCGCTGCACCTTCTTCTCCACTCCACCCTAGGAACGCCTGATAGCGCCCCCTGGGGCCGTTATCAACGGCTCATGCTCCGGTGTCTGAAATGGCACGATGACTCGGACCAGCGGGCGGAATCTCAAACCGCGTTGTGGGTTCCCTGTGCTTGAATCTCGTCGACCCGGCGCGGACACGTCACTGACCAGGCGGTCGTCTGCGCTGTTCGTTCAAAACAGGGGACACAACTTGAGATTGAAACGACTGATGACCGCGGGAGCCGTGTCGCTGGGGCTGCTGGGAAGCTGCCTGAGCGTGGCTCAGGCAGCTGCGGCGCCGGTGCGCGGATCGGACACGACGGCAGTGCAGACCACAGGGGATGCCGTACCGCTCGAGCGGGATTCCGTGCTGCTGCCGGAAAACCTGGACGAGTCGTCACAAGCGCTGGATGACGAGCTTTCCCTGCCGCTGCCTGAAGCGCTCGAGGGGGAAGCATCCGAACTGGCTACGCCGGCACTGGGAGAAGACGAACCGGTGACGGAGGAGTTCTCGTCACCAGACCCGCAGGCAGGCTCTGCGGCTGCGCAGGCGGCGTGCCGGACTCAATTGGCGGCCGCGCAGGCAGCCGACAGTGACAGCCCGGTGGCGTGTGTCCAGTGGGGCACCAGTGCACCAGCGGCCGACCTGCGTGCGGCAGTCGACGCCTGGCCTGTGCCGAAGTGGTGTGATGACCACGGTGCGAACGGCAAGTGGTACGTCAACCGGTTCAAGGCATGCGGGATCTTTCCGGCCGATCTGACGGTGACGAACCCGCGCACCGGTGCGGTGGTCGGGAAGATGCACTACCTCACCCGCGCCTACGCCTACAGCGCCCGGGACGTCAAAACCTGGGCCTACCAGGTTGAACTGCTGGAAGTGAACAGCTCCGGAGTGGCCAAGGGCAGCAGCGCCGTCGGGAGCGGCACCTGCGCGGGCAAGTGCAAGGTGACCAAGAGCACCTTCCCATCTCAGGCGATGAGCAAGAGCAAGGAGCCGGTCGGCCAGTTCTTCCTCGACACCACCATCAAGACATCCCCCAAGGGACAGAAGGGCGACGGACAGGCGACGGCGGCATGGACGTTCACGAACCCCGCCTGGGCCGGCCCCAGTACTCAGATGAAGCTGCCGACTCCTGCCGTGCGGTGCGACAACGCCCTGCCCGGCACGTCGAAGCCCGGCTGCGTGATGCCTCACATCCCAGAGATGGCCTACGCGAAGAACGGTGAGTACCCGGAACTCGCCAAGCACATCGCGTACGCGCAGAACACCAAGAAGCTGCCCGGCAAGCACGGCACCAAGAGCTACCTGTCCCGGCTGACGGACAAGAAGAAGATCAAGGAAAACCGGAGCAAGGCGTGCCCCGCCAGTCTGAAGCGGCCGAAGGGCAAGCAGTGCGACGAGTACCCCTTCGCATCCACCTGGCAGGGCGCCAAGACCGGGGGCGGCAAGTTCAGCCGACGCATGATCGATGGTCGCCAGAACGAGGAAGGCGGCAAGGCCCTGGGACGTTTCTACCTGTATAACCGCATCATCGAAAAGGACAAGTTCCTGGTGTGGATCAAGTAGAAGACCACCGCCGGGGGAGGACTGCGACATGCGCGACCACACGGCACGGGGCCGGCAACTCGTCCCCGTGCAGTACCACCAGTTCGACATCAGCGACGAGGACGGCCCGACCGGCCCCGACATCGACCGCAGCCACAACGGACTGGTGCGCGTCACCGACGGCATCGTCACCGTCATGACCGGTATCCACACCGGCGACGTCGACGTCACCGTCACCCTCCACGACACCCCGCCCGAACCCGATGCAGGAGGCTGGCAGGACATCGTGGAGGTCTCCGCACACTCCGTATCCGGCGACCTCCGAGTCCGCGGCATTATGGACGACCTCGACGAAGAACTCCCCGTCCTGGCGTTCAACGGCCCCGGTGACTACCGACTGCGCGTGCACGCCCGTGGCCGCGACACCGCCGTCGACCTGGCCCCGGACGAGGTCACCGAGTGGTACCTCATCCAAGCCTGGCCGGCCCCCGCCGAACCTGTCACCGTACGGCGTCGGAGCGACAACTACGGGGCGTCAGTCCGCACACACTGAATGGCTGCTGGCCACGCCTGCCCGCTCACCGGAATACGGTGAGCGGGCAGGCATGCTGAGCTGCAAAGATGGTCTACGCCTGGCGTCTGATGAGGCTGTCAGGCGCGGCCGCACGACTCAGCGAGTACGCGGACCTTAAAGTCAAGCGCGCCATGCTACTCAAGGAGTCGTTCCGGGTGTGCACGTCATCGCCTTGCTCGGTGTGCATAAACTGCGCCACCTCCGGGGGAACGCCCGTTACCGTGCTGGCCTCGGGAGTAGCATCCGCAGGTTCTGCACTCGGGGGAAGGTGGACGGATGCTGCGGCTGCAGGCCTGGCTGGAGTTATGGGCGGCGAGGGCCTTCGATTTCGTCGACGGTGTCGACAAGCCGGCGATCTACCAACGGTGCGTGCTGGCCGCAGTTGACGCGCCCGAGACGAAGCGGCTTCTAGGCAAACGTGCTGGCGTGGACCGCGACGCCGTCGTAGAGCGCATGATGACGATGCGGTACCACCGCTACACCATCCTCCGCTGCCCATCATCCCTGCTCGACAGAGCGATAGAGGACCTGGCCGAGGCCCGGGACAAACACGAGCGAGCGGCTCGAGCGACGCCTTGGAACTGGCGAGTGGTCTGCTCGCTGGTCGCTGCCGGCGCTTTGGCCCTGTTGATATTCAGTGGCCTACTCGCCCTGCTCATAGCGGTTGTGGTCGCGGCAGTCATCATGGTCACGCTGTTCATCTGGCGCGGGTCCCGACTGTGGTCCAACCTGAGGCAGTGCCTGATAGCCGCAGGGCTCAAGGGCGCGTGGCTCGTTCAGCGCATAGAGGTAGGAGCGTGCGCCGCACGCTGGGGTGAAGAGCTGCAAGAGACAGGTACTGGTCCCGTGGTGGCTGATCTGGTCCGCCACATGCTGGGCGACGACCCCGACTCCCTCTTCATCCCCGACGACTACGAATGGGGCCTGCGCGCGCCCCGAGCGCCCGGCTTCATCATCGAGAACGCGGCCCGGCGTCAACTCGAGCGTAAGCTCACACACCTTGAGGACGGCACCATCGCCGTCTGCGGCCCACGCGGTGCGGGCAAATCGACGCTGCTGGAGCAGTGCGTCAAGAAGGCTGGCTTCGGCGTGATCGTCCAAGCGCCGGCCACCTACGCTCCCCACGACTTCCTGCTGTCGCTGTCGGTCCAGCTGTGCGAAAAGTACATGCGGGCCCGCGGCTATGAGCCCACCGGCTTCGCGCGCCTGTCGCCCGCGCGCCGAGCCCTGCGGCGAATAAGGATCCAGGTCAAACGGCTGAGCCGGTGGAGCTCCTTCGCGGTGCCCGCCACCGCCCTGGTGGTGCTGGGGCTTTCCGCCTCGGTGCGGTCCTTCTACAAGCAGTACGCCACGACCGCATCGGACGCCGCACACGCGTACACCAGCGCGATACACGACGACGTCACGGCCATCTGGCAGGGCCACGCCGTCGTCGCGAGCTTGGCCGTCACGATCGGCGGGATCGCCTGGTGGAAGTCACGGCACGTAGCCTGGCTGCCCCGCATGCTGGGACGCCTGTGGATGCGCGGCATCAGACCTATCGGTCTGCTCCTGGCCTGGGTATCCGCAGCCACTCTGCTGCTCGACGAACAGATCCGCCAGCAGGCCCTGAAACTCCACGCCACCCAGCCCGAGGCCCTCTACCGCGCTGTCGGCTACGCAGGAGGGCTGCTGCTCGTGTGGTGGTTCTTGCGCTTCGTTCGCGACATGGGAGTCGAGTTTCCACTTGGAAGGTGGCACATCTTCCTGGAGAGGATCTTCCGCCCGATCAGCGCCGCCGCGGGAATCTACCTGCTGTTCTTCCTCATCACGAACCCGCAGATACGGTCCCTTCTGGAGGACCCGGAAAACCCGCTGCGACTGGCAGGCATCATCGCCGGAGTCCTGGTGTCGAAGCTGGGGGACTGGCAGCCGCAGTCTGAAGAACCCGAGTTGGTCACGCGATGCCAGAGCCACCTCTACCGTCTTCAGACGATCCAGCAGGCCACCCACGGCCTGACCACCGGGAGCACTGCCCAGATCCTGAGCCTGGGCACCAACCACTCCGCGTCTGTGTCCACCGTCCCCCCGAACTACCCGGAACTGGTTGAAGAATTTCGCGAACTGCTCAGGTGCATCGCCATCGAGAGGACTGAAGCGGGCAAGACCGTCGTGATCGCCATCGACGAAGTGGACCGCTTGGGCGCGGACACCGATGCGCTCGCGTTCCTTCGGGAGATCAAAGCCATCTTGGGCGTTCCTCTGGTCCACTACCTGATCTCGGTTGCTGAGGACGTGGGAGCCGCCTTCGTCCGCAGAGGACTTCCGCACCGGGACGCCACCGACAGCTCCCTGGACGACATCATCCATGTCCAGCCCAGCACCCTCAGCGACTCACGCGCCATCCTCGCCAAGCGCTCACAGACACTGAAGGAACCCCACATCCTGCTCGCCCACGCGCTGTCAGGCGGCATCCTGCGCGACCTGCTCCGCTACGGCTTGCAGCTCCGCGAGACACAGGACAAGACCCAGTCCTACGAGCTCACCGACATCTCGCGGCAACTCATCCTGGAAGAACTCGCGGAGACCTTTGCTGGCTTCCGCACCCTGCTGAGCAAACTGCAGTGGTCGCACGACACCAACGGCATCCTCGCTTCCTTCCGCACGCTCAGCAGCTACCTGCGTGACCCCTGTCCGTGCGTAGAAGCGGATGTACTCCGCACGCTTGATCACTTCGCCTTCCACGCCTACGGCGTCCGCCCCCTTCCTGCGACCGCCGGCGACTCGTCACATCGACCACCAGACGATCCGGAGATCAGCAGCAGCGCACGCCAGCTCATCGACGAAGCATCCACGTACGCCTACTTCTCACTCACCCTGCTCGACATCTTCAGCACCGACGGACTCGAGCGCCGTACGCAACTGGCAGCCGGGCACGGCCAGGACGGCGATCCTGAACGGCTGGCCGATGCACGACAGGAACTCGGGATATCGCCCTACAGCGCCCGTCCTCTGATCGACAGCATTCGCAAGGCATGGTCCCTGCCTCTCGGAGCGGCCCCCGATAGTCGTATCCCAGCATCAACTGTGAGGTGCCCCCGCCACAGGAGCCGACCGAACATCCCGTGAGGTCAACTCGGTCGACCGCCGATGCGCAGCATTTACATGGCCCGGCGGTGTCCGCAGAGCGGACATCATCCCGCCGAAAGTGCCCGCCGCACGGGATTGGCGGTGAAGTTCCAGTGAAGTCTCCCGCCGGGCGGGATCACGCTTTCTTGCTGGTCAGAGCCGGTATTTGCTGTGGCGGTGCTGAGTGTCGCGAAGATCCAGAGGCGTAACGCGTGGCGGTACTACATACGCGGAGTCGCGTTCGGGGACGGCCGCCGCCTGGTCGGACAGTCGTTGAAGGACGCCCAGGAGCTGGCCGGGCTCCCACCGGGACGGTGGCTGGGGCGTGGTCTGCGTGCGCTGGGACTGACCGAGGGCGCGGAGGTGTCCGAGCGTCAGCTGGAGCTGCTGTTCGGCGAGGGCCGGAACCCGGACGCCGACCGCATCGAGCGCGGCCTCCTGGACGACGGCGTCGACGCGGCCACGGCCCGCCGGCTGACGGTGCTGGGGCAGCCGATCGAGGAGATCGAGGCCCGCAAGCAGACGCCGCTGCTCGGCATGGACTTCACCTTCCGGCCCCAGGCGTCCCTGATCGTGCTGTGGGCGCTGGGAGACGCCAAGACGCGCCGGATCATCGAGCGGGCACACGAGCGGGCCATCGCCAAGGCGCTGCGCTGGCTCGAGGATGAGGTCGCGGAGACCCGGTGGTCCTCGGGACGCGGGCGCGCGAAGACGCCGGCCTTGGTCGTCGCGGCCTTCCGGCACTTCGACAACCGGGACGGCTTCCCGCTCCTGCACGATCACTGCCTGATCCTCAACCGCGTGCAGCGCCTGGACGACGACGGCGAGCCGGTGTGGGGCGCTCTGGACACGGTCCGCCTCTACCAGCATGTGGTGGCCGCCGGGACGCTCTACACCCTTGCGATGACGACCGAGGTGTGTGAGGAACTGGGGTTGGCGACGGTGCCCCGGGAGGTGACGCCGGGCCTGCGCCCGGTGATGGAGATAGCCGGTGTCGACTCCGAGCTCATCGACTGGTCGTCGACCCGCCGTCAGCGGATCGAGGACGTCCTGGAGGGCCTCACCTACAAGTACGCGCAGAAGCACGGGCGGCTGCCCGGCGAGCGCGCCCGCGAGGGCCTGGCCTGGTGGGCGGCGCAGGAGACCCGCCCCGAGAAGAAGACCCCGCGCCCGCTGGAGCAACTGCTCGCATGGTGGCGGGCGTCCGCGCTCCTGAAGTTCGGCAAGCAGATGGTCGACGGGCTCCTTCAGCGCTGCCGCGCAGTGGGTGCGGCGATCCGGGCCCGGGTGGACCCGGTGGTGGACACTGCGCTCGCCGCCGTCGACGTCGCCGCGGTCGTCTTCACCGTGCGCGGCACCTTCGCCCGCCGTCACGTCCTGGCCGAAGCCCGCCGGCACTTGCTGGAGACCCTGCGCGGCCAGGAGTTCACGCGCGGTCTGGACGACTACATCGCCGACCGCGCCCTGTCCCACCACTCTCGTCAGCTCACCGTTCCCCAGCCCGGCCGCCGGACCCCGGCCCCCGACCAGCTGAGCTACACCGCCGACTTCGCCTGGCCCGGCCGCTGGTGGATCGCCGGGGCTGACGGCAAGCCGCCGCGGGCCGCCACCCGCTACGAGCGGGCCAAGGTCGCCAGCCTCGCCGTGCGGAACGCGATCCGCGCCGCCCGCACCGCGCCGGCCGCCGACCACCACACCGAGGCGCCGCACGGCGTCGACCACCCCGGTCGGGACGCCGCGCTCACTCCGGCGCAGCGGGCCGATGCCGTCCAGGCCCACCAGCAGGCCGCGATGCCGCAGGAGTACCTGGAGGGCCGCACGACCGACCCTGAGACATGGATGCGCACACCGGCCAACCTGGAGCGGCTCGCCGCCATCACCCGCGCAGCCGACGCCCGCCGCCGCGCCCTCGAGGACCGGGAGCTCCCGGCCCCGGCCGCCGACCCGGTCGACTCGCGCCGCCAGGAGCACGAGCAGCAGCACCCGCAGCCCGGTCCCGGCCAGGGCCTCCAGCCGTGACGGCCGGGGACCGTCCGGCGGGACGGACGACGAAGTCACCGTGCCAGGAGCCGGGAGGCGACTGGCCGCCCGGCCCCGGGGCCACCCGGGAGCAGGGAGGGTGCGGGGGACCGGTCCCCTTTGAGCGCGGAGGCCCCGATGGTTGCCCCGATCCCGCCGTACCTGTCGCCGGAGCGCCTGGAGTACCTCCAGCAGCTCGCGGACGCGTCCCGGCTGCGCACGGCTCTGTACCCGTCGCCGAAGCAGCCGCCGATCCGGCGCCGCTCACGGCAGTTCCCCGGTGGCCGGCCGAACCCGTGGCGCACCGCGCGCCTCCGTCGGCGCCGCCGCGGATGAACCGGGGCAGTGCGGTGCGCACCACCCGGCGATGCGCTGAATCGTGCGCATCAAGGCGCGACGATTCGCCGAATCCTGCGCACCGGTGCGCGCACCGACGATTCGGCGAATCCCCGCCCTGCGTATCGGTGCGCAGGGCGAGGCGCGCGGCAATGCGCACCGTCACCCCGATGCGCACACTCAGGGTGACGGTGCGCGGGGTTGGCGCGGTCGCCGCGCACCCCTTGTCCAGATGCGCGGCACCGGATGCGCACCCCTTGTCGAGCTGAAAATCAACCCTTGTCGGCGTCGCAATCGGCGACGTTCTTCCTAGACAGCGTTCGCTACCGCCCGCATCGTCCCCTTATGCGTGCGCGATTCGGTGTATCGAGGGGAGAACTCTCCCTCCCGCACCCGCTCTTGAGCCCTTCACTCTGGGTGAACCGGTGCGCGGTGCGGTGCGCACCCCGCACCACGTGCGCACCGCCGCGCGGGAGTGCACCGCATCGTGCGCACCAGGCCGGGAGCGAACCGCACCGCGATGCGCACCATCCGGCAGGGGCGCGCTGCATCGCGCACAACTCATCGCGCCGCGCGCACCCGATGCGCACCGAGGCGCGCGGCCGGCGACATCGACCGCGCGCCTCACCGGTCCCTCAGGCCGTGGCCAGTCCGTACCCGCTGCCGACGTTGCCGCGGACGTCGGCCAGGAACTGGTGGACCTGGTCGACCTCCTGCATGCACTCAATCAGGAACCCTGCTGCGATCCAGGCGGCTTGCGCCCCGCCACCGGCCAAGCACCAGCGCTTGAGGTACCGGCTCGCCACGGCCACCAGCTTTCCGAGGACATACCCGGACTCGCAGTCGGTGTGCTCATCGGGCACGACGCTGATGTAGTCGGCCAGCAGCAGCGAGCCGAACTCGCCGACCAGCACGGCCAACTCCGGGCCGTCGGCGTGGAACTCCGCGAGCGCTGCCTTGTCCTGCTCGCTGTCCTGGTACCGCCAGACCAGCTCCACATAGTCGGCGGCCCGCGCGATCTGCTCCGGGGCAAGCTGGGGCACCTTCGACGCCGTCATCTCCATGACGCTTCCTCACTGTTCGCACGCCGGGCGCCTGCTGCACCCGGCTAACCCCTACGGTGCAGCCCCTGGCCTGTGGACAGATTCCGGAGCCGGGGCGGGGCACTGCTCGTGACGTCGGTCACGGACGAACCGTCCGGACAAGGGGTGGTCAAGGGTCATAACGGACACCGCGCGCCTGAGCGAGCAGACCGCGGACAAGGGGTGCTTCCTCACGGTGGGCCCCGGCTCGCACGTCCTTGTGCGTGCGGGCCGGACCTGTCACCGATCCGGCCCTGTACGGCCGGGGAGATCCGAGGACGCGATGACCACTGCCCCCGTTCCGCCGACCCAGCCGACGCCGCCGACCTCGGCGGGCACCGATGCGACAGCCGGCCCCGCGGCGAGCCACACAGCAAGCCCCGCGCCCAGCCCCGTAGCTTCCGGCCGCCACCTGGCGGTTGTCGCTGATCAGACCCCTTGTCGACCGGCTCCGGCCGATTGCAACTCCTCTTCTCCCAGCACTGATGTTGTGCCTGGAGAAGCGTCCCGGCCGCAGAAGGCTGCCGCGAAGGCGGGAGCCGAGATCCGCGGCGACGTGCTGCTGTGTCTTGCCCAGCTCCGCCTGGCCACGCCCCGCCAGCTCAAGGCCCTGCTGCTGCCGGACCAGCAGGGCACCGACTACGTCCGCCGCGCGCTGCGCAACCTGCGCGCTGACGCCCTGGTCGGCCGGACCTACCGCGCCCAGCAGAGCTACTGGTACTGCACCCCGGCAGGCCTCGCCGAAGCCGCCGCCTCCGGTGAACTCGCACCGAGGGCCGGCCGGAACACCGGGAAGCGCATCGCCGCCAGCAAGACGGGTCTTCGGGAACACGGCCTCGCACTGGTCGACACCGTCGTCGCCTTCCACCAGGCGGAGGTGGCCGACTGCGCCGACTGGCAAGTGGAAGTCGCCCACCCCACTCCAGCCGGGAACCTGGTGCCCGACGCCGTGGTGCTCCTGGCAGACGGCTCCAGCGCGTTCGTGGAGATCGACCGCACGATGTCCTACGCCCGCCTGGTCGCCAAGCTGGAGCGCTACGACGCCTACCGCAACGCGCCGCCGTCCGGACGCGGCAACGCTGCCCGGGCCCCGCGCAGCCACTGGCAGGAGACCTACGCCGGGCCGTCCCTGGATCGGTCCTTCCCGCCGGTGCTGTTTGTCTTCGCCGCGGCCCCGCGCCGCGCGGCCCCGGCCACTCGGGAAGCGGCCTTCCATCAGCGCGCCCAGCACGTCCACGGCGTGAACTACCGGATCATCGTGGCGACCACGACGCTGGGGCAGCTGACCAAGCACGGCCCCGATGAACCGGTGTGGCGCTTGGTCGGCCGCGGCGAGGGGGAGGAACGCTGCTCGCTGGACGCGTTGCCGAAGGCACGGTGAGTGCAGCGGGTCCGGTCCGGCCTGGGTGAACCAAGGCACGGGCCGGGCCCGCCGCCGCGCCGGGGTGCTGTCGGTGGCGGCTGCGAGGCTGGACGGATGAACGGAGACGAGCAGCTGCTGAACGGCCGCGTCTACGGCCACGACCACGACGATCCCAACCCCGGCCCGCTCCCGCACCGGACCTACGCCGAACTGGTCGGCGGACCGCTGGACGGCCTGCTGCTGGACATCCACGGATGGCGGACCGTGGAAGTCGACGACGGGGTTGCCCTGACCACCGAGCTCGGGCGGTTCCCCGGGGGCCGCGCCCTGTACGACCCGCGCCCCGGCGAACCCCGCACACCCGGCCCGGGTGTGAGCTGCCGCTTCTACTACTCCGGCGACACGCCCTGAGCCTCGCCCCGACCACGAGCCCGACCACGGCAGGCCAGAGCGCTGCTCGCCCCTACCGGCTTACCTACGACCGGCCTTCGGTCAGCTGGCTGGCGGTGTTCTCGATCCACAGCAGCGTCCACTCGACTCCGGCCTGCCATCCGGGCTCCGCGCCGGCGTACCGTCCTTCGGCATCGGCGCGGATGTTGGCCGCCAGGGCACGCAGTTCGTTCTGGAATCTCTGCCGCAGGGCCGTGTCCATGGCCTTGCGCATCTCGTCAGTGATGTCACCGGGTCGGAGCTCGCTCATCGCCCCACCTTGGACGACCGCCCCGACCCATGGCCATACCGCCAGGTCACCAACCTGGACGCCGCACGGCGAAGCCCTGGCCAGCCGCTGATCACCCATGGCAGGCTCGGGCTCTCAGGCGAGGGGAGCATCTCGATGAAGGGTTTCGCCGAGACGGAAGGCGAACTGTGCCCGGACTGCAAGGCGGGCCCCGGCCCGAAGAACGCACGCGTTGCGGTCGGGATGCCGGAGCAGATGTGGCACACGCCCGACTGCCCGCAGTACGTCATCATGCAGATCAACTGGAAAGAGGGCTCCCGCCGCATCGAGGAGCAGGATCAGTGGGCCAAGGGCGTCTTCCCCGCCGCCCACGCGAGGCTGAAGCAGGCCGCCGCCGCCCTGCCGCCGGGCACGGCCGCCCAGCCGTTCGTCGACGCCCTGAGCGAGCTGGTCCAGGCGCAGGCGGACACCACCGGCTTCGTCGTCCTTCACCGCTGGGCGGAGATCCTGGAACGGCACTTCCCGCCGGAGCTCCCCAACCCCGACCACACCACCGAGTAAGCGCGTCGCAGGCCCGACCACGGAGCAGGACACCCCGACCATGAGCCCGACCATGGCAGGTCAGCGCGCTGGCCTGCCTCCCCGGTCGTCGTGCCTGGCACGAGGTCGGCACCCGCCGCGAACCTACGCGTCGGCGTCCTGGTGAAGGTCCAGGAAGAACCGCAGCCGCACGCCGGGCTCGTCAGGCTCCCGGGTCGTACGGTCCGCCGGCGAGATGGCGCACCGCGCGGCGAGTAGCTCCTGGACGGCGAAGGCGGTCGCGTCATCGGCGGCCGCGACCTCCACCACGGCCAGGCCCGGCACCGCAACATGCGCATCATTGATCTGCCTCACGCACTGCACGACGTCCCGACGTCTACAGAAGTTCTCCAGCCGGGGCGTCTTCACCCGACCGGGTACGTAAGCGAACCGCGGCTAGACGCGCGTGCTGACGTAGCGCACGCCCGGGCCCCACCGCTCCATCACCGGCGCCATGCACCACTGGCACAGCGGCGAACCGCCGCTGCCGTACCTGTGGGTCCTGCGCTGGCATCCGGCGCACAGGCCGACCCGGTCACCGGGGCAGGTCAGCGCGGACGGGTCGGGTTCCGCGATCGGCGGCGGGGGAGTGGTCATGGTGTTCCTGTTCCGGTGACGCCTTTGCCAGTCACCTCGCCCGCAGAATATCCGCCCGGATGAAACTGCTGTTCGATCCGCGTCCGGTCGGGCGGCAACATCTCTTGCGCCAACCCTTGCGCCTTCTCCTGCGGCATCTCTTGCGACTTCTCTTGCGCGAGCCTCGCCGACGCCGCCGCGTGTGTGCAGGTCATCCCCGCCGTGCGGGCGTGGTCGGGCCGCTGACATCCCCGTTGCGGCAGCTTTCGCCCATGTCCCTGGCTGGAGTTGAGGGTGAGGGACAGGGGCGGGATGGGCGGCGCGGCCGCGGCCGGGGATCGGGGCGCGCTCACCGGTGTTGCGCGCCGGGCGGGGCCGCCGCGCCCGGCCGCCGACACAGCGGCGGCCGTCGGGAGCAGGGAACGTGACGGACGCGGGTTGCGGTGGGCGGTGCGCTGGGTGTTGCACAGAAGTGTTGCGCTGGGTGTTGCGGTGGATGTTGCGCAGGCCGTCTCAGCGTCCTGGAGTCCCCCCAGGTCACCACGGGTGGGCGACGTGGTCGGGCCGCTGACATCCCCGTTGCGGCCCCCTTCGCCCACGCCCTGGCTGGTGTTGAGGATGAGGGAGGGGCGGGATGAGCGGCGCGGGCGCGGCCGGGGATCGGGGCGCGCTCGCCCATGTTGCGCGTCGGCGTCGCCGCCGCGCCGGGCCGCCGACCCAGCGGGCGGCCAGGGTCAGGAGTCATCGGTGGCGGAGTCGGTGATGTGGTCGAAGCCGCGCAGGAGAGGCGTGAGCTCCTGGGCGCACCCGCACAGCGTGCACAGCCGCGTCGCCGGGTTCTCCGCGACGTCCAGGTCGCGCTTCCAGTCGAGCAGCGGCGCATCCTTCGGCGCCTCCTCGCAGTCCCGCGCGTGCAGAACACCCTGGGCGGGACCGCGCCCGACGCTCACCTTCTGCAGCACCCATCCCGAAGGCCGGCGCTCCCCGAGGACCTCGCGGACCGCCGACTGCGGTGACGGCTGAAGCCGTTCGGTGACGACCTGGTCGTAGTCGACGCCCTCGACCGGCCGCACATGCTCCGGAGCGCGCACCCACACCCGGTACTCCGCCGCCTCCACACCGCCGTCCTCGCGATCCCGGAACGACGGAAGCCCTACGAGATAGACCCAGCCCGTTTCCGTCTGCTGCCGCTTCCACAGCCGCGCAACGACTTCCTGCGGGTCGGTCCCGAGCAGAGGATCGGCGGGCAGCACGACCCGCACGGGAACCGGCACCAGCTCGGGTCCGGCAGCGTCGTCGGAAGGCATGGTCACGGCCCCACGGTAAGCGGGGGACCGGATCTGCCCTGGACCCCTCCAGACAGGCGAGGGCACAGATAGCGTCCTGCCTCATGACCACCACCGACACGATCGCGGCCCTCGCTCTGGCTGTTGCGATCGTCGCCGCCATTGCTGCCGTTGGGTCCTGGAAGGCGGCGCGCAACTCCTACGTGGCCGCAGCGACCCTGTCCCGGATCGAAGAGCAGCGCCTGCACGCCGATCTCACCCCGGTCTTCCGCTGCACGATCGTGGCCAACGAGGCCCGCTCCACCGCAATGCTGCGGGTTCACCTCGAAGGCCCACCCGGGCTGCTGTCCCACGACGCTGTCGAGATCACCGTGTCCATCCGCAACGACAACCCCCACCGGGGCAGCGCACCCCAACTCGCCGGCACCCCGACCCCCGAAGAGGTTCGCGCGCACATCTGGGGCGCATGGAAGTTCAGCGCGGACGGCCGCGACGACACCGGCCGCACGGTCGCACCGCAACAACTGGCGGTCGGCGAGTGGACCCAGTTCGGACTGACTCCCACCTCTCCACCGTCGTGGTCAGCGACCACCATGGACGACTGGCGCAGCGACTACGCGAACACGCCGGTACGCCTGAGCATCACCGCCAGGTCCAAGGGCAGCGAATGGACCGTCCCGCTGGAGGTCCCCGTCACCATCCAGGGCGCCCCCTGACCGGTGGATCAAGCAGCGAGGACGTCCCGGAGCTCCCGTACGGCGTCCTCGCGGTGGTGCTGGGCGGGGATCGCCTCGTACAGGTCCAGCGCGCGGCGGCGGACCAGCCCGGTGCGGTAGCCGTCCGGGAGCGCGGTCAGGGCGGTGATGGTGCGGTGGCAGGCCTGCTCGGTGTCGCCGTCGTGGTGGGCGCAGGCGGCGGCGTCGATGTTCAGCAGGGTGCGCGTCATGCTGCTGGTCGGGGCGGAGAGCTCCAGTGCGCGCTGCTGGCTCTCATGGGCGCGGGCCGTGTCTCCGAGGGTGGTGTAGGCGTGGCTGAGGTGCACGTGATGTTTCTGTTCGCTGTAGGTCAGCCACGTGTCCGACCGATCGCCCTCGGGGAGCCGGTCCATGAGGGCGTCGGCTGCGGCCAGCGCGGCGCGGGCCTGCTCGGGCTGGTGGTTGAGGGCGTAGGCGCGGGCGGCGACGGCGGCCGCGAGGGTCGCCGCGGCGGTCGGCCGGGCCCCGGCAAAGTGGCGGGCCTGTTCAGCGAGGCCGGCCGCCGCCTTCGGGGCACCGTAGTTGAGCGGCACCATCGCCTCGCGGGCGCGGACCCAGGCGTGCAGCTGGTCGTCGCCGGATTCGGCGGCGGCCCGGGCGGCGGTGGCGAACCAGGCGCGGGACTCGCGGCGGCTGCCCAGGTCGTGTAAGACGATCGCGGTCATCCCGGCCATCTGCCCGGCCGTCCGGCACAGCCTGGCCCGGACCGGGGCGGGCTGCGGGACGGTGAGCAGCGGGCGCAGGGTCGTGAAGTCGGCGACCAGGTCGGCCAGGACACGGGTGGGCTGCTGTCCGTGGTAGCCGTACCCGTAGCTCTCGGCTGCGGCCTCGAGGTCGGCGAGGTCCTGGGGAGTGTCGGGGGAGAGGGTCTGGTCGACGTCGGTCCGGGCGGCGGTGAGGGCGGCGAGCGCCGGGGCGGTGAGGCCGGCGGCGAGCGCGCCACGAAGCAGGTTGCGGCGCTTCATCGGATCATCTCCATGGTGGGACTCCGTGCTGAGAGCGGCGGTGTCTTCCCAGGGTTGCGCAGCGAGGCCCAGTAGGGCACCGGGAATGCGCAGACCGGCGGCGATTCGCTCGACGGTGGCCAGTGCGGTGACCGAGGCCGTGCCGCGGGCGATCTGGCTGACGCGCTCGGACTTGAGGGCGCACGCTTCGGCGATCCGGTTGAAGGAGATGCCCACGCCGTGAGCCATCGCGAAGACCACGGAGAAGTCCCTGTCCTGCAAGGCCCTAACGAAGACGGGGTCGGCCAGCAGACGGCGCGGAACCTGGGCGGGTGACGGCGGTAAGTCGTCCACAAGTCCCCCTGAACGCTCGTGGAATGACGCTGCGTCAGCCCAACGACCATACCCACCCTGGGGCCCCCATGGAGGGGTTAGCGCCAGCCGTTGTCGTGGCTGTACTGGCGAGTGTCGCGGCCGCGGCTGTCCAGGGCCCGGCCGACCGATCAGGAGGAGGACCCATGCAGAGTCCCGTCCAGCCCCCGCCCGCCACGTCCGGGCCGTCGACCGGCGGCCTGGTCCGCTCCCGTCGGCTGATCGTCGCCGCCCGGGGCCGCAACGCCATCCCCTCGGACGGCGGCGGCACCGGCAAGAGCGACGGCAACGACTGACGGACCGGGAGCCCTGACGCGATGACGGATGTGTCCATCGCGGCATGCCTGGGCGAGGACTTCCTCGCCCAGGCACTGCACCGCGAATACCGCCACGTACCCGGCGCGCTCGATGTCGCCGGACTGATGACCTGGGACGACCTCAACCACATCCTGGCCGCCCACCGCCTTGAGCCGCCGCGCATGCGGCTCTCCCGCAACGGCGAGACGCTGCTGGCCGGCGGATACACCGCCCCGGTGGCCACCCGCCGCCACACCGTCTGGCACCGCCTCCACCCCGCCGAACTGCACGCCCGCCTGAAGGAGGGCGCCTCGCTCGCCCTGGACAGCGTCGACGAACTCCACCCGCCGATCGCCCGGCTCGCCGAAGCGATCGAGCGCCGTCTGCGCACCCGCGTGCAGGCGAACCTGTACGCGTCGTGGACCAGCACCGAGGGCTTCGGCGTCCACTGGGACGACCACGACACCGTCATCGTCCAGATGGACGGCGCCAAACGGTGGCGGATCTACGGCACCACCCGCCCCTACCCGCTGTACCGCGACATCGAGGACCCCGGCGAGGCACCCACCGAGCCGGTTGCCGACCTGGTCCTGCACCCCGGCGATGTGCTGTACGTGCCGCGTGGCGTGTGGCACGCGGTCTCCGCCGACCAGGGCGTGCGCTCCCTGCACGTCACCTGCGGCCTGCAGACCCACACGGCGACGGACCTGATGGCGTGGGTGTGCGAGCAGCTGCTCACGCACGAGGACTGGCGGCGCGACCTGCCGCTGCTCGCCGCGCCGGACGTCCAGGCCGACGCCGTGGACGGGATGCGTAAGCGGCTCGCCGAACTGCTGGACGACCCGACACTGCTCGCCCGCTACCAGGTCGCGATGGACGGCCAGGCCGTCGGCCGGATGGCGCCGAGCCTGCCGTACATCGACGGCACCCCGGCCGACCCTGGCCTGCGGGTGCGGCTAACCACGGCCCGCGTCGTGCTGGACGTCGGCGAGGACGTGGTGACGCTGTCCGCCGCCGGGAGCACGTTCGAGTTCGCCCCGGCCGCTGAGGCGGTGCTGCGCCCGCTGGTAGAGGGCGGCACCGTGGACCTGGCGACGCTCGCCGACGCGGCCGGCCTGGATGTGGAGGACGTCGCCGGGCTGGTCCAGGAGCTCGTGGCCGGGCAGGCCGCGACGGTGGGGAGCCTTCTGTGATGGCACAGCTCGCTCTGGGCACCTACCGGTGCCGGGCGATCCCGGAGGCGGCTGCCCGTGCGGTCGCCTCCGGCGCGCAGTGGATCGACACCGCCCCCAACTACGCCACCGGCCGCGCGCAGACTCTGCTCGCCCCGGCCCTGGCCGCCCACCCAGTGCTGCGGGTCTCCACGAAGGCCGGCTACTTCACGGCGGCCACCGGTGCCGAAGCCGTGAACGCCGGGGCCCTCACCGAGGACCAGGCCCCGGCCGGGCACAGCCTCGCCCCCGACTACGTGCGCTGGCAGACCGGCCGCAACCGCGAGCAGCTCGGGCGCGACCGGCTGGACCTGGTCCTGCTGCACAACCCCGAGCGCGCTCACCCCGGCGACCGCCCCGCACTGCACCGGGCGATCCGGGACGCCTTCGCTGTCCTCGAGGAAGCCGTGGCGGCCGGGCACGTGACCGGGTACGGCGTCGCCACGTGGGCGGGCCTGGAAGAGGAGGCGTTCACGGTGGGGGAGCTGCTCGCCCTGGCCGCCGAAGCCGCCGGCGGACAACAGCATCACCTGGTCGCCATCCAGCTGCCGGTCAACCTGGTGATGATGACGCCGATCGTGCAGGCCCTTCACGGACAGGGGCCGCTCCCGGCCGCCGCCGACGCGGAACTGCGGGTGATGGCGTCGGCCCCGCTGCACGGCGGGGAGCTCCCCGGCATGGTCGACCAGGAGCTCGCCGACCTCATCCGGCCGGGCGTGACGCCCGCACAGGCGTGCGTCCTCGCCGTCGCGTCATGCCCAGGGGTGACGGACGTCCTTCTGGCCGCCTCCGGTGCGCCACACTGGAAGGAGGCGGCCGAGGCCGTCGCTCAACCCTCCCTGACCGCCGCCAAGTTGCGGGAGATCACTGGTGTACTCGCCTCCCCCTGACCCGGACACCGAACAGCGCATGCGCGCCCACCACGCGCACACGGCGAGGGCCCTGGACGTCCAGGTGGAGCCGGGCGCGGAGTTCTGGGGTTGGGCCGGGCGCACCCTGGGTGCCCCGGCCCGCACCGCTACAGGCGCGCCGGTATGGCTCCGGCTGGTGTCCGCGCCGGAGGACAAGGCCGCGGGGAAGCTGTGGGACGGCGCCCTCGATGCCCAGCACGCCTTCGGCGATCTCGACGGTCACCGGCCCGCCCTCCTGGCCGTCCATGACGCCGTCGACGACGGCACCGCCTACCGGGCGGAACTGTCGGTGCGCGTCGACGAGCCGGTCCTGTCCGGCGACCCGATCCTCCAGCACGACCTCCAGCTGCCGGACTCCTGGTGGAAGGAGCTCGCCGGGACGATGGAGAAGGTGTCGGCCGTCGACACCGACCGCGTCGCCGTACGGCAGCAGTACATGGAGCGGGCCATCCCCGAGTTCGTCGGCATCCCAGCCCCGGCCGTCTCCAGCTGGACCACAGCCCATGCGGATCTGCACTGGGCGAACCTCACTTCGCCGCTGCGCCTGCTGGACTGGGAGGGATGGGGCCAGGCTCCGGAGGGGTTCGACAGCGCCACGCTCTACGCCTACTCGCTGCTGAAGCCGGACACCGCCGCCCGCGTCCGCGCCGTCTTCCCCTTGCTGGGCAGCCCGGCCGGCCTCGCCGCCGAAGCGACCGTGTGCGCACAGCTGCTCCAGACCGTGAGCCGCGGGGACAACCTCACTCTCGAAGGCCCGCTGCGGGACTGGTCCGAGGAACTGCGCCGCCGCCAGTCTGCGTAGACGACTGGTCGTCCGTGCAGTCGCGCAGGTACTGGTGAACACAAGCCCGGAGCTTGGTGATGTATGCGTCCACGTCGCTCTTGACGTAGTCGTAGACCGCGTCGTGGTCCTTCATCTCGTATGCGGGGACGGTGATGAAGGCTCGGAGTAACGGGCTGGTGGCCAGATAGAGGGCCAGCTGAGGAAGGCCCTCCGCGGTGGCAAGTTCCTTCACTTTATCGAGGAAGAAGTTCACCTCGGTGACCCCGTAGGCGGGCTCCGAGTAGTTGAGCAGGGGCGAGGGCGCCCTCATCTCTTCTCCGGCCGTCTCTAACTCGGCCCGCCGGAATTCAGGGGTCGGCATCGTGGCCAGGAAGTCGAAGTAGGCGTCCGCTATGCGGCGCTCACGGCGCCGCTCTCCCATCTCTCCCTGTTCCAGGGATTCCTGAAGGGAGCGCACCTGGCCGTGGAGCCGGTCCACTTCGGCTCCGAGCGCGTCGATCTGCTCCTGCACGTTCTTGGCGTTGCCCCGCTCCGTGCGGGGCCGGGCGTCGTTGAGCGGCGACCACGCATTCACCCAGGGCCTGGTGTCTTGGCCGCAGGCGCGGACCAGCTGTTCCAGGGTGCGCTGCTGCGGCCAGTTCTTCCCCGCCGTGATGCCGCGCACCGTGTTCCCCGAGAGGCCGGCCTTCTTGGCGATGTCTTCGGGGCTCTTGCCGGTCTCGGAGACCAACTGCCGCAGCGCCTGGGTGAACTCTTCCGGCGTACGCGCCCCATCCGGGTCGGCCATAACTCCCCCTCAGTGCTCCGCAATTTCCGCAGATCGTAGAAGTCGCGGCGGCTTCCTATCAGGGCTTTTGCCACACGTGGCCGCAACCTCGTCCGACGTCGATCACTTCGCGCCACCTGCGAGCGGCACCGACCTACAAACGTGTCATCACTCGCCGATGAACACGGAGACCTACATGTCGCTGTACGAGATCGCTGCTGAGATCGGCCGCGGCCTGCTTACTCAGCTACCGTCCGCGCTGCTCGTGGCCCTAACCACGGCTGGTCTCACGACAGCCAGACGGAGGCGGCGCACCCGGGGCCAGGGGGACAGGGACGGAGACAGCAGCAGTGGCTAGTTCCCCCGCAGGGGACCTTGGCTGCGGTGTGGCCTCCACATACGGACGCCTCGCTGATCTGCTGAACGGGCGGTTGGCGAGGCCGGGCCCGCGCGGACGCGCGGGTAGCGTCTCGCGCCGCCGGCCCGGACGCCATTCCCCGAACGGGTTGTCCTTTTGGGCGCCGAAAAGTGTCCACAGCCGTCCGCTTCGGCGCCGAACTCTATCCACAGGGAGATCGTTTTAGCGTCCTCGTCCGGCGTGGGTGTCCGCTTCCGGCGGCACCGTGACGCCCCACGCACACCTGGCACGAAGGGCGTTGGACGGCATGGCGCAGACGAAGTTCGACAAGCAGGTAGAGGAGACCGCCGAAGCCCTCATGTTCGGCATCGGCCGCTTCCTGGCCGGCCGGGACATGGACGGCATCAAGCGGACCGACGCCACGTTCTGGCACCCCGGCACCCGCGTCCTGCCCAAGGTCGAAGGCCGCGTCTCCCGATCGTCGTACCGAGCCGGGTGGCAGCGCCTCACCTTCCGCCTCACCGGCCTCAGCGCCACGGCCGGGGGCGGCTGGGGGCTGTGGGAGCACCAGGACACGGCCCGGGCATGGTGGGAGAACCCGGATGCCGCTCCCCTCGCGGCCCTGCAGACGGGCGGGATCAGCGCGGCCTCCGCTGCGGCCGCCGGCGGACTCGCGTACGGGCTGCTGACCCGTGAGCGCCGCGAGCTGATGCGCGAGTGGGTGACGCCGCTGCACCAGGCGCTCGCCGTGCCGCTGGGGATCGCGGAGCAGACCGACCCGCGCCGCTACCTCCACATATCGAAGAACTTCAGCGACGACGACGCGGAGATACGCGTCGACCTGCCGGTGCATCTGCGGTTCTCCCGCGACGTGGTCGCCGACCTCATCACTCAGAAACTCGCCCTGGAGGGCGTGACGTTCTCCTGGCACCCGGCCGGGCGTAAGCCGTACGTGCTAGTGAAGAAGACCCGCAAGCCTCCGAAGAAGGCCGCCTTCAAGGCCCCCAAGGTGCGGGAGCTGGTGGCCAAGGCTCCGGAGTCCGCGCCCCTCATCGGCATCGGCACCGGCGGCAAGACCGTCGCGGTCGACCTGGACGCCGAATCGCCGCACATCCTCGTCAACGCGAGCACGGGTGGCGGCAAGTCGGTGACGCTGCGCTGCATCACCTGCCAGATGCTCCACCACGGCTCGCAGGCCTTCATCCTCGACTACAAGCGGATCTCCCACCCCTGGGCGCGCGGCATACCCGGCGTCACGTACTGCGCCGACATCGCCGACATCCACGACGCCCTGGTCCAGCTCGGCTGGGAAGGCCGGCGCCGAACACGTGTCGCCGACGAACTCGGCATCGACGCTGACCCGGACGCAATCGGCCCGCGACTGCTGATCCTCCTGGAAGAGGTCAACGCCACCCTGCGGCAGCTGGCCCGCTACTGGGACAAGATCCGCGAGTCCGGCGACCCGAAGACGTCCCCGGCGATCGACGCGCTCATGGAGATCCTCTTCATGGGCCGCCAGATCCGCATGCACGTCCTGCTCGTTGCCCAGTCCGCGACCGCCCGTGCCCTTGGTGGCCCGGAGGTCCGCGAGCAGTTCGCCACCCGCATCCTGGCCCGCTACAGCATGAACGCCTGGCGCATGCTCGCCCCCGAGATCCACCCCGCTCCCAAGAGCACCAAGCACCCCGGCCGCGCCCAGGTCGTCATCGGCGGCACCGCGCGCGAGACGCAGGTGCTGTTCTTCACCGACGCCGAAGCACGCGAGTGGGCCACCACCGGCAGGTCGGCGTCCTCGGACGGAACGCGCCCCGCCGTCCCCGCGCAGCCCGCCCCAGCCGAGCTCCAGACGGCCGCTGACGGCCCGCAGACCACCGGCCCCGACGACCACGACCAGGCGCCGACCCCGCCCACGGAGCCGGAGACGCCCGCACACGCCGCTCTCCCCGACCAGCGGGACGACGCCGCCGACCCGCCCGGCACGATCGCGTCGACGTCGTCGGCGAACCCGGCCGGGGACGTCGACGACCAGGCGGTGGGGCTGCGCCAGGCCGCCGAACACCACCTGCCCTACACCCTCGCCGCGCTCCGCTACGCCCGCGCCAACGACCCGTCCTTCCCCAGCTCGGTCGACAAGCGCGGCGCCGAACTCCTCTACCGCGTCGGCGACCTCAAGCGATGGGCACGGAACCGGCCCCGCGCCGCTTCCGGCACCACCGACCTCGACTGACCAGCAGCCCGCGAACCGGACCCGCCCGGCCCGCACGATCCCCCCTCGCCCTGGAGAACACCCGGTTCACCAGGCACAGCACAGAAAAGGAACACCGCACCATGACGACCACGACCGCGCTCCCGAAGCTGCTGCGCCTCACCGACCCCGGCCTGCGCGAGCAGCTGCAGGCGCTGCCCGCCTCGGCAGCGCTGATCGGCATCGGCACCGACGGACGGGCCATCGCCGTCGACATCGACGCCGCGCCGCACATCCTGGTCTGCAGCGGCGCCGGCGGCGGCAGCACGACCATCCTGCGTACCCTTACCGCCCAGTTCCTCCACCAGGGCGCCCACGCCCTGGTCCTCGACACCACCCGCATCTCCCACCTGTGGGCGAAGGACCTGCCGACGGTGACGCACCGCGGCAACGTCGCCGGCATCCACGACGCCCTGGTCGGCCTCGCCTCCGAGTTCCAGCGCCGTATCGACCTCGACGGCGACCTCGACGACGTTCCGCGGCTGATGGTCGTGATCGACCGGGCCGACGCCACCCTGCGGCAGCTCGCCCGCTACTGGGAGACGTTCCGGCAGGAGGACGACCCCAAGAAGTCCCCGGCCGTCGCCGCCCTCGAGGACGTTCTGCACGAGGGGCGAGCGGCCCGCATCCACGTCATCTACGACGGACTCGCCGTCGCCGGTGGCCTCGACCCCGGCGCCCGCGAGCAGTTCTCCACTGTCATCCTCGCCCGGGTCAGCACCGGCATCTGGCAGCGGCTCGCCCCGATAGACGGCCCCGCCCCGAAGAGCAGCGCCCACCCGGGCCGTGTCCACGTTGTCAAGGACGGCGACGCCCACCCGACGCAGGCGCTGCTCATGACCGACGCCGAAGCCGCCGACTGGCTCACCGCCACGGCGGCCGGGGAGATCTGACCCGCGTCTGGACACACCACGGGCCCCGGGGGAGACGACCTCCCCGGGGCCCGGTGTATGGCGTCGTGCTGTTCAACGACAGCGCGACGCCGACGGCACGGGGGTGCGCTGCCATTGGCAGGGCCGCCCCAGCTGAAATCCGGTCGGTGTTGTCAGTGCGACCCCGCATGCTGGAGGTCTCACTGAGACGAAGGACCCCGGGACGACCATGACTCTTAACTTTGAGGCAGACCAACCAGTAGTCGGGCTGAAGAGACAGCGAGCGCTGATCGAAGCCGTCCTCGACGCAGGCAGCGCGGACGAAACGCGCTGGCTGGAGTGGAAGTCCCGTCTGGACGTCTCGAAGGCCGAAGGAGCCTTCACCGTATCGAAGGCGATCCTCGGGTTCGCCAACCGGATGCCCGATGTGGCAGCGCAGTGGGCCGGAGGTCACGCCTACCTCCTGGTCGGGGTGGAGGAAGGGGCTTTGCACGGGGTCGCCACACATGACATCGAGAAGGTCGACGCCTGGCTGGGGCGCTACATCGGCGACTTCGACCGCTACCAGTTCACCTACGTCCCTTTCGACAACGGCGAGGGAACACGGCACGTCATGCTCGTCGATGTCTTCCCTCCACGCTGGGGTGATCCCATCCACCCCCTACGCAAGGAGCACCAGAACTTCTACCCCGGCACGGTCTTCCACCGGTATGCCGGCAAGACCATGCCTGCCCGCGCAGCCGAGATCGACGCGCTCACTGAGCGGGCACGCCGGGCAGCCAAGCGCGTGAACGTCGACGTCGCCCCGGTCACCGGCACCGTCGCCCTGCTGCCTCCCCTAGCGGACAGGCGCAACCACATCCTGGACTCTCTGCGCAAAGACTTGATGAAGCAGCTCGACACCGCACGCCCGAGGAAGCAGGGCACAGCGGCACGTCCCTACTCTTTCGCGGCGCTGTACAACGCCAGCTCCGACTACCGCTCCCCCGAGGAATTCCGGCAGGAGGTGGAGCAGTACCTGAACGACTTCGACCAGGCCATGCAGCAGTCCCTGGCACACGCGGTCCGCGCCCTCGTGGCACCTCTGACGCTCAAGCTCACCAACCCCGGCGAAGAGAACCTCACCAAGGTCGAAGTCGTGCTGAGCCTTCCGGACACCGTCCTGGCTCACGTCGCGGACGACGATGAGGAAGTCGACTGGCCGGACCGGCCCAAGGAGTACGGAACAGGCACGATGCCCATCGGGGTAGGGATGATCGCGGGTATGGCCGCCCTGCGGTCGCCGGCCTTCGCTTTGCCATCCCTGCATGCACCAGACATCACGCAAGAAGACGGCCGCACCATCATCCGCTTCGATCCGGTGGACCTGCGCCCCCACGAAACCGTCACCCTCGACCCGATCACGCTCTACAGCATCCAGGAAGCGGCCGCCGACGCGGTCGCAGGGAAATGGCGGGCGACAGCGACGAACGTCAGCGGTAAAGAAGAGCGGTCTCTGTCCCTCCCCACACAGCGTCTGGAACTCGACATGAGCACAGCAATCGCCATGGCCGAGGATGCCGAAGACGACTCAGAGGCATAGGCAGACCACGTAGGCGTCAACCGCCGTCTGAGCCCAACGCTGAGTCGACCGCAGCAAGCGTGCATCACGGGTTCTGCTGAGCTGCTTCGTGACGTCTTCTGCGCGATTCCGCCATGCGTCGTCGCTGCGCGGGCTGAACGTAGAGGAGAACCGCTGCTTCGGCGACCAACTCGGCAATGTCAGCGAGTTCTTCGGCGGAGTACGCGACGCCGTGATGCACACTGTCGTTCCCGACGACTCGCGTCTCGTCCAGAGCCGTGATGACGTCGGCAGGCAGGCCTTTGGCCGCGAGCTCCTGGATCTTTCCGTGCAGTGTGTGATGCGTGGCGCCCTGGTCCTTGCACAGCTCTTCCACCGCCGACCGGTACCCGACGCCGGCGAGCCGGGCCGCGCCGGAGTTTTCTGCCCGTGAGGCTTCCTCGTACGCGCTGCGAATCCGCTCTGGTACGTCTGGGGGCAGCACGCGGGGTGGGGGAGAGGGCCACAGCACCAGCCGCGTCAGCTCTTCGATGCGGCTGTCTTTGCCCCAGCCTGTCTGCTTGCACTCGATGACTTCCAGGACCGAGCGACCGCACAGCTGGCACACCCAGCATTCCTGCTGCGTCCATGAGGAGTGGGGGTGCACGGGCAACGACCCCTCGTCGCCGAAGTCGCCAAACGCGTACTCACGGCTCTCCGGAGCGATCATGCGCTGATCGACCATGTCCATCACGGTGCCAGTGGCGCAGTCCGGGTAGGGGCACACGGCTCTACGCTGCTGAAGGGAAACCAGCTTTTCCTGCTCAGTCATCACAACACTGTAGTGAAATGGGCATTTCAGATACACCGGCTTTGTTGCGCAAGCGGAGGGGCCTGGATACGTCAGCGGTAGTCAGTTCGAATCGGCATGGCCGTGGCGGCGCAGGAGACGTACGAAGAAGTCGGTGAGTACCTCGGCAGCCGTGTCACCGCACAGCTCGTGGCCACCGATGCGGTAGACCTCATAGCCCTGAAGCGTGAGCTCGCGGTCCTCCGCCACCAACGAGGCGTACCGCGCAGGATCAGGAAGCCAGCCGACGCCAGGCTCCTGCCCCACAGTGCGGCCGGCAGGGCGGGCGTAGTGCTGGATGCCGTCGACCTCGATGACCGCGCGGGCCCGATGGTTCATCAGCAGCAGGAAGTCCATCCTCTGTCGGGCAAGGCGGCTGGCCCCGCCCAACTCGCTAATGGTGTAGGGGTCGTAGTGGAGGTAGACCTGGGGAATGAGCGCCGGGAGGTCGAAGCCGAGCTTGAGGTAGGTGTCGAACACCAGCAGTTCAGCACCGTTGTTGCCCAGCGAGCGCCGCAACCGCTCCCGCAGGGAGATCCGCGCCCGTGTCGGGTCACCTGAGTGCTCGGGGTGCTGGCGAACCCACCAGGTGACCAAGTCCTGCCAGCTCAGCCCGCGGTCTTCCAGCGGCTGGTCATACACCAGGCAGTACTGCTCGTTCTTGACGATGCGGATGGTGTTGCTGATGGAGTCCGGCAGCACGATCTGCGGTTTGGGGCCGTCGGCGGCGAAGATGAGGTTCTTCAGCTCCCCGGAGACGCCGTGCAGTCCCATCTGAGCCAGCAACTGTTGCAGGTCGTCGTCGCCATACTCATCGACCACTCGACGGGCTATCGCCGTCAGATCGGGGAGCGGCTTGTCCTCCAGCCGGGCGTGAACATAGGACCTCTTGCTGTTGTACGGATCTTCGTCTGGCTGCTGCGGAGCGAGCCCCAGGTACTCGCACACCGCAGCGAGCCGGTTGGCCTTGACGTGAGCCCACAGCGCCTCCGCGATGGCATCCCGCAGCTTGAACACTGGCACTCCGGACGGCAAGTTCATCCCGCCATCATGGAGGTCCAGCACCTGGCACGGCAGCAGCGCGGGCGAAGGCATCTGGATCTGAGTCCGGGCAGGGCGGTACGGCCAGGCGCACCTACCAGACGGCGGGGAGCACTCCCCGCCCTCGCGATGGGCTGGCCGCCGCTGATGTGGCCCCAGTGCGGTTCCTCCAACGAGGTCTCGTGGCCGTCGTCCAGGACAGTGGGGACCGGCGTGTGGATGGAGCTCAGCCCGGCCTGCGACGCCGAACGCCCTGCCGCCAGCGCGCTCATCTGCTGGCATCTGAAAAATCGGCGAACGCTGTCCGGCACGCGCCGTATCTTCTGACCATGTCGTCGTACCGCAGAGACCTGGTCAGCCGAGCCACCCGCAACGAGTTTCGCTCGCTGGCTACCGGCATGACCGTCAGGGTGGTAGCGGAGGCATGGCAGAACCACAACTTCGCACCTGTCCCAGAAGACGAACTGCGCTACGACGACACCAGCGTCCGGCGGATCACCTTCGAGACGTACGCCGCAGCTGTCGACTGGAGCGACTACAGCCAGGTCAACCGGGCCTTGCTCGTCTTCGAGGACTTCATCCGCTTCTGCAAGCAGAGCGGCTGGGAAGGGAACTGGCTCGAAGAGGTGACCGTCAAGCTCGAACGCGACGGTCTGCTGTTGGACGAACGAGGGCGGATCACCTGGAACCGGCGACCGGTTGTCGCTCGGCACCTTGAGGACCTAACCGACCCATCCGGGATCCTCGCCGAGCTGGAGCGGGTCGGCACCACCATCACAGATGATCCCGCAGCCGCGATCGGAAGCGCCAAGCAGCTCATCGAGGCCACCGCGAAGACCGTCCTAAGAGAACGCGGGATCGCTGTCGATGAGCACGCCAAGGTGCCGGCACTGGTCAAGCAGGCCCAGAAGGCACTCCACCTCGATGCATCGTCGGTCACTCCGGGCCCCGACGGCACAGATGCCGTCAAGAAGATCCTCGGAGGCGTCGCCTCGATCGCGGTCGGTGTGGCAGAGCTACGCAACCGCGGATACGGCACCGGGCATGGCCAAGCCAGCGCACCCAGCAACCTCGGAGTACGGCACGCGCACCTCGCCGCCAACGCAGCACTGACCTGGTGCCAGCTGATGCTGGACACGCTTGCCGACCCCGCCGCTCCCTGGCGCAAGCAGCAACACCCAACGGCCTCGGCCGCAGCAGGATCGCCGTAGGAGCGGCCGAAGCCGACCCGCAACACACCCGGCACTGGGAGGGGGCTCCTGGTCAGGTCACAGGAACGGAGACCTGCTGTGCCCAAGTGCTGATCTGGGTTCGTTCGGGTTCGGACCATCCGCTCGCGATGATCGATCCGTCGCGGCTGATCTGAGGGGGCTCGGCAAGGCCGTAGTGCTGGAACAGGTCACTGATGAGCAGCGACGCCGCCTGTACGAGGCCGATCCCGCCGTCTGCCAGGTCGTTGAGGAGTGCGTGGGCGCGGCCGACGGCACTTCGGTGGGCAGTGGCGCTGACGCGCACCCCCCTCTCTTGGGGAACCAGGGCCTCGTGGGCGAGGTGGATCTCTCGCGTGCGCGGCAGATTCGGCAGCCTCATCGGGCCGCCTCCAATGGGCGTTTGGCTCTCCAGCCGCACGCGCAGAGCAGCCGTGCCGGCGGCGCCGGTGCGGGTGACCGCGTGCTGGGCGAGGTGGCGCAGGGCCGACAGCACGAGGGTGACGATGGAGTCAGTGTCGGCGCCGTAGGGCCAGGTATTGCTGTCGTCCTGGGCGATGCCGAGCATGGGGGTCCGTGCCGCCCAGGCGCCCGACCCGTCGGAGTGTAGTTCGGCGACGTACCGGGGTGGGCGGTCGTCGAACAGGACAATGCGGCGCGCGCCGACCATAGAGCTGTAGAAGGTCGCCGCGGTGCGCCCCAGCAAGGGGACAGCCGCCAACTCCTGCGTGCTCACGCGCTGAACACTCGCGTGGTCGATCACCATGTCACCAGCGATGTCAGGCACGAGCGACACCGTCAGCAGTGGGTCGCCTGCTTCCAAGAAACTGCGCCCTTCGAGGCGCTCGGCAGTCTCTTCGACGTCGTGATCGATCCGAGAGATTCGATCCGTGCGGTCAGCGAGCTGCTCGAATCGCCGGCGGTAGGCCGTGGCAATCTCGGCTTCCGTCAGCCATGCGGTGGTGCTGCCGTTGCGCCGCGGGTAGGCCAGACGGGTCTGTTCCACGATGGCGTGCGGTGCGTCCAGGCTGCGCGGAACGGCGATGAGCAGGATTCCTTGAATCGAGCCGGGCTGGTCGTGCTTGGGAAACAGCTCGATCCGCGGTGTTGGCCGGAGGTTGGAGGCAATGGTCTGGCGGATCTGCCGTACCTTCCCGTCCGTGAGCTCCACCGGAGTCACAGCATTGGGGATGGAAGTCCGGCGGTCCTCGGCAAGTCCGAGGACCAGCACGCCACCGATCCCGTTCGCCAGCGCCGCGACATCCTTTGCCAGCTCGGCCCGACCCGCCTGATCGGCACTGTAGTGCGGCCCCTTGTAGTCGAGATCTTCGTCTTCCCTCGGGTCCGGGTTGCCCACCAGGGAAGCGAGCTGCGCGTAGGTGACCTGTTCGAGCGACGCGCCCAGAAGGGCCTCAACTCGGGGGAAACGAGGCGACATGACCCCTGAATCTAGCGCTGGAGTCAGCAGGCACACACAGTGTTATCGATCTCGGTGTCGGCGCAAATGAGCAGCGAGGCGCGCCCGTCACAGACACCTGGAGCGGGCCGACCCGATGGCGAAATTCTGAGACCGCCAGGTGCTCCGATCTCTACGATCGTGTGACGATTCGCGCGAACTGTTCAAGGAGTAACCAGTGGGGGAAGTCGTACTTCACCCGGCAAGCGATCTGATCTCGGACAGCGAGGTCCCCGCGATCATGGGGCAGATCCGGCCGCAGTGGCAGTCCAAAGGGCTGATCGAACGGGTTCGGCGTCTGCTGCCGGTGGATCCGAGCAGCGCGTGCCAGCGGCTGCTGAACGCCGCAGTCCAGGATCTCCGCGAGAAGGTCCAGATCGCCGGAATCGACATCGCCTCTGAAGTTGCCGCAGCGCACAAGCTGCCGCCGATCAACCGCGGCGACCGCGGTGCCGAGGACATCGAGAACTACTCCACGGCCAAGCTCATCGACCTGTCGTACCGGATGGGACTGCTGAGCCGGCCCGAGTGGCGCAAGATGACCCGCGCCTACGACATCCGCCGGGACCTGGAGCATGAGGACGCCGAGTACGAGGCCGGCATCGAGGACTGCATCTACATCTTCAAGACCTGCGTTGACGCGGTCCTTTCCCGTGACCCCATCACGCTCATCCACGTCTCGGAGGTCAAGCAGATCGTCCAGGCGTCGGGTCCCGTCGCCGCCGACCCCGACCTCTTGACCGACTACGAGCACGCCCCCGACACCCGGCAGCTGGAGATCCTCAAGTTTCTGCTGAGCATGGCCCTGAGCGACAAGGAACCCGAACTCGTCCGAGGAAACTCCTACGCCCTCATCCAGGAAATCGACCCCTACACCCGCGACGCCGTACGCGTTGACCTGGCCAAGTACCAGATGGACAAGATCGGACGTGCGCCGCTCACCGAGCTCCAGGTCCGCGTCGCCCACGCGGCTGGCATCCTGCCGTACTTCCGCAAAGCTCAGCGGACTGCCTTCTTCCGCACCCAACTTGAGGCCCTGGAGAAGATCGGCCACACCTGGAAGGCCAACGCCTCCCACGGACCCGCTCTCCGACTGTTCCCCGAGTTCGGCGGGCTCGCCGCGGTTCCCGCCGACGTCCGGGTGCAGATCATCCGCTGGATGACCCTGTGCTACATCGGCGAAGAGGGCGGCTACGGCACGATGGGCCGCAACCGCAGGGTCTTCTACAGCAACAGCGCCGCGCCCCTCATCGAGCAGATGTTCAAGGAGGACCGCGAGATCATCCGTGATGACGTCGCCGGCCTTCAGAAGGACCGCAGCGTGAAGCGGGTCTGCTCGGATGAATACGTCGCCCGGCGCTTCCAGGACCTCCTGGACCTGGTCGACGCCTGACACGACGAACCCGGGCGCCAGGAAGCCAGCTTCCTGGCGCCCGAGATGCTGGCCCGGCGAGTGCATTCACCAGTCGTCCGGCGTCATGCGACCGCTGCCTCCGCCGCCCAGTCCAGCCCGAGGTCGGCCAGCGCCTGGAGCTTGTCGGCGGTGAGCTTCCCGCGCCTCGACTTCTGGTTCGAGAGAAACACCCCCAGCTTCACCTCAGTCCCATCAGGCAAAACCTCGACGTGAGAGCGGCTGACAGGCCCCACAGAGCCCTCTCGCTCCTTGTACTGCGCCAGGGCCGCTACGCCCCGCTCGAAGGCCCCAGAGGCCGCCTTGGGGGCCTTGGCGGGTGCCTCCTGCTCCGGCGGCAGGGGCACGACGCCGATGGCCTCCAGGAGCTCACGCTGCCCATCCATCAGCCCATCCCAGACCGCACGTTGGCGCTGCTTCGCGAGAAACCGCCCGACGTCCATCCCGTGCACGGTCACGCCGGGCAGGACGTCCGCCTGGCCCTCATCGCGCACCAGCTCCCGCAGCGCGGCGTAGTGCCGCTGCCAGTCCACCGGCCAATCCGGGTTCCAGTGCGGGTCTACGGCCTCCAGCGCGTCCTTCCACTCCGGGTGGCCGTCCAGCGCACCCGCGCGGCGCAAATTGCTCAACCACTGCCCCACCGGCCTGTCCAGGGCTGTTGCCGACCTCGGAGCACAGAGGGTCCAGTGATCCTCGTAGTACGCCTTCGCGGCCTCCAGGTTCTCCTGGAAGCGCTCGTCAGCGACGCTCCAGACCATGCCGAGCTTCTCCAGCCGCCGGGCGCGCTGGCCGGTCATCTGCCCCGCGCCGTAGGCCCGTCGCTGTTCTGCCACCCATGACCCAAGGGGGTATGCGCCCTCTTTGTGACCATATGGGACTCGGGCGTGAAGCTCACGCTCGGTGAACTTCTTCAGCGCCGCCCAGCCCCTCGCCCAGTCCTGCTTCTCCGTGTCGATCACATTGAAGCTGACCCAGTCCGCGACCATCACTGGATCACGCGGAGCCGCGAAACGGAGCAATAGACGAGATTCTTCCTCGCCCTCTTCGGGCGCCGGACCGATGTTCACGGACGGCTGCGCCACGTCTTTCTGCGGCTCCTGCGGAATCGCGAGCAATTCCACGGCCTCTTCATCATGAGCCCGGAGACCTTCGAGCACCTTCACCAACGGCCGATACGATCCGGAGGTGAACATGTCTTCCGGTTTCTCTCCCGGCTGGAGAAATACCGGCACGATCAAAGAGGCCAATTTCCCTTGCCCCGGCTTCTGCCGCAATGCCCGCCCGATGGCCTGCACGATGTCGTGCGGCGCCCCCTTCGGGTCCAACAGAGCCACACTGTCCACGGCGCGGATGTCGACGCCCTCACCCAGGACCCGGCAGTTCGAAAGCACCGCACGCCGGGCGGTGGAGCCGAACTCACCCAGCACGCCGCGCCGGCGCTCCGGGACGTGCTCGCCGCACAGCCAGTCCGCCCAGATCTGCGCCGGGTACTTCTCCGGCTGGTCGGCGTGCAGCTTCGCCGCGACGCGCTCGAGGCCCTCCGCGTAAGCCTGTGCCTCTATGGTCCGGTGGTGGAAGGTGATGCAGGTCTGGAGGCTGTGCTGCTGCATCGTGTGCAGGAGTGCGGCCTGCAAGGCTCCGAGCCGCTGACCGCGTACTTCCTCGCTGCGCCGCTCCTCACCCATCAGCTTGTCCGGGGTGACGACCGGGTCCTGGAGCTCCAGCACGATGATCTGGTAGCGCGCCAGCAACCCGCGGGAGACGGCCGACGCGAGGCTGAGCTTGTACAGGACAGGGCCGAACACGGCCTCGTCGTCCATGGAGGCCGCCATCTCCTCCGGCAGCGCCTCCCGAACTCCTTCGGCGACCTCCCAGTTGGGCCGCTCCTGCCAGATCCGTGGAGTCGCCGTCAGGTACAGGCGGCGGTGCGCCGGGATGACGGTCTGGTCGTGGATATCCGCCCAGGCCTTACCCATCGAGCCACTTGTCCTGTGTGCCTCATCAACTACCGCGAGGTCCACGGGGTCCAACTTCTGGCCGTAGACGCCCTCGAAGGCCTCTGCGAGGACACCCAGGCTGGCGTAGGTCGCGTAGATGCTGACGGGCCCCTGGCCGTGCCACAGCGCCAGCTGCACCGGGTTCGTGGTGGAGCGCACCTTCAGGCTCCACAGCTCCGGGTCGTCCTGGAGCGAGCACACCGCAACCGCCGGCCCCTTGTGCCCGGCCTCGTGCCACGCCTTCACCGTCTGCGCCAGGAGATCCAGCGTCGGCACCAGAACGAGAATGCGCCCCTTGGGCACAATCCGCTTAGCCGACGCCGCCGCGATAATCGTCTTCCCCGTGCCGCACGCGGCGTGCACCTGCCCGCGCAGGCCATTGAAAGGAATACCGCCCGGCGGGATATCGAGGCCGCGCACAATGGCGGCAACGGCCTCGATCTGGTGGTCACGCAGTTTCACGGCCATGCCCCGTTTTCTCCTTCTCGCGGAACGGTGCGCGTAATCAGAAAGGGAATCCCGGCGCGGTGGGTGCGGCTCGGGGGTGTGGTGTCTGTACCCAGACTCTACACAGTGCATCACCGTGATGCAGCACTCTTGCGCCAACTTCCGTCCCCAGGGTGATACATGGCCGAATCTCACCCCCTAGCGGCCGGTTGTCCTGTATGCTGACGGGGTGTTACTGGGCCTGTCCGTGCGGGTTTCGGGAGTTGAGGAGGGGTCAGGGTGGAGCGTAAGCGGAGCCCGTCCCTGTGGTGGGGCCGGCACCTGTTGGGCCGATGGTCCGTCACTTCCGTTGCGGGGGTGATGGCTGGGATTCCCAGTGGCTACACAGGCCCGAGCATGATGCACCCCCCTTGCTGCCAGCCGTGGCGACCGCGCTTGCGCGGGTGCCCTCAATTCGCGCTTGCGCGAATTGACACCCCGTCGGAATTCCGTTTACGGAATTCCATTCCGGCGCTTGCGCCGGAATTCGAATTGCGCTTGCGCAATTCGCGCTCTATGCCCCGGCTTGTCGGGGCATATCCCGCTCCGCGGG
>NZ_JBIWOK010000022.1:0-494 GCF_044767675.1 Streptomyces sp. NPDC101219
CCCCGCGGAGCGGGTACCACATCGCTGCGCGATGTGCAAGTGGGGCGGTCGCTGCGCTCCCGCTCGCCCTCGCGATGCGAGGGCGGTCCCTTCCGCTGCACTTCAGGGACCGGTGGGGCCGGCCGCTGCGCGCCCGGCTGGCCGCGCATCGCGCGGCCGTGGCTGGCGGGGTGTCAGGTGCGGCTAGTGGGGCCTCCAGTAAGGGAGTTGGGGAGTGCTCCGCACTCCTGGGCGGGTCCGCTGTGCTCCCCCGCCTGACGGTCCTTCCGGCTGCGCCTCCAGAACCTTGGGGCCCGCTGGCGCGGGCCGGGTTGGCTACGAGGGGTGGGGGTCGCTCGTTCGTGTGGGTTCCAGTGTACCGCGTGCATCAGGTTGATGCAGCATGTACCGTTGGCGGAAACACAGGGCGGGGGGGCGGGGGGCGGGGGGCGGGGGCGGGGCGGGGGCGGCGGGGCGGGGGGGGGCCGCGCGGGCGGGGGCGCGGGCCGCGGCGC
>NZ_JBIWOK010000022.1:504-32859 GCF_044767675.1 Streptomyces sp. NPDC101219
CCCCCCCCAACCGCCCGGGAACTCCCCGGAATTCCGAGAGGAACGACCGCAGATGACCGGTCACCACGAATCTACCGGACCCGATCCCGCGCTGAGCAGCGATTCTGTGCGCCGGGTGACGCAGTACCAGACGGCGGGCGTGAACGCCCGGTTGAAGGTGTTCGCGCTCCTGGAGGCGCAGGGCGTGCCCGCGAGTGAGGCGGACGACCTGGTGGCCGCACTGGAGGCCGGGGCGGTCGCTGGGGCGCAGTGCCAGGTGGTGGAGCTGGGCGGCATGGCGCCGGCCTCTCGGGGCCCGCTGTTCTCGGACGGCTGGGATGACGGTGTGACGGCGGTGAGCGAGGCCCTGGTGGGCATCGCGGACCGGGAGTGGTCGCGGCGCGGCGGCCGGTCGGCCGGGGCCGCTGAACTGGCCGTACATATCGCTGACGTGAGGCAGCGTGAGCGGGCGGACCTGGTGCGGCTGGAGAGGTTCGTCCGGGAGGCCGTGCTGCCGGGCACGCATCCGCACACCACGGCGCGGCGCCGGGTGCTGGAGGCGTTGGGTGAGGCCGGCGGTCTGTGCACCGCGCGGACGCGGAACGCGGACGGGGATGTCGTGGTCTGCACGCTCGATGCCGGGCACTACGACCCGGACGACAAGCCGCCGTTCAAGGACGGAAAGCCGGGCGGCTGGCACAAGGCGGATGCGTCGATCTGGAACGACTTGGGCGCGGCCTGCATTCCGCACGCGGCCCTCTGAAAGACCACAGGAATTGACCGCTCGGGGAGGCAAGGAAATGTCAGCGATTCAGCTCAAGGAACACCAGGTCGATCAGCGCTCCGCGTTTCGCAGGTGGGTGGGATTCCCTGCAAGGTCATCTGTGCCCCCGCAGGGTGCCCGGGGCACGATCGTGTCAGCGACCGGCTCGGGCAAGACGATCACGGCCGCCGCGTGCGCGCTGGAGAGCTTCGCGGACGGCCGGATCCTCGTGACCGTGCCCACCCTGGACCTGCTCGCGCAGACCGCCCAGGCGTGGCGGGCGGTGGGCCACCGGGCCCCGATGGTCGCGGTGTGCTCGCTGGAGAACGACCCGGTGCTCAAGGAGCTGGGCGTGCGGACCACCACCAACCCGATCCAGCTCGCCCTGTGGGCCGGGTCCGGGCCGGTCGTCGTGTTCGCCACGTACGCCTCTCTCGTGGACCGCGAGGACATCGACGCACCCGAGGGCCAGCGGAAGGTCCGCGGGCCGCTGGAGGCCGCCCTGGCGGGCGGAGACCGGCTCTACGGCCAGCGCATGGACGGCTTCCAGCTCGCGATCGTGGATGAAGCCCACGGAACTGCCGGTGATCTCGGTCGTCCGTGGGCGGCGATCCACGACAACCAGCGGATCCCGGCGGACTTCCGGCTCTACCTGACCGCGACCCCCCGCATCCTCGCCGCTGCCCGCCCGCAGAAAGGCGCGGACGGCCAGGAGCTGGAGATCGCGACCATGGCCGACGACCCGGAGGGCACGTACGGTGCCTGGCTCGCAGAGCTCGGGCTGAGCGAGGCGATCGAGCGGGAGATCCTCGCGGGGTTCGAGATCGACGTGCTGGAGATCCGCGACCCCTCCCCCGTTCTGGGGGAGTCGGAGGAGGCGCGGCGCGGCCGGCGCCTGGCGCTTCTGCAGACCGCGCTCCTGGAGCACGCCGCCGCGTACAACCTCCGTACGGTCATGACCTTCCACCAGAAGGTGGAGGAAGCCGCCGCGTTCGCGGAGAAGCTGCCGGAGACCGCTGCCGAGCTGTACGTCAACGATGCCTCCGATGAGGACCTGGCCGCCGCGGACAAGCTGCCGAAGTCCTCGATCGACGCGGAGTTCTACGAGCTGGAGGCCGGCCGCCACGTCCCGCCGGACCGGGTGTGGTCGGCGTGGCTGTGCGGCGACCACACCGTCGCCGAACGGCGCGAGAAGATCCGGCAGTTCGCCAACGGCATCGACGCGGCCGGGCGCCGGGTGCACCGCGCCTTCCTCGCGAGCGTTCGCGTTCTCGGTGAGGGCGTGGACATCACCGGCGAGCGGGGAGTCGAGGCCGTCTGCTTCGCGGACACCCGCGGTTCGCAGGTGGAGATCGTGCAGAACATCGGCCGCGCGCTGAGGTTGAACCGCGACGGCTCCACCAAGGTCGCCAGGATCATCGTGCCGGTGTTCCTGGAGCCCGGCGAGGACCCGACCGACATGGTGGCCAGCGCGAGCTTCAAGCCGCTCGTGGCCGTGCTCCAGGGCCTGCGTTCGCATGACGAACGTCTGGTCGAACAGCTTGCCTCTCGCGCGCTCACCAGCGGCAAGCGCAAGGTGCACGTCCGGCGTGACGAGGACGGGCGGATCGTCGGGGCCGGTGGGGAGGGCGACGGCGAGGACCAGGAGCCGGACGACACGCAGGCCGCCGCCGAAGCGGCGCTGCTGCACTTCTCCAGCCCGCGCGACGCGGCGACGATCGCCGCTTTCCTGCGCACCCGGGTCTACCGGCCGGAGTCGCTGGTGTGGCTGGAGGGCTACCAGGCGCTGCTGCGGTGGCGGGCGGAGAACGAGATCACCGGCGTCCACGCCGTCCCCTACGACGTTGAGGTCGAGGTCGGCGTCACCAAGGACTTCCCCCTCGGGCGGTGGGTGCACCAGCAGAGGAAGGCACTGCGGGCCGGGGAGCTGGAGGACCGACGCAAGGTCCTCCTGGACGCGCCGGAAGCCGGGATGGTCTGGGAGCCCGGTGAGGAGGCGTGGGAGAACAAGCTCGCCGCGCTCCGCTCGTACCGGCGGGCCATGGGGCACCTCGCGCCGCGTCAGGACGCGGTGTGGGGCGAGGGCGAGGCAATGGTCCCGGTCGGCCAGCACATGGCGAACCTGCGCCGGAAGGGCGGCCTGGGCAAGGACGCGGAGCGGGCCGCCGTGCGCGCGGCGCAGCTGACGGAGATCGACCCGGACTGGGACTGCCCGTGGCCCCTGGACTGGCAACGCCACTACCGCGTCCTCGCCGACCTCGTCGACGCCGACGGCCACCTGCCCGACATCGCACCCGGCGTGCTCATGGACGGCGACGACATCGGACGGTGGCTCCAGCGGCAGAAGCAGTCGGGCACCTGGGCGCAGCTGTCGACCAAGCAACAGGAGCGGCTGTCCCGGCTGGGCATCACGCCCGCTCAGGCGCCGTCTCCCGCTGCGGCGGCCACGCATGCGACGAAGGGCCCGAACAAGGCGCAGCAGGCGTTCCAGCGCGGCCTGGCCGCCCTTACTCAGTGGGTCAAGCGCGAAGGTGTCGACCGGGCGGTGCCGCGCGGGCACAGCGAGTCGATCACGGTCGACGGCGAGACGGAGCCGACGTTCGTGAAGCTGGGGGTATGGACTTCGAACACTCGCGCGAGGTGGGACAAGCTCGGCGCGGAGCAGCAGGCAGCCCTCGCAGCCCTGGGCGTGCCCTGGGCAAAGGCCGCAGCGGTGCCAGCCCCGTCCGGCGGACCGGCTCCGACGGACGGCGGCCCGGCGCAGCCCATGCCGCCGGTGGTACCAGCGCAGGGGCAGCATGTCCCCCACGCCGACACGCTGACGGGCGAAGAGCGCGAAGCCGAGGTGGCCCGCGGGCGGGCGCGCATGCAGCGCCTCGCCGAACTGACGCGGAAGCACACCAAGGCCGAACTGCTGCGCATGGCCTACGCGGGCGGCCTGGTGAATCACAACTCCCCCGAGAAGTGGCGCAAGGACGAGATCGCCTCCGCCGTCGTCGACAACGAGCTCCGGGCTGCCGCCCGGTCCGGGGCCGGCCAGCCGCCCGCCCCGCACGCGGCGACCGCCCCGGTGAAGCGGCCGCCGGTACGGCACCACCATGACGAGTGCGACAAGGTGCTGTACGAGGGCGGCGCCTGCACCTGCGACCTCATCGAGCAGTACGGGCCGCCCTCCGAAAGGGAGGACCCCTACTGAGACGACCGCTGCACGCTCCCCCACCGGACCCCGGGCCTGTACAAGCCCGGGGTCTCGTGCTGTCGGCGCAGTCGTACGGACCCCGTCACGGCCGCCCGGAGCGTGTCGCTCAGGTGGAGACGACATGCGGATGGCGGCACCGGCGGGCGGGCATGTCCCGGTCCGCCAGGACCCACTCGGGCTGTCTCCTCCCAAGCACGGAGTCACGAGTTGAGATTGTCAAGTGTTGGTGTCCAGACTGCCAAAGATCGCAATCTGAACGCACAAGAGTTACGAGCCTCAAATACGGTGCAGCCTGCGGCCTTTGGTGGACAACAGTTTCCTATTGGGGTCATCAGTTTTCACATGTTTTCCGACTAGCCGAGCTGAGCGGGCGCCCGGCCGGGTGCGCGCTCCCGTAACCGGCACCCGAATCGCCCACGCCGGGGCGCATAGTTGGGCCTGTGAACACCGAACTGACCGTTCTCAAGCGGGACAAGGCCGTGAGCCAGGGCGACACGATACGAATGCTGCTGGACGAGTCCAAGCGCACCAGTCGTGCCGTCCCCATCCGGCGTGCGTTCGTCCAGGACACCGTCCCGGGCCCCCGCCTGGTCACGAAGCCCGGTCCCTTCCGTCACCTGCTGCGCAGCCCCGAGCGGCTGGAGCTCTTCCTCCTGGTCCACTGCGTCGCCGCACGGGGCCCACTCCCGCGCGGTCGCGTTGACGGCGACTGGGGCGTCACTCGCCGGTCCGAGACATGGGGGCGCGCCGCAGGGATCTCGTTCGCCACCGACGGCAAGGCGAGCGCCGCGGTCTCCCGGCACCTGGCCAAGCTGAAGGAACTGAAGCTGATCAGCACGGCGCCGGACGGCCGGATGACCCGCATCACCAAGCTGCACGAGGACGGCTCCGGGGACCCGTACACGCTGCCATCGGGCAACTTTGAGGGTTCCCGCAAGGACATCTATTTCAAGGTGCCCTTCGAGTACTGGGAGCAGGACTACTACAAGTCGCTGACGATGCCGGCGAAGGCGATGCTGTTCATCTTAATGAGCCAGCGCAAGCCCTCCTTCGTCCTGCACAAGGACAAGCAGTTCGCGTCCTGGTACGGAATCTCCCCGGCGACCGTCGGCCGCGGCATCACGGAGCTGAAGGCGAAGGGGCTGCTGTACGAATTCCTCACCAAGCAGTACCTGGACGGCTCCTCCATCTTCGGCCAGAGCACGGGTGTGCGCTGGGCGCTCGCCGCGCCGTTCGACCTGAACATCAACAAGACGGAGCGCGAGGCGGCGGAGGCCGCTTGGACTCTTGAGGGCATCGCCCGCACCGCACTGCGGATCAGCTCCCGTATCCCCGCGCTCTCGGGGGGTGCGATTCCGCGATGAGCACCGCCAGGGCGCTACGGCCCCGGCCCCACGACTCCCGGCCCGGCACACCCGGGTCGGGCGCGGCGCAGGCCGCCGCCCCGTAAACGGGCGACGGCCCCCTGTTCCAGCAGGGAGCCGCCCAGTGAAGAAACCGACAGTCACTCCCCAAGGAGGCACCATCAGCATGTCCATAGAGCCTAAAGGCACTGATCAGCCGGCGTCGACCCGGCATCACCCGGGCAACGGCAAGCTGCGCCACGCCTGGTCCGAGATCCGGACCCGGCTGCGGCAGTTGCTGGACGCCGGCCGCCGCCGTCGCCTGCGCACCCTCGCCCGTACGGCGGGCCACGGCATCCTCCGCGGCGCCGCCGGTGCCGTGGGCGCGAGCGGGACCGGCTGGATCATCTGGTGGATCCAGCAGCGCTGACCCGACGCGCTCGACCGGGGCCCGCGCTTCCGGCGTCGTCGACGGTCCCAGGCCCTCGGAGCCGCAGCGATCATCCCGCGGATCCGCTCCTGATGGCGAGGTGCGCAGGGAAGCCCCCGTGCGAGCGAGACAGCCTCAACTCTCGGCGATCTCCTTTCGCAGCATTGTGCGGTGAGAGTCCTGAAAAGGTCCAGATGACTGCCCGGCTGCACTAGCGGATCATCTCCACACTGACGAGAAAGGACCGAAGCGGCCCGGATCAGCAGTCGGACCTCTTCAGCATCGCTCGCGTCATCTTCAGATTGATTCCACCTTTTCCATCCGGTTTCACCGCACCGTTCGGCGAATGAGCCGCCGCACATCCAAGCATGGCAGAATCTCTACTCTCACCGACCAGGTAATAGAGCAGGTGAGGAACTCCGTCATAGGCTGACTTCAGGAACACCCGAACGTCGCCGTCAACGAATCCGGCCCACTCGGTGTCGTACTCCGGCCGCACCTCGGCGGCCATCCGCACCGCACGACGGCGCAGCTCACGCGGGTGCGGGGAAGGACCTGCCATGACTTGATCCCCTCTCAAATGGCCGAGTCCCTATCGAACCCGGAGGGTTCACCATGGCGCCGACTCACGAAGGTGAGTCGGCGCCGTTCTGTCGGCCCTCTGCGGCGATCGAGGGATCACTGCGTGGCAGTGCAGGCCACCGCGCCACTCCCCGACCCTACTGAATCCGTGCTTGATTTTTTCATCACTCTGAAGGATTTACTCGGATGATGGCACCTGCGGCCTCGGACGCGAGAAGGACTCTTTTGATCACTTCGGTCGGCATGTCTACCCAGATGCGCACGGAAGATCCTACGGTTCCGAACACTTGACGGTCGTCACACCATCCTTCGGCATTGATGATGCGATGGGCAATGCGGGAGAAATGGACGGCCTGGTCGCCCTGCCTGAGGTCTACTTTCACACCCATGAGCGGATCACGTCTTCCGAAAATGCGCGATCGGCGGTCGAGCTTCTCCTTTTGTGTCGCGATTCTAATCATCGCTCGAAATGATTCATCTGCTCCTTCGTCGCTGAGCGGCTCATCGACGTATAGGTCCACGTACACATCAGCCTTGACCAGTTGCAACTCTCGGCTGAGTTCAGAGATGAAGGTCTCCATGTCGCGAGAGTTCGCCGCTTCGATGTACAGCATGATTGCGGCTTCCTTTCCTCGGCTGTCCGCCGGCTTCTTTCCGATCGGAAAGAAGCCGGCGGACATGGTGGCTCAGACTCATGCTATGCGGCCGGACAGCGCCGAAGCGGGTAACACGGATTACGGTAGCGGTGCACTTCGTTTGGAATCCAGATGGGCGGTCCCCATCGGCGGCTTGCTCGGCCTGCGCCTCGCAGGAAGCGGCCGCCCCATCTGGTGGCTTTTCTGATTGCGTCGCGTGCGCGATAGTGCTTTTTGCCCACGTTCACGTGCCAGCCATTGCTCCGATCCCATTCGGCACGGATCCGATGGTTTTTGAAGTGGAGTCCCGGTCGACCGTCCCGCATGACGAAGTGCTTGTTCCTCTTGTTGAAGAAGAGGCACTTGGTCGCGCTGCATCCCAGCCCTCGTTTCGCCCAGCTCTTGGCCTTGCGCCACCACCTCTTGCCGTCGAGGTCGTACTGGTTGATGGGGTCGCCGGGGTAGCCGTAGGCGTTGTCCCCACCCCCGTAGACGGGGTCGGGGGAGAGGAAACGTCCGGTGGCGGGGTTGTAGAGGCGGACGCCCATGAGGGTGAGACCGGTGAGGGTCTCGGTGGAGCGCTGCTTGGCGCCGAGCCAGTTGTAGCGGGTGGCCGCCTGGCCGGCCCGCGGGTTGCCGTACTCGTCGGTGTCGAGGGCGACGGGTGCCTTGCTGGTGTCCAGCGGGAGCTGGAGGGCCACGTCACCGTGGACGGTGGTGAGCTGCAGGACGGTGTTGCCGGTCTTGCTGGTGGTAGCGGCCAGGTCGCCGGAGGCAGACTCCACGTTGCGGGTCAGGGCACCGGTGGCGGTGTCCTCGACGATCCAGCGCGGGTTGTCTCCGTCTCCGTCGTAGTGGTTGAGCTTCGAGCTGGTCTGGGTCCACGTGGAGCCGCTGCCCGTTTCGGTCTTCCAGGAGCGGAAGCGGTGAGCGGCGTCGAGCTGCCAGGTCTGCCGCTGGCCGCTCGCGGTCTGCTGGTAGGCGAGGTCATTGGCGTAGTAGCCGACCGTGCCATTGCCGGGGGCCGTAGTAGTGCGGCCGAATGCGTCGTAGGCGTAGCCGGTGTCGACGAGGCGGTCGGCGCTGTCGTGGGTATGGCTGGTGGTGGTACCTCCCGTGGTGGCGCAGTCCAGGCCGGGGGCCGCAGCGATGGTGGTGAGGGACTTGCGGTTGGTGCGCGCGTCGAACGTGTAGGTGCGGCGCGTGCAGACCGTGTCGACGGTGTCCTCGACCGTGGTGAGGCGGCCGGTGGCGTCGTAGCGGTAGGTCTGGTCGGACCAGCCCGCGTGGCTTGCGACCTGACCGTGGACGGATTCGGTCACGGTGTCCGCGTAGACGAGGGTGCCGTCGCTGTCACGCTTGTAGGAGCGGTTCAGCGTGGCGCCCGTCGTGTCCTCGGTGGTGGTGAGGGTGTACCCGCCGGGCAGCTTCTCGCTCGCCACGGAGCCGTCCGCGTCGTAGGTGGCCTGGAAGACGCCGGCGATGGAGTCGGTGGTCTTCGTGGCCAAGCCGCGCGGCTCCACAGCCGTGTCGTAGGTGTACGTGACGGTTGAGGGCGCGTTGTCCTTGACCTTGACCGGCCGGTCCAGCAGGTCGTACTCGGTGGTGGTGACACCGCCGTCGGCATCCGTGTAGGACATCTGGCGGCCGAGCTTGTCGAACACCTTGCTGATGGTTCCCCCTGTCGGAGAGACCGTCTTGACCGCGCGTCCCGTGGCCGCGTCGTACTCGGTCGTCGCCTGCGGGACCGCCTGGCCGAGTCCGCCGGTGGTGGCGACCTTGGTGGGACGGCCGGCGTTGTCGTAGGTGGTCGTGGTGGTGCGGGTGCTGCCGTTGGCGGTCTCGGAGACCTGGGCGGGGGCGCCCCACCAGCTGTACTCGGTGGTGGTGGTCGGCAGTTGGGCCGGGTTGGTGCCGCCGCCGGTGATGGCGCCGGCCGGACCGGTGGAGCAGACCAGGTCGGCCCACTCGGGTCGGCCCTGGCAGGTGCCGGTGCCGGTGGCGGACCAGTAGGTGGTCACCCGGGTCGCGGCGTCGGTTCCGGTGGCTCCGGGCAGCCGCTGCTTGGTGATGCGGCCCTGTTCGTCGTACTCGGTGGTCTCGGTGATCGCGAGACCGCCCGGGTCCTTGACCGTCTGGGTAGGCATGCCCTTGGCCCAGTCATACACCGTCTGCGTGGCGCGGGCCTCGCCGAGGACGGTGGGGTGCTCACGCACCTGGGCGCCGCTGGTGACCTTGGTGATCTGGTCCTTCACCGTGGCCGTGCCGTCGGTCGGGCGGCCGGCGTCGTACTCGTTGACCGTCCACGAACGGGCCGTCACCGAGGTTCCGGAGGGCGCCAGGGTCGTCGTGCCGGACTTCAGGTCGGTCGTGAGGTCGATCCGCCGCAGCGGGCCGAACTCCTCCAGCTCACGGGTACCCGTCTTGTTGTAAACCGACTTGGTGGCCAGCAAGTCGGCACGCTCGGCGCTGATGAGCTGGCCGATGCCGAGCTCGGCCTGGGCGGCCTTGTCGGCGGCGCTGACGCCCAGGGCGACCTCGCGGTTGCCGGCGGACAGCTCGCGCACCGTGTTTCCGAAGCGGTCGTACTCCGTGGTGGAGATGTGGCCGCCAGGGGTTGCGCTGTTGACCGAACGCCCGGAGACGCCCATGTATGTGATGGTGGCGCGCGTGTACGACCCTGCCGTCAGGCCACTGCCCGCATTCGAGGCCGGGACCGAGTCGGCGGGGAAGACTGCGGTTGCGTCAGTCGGGGTGTCCGTCTGCCCCCACGTCTTCACATCCGCTGCACCCATCTTGTACGGGGCGGTAGAGCCGGTCAGCGGCACGTCGTACACGATGGAGGTGGAGTTGGTGCCGGACTCGGCGTCCTTGGTGCCCTGCTGCAGGCCGGAGCGGGACGCCTTGAGGAGCATGCCCTCACCGGCGGTGGCGGCGGCGCCGGCCTTGCCGTAAGTGAAGGTCCAGGGCAGTTCCCCGGCAGGAGTCAGAGTGGTGACCCGGCCTGCCGCATCGTAGGAGTACTCGGTTTTCAGCGCGGGACTGATCAGCGGGTTCCATGCCTGGCGCAGGCGTCCGGATGCGTCGTAGGCGTACGTCTGCACAGCCTTGGAGGTGGCCGCGGCGGCACCGGGCTCGGTGGACCACAGCCGGATCTCCTTCACCTGGTCGGTGAAGTCCCCGAAGACGAGGCCGGTGGCAGTGGTGGAGGCGGCGTAGACGAACTCCAACGCCCGGCAGCCCTTGGTGGAGGGCGTGGCCGTGCAGGCTGCGGCGCTCGCGGCGGAGGTCGGCGCAATGACCCGCTGGGGACGGGCCAGCTTCTTGCCGTCCACGGTCACCGTTTCGGAGACGACCGTGGTGGTGGTGTTGGCCAGTCCGTCCAGGAGTGTGGAGGTGACTTGCCAGGTGGTGGCGGCTGCATCCGGTTTGGTGAAGGTGGTGACCGTGCCCTCGGTGTCGGAGAGCGTGAACGAACCGGTCACGCTGCCCGTGAGGGTCAGGTCCTCGGAGCCTGTCTCAGGAACCCACCCGGTCTTGGCAGCGTTGGCCGTGAAGTGTGTCTCCTCGCCCTCGGAGTCGACAACAGCGACGGCCGTGTCCGACGTTCGCCGGATGTGGGAGTAGTCCGACTCGGTCACCTCGGCAGCCGTGCCGGAGACCCACTCCTTGCCGAAGATCGGTGCCTGGCCCTCTTGCTTGGCGCCTTCGTTCGGGGTGCGCGAGGAGGCCGTACGGGACACGGACAGCCCGAAGGCCGAGGCGTCGCTGGCGGACAGCGTATAGTCACCGGTGAGCAGGTTCAGCGAGCCCGGTCCCACCTCGTCGGCGGCGGCGCCGGAGGCGTTGCGGTCGACCACAACGGACAGGGGTTCGGTCGCGCCGCTGCCGCCGGGGCCGGTGAAGTCGGCCTTGATCTGGACGGTGCCGTCAGGGTCGACGGTGTCGGTGGCATTCCACACCAGCGGGCTGTTCTTACCGCCCGTCATAACCACGGGCCACGCCGTCAGCGCGTTGCCGCCCGAAGTGACCTGGCCGGCCGGGATCGGCTGCCAGGCGTCGGCCTCGGACCGGCGCCAGGAGAAGGAGACGGCGTTGTACTTGCCGCCGTCGGCTTCGGCGACCAGCGGCAGGCGGCGCGCTGTGCGCTCGCCGTCAGAGGGCTGGACGAATCCGCCCGGTCCGGCGTGGAAGGTGTACTCGACGGCCTCCGACTTGTTGTCGGCCTTGTCGACCTGCCGCACCTGGAGGATATGGGTGCCGTCCCTGGGCGGGGTGATGCTGATCGCCTTGGCGGCCTTGGAGCCGGCAGTGGCGACCTTGGTCCAGGTCACGCCGTCAAGGGACCACTCGAGCCAGTTGTGGTCGGTGCCGTTCGGGGTGGCGGTGAAGGTTCCGGCCTGGCCCGCGCCCTTGACCCACGCATTCGACGGGTAGTCCGCCGACATGATGCTCGTCGGTGCGACGGGCGCGGCCGTGTCGACGGTGAAGGTCTTCCAGGCCGACCAGCCGGTGTTGTAGTGCGTGCCGTCGTACGGGCTGGTGCGGAACTTGTACGTCTTGCCGTTGGCCAGCACGCCGGGTGGGACGGTCACGGAGGCGACCTGCCCGGAAGGCACGTACTTGGACACGATGACGTCGCCCACCTGGGTGCTGGTGGCGTTGTCGTAGATCTGGAAGGTGCCGTTGACCTTGTCACCGTTGGCGTCGACGAAGGTGTCCCGCAGCGTGGGCGTGGAGGTGTTCACCACGTAGGCGCCGCTGTAGGAGAAGTACGGCGGTCCGGCTTCCTGCTTGGTGCCGGTGCGCGGACGGTAGTTGTAGGTGACGACCAGCTTGGGTGGATTGGAGGGCGCGTTGGCGGAGTTGACCCGCTTCCATTGCGCGATGACCGACTCGTTCGAGGCGCGCAGACCCATGTGGCCGCGGGTCGCCTTGGCGGAGGCCCACTCCTGTACGAGTCCGGTGACGTCGGCGTTGATCCACCCGTCCGGCTGGGTGGAACAGCCCGCGTTTCCGGTCGTACCGGTCGAGGTTGCCTTCTTGGCGGTCCAGGCCGGCTGGGAGGTCCAGCGGGAGGAGGTCGAGGCCGCGCCGGTGGACCACACCTCCCATGGGTAGGCCTTGCAGTCGGTGTTGCCGGAGTGGAAGTTCCACAGGCTCAGCTGCGCGCTGGAGATCAGGGCGTCCTGGATGGGTGTGGTGTTCCAGGTGATGAAGGAGCGTGCCGTGCGTGGGGTGCCGTCGGCGTTCTTCGTGCCCGGATTGCCGAGGTCCAGCTCTGTGTCGGCGGACCAGTCGACTGTTTCGCCCTGCTGGACGTAGGTGTCGAAGACGTTTGACAGCGAGGACGTCGACGGGTCCACTGTGACCGGGTATTGCGTGTCCGGATCAGCGAGGAACGTGGCGTCAGGGGTCAGGACCAGGTCGACGCCGTCCTTGGTCTTGACGGCCTTCATCGCGACTCTGGCCCGGTTGGTGTGTTCACCGGACCTCTTGTCGACGGCAGCGTCCCACATGACGGGCGCGGGCATGACCGCCCGCTTCTTGCTCTTCTTGTCGGTGAAGAGCAGGCTGCCGTCCTTGAGCTGCTTGACCTTCAGGCCCTTGGCCTTCAGTGGCAGCGTGTAGGAGTAACGTTTCTGCGTGGGCCGCTTGCGGATCGTGACGTACTGCTCGAATCCAGTGCGGGTCGCCTCGACGACCACGTCACCGTCCGGCACCGCGCCGACGTACGTTGCCCGGTTGTCGTCCAGCTCCGGTTCCGGCAGGCCACCCTTCCACTGCAAGCGGATCTGCTGGTCACCTTCACCGAGGGTGACCAGGTCACGGGCAGACGCGTCGTCGTTCTCCGACAGGGACGACAGCTTCTTGCCGCCCCGCTCGCCGAGTTCGAGCCCTTGCGGGTGCGCCTTTGGTGCAACTGAGCCGTCCGAGTCGCGGACCAGGTCGAGATCGACCGAGCGCCAATTGCCCTCGTCGCGGAACCGGACCGGGCCGGCGGACAGCTCTGTGGTCAGGGTGCCGTCCGGATTCGCCCACGTCGTCGATGTCTCCGTGCGCTCCGACAGTGCCTCGACACGCTTCTTGTTCAGCCGAGCGGCAACCCGGGCCGACGCGATGTCCGCGGCCGAAGCGGCCACAGCCTTCGCAGACTTTTCAACAGGTGCCGCGGGCAGCGTGGCTGCAACGGCACCATGTGCCCCGTAGAAGACCGACGTCGACATGACGACGGCCAAACCCATGGAGACGTGGCGCAGGGCCCGTCTCCGCCCAGGCATACGCAGCCCGGAGTGCCCGGAGAGATCTCCGGGTGAGTGGTCGTTCACGTTTTTCCCCTTCTTGCCGACTCAGGGCGGCAAGCTGCAGTAGCGGGCGCTGAGCGCCCCTTGGGGATCCAACCACTCCCTCGCAGGCTCCGTTAAGGATCTTGATCACAATTTGATCATGAAATCTTCACGAATGATGTCGGCCGCTCTTCTTCCGCCGCGACGACCACTCAAGTCGGGCGCCACGGGCGAGCCGGACATCGGGGCCGCAGACCGAGAGACAGGTTGATGGGACGTCATCTTGCGCTCGGCTGACTGCTGTTGCTGCGCACCGGGCTCGCCGGTGATCTCGTCAACGCGACGGTCGTCCAGCCGGGGCGCGGTGACCTTGGCCGGTCCGGCGGCGGTCACCACGATGCGGCGGCGGTGGCAGTTGCGCACCACCAGGCGGTGCCAGTGGCCGGTGAGTGCGGCGGGGAACGCGGTGGTGGTGTCGGGGCCGACGTTGGCCGGGTGGTCGTGGAGCAGGCGGGCGACGTCTGCGGGTGTGCGTCCGGGCGAGGACGAGTTGAGGGCGAGGAAGGCGGCGTCACTGCAGCCCGGGCCGGTGGTGGCGTGTGCCCAGTCCACGAAAGTCACCCCGGGGTGGGGGTCGCGGGCCATGTTGTCGGCACGCGGGTCGCCGTGGACGCTGCGGTCGCCGTGGGCGAGGCCGGGCCAGGCCGCCTCAAGTTCGGCGAGCTGCTCCAGGTGGTCGCGGGCGAGGTCGGTCGGCGGATCGGCGAGCAGGGCGTTCCAGCCGTGCAGGGCCGCTGTGGTGGAGGGTGGGCAGTTCACTGCTGCGGCACAGGCAGCTGGGGCGGGGCGTGGGGTGAGCTTGTCCAGCAGGGTCCAGGTCTGTTCGACCGTGGCGGAGGCCGGGGAGAGGTCGGGGTGCGAGCCTTTCAGGTGGGCGATGCCGAAAACGGCGGTCCAATGGGCGGCGCGGTGAAGCCGGGCAAGGCCGGGGCCGGGGCGGGGGCGCCGGGTGGCAGCGAGGCAACAACGGCGGCCTCATGGAGGTTGGCGACGGTCAGCGGGTCGTCGTCAGGAGCTGCTTTCCGGATCGCCGACGCACTCGGCCCCCCCGAACGCGATCGGCGAGAAGGGGACACGTGACGGCGTTCGTGGCGTGCCGGTAGACCGACTGGGAGCAGCTGCGCGCGGTGGAGAAGCCGGCGTTTCCCGCTCGCCGCGCCGGCGAAGCAGGCGACCCCGGCCTGACCCGAGCCGCTGCTCGTCGACGCCGCCTCTCCCCTGTACCCGACAAGGAGGGGCGGCGTCGCCGTGAGGGGTCAGCGTCGGCGGCAGAACAGCTCGTGGAGCTTGCCCGGCTCCTGGTCGTGCTCCGGTTCCGGTGGCGTGGCGTCCTGGGGGACGGGCTGTTTCGGCGTTCTGCTCCGGCCCCGCTTCCCTCGCAGGGCCCTGTCGTGGTGCAGGGCGGGGCTCTGGGTGGAGGACGGCGCTGAACGCCGACGTGATCACTGCTGGGTGAAGTGCCACATCTGTGAGGTGGTTGCTGAGTTGGGGTGGGGGAGTTCGCGCAGCGGTGCGTAGTTGTCGTTCCCGTGCAGGCCGGTGACAGCGAGGTTCTCGTCCAGGAAGGGCGACAGGACCCATCGTGCGGGGTTTTCGTCGGTGGACCTGAGGATCCACCATTGGGATTTGTTCGTCGTGCACGCGGCCAGGTACACCGAGGCTCCTGCTTCGCCGGTCCTGGCGTCGGCGCAGTTGCCGGTGCGGGCGCTCTTCCAGTGGAAGACACCGGAGCGGCCGTTGACCTGCTCGAACCGGAATGTGCGCGGGAAGGGGTGGTCCTGCCGGTAGTAGACCTGCAGGTAGGTGCCGGCGTTGCCGACCGTGTCGTCGGGGATCAGGTAGTTGGTATGGGCGTCGTTGGTGATGACGACAGGCCCGGAGGGGACGGGGGCGGCGGTGGGTGCGGCGTGAGCGGGTCCGGCCAGGACCGTGGTGGAAAGAACGGTGGCCGCGGCAACGGCCCAGCATCGGATACTCATGAAGCCGATCGTGACATGCCTGGTTTGAAACGAATCGTTCCTTCGGGAGAGAACCACCCGATCGAGCAGAGTCAGCGGCCCGGGATGAACCGGGCCCGGTGTCCGGCCCGGGGCCTTTCCACGGCGCGGAAGCGCCGGGCATCGTCAGGTTGAGCTCGGCACCGCTCGGGAATCGCCGCCTTGATGACGCGACGTCGCAGGTAGGTGCGGATCTTCGTGGACGAGTAGCCCTTGTCCGCCGCCGCTCGGGCCTGGTTCTGGGTCTGCCGGGTCCGCACCGCTGGATGCGGATGCGGGCCAGACCTGCTCGAACTGGGTGCAGTCGTTGACGTTGCCGGCGGTGAGGGCGAAGGCCAGGGGGCGGCCTTCACCGTCGCAGGCAAGGTGGATCTTTGTGGTCAGCCCGCCACGGGACCGGCCGAGTGCCTCGCCCGGCCAGTCCTGCCCCTTTTTCGGGCTCCCGCAGCATGCTGATGGACCAACGGCCACAACACTTTGCGGACACGGCCTAGTAGTGGGCCGGGTCAGGGGCCTGCGGTGATGATGGCCACAGGGACCTGGTCTTTTCCTGGTGGCTGGCGGCGGTGTGCGACAGACGCGACCGGGTGTCCTGCGGACTGTGTGCGGACTGCGCCAGCTTTACTGATCTTCGTCGTCGACGGGTTCGGGTTCGCGGATGTAGGCGAGGTCCAGGACGTAGCGTTCGGTGACCGGGGGGTTGTCCCACGCTTGGGTGAGGTGGCCCTCGAAGGTGTCGGCGGCGGGGAGACTGAGCGTCGTCGCGTAGTAGTCGGCCATCGCCTGCCGGTTCTCCCACCAGGCGTGACCTTCGTAGACACCGGGACGGGGCAAGGTCATCTCCCCTGCGGGGCCGTATTCCAGTTGGTTGACGACGAGGACGCCGGTCTCGGACTCGATGCTGACAGGGACGTGGCCTTCGGCCTCGGCAGGCGGGTCGGGTGCCATGTCCCAGACGCGGATGGCGACGTCGACGTCGATGTCGGGTTGCAGGCTGAGGAGGTACAGGTGGTAGCCGTTGCCGGCGACCACCTGCGTGCGGGCAGCGGCCATGGCGTCGTCTTCGCTGAGGTAGGCGTCGGCGTCGTAGACCTCGACGACGCGGCGGGCCGGTGTGGCCTTGCAACGGTATTCAGCCAAGAGCGCCATGGTGCCGCTGCCCTTTCCGCTAGTCGGTGATCTTCCTGTAGAAGGCGTCGCCGTTCAGCATGCGGTTGAGGGTGTACATCTGCTCGAGCCTGCGACCGCCCGTCTCATTGTCGTCACCGTCGATCAACCGGACGGAGAACCGTTTGTCGCCCTTGGTGGAACCTTCCTGCGTGGAGGCGAAGGGATACTCGTCACACTGGAGTTCGGTCCCGCTGTAGTCGCCCCACACCTTCTCGCATTCCTTGATGGAGCGCTCTCGGTTCTTCTTCTGCTTCTCCTTGTTGACGAGCCGGTGCAGTGGCTCCTTCGCTCCCGGCACGCTCTTGCCAGGCCAGGAGGGGAAGGTCCGCTCGGGTCGGTTCAGGGCGTCGTAGATGTGAAGGGCACTTTCGTTGACTGCCGGGCCCTTCCGGCTCATCACGAGTTCCACGCGGGCCTGCGTGAAGACGGTGCCCTTGTGCTTGCCCGCGGTCTTTCCGGCGTAGTCGTAGCGGACGCTGGAGCTGTAGACGTCTCCGCCTCCGGTGAAGGGGGCGGCGTTGGGGGAGCCGGCGCTCAGGTCCATGGACACGGCGGAGAACACGCGCTGCTGGTTGCCCTGGCTGAACAAGGCGCCTCTGTCCGGGGAGGTGCAGGAGAGAGTCCACTGAGGCGTGCGGTCCCACCCTCCGAGGAGTTCGTCACGCTCCTGGGTCTGCGGTGCGCTCACCTTGGGATCGGGATCGCTCTTGGAGGCGTTGACGGTGTGGCGGAAGCGCTGGCCGAGGCGCCACTTCGTGGCGTCTTCGGTGGGTATCGGCTGGACGCGTATGTTCTCGATGCTGGCGACGTGGTCGACGCGGCGGCTGCCGTCGTACGCGAAGCCGAGGACCCACTGGTCGAACCAGAGGCGGCCGAGCGTAGTGGTGCCCTTGAGGTCACGCAGGACCAGCTCGAAGGGGCGCTTCTGGCAACTCTCGAAGGGGACTTGATCCAGCCGGTGGCAGCCTTGGCCTGCGCCGCGTGGCCGGCGCACTGCTGCCGCAGGTCCTTTTCGTCGCCAGGCTCGGCGCCGGCCGAACTCTGCCGCGCTGCGGTCTTCGGCGTGTGAGATCCCGCGTATTCTGCGTAGGGGATGGCGGTCACGAGGCGTCGCAGAGGTCGCCCCAGCACGCCTTCAGCAGTGCGCCGGTGCGTGCGGAGTAGTGGGCGGTGAATCCGTCGAGGCGCCGGTCGGTGTGCTGCAGGCCGCGGGTGGGACTGGTGGAGGTGGCCGTCCATGAGGCTTCGGCGCTGTCAGCGGCTGCCTGGGAGCGGGCCTTCAGCGCTCCTGCCGGTGAAGCGGGCGGCTTGATGGTCAGTGAGTCACCTGGGACGTCGAATGCGGCTGCCGCGCGCTCCCGGACATCGGCGGCCGATACGCCCGCATCGGTTTCGGTGTCCGTCGAAGGCTCACCGGACGGCAGCGCGGCGGCGTTACAGACCCGTTCGGTGTGCAGCAGCGAGGCGATAGTCATCCGGGCCGTCGACCGGGCCGGGACCAGTGCGCCGAGGACTGCGATCGCCGCACCTGCCAGGAGCATCGCGGCCGGTTGCGGCGCGTGCCACACGTCTTTCATGTACGCAGGGAAGTCGACCACCCCGACGTTGTCCACGATGAGGCGGTGCGCCGTGATCCCGAGCGGGATGCCGAGCAGCCCGCCGACCACGCCCAACCCGGTGACCGACGTCACCGTCATCACCACCACCTGCCGGGGAGTCATCCCGATCGACTTGAGCATGCCCAGGTCCCGGCGCCGCTCGTGGGTGTTCGGCAGGACGGTGTTGAAAACGCCGAGCGAGGCGACGAGGGTCGGCAGCACCGTGAACACCGTCGAGAAGGTGACGACGGTGGTGGGTGCCGGCGTTCCCCGAGTCGTCGACGCCGGCTCACCTGCTCGTCGATCAGCTGGTCGTCCACGGCCTTCGCCGACACAGCTTCTGCCGACTCGGCTGCCTCCTGCGCGGCCACGTTCTCACTGGTCATCGATGCATCCTCCGTGATCGGGAGTTACACCGAACGTCTTACCGTCCCCCGCTCGGCCGGGGTTCAAGAGCCGGGCGAGCCGGTGGGGCAGTGGCGCTGCAACCGGTCCGGTCTCACATGTTCATCCGGTCGTACAACCTTTACTCATGCTCGCGGGTCTTCCGCATGATCAGTCACCTTCGAATGGTCATCTTCCGTTTGGCTCCACCTTGCCGAAAAAGGACCCCCTGCACTGTCATGCGCACTCCACGTCACTTCTGGAAGGCGGCCGCTGTCGTCGCGGCCGGCCTGTCCGGGGCCCTCGTTCTGCAGGGCATGAGCGGCCAGCAGCACACCGGTGACGGTCCCTCGGCGGACAAGCCGGGGCCCGTCGCCGTCAGGGCCGAGACGAGTGCGCTGCGGGTGTCCGGGGACGGGACTTCCGCGTCGCTGGGGAAGAGGGACACCAAGCCGTTCAGCATGCTCGGCGTGACGTGGTCCGATCCGTCCGCCCGCGTCGCCGGCACGGTCGAGATCCGCACCCGGCAAGCCGGCACGCAGAACTGGTCGCGGTGGACGAAGCTCGACGGCGACAGCGGCCAGGGCGAGAGCGGCGCCCGGCGTGGCGGGACCGAGCCGGCCTGGGTGGGCCCGTCCGACGGTGTCGAGGTGCGCGTCGACGGCAGGGGCGACGGCCGGTTGCCCGAGGGGCTGCGGCTGGACATGGTCGATCCCGGCAGCGGCGAGGTCACGGCGCTGGAACCGGCGGTGTACTCACTCGACGGCAGCGGGACGCCCGAACCTCCGGTCACCGGCCCGGAACAAGGCACGGGCCCCGGTACGGAGCCGGGTGCCGAGCCGCAGCCGGACGGGGCCGTGTCCGCGCCCCCGGCCCCCGGGCCGGGGGCGCCCGCCCCGTCCTCCCCCGTAACCTCCTCCGGCCCGCCGGAGCCGGAGGCCTCACCGTCCGGACCGCCCGCCCCCTCATCTCCCGGTCCCTCGGTGAGCGTGCCGCCCGCGCCGCCGTCCGCCGCGCCGGCCCCGCCGATCACCGGCCGGGCTGCCTGGGGTGCGGACGAGTCGATGAGCCCGGAGGAGCCCGGTTACCTGCCCGGTGGCCGGGTCGAGGCGGTCGTGGTGCACCACACGGCCGAGTCCAACGACTACACCTGTGCCCAGGGCCCGGCCGTCGTGCGCGGCATCTACGCCTACCACGTCAAGCAACTCGGCTGGAAAGACGTGGGCTACAACTTCCTGGTCGACAAGTGCGGCACCGTCTACGAGGGCCGCAAGGGCGGGGTCGACCGGCCGGTGATGGGCGCCCACGCCTACGGGTTCAACGCGCAGACCACCGGTATCTCCGTCCTGGGCACGCACACCGCCACCGCGCCCTCCACAGCTGCCCTGACCTCCGTCGCCCGCATCGCCGCGTGGAAGCTCGGCCAGTACGGCGTCGACCCCACCGCCACCGTCACCCTCACCGCGGGCGGCAGCGGACGCAGTTACTCCGGGAGGACCTGGGCCAAGGGCGCCCAACTGTCCCTGCCCGCCCTCCACGGCCACCGCGACGGCTACAACACCCAGTGCCCCGGCAACGCCTTCCACAACGAGCTCCCCACCCTGCGCACCTGGGCCGGCGGACCGGTCTCCGGCCTCACCCTGAAGTCGGTCACCGGCGCCGGGAGGGCCGGGACGACGACCTACACCAAGGGCGCGGTGAGCGTGAACTGGTCGGCCACCACCCCGGCCGCCCTCGTCGCGAAGTACGAACTGCTGGTGAACGGCAAGGTCGCCGCCACCACCACCGGCACCGCCACCTCCGCCAAGGCCGCCCTGACCGCCGGCACCCACAAGGTGGCCGTCCGCGCCGTCCACCAGTCCGGCAGGACCACCACCACGGCCGCCGCGACCGTCGTCGCCGAGACCACCGCCCCCGCCTTCACCACCAAGCCGAACCTGGCCCTGCGCACCGGCACCGTCAACACCGCCGCCGTCCCCCTCACCCTGAAGTGGAAGGCCACCGACGGTGCCGCGCTGAAGGAAGTCCGGCTCACCGCCCCGACCGCGAAGACCTACGGGCCCACGATCACCAGCGCCCCGCACACCGCCAAGTCCGCCACCGCCACCAAGTGGTCGCTGAAGGCCCACGACCAGGCCGGCAACACCGCCACCGCCTCCGTCACCGGCACTCCCGTCATCCTCCAGGAGAGCTCCGCCAAGAAGTCCGGCACCTGGAGCACCAAGTCCTCCTCCAGCTACCTCGGCGGCAAGTCGTACACCAGCTCCACCAAGAACGCCTCCCTGACCTGGACCTTCACCGGCCGTTCGGTGGCCTGGACCGTCTCCCGCGCCGCCACCTCCGGCAAGGCCCACATCTACGTCGACGGCAAGAAGGTGACCACCGTGGACCTGAAGTCCTCCACCACCAAGTACCGCGACGCGATCTGGACCAGGACCTGGAGCACCAGCGCCAAGCACACCGTCAAGATCGTCGTCGCCGGCACCAGCGGCCGTCCCACGGTCACCACCGACGCCCTCACCTACCTCAAGTAGCCGCGGCCACCAGGGAACCCATCGGCGGGGCCGGAGTGTGGGTGTCTCGCCGGCTCGCGCTGCCACTCGGAAGGCGTCTGTGCCGGTTCGGGTGGCAGCAGTTGGCAATCTTGAGGCTCACGGAGGTTCACGAGGAAGGACGTCGCCGCCGGAGCACGTGGTGGCTCGGACGTGATCGCGGACCGCTCGATCCGCTGCCATACCCTTCTGCCGTGGCGAACAGGCTGCGGTATGGGGCAGGAGGCGGGGCGAGGTGCCGCGAAACCCGAGGAGCGACGTCCTCGACGGCCCGGCTTGGATATGTCTGAGCATCCTGTTCTGCGGGTGGACGGCGGCCAGTGGCGGCACCGCGCCCTGGGTGAGGGTTGCCGCGGCATTGACGCTGGTGGGCTGGGTGGTGCTCCTGGCGAGGCGCCTTCTGCGTCGTGCCCGCTACCGTAGGTGGACCTTTTCGCTCGCGGCGAGGGTGAGCCGGAGGAAGCCGACCGCCTCCAGTTCGCGGGCGCGCTTGAGTGTTCCGGCGTCGGTGACGCGCAGGCCGCCGGCGGTTGACCACACCGGCGAGCAGGGACTCGGCGTCGGCGTCGTCGCCGGCGATGAGGACGGTGGCGGGCAGCCCGCCGACGCAGCCGGAGGCGAGTGTGGCGGCGAAGGTGGTGTTGAACGCCTTGAGTCCCGCGACTGCCCAAGTGCGGAGGCGAACTCAGCTGCCGCGAGCTGTCGGAGGGCACCACGAGCGAGTCGAAGGTGGCGAAGTCGGGAGCGGGTCGGTGATGTCGACGACGACCTTGCCCGCCAGTTGGCCGGCGCGCTCGGCCAGGACGTCGGCGACCACCGGGTAGGGGACGCGAGGACGACGATATCGCCGGTGACGGGCTGGTCGGCGTCGGACCTGCCGAGCAGGTCGACGGTGCTGCCGCCCTTGGCGGCGACGGCGGCGACGGCCTGGCCCATGGAGCCGACCCGATGGGGTGCGCGGGACCGCCCCGGGGCACGTTGCCACCGTCCGGCAGCACGTCATGGACGCCCTGGCACCCGAGCAGGTCACCCTACTGTCCGCGATCGGAGACGCCGTCCTGCACCGGCTGGACCCGCGGGGCACCCTGGCCGCGACCTACCACCGCTACGACCGCACGGCGCGCGCACCGGCCGCGGCCGGTGCGCGCCTTTGGCACCAGCCCACGGGCGGTCAGCGGCGACTCGCTGCCGACGGGAGGGCCCGTATGCAGGGCGCACTAAGTCAGTTGAAGACCATGCCGCCATCGACCAGGATCGACTGTCCCGTGATGTAGTCGGAGTCCGGGCCGGAAAGGAACGAGACAACGCCCGCCACATCCTCCGGATCGGACAATCGTTCCAGGGTGATGCCCTGGGTGAACTGCCGCCAGCCCCATTCCTCGGGCTCGCCCGCTGCTTCGGCTGTCTGTTTCGCCAGGTTCTCCATCAACGGGGTCCTGACGATGCCCGGGGCGTACGTGTTGACCGTGATGCCGTATTTCGCCAGGTCCCTGGCCGCCGTCTGTGAGAGCCCTCGGACGGCGAACTTGGTGGCGGAGTACAGCGCGATCCCGGGGTTGCCCACGTGACCCGCCTGGGACGCTGCGCTGATGATCTTTCCGCCGTGGCCGAGCTCCCGGAACGCCTTAGTGGCAGCCTGGATGCCCCACACCACACCGTTGAAGTTGATGGAGAAGAGCTTCTCGACGCCTTCCGGGGTGATGTCCTCGATCGGTGTCTGCGGTGCAATGCCGGCGTTGTTGACGATGACATCGAAACCGCCGAACTCGGAGACGGTCCGATCGACCGCCGCGAACACGTCGTCCCGGTCGGCGACGTCGACCCGCAGGGCCGTCGCACCGCCGTCCTTGCCGCCGAGTCCATCAGCGACCTTTCCCGCGGCGTCGGTGTTCAGATCGGCGATCGCCACCTTGAAGCCATCGGCGTGAAGCCGCTCGACAATCGCCTGTCCGATTCCCTGCCCACCGCCGGTGACGAGGGCGACCTTCCCATTTTCTGTACGTGCCACTTCCACACTCCCCTTTCGCGTCTTTGCGCCACCCCGAGGGTTGCGGACGCGTACCCCTGGCTCCCCCGGCCACACCAAGGCGGGCGCTCGAAGGCCGGGGCCTCGAGCGAGACATCCGGTCCTGGCTCGCCGACTCAAACGAGCAGCCCAGACCCTTCATCTGGACCAAGACCGCTGACGAGATCCTCGAAAGAGCCGCCCATTGCCGAGGAATCTCCGACTCAGGTCACTCGGTCGTCTCCGCAATGTCAGGGAAGCCAGAGTCGTAGGCAGGCGATGGTGACCAGGGCCTGGTGGTGGCGGGCGCGTTTGTCGTGGCGGGTGGCCAGGGCTTTGCTGTGCTTGAGCTTGTCGAAGCGGCGCTCTACGACGTTGCGGCGCCGGTGGACGGCCCGGCCGAGCCGGCAGCGGCTCTCTCCTCGCCGGATGCGGCCGTTGCCGGTGCCGGCCTGACCGGCAGGCGCATCGACGGTGCTGACCGGTCCGCTCATCACCAGTGCTCTCTCTGCGTGTCCTGCGCCGGTGAGTCCGTGGGGCAAGGAGGGGGCTGCGGGCGGTCGCACAGCACCCGGGACGCGCGGGCCGCTCCTGCGGACACGTCGGCGGCCGGGGAGCTCCGGCCGACCGTCCGGAACGGCGGGGCGGGACGGGGGCGGGGAGGGGGCGCCGTCCGCGGGACCTCCCCGTCCGACCGCCGCACCACCGCTCTCGGGAAGCCCCGGCAGCCGGCTGCCGTCGCCCGCGTCCCGCCCGTCCGTGGTCGGCGGTGTCGACGCGTTGCCTGCTGACGCCGGGTCTCGGGCGGCTTCCTCACCCGGATGGAGGCAGAACACGGGGTGCCGGTCCCGGGGCGCGCGCGGATGTCAGCCGACGGCTGGTCAGAGGGCCGGTCGCTCTCGCTGGCGGGCCCGCAAGTGCCGGCCGGCCAGCGCATCGCGGCTCGTTCCGCCCTTCGGGAAGCACCGGGCCCCGCCCGCGACCAGGCGTGCAGCTCTCCGGCGTCTGTCGTTGATCTCCTGGGCGGTGCGGTGAAGATGCGGGCGGTCGGGGCGCGGGCGACGATCGGACGGGTGGTGGTGCGCGCCGTCAGCGAGCCACCCCGGTCCCCCCTTCACGAAGCCCCTCCCCGCGCAGGCCCCGGACGGAGTCACGATGCCCAGGAGCACCGGAGCACCGCCCGTCCTCCCGGTCCGGCGGCCGTTCTCACGCCGAGCCGCTCCGGGCGGACGAGCGGCCGGTCCTGTCCCGGGCCCGTTTCGACCAGCTCACCAGCCGTCCGGCCCAGCGGTGGAGACGGCCGGGCGGTACCGCGGCGGGGGGTACGCGGCGGTCCAGGGCGCCCGTGCGGATCGCCTCGAGAGCGTCGGCGAGGTCCACGCCCGCGAACGTGATGACGTCGGTGGCGAACCGTGCGCAGGCTGTAGGCCAGGAAGGTGCGCTCGGAGTCGGCCGGCCCGGACTCCGCGGTGATCCGCGTGGCGAGTTCCAGCGAGCGGTCCGCGGCGCGCTGGCGCACCGTGCGGTCGTCGAGTCCGTCGGCCAGCGAGCTGACGACGTCCGCCAGGCCGCGCACCGGCTGCTCCAGCCGGCTGCGGGTGCCGGCGTCGGCCGAGGTGAGCAGGCGTGCGAGCAGCAGGCAGCTGGCGCCGCATCGCGTGCAGGCCGCGTTCGCCGAGGTTCGCGGTCAGCGCGATGACCGCTGTGATGGGTGCGAAGTACGGGGCGGGATGGCCGAGCGCGTAGCGGGCCACCAGCCATGCCGCCGCGGCGCCGGCGGTGGCCTGGAGGAGCAGCCACACGTCCAGGGCGGCCCGGCGGCCCCCGGCCAGGAGCTGCGTTGCCGCCCGGCGGGTCAGTGCGCGCGCTGCGAGCACTGCTCTGCGTTTTCGCGGCGCGCTCACCCGGCTCATCATGCCAGTCGGCCATGCCGCTCACCCGGCGGCAGCCGGCCCCGGCGAGCCGCTTCCGGGCCTCGTGCCCGTGCTCCGGCCCACGGTGGAAAGGACGTGACGGCAGTGCAGGTCGAGCAGGTGACCGAGCCGTTGGCGTACCACGCCGAGGGACCGGTCTGGTGCGAGGCGTGGGGCGGACTGCGGTGGCTGGACATGCTGGCGGGCGACATCCTGTCGCTCGCCCGGGACCAGACCGTGGCACGGCGGCACGTCGACACGGTCGTGGCCGCGGTCCGGCCCCGGCGAGGTGGGGGCGCCGTGATCGGTGTGGAGCGCGGTTTCGCCCTCGAGGACACGAACGGAACGGTGACCGTGGTGGTTTCCCTGTGGAGTGACGGGCGCGTCCGGATGAACGAGGGAGGCTGTGATCCCGACGGGCGCTTCTACTGCGGTTCGATGGCCTACGACGGCCGTGAGGGGGCCGGCTCCCTGTACCGCCTGGACCCGGACGGTTCGACGACGACGGTGCTGGACGCGGTGACGGTCTCCAACGGCCTTGAGTGGAGCCCCGAGGGGGACCGTGCGTACTACGCGGACACCGCGACGGGCCGCGTCGACGTCTTCGACTACGGCCGTGGGACGGGGTTGAGCGGCAGGCGTCCGTTCGCCGCCGTGCCGGAGGGTTTCGGCGGCCCGGACGGGCTGACGGTGGACGCGGAGGGCGGGGTGTGGGTCGCGCTGTACGGGGGTTCCGCGGTGCGGCGGTACGCGCCGGACGGCACCTTGGACGAGGTGGTGGAGCTGCCGGTCACCAAGGTCACCGCGTGCGCCTTCGGGGGGCCCGGGCTCGACCGGCTGTTCATCACCACCTCGCGCGAGCATCTCGAGCCCGGTGTCGAACCGGAGGCGGGCGCGCTGTTCGCCTGCGTGCCCGGGGTGCGGGGCGTGCCGGTGAGGGAGTTCGCCGGATGAGCGCGGCCGACGCCCCGGCGGCGTCCCCGGACCGCGAGCGGACTCAGACGCTGCTCATCCTCGGCGCACGCGGCGACCTCACCCAGCGGCTGCTCCTGCCCGGCCTGGGCAATCTCGTCGCCGCGTCGGGGCTGACCGGTCTCCACCTGGTCGGCAGTGACCGGGGCCGGGGAAGGGACGAGGAGTGGCGGACGCTCGTCGCGCGGGCGTTCGCCGCGGGCGGGGCGGAAGGGCCGGCCGTCGATGCCGTCGTCCGCGACGCGCGCTTCCTGACCGCGGACGTCACGGCGGAGGACGATCTGCGCCGTCTGCTGGATTCCTGCCGTGGCCGTCTGACCCTGTACTTCGCGCTGCCGCCGGCGATCACCGTCGAGGCGTGCCGGGTGCTGGCCCGGATCGGTGTGCCCGAGGGGACTCGGCTCGTGCTGGAGAAACCGTTCGGCACCGACGCGGCCAGCGCCGCGGCGCTGAACGAGCTGCTGCACGGCTTCGTGCCCGAGGACCACGTGCACCGCGTCGACCACTTTCTGGGGATGTCGACGGTGCTGAACATTCTGGGGGTCCGGTTCGCCAACCGGGTCGTCGAACCGCTGCTGGCCTCGGAGCATGTCGAGGCGGTGGACATCGTGTTCGACGAGACGCTCGGTCTGGAGGGGCGGGCGGGGTTCTACGACACGACGGGCGCGCTGCGCGACATGATCCAGAGCCATCTGCTGCAGGTGCTGTCGCTGGTGGCGATGCCCGCGCCGAGCACGCTCCAGCCGCTCGACGTGCGGGACGCCAAGGCGCAGGTCCTGCGTGCCACGCACGTCTGGGACGACCGTCCCGAGCGGTTCAGCCGGCGTGCCCGTTACACCGCCGGAACGGTGGACGGCCGCTCGCTGCCCTCCTACACCGACGAGCCGGGCATCGACCCCGCCCGGCAGACCGAGACGCTCGCCGAGGTGGTGTTCGCGGTCGACACCTGGCAGTGGGCCGGCGTGCCGTTCCGTGTGCGTTCGGGCAAGGCGATCGGCTCGCCCCGGCAAGAGGTCACCTTCTGGTTCAAGGCCCCGCAGCACGTGCCGGACGGGCTCGTCGGCGCCGTGCCCAACAACCGGCTGCGTCTGGGTATCGGTCCGCACCGCCTGCAGCTCGACCTCAATGTCAACGGGCCGGGCGACCCGTCGACCATCTCTCCGGTCACCCTCGACACCACGTTCGGGCCGGGCGACCTGCTGGAGTACGGGGAGGTGCTCCGGGGCGTGCTGGAGGACGAGAAGCCGCTGTCGGTGCGCGACGACATGTCGGTGGAGTCGTGGCGCATCGTCGAACCGGTGCTGGACGCGTGGCGCGACGGGCGGGTCCCCCTCGACGACTATCCGGCCGGCAGTGCCGGCCCCGCGCATTGGGAGGAACTGCCGTCATGAGCGAGCCACTGGACACACGGCCCTCGGCGCAGAGCCGGTTCGTCCAGCTCACGCCAAGGGGGCTCGGGTCGTCCGCCGTTGGGCGATGGCCATCACCATCGGCAGCTTCCTGTTCGGTTTCGACACGGGATCATCTCCGGGGGCGCTGCTTTTCATCCGCGACGAGTTCGGCCTGACCTCCTTCGAGCAGAGCTCGGTGGTCAGCGTCCTGCTGCTCGGCGCGGTCGCGGGGGCGCTGGGCAGCGGCAAGGTCTCGGACCGCTACGGGCGGCGCCCGCTGCTGGCCGGTCTGGGGGTGCTGTTCCTCCTCGGGATCATCGTCGCCGCGGTGGCCAACGGCTACTGGATGCTGCTGCTCGGCCGCATCATCATGGGTCTCGCGGTCGGCGGGGTGTCGGCGACGGTGCCGACCTATCTCGGCGAGATGGCTCCGGCCCAGATCCGGGGCCGGGTGCTCAGTCTGAACCAGCTGCTCATCACCCTGGGCCTGCTCACCTCCTACCTCGTGAACTGGGCGTTCGCCGAGTCCGAGCAGTGGCGCGCGATGTTCTGGGTCGGCGGCATCCCCTCCGCGCTGCTGGTGCTGGTGTGCCTGTGGCTGCCCGAATCCCCGGTGTGGCAGATCAACAACGGCAAGACGGACCGCGCCCGGCGCACGCTCGACCGGGTCACCGAGCCGGGCGGCGCGGACCTCGTCGTCTCGCGGTACGACGACACCGAGGCCGGTCCCGGCGCCGGGCAGCGCGAGAGCGAGGGCCAGGCCGGAGCCGAAACGGCAGGCATGCGCGCGCTGTTGGCCCCGGCCGTCCGGCCCGCGCTCCTGGTGGGCGTCATCCTCGCCGCGCTGCAGCAGTTCTCCGGCATCACTTTCGTCGATGAGAGCCTCCGCGGGGAGGCGAGGTCGTCCTGAGCGGCTCCACGAGGCGGGGGGCCGAGAGCCTGCGCGGGGCGGGTTCCCAGGGCTTCCCAAAGCCCTCCAAGGGGCGGGGTATTCAGGGCTCTCGCGGGGCGGGGTGCGTGACCGTCCGGCAGATGAGGACCCTTCGTCGCCGCGGGGGCAGCCCGCGGGAGCGGGGATCCCTACGGTGCGAAGGAGGAAGCGTCCAGTTCCCGCAGCGCCTCAACGACGCGGTCGGTGGTCTCCTCAGGAGTACCGGACACGTCGACCGTCACTCCCTTCTCGTCCTGCTCCAGCGGCTGGAGCTCGGCGAGCTGGGAGGCGAGCAGCTTCGTGGGCATGAAGTGCCCCTGGCGGCGGGCCAGTCGCTCCTCGATGAGCGCGCGGCCAGCCGTGAGGTGTACGAACACGATGTCGGGAGCCGTGGCCCGCACTCGGTCGCGGTACGCCCGCCGCAGCGCCGAGCCGCTGATCACCCCGCCGGCCTCCGTCCGGTCGCGTGCCCATGCGCCGATGGCGTCCAGCCAGGGCCCGCGGTCGTTGTCGTCGAGCGGCGTGCCGCCTGACATCTTGGCGATGTTGGCTCGCGGGTGGAAGTCGTCCCCCTCGGCGAACGGGACGCCGAACCGGGCTGCGAGCAGGACACCGATGGTGGTCTTGCCGGTGCCGGTGACTCCCATGACCACCACGACCCGGGTGCCGCTCATGACGGCTCCCGTACCGGCAGGAGGCGGACTCCAGGCGTCGAGGAGGGGGACGATCGCGTCATGCCGCGATCGTCTCAGGGAATCGGGGCACCAGCAGTCCCGGAACGGCTCATCGGGTACCTCGCCTCGTCGGGGGGGACCGCTGTGGGACGACCCTCGCGCTCAGCGGGGCCCTGCCCCGGCCGTCGTCATCGTGTCCTCCCGGCTGTCTGTGACCATCCCCGCCGAGCGGCCTGGACCGCCTGCCCCTCCCCCTGCCGGAGGTCACGCGAGCAGTCCGACCCGCACCTCACCGCTGTCACGGTCGGCCTGCACGGCGTGACCGGCCTGCGTGAGGATCGCCAGCAGCGCGGATCGCAGAGCAGCACGGATGCCCTCGAACTCGGCATCCTCGCGGCCGGCGGGATCCAGCTCGCTGCCCAGCACCCACCTCACCATCACGGAGTCCGTCTCCCGCCGCACCCGCAGGCCGGTCCCACCCTCCGACGACGTCGATCCCGCGGCGGCCGTGGCCGCGTGTACCGCGGCGAGGGAGCGGGGAGGTCGAGCAGCCGGTACGCCTGGGTGCAGCTGATGCCGAACTTCCGACCGGCCGGAAGTGATAACTCCGGCCGCGCGGCGGGCCGCTGTCATGCTCCCGTGGTCACCCTGCCCTGCGTCGCCGCCTTTTCAGTACGACAGCGGTGCCCACTTCACCAGGCGAGTTCGAGGCCCTGCGGAAGATCCACAGGGCCTCGTCCTTGTCGCCTCGAGACGGCTACGGGGTGTTGTCGGCGCAGACGGCGTAGGGCGTGAGGCTGATGTTCTCAGCGGTTTCGTTCAGCAGAGAGACTTCCCAGGCGTCGCCTTCCGGTTTGCTTGTGAGGCCGCTCGGGGGCGGGCCGGTGAGTTCGAAACCTCCGCCGGTGAGCACGCTGCCCGCAGGGCATGCGGCGTCGGATGCTGCGGGGACGGCGGCGACATCGAGCCCGGAGGGCTCGCCGCCCACGGCGACGGTGGCGACGACGCTGTTGGTGAGGGTGGAGACGGCGGAGACCGTTCCCGCGGTGACCGCGCTGACGTAGAGACGGCTGCCGCTCGGGTTCACGGTGACTCCGAAGGGCTCGCTGCCGGCGGGAAACGCGATGGTGTCGACGACCGTGTTGCCCGCGGTGTCGATCACCGACACTGTGTCATCACCGATGTTGGAGACGTAGGCGCGAGTGCCGTCGGGCGAGAGCGCGACCTTCTGGGGGGCATCGCCTACGCTGATGGTGTCGACGACGGTGTTGCTGGATGTGTCGATGACCGATACGTCGTCGGAGTTCTGGTTGGCGGAGTAGACGCGGCTGCCGTCGGGGGAGACCGCCACCCCTTGGGGCACGCTACCAACTGCGACGGTGTCGACGACGGTGTTGGTGGATGTGTTGATCACCGATACGCCGTCGGAGAGTTGGTTGGCCGTGTAGGCGCGGGTTCCGTCCGGGGAGACCGCGACGTCCTGGGGATTGTCGCCGACCGCGACGGTGCCTGTGACGGTGTTGCTGGATGTGTCGATGACCGATACGCCGTCGGAGAGTTGGTTGGCCGTGTAGACGCGGGTGCCGTCGGGGGAGACCGCGACGGCTCTGGGTCCGTCCCCGACGGTGACCGTGCCGATCACGGTGTCGGTGGACGTGTCGATCACGGAGAGGGAATCGTCGTTGAAGCCGACGACGTAGGCACGGGTTCCGTCCGGGGAGACCGCGACGTCCTGGGGACCGTCGCCGACCGCGATGGTGCCGACGACGGTGTTGGTGGACGTGTCGATCACCGCCACGGTGTCGCTCTGTGTCTGGGCGACGTAGGCGAAGGTGCCGCCCGGTTGTGCGTGAGCGGTGGAGGCCAGGGCCAGGGAGCCGGCCAGACCGGCTGTCAGGGTGACTCCTCCCACTGCCCAGGACCGCAGCCGCGGCCACCACGAGGCCGCGGCTCTTGCTCTGATTCGCCGGACGTTCTCCCGTCCGGGTACGCGGCCCGTCGTGATACCTGACATCAAGTCCTCCTCTTGCTCCACGCGGTGACCGGGCCTCGGCGGCCATGCGCGAGCGAAGCGACTTCGGTCTGGGGCGTGGGTAGCAGATCTGAAATCAAATGGCGATGAGCATTCGTTCAGAGGCTGGACGTTCCCCCTGTATGGCGATGAGCGGCTGGGCCACACGGAGCACGTGCTGCGCCTTCTGGCCGTTCCGGGAAACGGAAGGGATTTTCAGCGGTGATCGGGAGCCGACGCTATTTCCCGGCCGCGGCGGGAATTTTTCCACGGTGTTGGACGGATACGGACGTGGGCCCTGGGACTGTGCCGAGACGCCGGGCGGCGTACTCACGGTTCGCGAGCGTCCGCGGATTGTGCGGGTCACGTTCGAGATCCGCGCGGAGCAGGCGTGCGTCACGCTCGAACTTGTCACCGCGTGACCCGCCATCGGCATGGTCGACAACAACCAGCGCATCAAGATTCTCCTGGCCGACCGGTTCATCGTCAGTGGTGAGGTATTCGTGGGTGACGCCCTCGTAGCGCCACGCGATGTCCCCCCTGACCAGTCGCTTGATGCGGTACTGGACGTCGCCCTCGTGCCGCAGCATGTAGGAAGCGGCGGTCTGGGGCGGCAAGGTCGCATCCTGGCGGATCTCCAGGTCGGCGTCGAGGAGGAGCAGGTAGTCGGCCTTGCCCCGGGCGTGGGCGATATTCCGGGTCCGGTTGTGCCCGAAGTCGAACCAGGGCTCCTCGTGGAGTTCACCCGGGACGTCTCGCAGCACTCGGCTGATGACCTGCTGGGTACCGTCGGTGGACCCCGTGTCGGAGATCACCCAGTAGGTGATCAGGCTGCGTACTGACGCCAGGCACCGCTCGATGACCCGCGACTCGTTCTTCACGATCATGCAGAGGCAGATCGACGGCTCCACGTCATCTCCTTCCAGCGTGGTTGCGGGCATGGTCGCCCGGTGCTCTCTACACCAACGCGATGGAGGCCCTATGGCCGACCACGGGTGTCGTACGTCATGGGCGCGGGCTGCCGAGTCATGCGCTGCTGCCGGATGAGGGTCTGCCGAGAACGGGTAGATCGAGCTGAGACTGCCGGCGACCGAGACGGCCGCCGGCGCTCTCATCGCGACCCCGATCCGTTCAGCAGGCGCCCGGACTTGTGCTCACGAGCCCGGCACCGTCACGGTCTCGCCTTGAACGATGAACGTGTTTACGGGTCCGGCTGGTCCGGTGGGTCCTGTGTCACCAGTTGGCCCCGTGGGTCCAGTGGCGCCTGCAGGTCCGGTGGGCCCCGTCTCACCGGCAGGCCCGGTCGGCCCAGTAGCCCCCGTCTCACCAGCAGGCCCAGTCGGCCCCGTAGCCCCCGTCTCACCAGCAGGCCCAGTCGGCCCCGTAGCCCCCGTCTCACCAGCAGGCCCAGTCGGCCCCGTAGCCCCCGTCTCACCAGCAGGCCCAGTCGGCCCCGTAGCCCCCGTCTCACCAGCAGGC
>NZ_JBIWOK010000022.1:32957-44403 GCF_044767675.1 Streptomyces sp. NPDC101219
CCCCAGTCGGCCCGCTGGGTCCCTCAGGTCCAGTGTCGCCCGTCGGCCCTGTGGGCCCAGTCGGCCCTGTGGGTCCGGCGGGGCCGTGCTCGCATTCGGGGTCCCGGCTGGGTTCGCATCCGCCTTGGTCGGGTGCCGCGCTCTGTATGACCGGCCGGACGGTGGGTGAACCGGCCGCAGCAGCTGGCGCGGAGCCGGCGAGCCCTGTGAGAACAAGGGCGAGCGACCCAACCGCTCCACCGGTGAGCCACCCGCTCCGGCGCGGTATCGGTCCTAGTGGAGAACGTCTGGGGGGGCCAGAATTCATGCTCTGCTCCTAGGGGTTCGAGATTCGCACTTTCGAGGTCCAGCCCACGACGGCGCCGACGTTCCGGGCTCGGCCCAAGAAAATCCAGGCGTCCGAAAGCCAATACATACCGAATGGCGGGATCACACGTGACGACGTGGCCCACGCTAGAAGCACGTGCGGGGCGCCGCGACCGTTGTGACCGCGGGGCAGGCCAAGTGGATGAACTCTCGGTGACCCGGCGGGTGGTGTGGGCCCACCCGAGGACCGACCGCCCCGCCCGGGGCAGACGCGGGCAGCGGTTCGCCCAGAGGAACGCACGGATGCGGTGGCCCACCGTGCCGTCCGTCTCCGACCCGCGGGTCAGCATCCACTTGTCGAGGGACGTGCGGTGGACAGCCCGAGCCTTCTTCCAGTCGCCGACCCACAGGCCGGCCTCCCTGGTGGTGCGCAGCCAGGCTCACTGGTCGGACAGGGCGGTCACCGATCCTGCTGGTTCGGTCCCGTCCCGGCGGACCACCTGGGCGAAGGGCAGTTCGAGGTCGAAGGCCATGTCCCGCTCGCCCGTGTTCACGAAGGCCTGATCGGCGCTGGGCCGGGACACCACCTGCGTCCACCGTCGGAATCCGACTCCAGCGCGCCCTCCTCGGGATCCGGTTGACCGGGGCCAGCTTGCGGTGGTGCCGCCGTATGAGACGCATCCGCCCGAGCGCAGAACTTCAGTACGGGCACGGACAGTTCGGGGGACCGCGGTGAAGACATCGGCCACCGCATCCAGGCGCTGCCGCTCGCGCTCACCACGACCTCGTCCAGGCCGGCGAACTGCCCCGCCTTGTCGAAGTCCACGGCGAGTGCGCGGCCAGTGTGCTGCGGGCCGAAGGGCTGGTGGCCTTCCCGACCGAGACCGTCCACGGTCTGGGCGCCCATGCGGAGGGTCCCGCTGCTGTCGCGCGCATCTTCCAGGTCAAGGGGCGACCGAGTCGAGTGCCGAGCGGTCGACAGCGCACCTGTTGGCCGAACGCTTCTGGCCGAGGCCACTGACGCTGGTTCTGCGGCGCGGTCGCCGGGTGCCCCTTGAGGTGCCGGGCGGTTTGGAAACGGAGGCCGTGCGTGTACCCGACCATCCCGTCGTGCTTGCGCCGCTGTCGGCCTTCGGCGGCGATGTCACGCCCCGTCCCCAGCCGCTTCGGCCCAGGTCAGTCCCGCAGCCCATGCGGGACTCGGTGAGAGACGAGGTCCGCCGGGAGGTCGTCGGACCGCTCCTCCCCACACAAGCAGGACGGTCTGCGGGTGGAGGTCTTGGACGTGGTCGCCACCCTCACCGGGCGCGTTGGGACACCTCGCTGATACCCGTCGCCGCCCGCGCGGTGCGGGCGGTCGAGGAAGTCGTCGGCGTGGAGTTCCGTGCGGCGTCCTGACCTCAGGGTGTGTCAGTGGCGCAGACGGCGTAGGGGGTGAAGGTGATGCTCTCCTCGCTCTGATTGACGAGGGACACCTGCCAGGAGTCGTCGACCGGTTTGCTGACGAGGTCGTCCGGGGCCGGGCCGGAGATCTCGAAGCCGCCGCCGGTGATCTCGCTGCCCGCCGGGCAGTCGGCCGTCGAGGTGGCGAAGACGGTGGCGACCGCGAGTCCGTGGGGACCGTCGCCGATGGTCACGGTGCCCGTGACCGTGTTCGTGGCCGTGTTGATCACGGACACGTTGTCGTCGTTGCGGTTGGTGACGTAGACATGGCCGCCGTCCGGTGTCACCGCCACGTCGAAGGGGACGGCGCCGACCGCGGGGGTGGCGATGACCGCGTTGGTCGCGGCGTCGATCACCGACACCGAGCTCGCACTGAAGTTGGCCACATACACACGGCTGCTGTCCGGGCTCACCGCCACGCCCAGGGGACCGTCACCGACGGTGACGGTGTCGACGACCGTGTTGGTGGCGGTGTCGATCACTGAGACGTCATCGTCGTCGTTGTTCGTGACGTAGGCGCGCGCACCGTCGGGGGCGAACGCCACGCCTTCAGGGAACGTACCGACGGTGATCGTGTCGATGACCGTGTTCGTGGCCGCATCGATCACCACCACCTCACCCGGGTCCACGTCGCGCGTGACATAGACGATGGAGCTGTCAGGGCTCACGGCCAACGCGAAGGGGTCGACCACGGAGACGGTGTCGACGACCGTGTTGGTGGCGGTGTCGATCACCGACACATTGTCCGAACCGATGTTGGCGACGTAGGCCCGGCTCCCGTCGGGGGCGACCGCGATGCCGGCGGGAGTGTCGCCGACGGTGATGGTGTCGACGACCGTGTTGGTGGCGGTGTCGATCACCGACACATTGTCCGAACCGATGTTGGCGACGTAGGCCCGGGTGCCGTCGGGAGTGACCGCGACATCGACGGGACCGTCACCGACCGTGATGGTGTCGACGACCGTGTTGGTGGCGGTGTCGATCACCGACACGTTGTCGCTCTCGCGGTTGGTCACGTAGGCGAATGTTCCGGTGGCGGCGGCCGCGGGTGCTGCCAGGGCCAGCGGGACGACGGCGACGGCCAGCGCGACCAGGACCGCTGGCCAGATACGCAGCGGCGTCCGCCATATCCCGGACCACCGCCACGTGGGTTCCGTCTTTCCTCCGGGTCTCATGCGAGTTGTACCCAGCATCAGTTTCCTTCCGCAGTACAGGGCTGGGACAGGTCGGTGGGCCCGGGCAGGCCTGACGACGGCTCCGGGCGTATCCGGCGGCCGCCCACACCGGGGCGTCGATCACCACGGCCGACCCTAGACACGCTGTTCGGCCCCGGCTCCGCGAATGCGGCCAGACGGACGACCTGCCTGACCTCGATGTCAGAGGTCACCGGCCCGGGTCCCGCCGTGCCCGTCTCACGCCCCGGCGGTCGCTGCCCGGCGGTGGGTCATCCGTCCGCGAAGTCCGGGTCGAGGGCCGGGCGACGGCGCCGGCCCCGACACCTCGCAGCGCACGTCCACGACGCCTTCCGCGGACCGGACCAGTCCACCGCGAGCGGTGTCACAGATGTGTCGGGGACATGGCCGGTGAGGGTGACCACTCCGTCGCGCACACCCACCCGGACCGACTCCGGGGAGGCCGGGAACCGGCCTCCGACGACCTCACGTCTGATCTCCTCGGCGATGTCGTGGTTCTCCCGGAGGAACACGTTCAGCAGGTCGGACCGGCTGACGACGCCGTGCAGCACACCCGTGCCGTCGACCACGGGCAGGCGCTTGACCTTGTGCCGGGCCATGATCCGGTCGTAGGGCCGCCGAACGTGGTGTCCTGGCGCAGGTACTCGCTCTGCCCCGAGACTGCGGTGGCGAGCAGAGTGCCGTCGGGGGCGTACCTGGTCAACAACGAGTAGCCGAAGTCCGTCTTCGCCGGTCGGCTTCGTCATCAGTCGCCACAGGTGTGACGGTGGACGCCGTGGAGGGCGAAAATCCCGCCGGCACGCAGCAGAGCGACGGGAGGCCGAACACTGGGGCCGGCCTCCGCGTACTGGCCGAACCGGGTGCCGTTGCCGATGTCGGCCAGTGTCCGGCCGCGAAGCGTCATCGGCTCGGAGCGCTGAGTCCCGTCGGGTCTCTGTGCGACCGGGTGGCGCATTGGGGGCCCGCATGCCGGGCGTCTCCTACCGAGGAGGCCCCGGGCCCCTCATCTCCCGCACCCGGCGGGCACCGGCGTGAGCGGTCCGCCCTGGCGGGTGCAGACACCCTCGCCGACGTGGCGTGCGGGCGCGGGCAGCTCAGTACGCTGCTTCGTCGCCGCTGACCGTTCGCTCAGCCGATGCGGAGAACCGGTTTGACCGTCCTGCCCGCTTCGGCATCGGCCGCGGCCTCGTTGATCTGGTCGAAGTCGTAGAAGGTGACCAGACGGTCGAAGGGGAAGCGGCCCTGCATGTGCAGGTCGAGGAGCTGGGGGACGAAGACATCGGGGACGCTGTTGCCCTCCACGACGCCCATCAGCGTCTTGCAGCTCTGCATGAAGGTGTTGGCCGGAAGACTGATCACGGCGTCCTCGGCGGAGGCGCCGAGTACGGCTGCGGTCCCCCGCTGGCGCAGGGCTTCGACCATCTGGCCGATCAGCGGGGGCAGACCTGTGGTGTCGAGGGCGTAGTCGACACCTTCACCGGTGATGCGGCGGATCTCCTCCACGGTGTCCTGCTCGCGGCCGTTGACGGTGTGGGTGGCGCCCAGCTCGGCGGCGAGTTCGAGCCGGGAGGGCAGGACGTCGACGGCGATGACGGTGGTGGCCCCCGCCACCCGTGCGGCCATCACCGCGCTGAGGCCGACCGCGCCGGCGCCCATCACGGCGAAGGTGGAACCCACCCCGACGCTCAGTGCGCGCAGCACCGTTCCGGCGCCGGTCTGGATGCCGCAGCCGAGGGGGCCGAGGAGTTCCAGCGGGGCGTCGGGGCGCACCTTGACGGTGTTGCGTTCGTTGGTGACGGCGTGGGTGGCGAAGGACGACTGGCCGAAGAACCGGTCGTGGAGGATGCCGCCGCCGTCGGCGGGCCGCAAGGCGTGGGAACCGTCGGGGCGTTGGCCGGCGAAGTTGACGGCGTTGAAGTTGGCGCAGCTCGCCGGTGATCCGTCGAAACAGGGACGGCAGCGGCCGCACGGCAGGAAGCTGACCGCGACGTGGTCCCCGGGCACGACCTTCTCCACCGCCGCGCCCACGGCCTCCACGACGCCGGCGCCCTCGTGCCCCAGGACGACGGGCAGCGGGACGGGATACACCTGGTCCCGCACCACCAGGTCGGTGTGGCACAGGCCGGTGGCGACGATGCGCACGACGATCTCGTCGTCGCGCGGAGGGCCGAGAAGGACCGGGCCCAGTTCGAAAGATCCCTTCTCCCGCACGAGGGCAGCGGTGATCTCACGCTCGGTCGACGCATCCGCCATGGCGGGTCTCCTCACCGGTACTCGTACATCGCCCAGGCCACCATCTCGGCGTTGGGCAGGGTCGCTTCCTCGTAGCCGTACAGCCGGCCGTACTTCGGCTTCAGCGCGTCCGTGGCCTCGCGGGAGACGGTGGCGAAGAAGCTGGCCAGGAAGCCGGTGTGGGCCCGGGCGGCCGGGTCGACGAAGCTGCTGAAGGGGTGCGCGGCCATCGCGTTGCCGACGGCCTCCTTGAGGTCGGCGACGAAGGCCAGCTCGAAGTCGATGTCGACCCGGGTGCCCACGTTGCCGTGGCTGCCGGAGAGGTGGTCCCAGCCCAGGTCGTAGATCTGGCGGAGGTTGTCCTCGTGCCAGTGGAACCGCTCGTTGCCGGCGAACCGCCAGAACGGCGGCTGGTCGGGGTTGATCAGGTCCGGGGAGTGCAGGATGCGGTCCTGGGTGAAGAGCCAGGCCGCGTGGTCGTCGGTGTGGGCGGCCCATTCGAAGCCGTGCAGCTCCACGGTGATGTCCTCGAAGCCGAACTCGCCCCGCGGCCAGTCGAGTACGTCGGTGGCCCCGGGGAAGGAACTGTGGCTCAGCTCCATGGCCTGCACGCTCTTGGAACTGGCGATGATCCGCAGTGGTTGTCCGGCCCGCCGGGCGGCGTCGACGTACCGGGCGATGTCCCCGATGTGGTCGGCGTGGTAATGCGGGTAGACGGCCGCCGTGACCGGCTTGTCGGTGACGGAGGCGATCGCCTGGGCGATGTTGTCGTAGACGCCCTCCAGAGTGTCCATCACCAGCACGCCGTGCTCGCCGACGTGGAAGACGGTGCCGTAGTTGAACGACTGCACCCACCACGCCCGTTCCGACAGCCGTTGCAGCACGTACGGCTGGGTCATGTTGCGGTGGAACAGGTCGCCCACCTTCAGTCCGGGAGCCAGCACCTCCTCGGCCGACGGCTCGACGTAGGCCGCGTCCACGGGGGACGGTACGGCGGTCGGTTCCGCCATGGCGGGGCTCCTTCATGACACCGGGACGCCCACGAGCCGGACGCTGCCCGGCCCGTGCCTCACTCCTCCAGTGGAACGCCGGGAGGTGGCCGCCGCAAGTCCCCGGGAAGGGGCCGGGCCGCCGCTGCCGGGCGGGAACAGCACCGCCGGCATCGTCGCCGCGAGGATCCGCCCCGACGCGCACGGCCAGTACGCCGTTTCCCTTGCTGCCTTCGGCGACGTTGTTGAGGGCCTTGTCCCACAGGCGCATGGCGTAGCCGTTGCAGGGGTGGTTGCCCTTGTTGCCGGTGGAGCCGCCGCGCTTGATGTGCTCAAGCCCGTACCTGCGGTTGCCCACGCGTATCAGGGTGTCCTCGAAGTCCCCGAGGTACCAGCGGTAGACCTTCGCCGATCCCGGCCCGCTGCGGGTGTTCTTGGTGCACGCATGGTCGAAGCCGCAACTCCACGCCCTGGGCTTGGTCTTTGTGGATGGGCCTCCGTCCAGGCGGCCGTCCGATGCCGGCGGCATCCGCCGACGCTGAGGTCCGCGTGCCCCCGGGCGGCCGCGGACCGCGGGCAGGGGCGAAACAGGTTGCGGCCGCCACGAGCGGCATCTTGATCGACGTGCCGGCGGGGTTCGGCCGCGCTGCCGCTGTCGGCAGCGCCGACCGGGCCGGCGTGCGTCACCTCACCCTCGCCCTGCCGCCCCGTCACCCCGCCCGGGGGGCACGTGGTCCTGGCCGCTCTGCTGGCGGCCCGGTGCCCCGGCGGGCCTCGTGACGGTCGGCCCCGGCGGTCGTTAACCGAGGGCCCGTGGGGAGTCAGGCGAGGCCGGCCGCCTGTGTCCTGAGTGGTTCTTTGCAGGTCACGGCGGCGTCTTCCCCGTACGGGCGTTGTTCCTCAGGTCTGCTCCCGTGTCACACCCGTAGCGCGGGGGCTACCTCGTTCGGGTGATTGGGAGGGGGTGGCTCTTGTCGCCCGGTTGGGCGTGTGGGTCACTGAGAGTGTGAACCGGCGGGCTGCCCATCCCGTGCCGGGGGAACGTTCAGAGGCAGCTGCTGCCGGTTTTCTCCGTGCCCACAGGAGACGCCGGACGCTGTGTGAGGTGTGGTCGCGTCCGCGACTGTAAGGCTGTTCGTTTTCCCTGCCCCCGCGGCGTCGACGGCTTGGCCGTCCCTGTCCCTGTGACGCTCCGCGGCGGTCGGCTGGTCCTGCTGGTTCCTCGTCATGTCCCTTGAAAAACCGAGCGAGGAGTTCCGTCATGCCCATCTCTCCGAACCAGGGTTCCACCGGTGGCGGCACGCTGGTGACCATCACGGGTACCAACCTGTCCGACACCAGCGCGGTGAAGTTCGGCAACAAGCCGGCCACCGCCGTCACTCAGGTCTCACCGACGCAGGTCACCGCCGTCTCCCCGTCCGGCACCGGCAGTGTCGGGGTCACGGTGACGACTCCGGGCGGGACCAGCAACCCGGTGCCGTTCTTCTACGTCGGCGCCCCGTTCAAGTCGTCCCTGGGCACCACGTCCGGTCCGCTGGCGGGCGGCAACACCATCACCCTCACCGGAACCGGTCTGTCCACGGCGACCAGCGTGTCGTTCGGCGGCGTCACCGCCAACCCGACGGTGAACTCCGACAGTTCGCTCAGCGTCACCGTGCCCCCGGGTGCGGTGGCCGGCCCGGTAGGGGTGAGCGTGACCACCGCCGGGGGCACCAACAACGGTCTGACCTACACCTACGTCGGCTCTCCGACGATCGGGACGGTCACCCCGACGTCGGGACCGGCCTCGGGCGGCACGGCGGTGACGATCACCGGCACCAACCTCGACGCCACGGACTCGGTCACCTTCGGCGGGACCCCGGCACCGTTCTCGGTGATCAACGCCGGCACGCTGTCGGCGGTCACCCCGCCCGGTACCGAGGGTCCGGTCGACGTGGTGGTGACCAACCCGGCGGGGTCGGCCACGGCGGACGACGCCTTCACCTACGTCGCCGGCCCCGGCATCTGATCCCTCCCTCGCGCGACGGGGCGCCGTGGTGCCGGCCCTGGCACGGCGCCCCGTCACCTGCCCGCCCACCACGGCCCGTCCGGGCCTTGAAGGGGCAGGGCCACCCGGCAAGGGCCGTCCCGAGGAGAGGGAGCTGCTCTTGTCCGTCGATCTGCTTCTGCGCACGCGTGCCGTGACCGCCACGCTCCCCGCCGCCCCGATCGCCGTCATCCCGGTGGGCGCCGGCCCCGCACGGATCGCTCTGGGCCGTCTCGGCCGTACGGGATACGTGACGAATTCCGGCTCGGACACGGTCACCGCCGTGGACACCGGCACGCGTTCCGCCACCGCCGTCATCCCGGTGGGATCCGGCGCGTGGGGTGTCGCCGTCGATCCCGCCGGGACAAAGGCCTACGTGGGCAACTCCGCTTCCGGAACGGTCAGTGTGATCGACACCGCCACGAACACCGTCACCGCGACGATCGGGGGCATCTCCTCGCCGGCCGGCATCGCGTTCTCCCTTGACGGCACTCGCGCCTACGTCGTCAGCCAGGACACAGACCGCCTCGTCGTGCTGGACACCGCCACACGCACCGTCGCGACGAGCGTGGCGGTCGGCGGCGTCCCGTATGAGGTGGCCCTCTCCCCGGAGACCTCCCGGGCCTACGTCAGCGGCTCCGGCGACGGCACGGTCACGGTCATCGACACCGGATCGGACACGGTCATCGACACGATCGGCGGTTTCGCCCGGCCGCACGGCCTGGCCGTCACCCCGGACGGCCAGCGCCTGTACGTCGCCGACCAGGAGGCCGGGACGGTCGGCGTGGTGGACACCACCACGCACGGCGTCGCCACGGTGATCGGCGGCTTCGACGCCCCCCTTTCGCTGGCCATGGGCCCCCGCGGGGCCCTGGCCTACGTCACCGAGAGCGGCTCCGGTGCCCTCACGGCGATCAACCTGGCCACCAACACGCGGGCCGCCAAGGTCACCGGGCTGGGCGCGTCGACCGGCCTGGCCGTCACCAAAGACAGCCGCCACCTCTACGTGGCCGACACCGCCGGCGGCACGGTCGGCGTGCTGAACATCCCGGTACCGGTCTCTCCCGACCAGGGGCCCACCGGGGGTGGCAGCGCGGTCGTGCTGTCCGGACGGGGTTTCCTCGGCACCACACGCGTCCTGTTCGCAGACCGCCCGGCCGCCTTTTTCACCGTGGTGGACGACACCACCCTCACCGTCGTCGCTCCGGCGGGCACCGGCGCGGCCCCGGTCACGGTCACCGCCGCCGGCGTCACCCGCACGATCGGCACGTTCTACTACCTGCAGCCCCCGCGGATCCGGGCCGTGGCGCCCGCCTTCGGTGACACGGCGGGAGGCAGCACCCTCACCCTCACCGGCATCGGCCTGTACACCACGCAGGAAGTACGCCTGGGCACCACGAGCGTGTATCCGACCGTGCTCTCCGACGGCCGGCTCACCCTCACCGTGCCGCCCGCTCCCCCCGCCCCTCCCGGAGCCGTCACCACGGTCCCTGTCGTGGTGACCACGCTGGGCGGCGTCGCGCGCGGCCCCTCCTACACCTATGCCGACCCGCCGACGACCACCACGCTGACGTCCGCACCCGAACTGCCCGTCGTGGGCGAGCAGGTGACCTTCACGGCGGCGGTGGCCCCTGCCGGCACCGGGACGGGGACGGGGACGCCGACGGGTACGGTCTGGTTCGACTTCGGGGACGGATCCGTCCCCGTCACCGCCGTGGTGACGGACGGGGCGGCGACCGCGGCACACACCTACACCGGCAGCGGCTCCGGCCCGTACACGGTCACCGCCGCCTACAGCGGCAGCCATCACTTCGCACCGTCGTCGGACTCCGCCGAACAGGCGGTGGCACCGGCGCCCACCGCGACCACCGTCGTCTCCAGCCCGGAGCCGTCCAGTCCCGACGGGCCGGTGTCCGTCACGGCGCGGGTCATCGTGGCGGCCCCCGGCGCCGGGCGGCCGACGGGCACAGTGACCCTCGACTTCGGCGACGGCACACCGGCCGTCGAGCAGCCCCTCGTGGACGGCATCGCCACGGCCACCCACACCTACCCGGCCGGCGACGGCACCTACACGATCACCGCCTTCTACAGCGGCGACGCCGACTACGTCTCCTCCACCGACGTCCGCACCCACCGGGTGGCGGCCGACGTCCTGGCCACCACCACGACGGTGACCTCCTCGCCGGACCCGTCGACGACCTGGCAGACCGTCACCTTCACCGCCACCGTCGCCCCCGCCGGCCCCGGCGCGGGCACCCCCACCGGCACGGTCACCTTCGACTTCGGCGACGGCACCCCGCAGACCCCGGTCACCTTGTCGGACGGGACGGCCACCGTCAGCCACGCCTACACCTCCGGCACCGGCAGCCCCTACCCGGTCATCGCCGTCTACACCAGCGACAACGAGGCGCTGAGCTCCTCCGCCGGATACGACGTGCAGACCGTGCACCCGGCCCCCACGACCGTCGCGGTCATCTCCTCGCCCGAGCCGTCCGTGGTGGGCGAGCCGGTCACCTTCACCGCCACCGTCGTCCCCGGCCTCCCCGGAGCGGGCACCCCGACGGGAACGGTGGTCTTCGACTTCGGTGACGGTGCGCCACTCACCGCCGCCCCCGTCCTGGACGGCACGGCGGTGATCACCCATGCCTACGCCACCCAGGGCGGCAGCCCCTACACGGTCAGGGCCACCTACGACGACGATGCAGACTTCGCCGGCTCCACCGCGACGCACACCCACACCGTGGGCCGGGCATCGACCACCACCGCACTGGAGTCCGTTCCGAATCCCTCCGTGGCCGGCGAGCCGGTCACGTTCACCGCCACCGTCGTGGCCGCCGCCCCGGGAGCGGGCACCCCCACCGGCACCGTCACCTTCGACTTCGGTGACGGCACCGCCCCCCAGGTCCTGCCCCTGACCGACGCGGTCGCCACAACCGGCCACATCTACCCGAGTGCCGTGGGCAGTCCGTACACGGTCACCCTCACCTATGACGGGGATGCGGACTTCGCCGGCTCCACCGGCACGGACATCCACGGGGTGCGCCGGGCGCTGACCACGACGGCTGTGGCCGCGGCGCCGGGTGCGTCGGTGGTCGGCGAGCCGGTCACGTTCACCGCGGCCGTCGCGCCCGTCGCCCCGGGAGCGGGCACCCCCACCGGCAGCGTCACCTTCGACTTCGGTGACGGCACCAGCCCCGCCACCGCCACCCTGGCAGGCGGCACCGCCACCGTCACCCGCCCCTACACCAGCCGGACCG
>NZ_JBIWOK010000022.1:44502-78076 GCF_044767675.1 Streptomyces sp. NPDC101219
GCGTCACCTTCGACTTCGGTGACGGCACCAGCCCCGCCACCGCCACCCTGGCAGGCGGCACCGCCACCGTCACCCGCCCCTACACCAGCCGGACCCCCAGCCCCTACACCGTCACCGCCACCTACAGCGGCGACACCGACTTCACCGGCTCCAACGGCACCCGCCCGCACACCGTGGGCCGGGCCCTGACGACCACCACCGTCCTCTCCTCCCCCGACCCGTCGGTTCCGGGGCAGCCGGTCACCTTCACCGCGACCGTGGCACCCGCCGCCCCCGGCGCGGGCACCCCCACCGGCACCGTCACCTTCACCTTCGGTGACGGCACCAGCCCCGCCACCGCCACCCTGGCAGGCGGCACCGCGACCGTCACCCGCCCCTACACCAGCCGGACCGCCAGCCCCTACACCGTCACCGCCACCTACGAAGGGAGCACGGCATTCACCGGCTCCAGCGGGACGGACACCCACACCGTGGGCCGGGCCCCGACCACCACGACCGTGGCCACGGCCCCGAGTGCGTCGGTGGTCGGCCAGCCGGTCACCTTCACCGCCACCGTCGCCCCCGGCGCCCCGGCAGCGGGCACCCCCACCGGCACCGTCACCTTCACCTTCGGCGACGGCACCAGCCCCGCCACCGCCACCCTGGCAGGCGGCACCGCCACCGTCACCCGCCCCTACACCAGCCGGACCCCCAGCCCCTACACCGTCACCGCCACCTACAGCGGCGACACCGACTTCACCGGCTCCAACGGCACCCGCCCGCACACCGTGGGCCGGGCCCTGACGACCACCACCGTCCTCTCCTCCCCCGACCCGTCGGCTCCGGGGCAGCCGGTCACCTTCACCGCCACCGTCGCCCCCGCCGCCCCCGGCGCGGGCACCCCCACCGGCACCGTCACCTTCACCATCGGCCACCACTCCCCCGTCAGCTCACCGCTCGTCAACGGCCGCGCCACCCTCGTCAGCTCCCCGCTGAGCGTCGGCACCCACCCCGTCGTCGCCGCCTACCCCGGCAGCGCCGGCTTCGCCGGTTCCAGCGGCACCGACACGCACACCGTCCGGCCCTGACCGAACCTGCGGCAGCCCTGGAGGCCGCGAGAAGGGACGTCACACCCTCTCCCCCACTCCCCCGGGTGCTCCAAGCAGGGCAGCCGTGCCGGAAGGGGGCGGCAGCCGCCGGCCGGTGCGTATCCGGGCCGTGCTGCCTCCCTGCGTGCGCCGCCACGTCGCATGCAGCTTGGGCGCGCCGCGCCCGGGGCCGTGGACTCCTAGGTGGCCGAGGGGTGACGAACGGCCGGTCCTTGCCGGGATGCCGCGCTGAAAGGAGCTCTGCATTTCTCCTTTGTGCCTGTCATGGCCTGTCGTGGAGTGCCGGGTTGTGGGCTGTGTGCGGCGGGTGGGGAGTTTTCGGTGTCATCGAGTCGAGGGCCATGGTGAACAGCATCCAGGCTGTCGCCTCGCCGGGACGGCGGGCGGTGCAGCTTTGTTCTTCCGGGGCGGGCTGGTCGGTGGACGGCGGGCACTGGACCGGGAAAGCGGACAGGCTGGTTCTGGGGTGTGACTTCATTGTTCGCGAGCACCTGCCCTTTCGCGGACGGCGTGTCTTCACCGGCCGGATCCGGTGTGCCGTGTGCCGTGTGCCGGGCACCGACCATGCCATTCAGGTGTATTTCCTGATGCGGTGCGCGCCGGGGTGCGGACTGTGTGTCACTCGCTCGGTGCAGCCCGTGCCTTCCCCTTTTTTTTCGGGGTGTCGCCGGCATCGGGCCGGGCTCTTTTCCGCCGCGGCGCGGCGGCGGCCGGAAAGGTATTCCGCACCTTGCGGGGTGCGGGGGGGTGTCAGATGTGTTTGCGGGTGGGGGCCGGTGCGGGGCGGGAGGGCTGTGTGCCGTCCTGTGCGGGGTGTCGCAGGGCCCACACGGCGACCGGGGCGGCGGCCGCCACCAGTGCGGCGGCGATGTACAGCCCGCTCTGGTAGCCGGCGAGGAAGGCGGCTGCCGGGGGTGTGTGGGCGGCGAGTTGGGCGCGCTGCACGGAGGTGACGGCCGTGCCGACCAGGGCGATGCCGAACACGCCCGACAGTTCGCGGGTGGCGGAGAAGAGGCCGGAGGCGAAGCCGGACAGGTGGCCGGGCGATGCTTCCAGGGCCCGGGTGGTCAGCGGCAGGGCCAGGGCGGAGCCCACGCCGACGGCCGACAGTCCCGGCAGCAGGTGGACCAGGGTGGCGTGCCTGCTGCCCAGTGCGACCAGCAGCAGTCCTGCGGCCACCAGGGCCAGGCCTGCCGCCGCGACGCGGTGGTCGCCCCAGCGCCTGGTCGCGGGGCCCACGAACAGGGCGGTCAGCAGGAGTGCCGAGGCCACCGGGGTGAAGGCCAGGCCGGCGGTCGTGGGCTGAAGACGCAGTCCGTTCTGCAGGAACAAGGAGGTGTAGAAGTACACGCCGCTCACTCCCAGACCCCACAGCAGTTGGGTGATGAGCCCGCCGGTGAAGGCCTTCTTGCGGAACAGCGGCCGCACAGCGGTGTCGCGGTGGTTTGCGGCCGTCAGGCAGGTGACGGTCAGTCCGGTCACGGTGAGGCATCCGGCGATGATGAGGGGGGGTGTGGTGAAGCCGTGGGCCGGGCCTTCGATGAGGCAGTAGACGACGGCCGCGCAGGTGAGGCACGCCCACGCGATCAGGCGCAGGGGGACGGCGGCGAGTGCGGGTGCGCCGGCCGGCTTGCGTGGCGGGCGCCCGAGGGTCACGGCGGCGACGGCGAGGGCGGCCAGGCCGAGGGGGAGGTTGATCAGGAACAGCCACCGCCAGCCCGAGTACTGCGTCACCACGCCCGAGACCACGGGGCCGAGGGCCAGTGCGGAGGCGAGGATGGCCATCATGGCTCCGAAGCCTGCCGTGCGGGCCCGGGGCGGCAGGTCGTGGGAGAGGATGGCCAGTGAGGCGGGCAGGATGAGAGCGGCCCCGATGCCCTGCATGCCGCGGGAGGAGATCAGCATCGTCGCGGTGGCGGACAGGGCGCAGCACGCGGAGGACGCCGTGAAGGCTGCCAGTCCCGTCAGCAGGGTCCAGCGTCGGCCGCGTGTGTCCGCCAGGTGTCCGCCCAGGAGCAGGACGCCGGCGAGGGCGAGCGGGTAGACGGCTGCCACCCATTTCATTTCTGTTTCGTTGAGTGCGAGTTCTCTGCCCATTTCGGGGAGAGCGACATTCACGACGGTGCCGTCGAGGGCGGTGAGGAATGAGGAGAGGAGGACGGCTCCGGTCATGCCGATGATGCGGGTTCGCTTCATTGCCGCCACCGCGGGGGGCCGGTCCAGGCCGTGTGATGGCAGGTGTCCAGTGGCCTGATGGTGACACTCTCCCGTCATGTGCAGCAGGAAACGCGTCGTGCGTGTCCGGGCAACTTAGTGGTTGTGCAGCACAATCCGCGGGACTGGCTGTGCGGCGTGTCAGTGGAGACATACGACGGCTTCGTGCTTCGCTGTTCTCGCGCTGCAACGTCCCGGACCTTGATGACGTGCGGCGATATGCGCCGATCGCCCGTCCGTGGTTGACGCACCGGCGTGTCGAAGGCTCGTTGCGGTGGACCGGCTTCAATCCGTCATAGCGAAGGTCTGGTGACTCAAGTGCCATCATCATCGACGAACACACTCAGCCACCACCTCGCCCGCAATTGTGCTGCCACTCCCGGGAGCACTGCTTTCACTTTTGTTGATTACAGCCGGGACATCGACGGGGTCGTCACCGAACTGACCTGGAAGGCGCTGGAGAGCCGGGTCCGCACTGCTGCCGTCGGGCTGCGGCAGTCGGGTGCGGCGGGTGAGAGGGTCGCTGTCGTCGCCCCGCAGGGCCTGGACTACGTGGTCGGTTTCCTCGCGGCCGCGTGTGCCGGCGCTGTCGCGGTGCCGCTGTTTCCCCCGTCGTTGCCCGGGCACGAGCACAAGCTGGCGGCGGTGCTGCAGGATGCGGCGCCCCGGTTCGCGTTCACCACGGACGGGCAGCGTCGGTCCTTTGCGGAGTTCTGCGCCGGCCGCGGGACGGGGGCGGGCTGCCGCGTCGTCACCGAGCGGGAACTGCGCCAGGTGGCTGCGCAGTTCCCGCTGCCCGAGCTGCCCATGCCGCAGGCGGAGGATCTGGCGTATCTGCAGTACACGTCGGGGTCCACGCGTATCCCGACGGGTGTGGAGATCACGCACGCCAACGTGTGTGCCAATGCCCGTCAGGCGATGGAGGCCTACGACCTGCACGCGGGCCGCAACTGCACGGTGGGGTGGCTGCCTCTGTACCACGACATGGGGCTGGTGCTGGCGGTGGCGCTGCCCGTGGTGGGTCATCTTCCGTCCGTCCTGATGGACCCGCTGGCCTTCGTCCAGCAGCCGGTGCGCTGGCTGCGGCTGCTCAGCCGGCATGCCGGCGCTCTGACGGCGGCGCCGAACTTCGCCTACGACTACTGTGTCCGGCGCGTTCCGGCCGAGGAGCGGGGGCGGCTGTCGCTGGGGTCGGTCACCGCGATGGTCAATGGCAGCGAGCCCATCAAGCCGGGCACGCTCGAGCGGTTCCAGGAGGCCTTCGCCGGCGCCGGCATGATGCGGACCACCATGCGTCCCTCGTACGGGCTGGCGGAGGCGACCGTGTTCGTGTGTGCTTCTCCCGCGCAGGAGGAGCCGGTGGTCACCTGCTTCGACCGTGAGGAGCTCGGGCGGGGCCGGGCGCGGGTGGTGGAGAAGTCGGAGCAGCGGCAGGTGGCGGAACTCGTGGCCTGCGGCCGCCCGGTCGACCAGGAGATCGTCGTGGTCGACCCGGCGACCTGCCGGCCCCGGCCGGAGGGTCATGTGGGTGAGATCTGGCTGCGCGGCCCCAATGTGGGGGGCGGTTACTGGGGCCGGCCGGAGCACAGCGACGACGTCTTCCGGGCGGTGCTGCAGGAGGGCGGCACCAGTGGGGGGTGGCTGCGCACCGGTGACTTGGGGGTGTGTCACGACAAGCAGCTCTACGTCACCGGGCGTCTGAAGGACCTGGTGATCATCGACGGGACCAATCACTATCCGCATGACATCGAGGAGACGGTCGGTCAGGCGCATCCGGTCATCCGTGCCCATCATGTCGCGGCGTTCGCGGTGACGTCCGGCGACCAGGAGGTTCTGGTCGTCGTGGCGGAGCACAGCCGCGGCGCCGATACGGGTCCCGAGCTCGTCGAGGAGGTGACGCGGGCGGTCCGTGCGGCTCTCGCCACGGGGCACGGCGTGTCCGTGTACGACTTCGTTCTGGCGCCTCCGGACACCGTCCCGCACACCACCAGCGGCAAGGTGGCGCGCAGTGCGTGCCGTGAGCAGTACCTGGCGGGCAGGTGGGAGGCCGGTGCGCTCGGTCAGCAGAGGATGCTCGACGCATGACGGGGCACGCGGGCCGGCACGGTGAACCGGGCGAGGCGTCGGGCGCGGTGCCGGAGCGGGAGCCGGCCGAGGTGGTCGACCTGGCGGCAGTGGTGCGCCGGCTCGTCGTCGACACCTGCGGCATTCCGGCTGCCGATCTTGATGATGACCGGCCGTTGGCGGAGTACGGTCTGACGTCGCGGGATGCGGTGGCGTTGGCGGGGCGTCTGGAAGAGGTTCTGGGCAGGGCGCTGCCGGCCACCCTGCTGTGGGAACACCCCACGGTCGAACGGCTGGTGCAGGCGCTGGCCGCCGGCCGGCCGTCGGTGTCGGGGGCCGGCGACGACGTGCCCGGCCCGGCGCCGGATGCCGGCGCTGCGGCCGGTGACACCCGGGCGGTGGCCGTGATCGGCCTGGGGTGCCGCCTTCCGGGCGGTGTCGAGGGGCCCGGCGGTTTCTGGAAGCACCTGATCGCAGGCAGTGACCTTGTCGGTCAGGTCCCGGACCGGCGCTGGCGCGACTTCACCGCGACGGCGGCCGCGTCGCTGCTGGAGCGCACCACGCGCCGGGGGGCCTTCCTCGATGACATCGAGGCCTTCGACGCGGACTATTTCGGTATCACGCCGCGCGAGGCGGAGGTCATGGATCCTCAGCAGCGTCTGCTGCTGGAGGTGGGCTGTGAGGCGCTGGACCATGCCGGAGTGCCCGCCCCTGTTCTTCAGGGCAGCAACACCGGTGTCTTCGTCGGTCTCAGTTCTCTTGAGTACGGGCACCTGACCACCTCGGACCCGGCGCGGCTGACCCCGTGGACCAGCACCGGCGCCGCGGGAAGCATCACCGCGAACCGTCTGTCCTATCTGCTGGACCTGCGTGGTCCCAGCCTGACCATCGACACGGCCTGCTCCTCGTCCCTGGTGGCCGTGCATCAGGCCTGCCGGAGCCTGCGCAGCGGCGAGTGCGACGTGGCCCTCGCGGCGGGCGTGAACGTGCTGCTCTCCCCCACCGTCACTGCGTCCTTCGAGCAGGCCGGGGCGCTGGCCGCGGACGGGCGCTGCAAGCCGTTCGACGCGGCGGCCGACGGCATCACCCGGGGTGAGGGGTGCGGGGTCGTGGTCCTGAAACGGCTGGCCGACGCCCAGCGCGACGGTGACCGGATCCTGGCCGTCGTCCGGGGCAGCGCCGTCAACTCCGACGGCCGCTCGGCAGGTCTGATGGCCCCCAACCCGGCCGCCCAGGAGGCGCTGCTGCACAGCGCGCTGGCCGACGCCGGCGTGGAGGGCAGCGGGATCGACTATGTCGAGACGCACGGCACCGGCACCCTTCTGGGCGATCCCATGGAGGCGCAGTCCCTGGGGGCCGTGGTGGGGGGCGGCCGGCAGACCGGCCACCCGCTGCTGATCGGTTCGGTCAAGAGCAACCTCGGTCACCTGGAAGGCGCGGCGGGCATCACCGGCCTCATCAAGACGGTGCTCGCGCTGCACCACGGCCGGATTCCGGCGAGTCTTCATTTCCGCACCCCGAATCCGCACATCGACTTCTCCGGTCTGAACCTGCGTGTGGTCACCGCACCCACGGCGTGGCCGGCCGGGCCGGACAGACCCGCGCGGGCCGGGGTGTCGGCCTTCGGCTTCGGGGGCACCAACGCGCACGTCGTCGTCGAGCAGGCGCCCCGCGCCACCGCTGAACACGCAGGCGGTGCGGCCACCGCGCCGCACGTGCTCGTGGTGTCCGCCCGCTCCGCCGAACGCATCGGTGACGTCGCCACCAGCCTCGCCCGGTGGCTCGCGGACGACGAACAACCGGCGCTGGGTGAGGTCGCGCACACCCTCGCCCGGTACCGCAGGGGTGCGCACTGCGCTGCTGTCGTCGCCCGCAGCCGTCAGGATGCGGTCGGCCGGCTCGCCGCCCTGGCCCGTGGTGAAGAGGGCCCCGGCCTGGTCGGGGCGGACGCCGGGCCCCCGCCGGCGGGCGCCGGGCGGCGCGGGGCGGTCTTCGTCTTCTCCGGATACGGTTCCCAGTGGCACGGCATGGGACGCCGTCTGCTCGAGGACGATGCGGTGTTCGCTGCGGCCGTGGGCGAACTGGATCCGCTCTACGTCGCCCAGCTGGGCACCTCGCTGCGCCAGTTGCTCACCCGCTCCGAGCCCGTCACCGGTGTCCGCCACGCCCAGCCGCTGCTGTTCGGCATGCAGGTCGCCCTGGCCGCGACCCTGCGCGGCTACGGGCTGCGGCCGGCCGCCGTCATCGGCCACTCGATGGGAGAGGTCGGCGCCGCCGTGGTCGCCGGGGCCCTCGATGCCGCCGACGGGTTGCACGTCATGGTGCGCCGCTCGAGGGAGCTGTCCGCCGTGGACGCCGAGCAGGCGGGTGCGATGGCCGCTGTCGAACTGCCTCGCACGGAACGCGCCGACGTCCTGGGGCGTTTCGACGGTGTCGAGGTCGCCGTTCACTCCTCCCCCCGGCGGTGCACCGTGGCCGGCCCGGCCCGGGCGGTGCGGGGCCTGGTCGACGACCTGACCGCACAGGGCAGGTTCGCCAGGCTGCTGGACGTCGGCGGAGCCGGGCATTCATCAGCGGTCGAGCCCGTCCTGCCCCCGCTGCGCCAGGCGTTGGCCGGCATCCGGCCGCGGCCCGCGCAGATCCGCTGGTACAGCACCGTCCTGGACGACCCCCGGGCCGAGGTTTCGGCAGACGCCGAGTACTGGTGTGCCAATGCGCGCCGTGGTGTGCGTTTCGAGCAGGCGGTGACGGCCGCCGCGGACGACGGACACGCCGCGTTCGTGGAGGTGGCGCCCCATTCGATCGCCGGTGTTCCGCTGGCGGAGACCCTGCAGGAAGCGGGCTCGCCGCAGGCAGTGGTCGTGCCCGTGCTGCACAAGAACGAGGACGAAGCGGTCGCTCTGCGGGCGGCTGTGGTCCGTTGTCACCTGGCGGGCGTCAGCATCGATCAGGACCTGCTGTGGCCGAAGGCCGCGCGGTGCGCGCTGCCCAGCCCGCCCTGGCGGCATGAGCGCTACTGGTTCAGCCGGCGCGGCCCGGACGCGGCGACCGGTTCGCACCATCTGCTGGGGCTGCGCAGTGACGACCCGCGCACCGGGGCGGTGCTGTGGCAGACGGACGCCGGTACGGACGGCGGGCCGGCGCGCCGGCGGTTCCCGCATGACCGGCCGGTTCTGGATCTGCCCGCGGGGGTGGCCCTGATGGCGGCCGCGGTTCAGGAGGCGCGCGGCGGCGGGCTGGAGGAGGTGTGCCTGCGGGACGTGCGGGTGCACCACTGGCTGCCGTTGTCCCGCCGCACGCCGGTCACCGTGGTGTGGGAGCCGGCCGGGGCGGAGGTGAGGGTCAGTCTCCATTCCCGTGGTGGGGACGGCGGTTGGCTGCGGTGTGTGTCGGCGCGGGTGCCCGCGTCGGCGCAGGGCGCCGGCGAGCAGATGCCCCAGGTGCCGCCGTCCGCCGTGGTCAGCCGGTGGCGGCCGGCCGGCTCGGAGGCCGGCGCGCGGCAGCGGGTGCTGGAGGAACTGGTGGCCGCGGTGCTTCAGGCGCCGGCGGCCGCGGCCGGCGACGGGCTGCCCGCCCGGGGGGAAGGCGTGCCGGTGAGCGTGGACTGCCTGCGCCTTAAGGGTTTCACGGTGGAGGACGGCGACTACGACATCGCCTGCTTCCCCGGTGGCCGGGACCGCGAGAGCGGCGGCGGTGGCCGGCGCTGGGACGTCGTGGCCGGCGGCCGGGGGGTGGCAGCCGCGGCGCAGGGCGTGGAGGTGAGAGCCACCGAGCGGCATGAGGTGCCGCGGCCGGTGGAGGCGTTGGCCTACGACATCCAGTGGCACAAGTGTCCCGTGCCGCTGCCGCGTCCGCTGGAGCGTGTGCTGCTGCTCACCCATCCGTGCGCGGCCGGTGACAGCGACGTGGGCACGGGGGTGCGGGCGGCGTTCGAGGCGAAGGGCGTGGAGGTGAGCGGCGGGTCCTTGCGGCCGGCTGAGGTGCCTGCGGTGCTGGAGAGCTGGCAGGGCGCCGCGGCCGGCGCGGCCGGCGCGGCCGGCGCCGTGGTGCTGCTGCTGAACCGGGCGGAGTCCGGCGAGGACACCGCTGCGCTGAAGGCGGTCCTGCGCACCGTACGGCTGCTGGTCCTGGGCGCCGGTGACGGGCCCATGCCCCGGCTGTGGCTGGTCACCCGGGGGGCCCGGGCCACGTCACCGGCGGAGGCCGGTGAGCCTCAGCTGGCCTGTCTGCGCGGTCTGGTCCGGGTGCTCGCCCTGGAACAGCCGGCTCTGCGGGCCTGCCTGGTCGACCTCGACGACCATCCCGATGCGGCGGGTTTCCTCCTGCAGGAAGTGCTCGGTGACGGTGGCGACGACGAGGTCGCCTGGCGGGCCGGCAGCCGTCTCGTCGCCCGTCTGGGCCGGGCCGAGTGGACGGCCCAGCCGTATCCGACGCCCCTGGCCCGCCCGGACGGCTCCTACCTCGTCACCGGCGGTCTGACCGGCCTCGGCCTGGCGACGGCCTGCCGCCTGGCGGCGCAGGGCGCCGGACACCTGGTGCTCAACGGCCGCCGGCCCCCGGGCGAGCAGGCGCAGGCGGTGCTGGAACGGCTGCGTGCCGGCGGCACCCTGGTCACCGTGGTGCAAGGAGACATCGCCGAGCCGGAGGTGGCGGCCCGTATGGTGCGGGCCGCGTGCGCCGAGGGCCGCCTGCTGCGCGGTATCGCGCACTGCGCCGGAGTGCTGCACGACCGTCTGATCACCGACCTCGACGACGGCGACATCGACATCGTGCTGCGGCCCAAGGTCCTCGGCGCCCTGCGTCTTCAGCACGCCGCCGTGGGGCACGACCTCGACTGGTGGGTGACCTACAGCTCCGCCGCCGCGCTGCTGGGCTCGCCCGGGCAGGCCGTCTACGCGGCTGCCAACGCCTGGCTGGACGCCATCGCGCACCGCCGCCGCGCGCGGGGCCTGCCCGCCGTCTCCCCGGCGTGGGGCCCGTGGAGCGGGGTGGGGGCGGCACCGGCCGGCACCCCGTCCCTGGTCCTGGAGCCCCTCAGCACGCAGGAGGGACTGGATGCGCTGCAGACGCTGATCGCTCATCAGCTGCTGCACGTCGGCGTGCTGCACTTCGACGCCCAGCGCATCGTGGAGGCCTTCCCGGGCGTGGCGGACCTCGCCTACTTCGCGGACAGCCTGCGCGAGGCCACCGGTTTCACGGACGACTGGGCCGGTCCGGCGGCGATCGCCGGCCTGCAGGGCGATGCGGCGGACGCGGTGTATGCGCGTCTGGTCAAACGCACCGCGGCCATCATGGGTTTCCCAGCGGGTGAGCTGCGGGAGACGGTGGCGCTGACCGAACTGGGCCTGGACTCGCTGATGGCTGTGCGCATCCGCAACGCCGCCCGTCAGGACTTCGGCGTCGACCTGGCCGCGGACCTCATGCTGCGCGGCGCGACCCTGCGCCAGGTCGGCGATGCGGTCCTCGACCGGCTGGGGCTGAGCGGGCAGGGCACCTCGCCGGCGGGGGCCGGCACGGTCACCGCGCCGGCACCGCAGCGGCACGAGGCTCCTGGCCTGCCCCGCTCGATCCAGCCCCGGGATGCCGCTGAACGTCTGGTGGCGGGGGTCTGGGCCGATGTGCTGGGACGTCCGCCCGCCGACGTGCGGGCCGACTTCGCAGCCGACGGCGGCGACCTGCGGGCGGCGCAGGCGCTCGTGGAGGCGGTCCGGGAGCGTCTGGGCGGTGCACCGGTGGATCTCACCGCCCGGGCCGTGCTGCGCCATCGCCGACTCGATGCGATCGCCGAGCTGATCCGTCCGGCCGTCCAGCCCGCAGGCACGTCGGTCGTCAACGTGCTGCGCCCGCCCGCGGCCGGTGCCGCTCTGCCCCTGTTCGTCTTCCATCCCGCCGGCGGCCCCACGTCGGTCTACCTGCCGCTGACCCGGCTGCTGCCGGCCGGGCAGCCGGTGTACGGCCTGGAGCGGCTGGAGACGGCGAAGACGATGGAGGAGAAGGCCGCGCAGTACCTCGAACGCATCCGCGCGCTGCAGCCGGAGGGGCCCTACCGGCTGCTGGGCTGGTCCTTCGGCGGGTGCCTGGCCTACGAGACGGCCCGCCAGCTCACCGAGTGCGGCCAGAGCGTCGGCTTCGTGGGGCTCATCGACACCATCCTGCCGGCCGCGCTGGAGCGCATGGACTCCGCGCAGATGCTGCTCGAGCGGTTCGGCAGGTTCGCCGACTACATCGAGCAGACCTACGGGCACCGCCTCGATCTGCCCTACGAGGAACTCGCCGCCACCGACGACGATGAGCAGATCGATGTGGTGATGCGTCTGGTGGCCCGGGCAGGTCTGGACATGAGCCCCGGCATCATGGAGCATCAGCGCACCTCCTACATCGACGCCCGGGTCGGCGAGCGCTACGTCCCCCGCCCCTACGACGGCCCCGTGGTGCTCTACCGGGCGCAGCAGGCACAGGCTCTGACGACGGCGCTCGACCCGCGCTACCTGCGCTCGGAAGCCGATCTGGGCTGGGCGCCGTTGTGCGGGCGGCTCGAGGTCGTGCCGGTCGAAGGCGATCACCTCTCGCTCATCGACCCGCCGCACGTGGCCACCATCGCCGCGCATCTCGCGCGGGCTCTCAAGGAGGCGGACGGGTGAGGGCGGCGGCCGGGTGCCGGGCGGGGCACGGGCCCGGTCCGGCCGGGCACGCCCGCCTCGTGGGCCCGCCGCGGCGGGCGGGGCGGCTGCCGGTGCGGCCGGGGGCCGGGTGGCCCCTGCCCGGGCGCCGCCGGCGGGCCGGCCTGCCCCGACTGCCGTGTCCTGGGCCCTTTTTTTCCTCAAGGAGTCTTTCATGACCATGCCCCCCACTGCCTGCCCGCGCGGCGCGGTCGCCCGGCGCGGCAGGAGATGCCTCCTGGCCGTGATGGTGATGGTGCTGGTGCTGCTGGATGCCTCTGCCGCGGTTCCCGCCGGCGGTGCGCACGGCGCCGGCCGGGCCGGTGACGGCCCGGCGCGCATCACCTCGGTCCGGACGATCGACGCACGCACCCGGGACCTGACGGTCCATTCGCCGGCGGTGGGCACCTCCGTGCCGGTGCGGGTCATCCTTCCCCGGCGGTGGCACACGGACAAGAAGGCCACCTTCCCGGTGCTGTACATGCTGCACGGTGGCGATGACGACTACACGTCCTGGACCCGTGAGACGGACATCGAGCGCCTGGCCGAGACAGCCGATTTCCTGATCGTGATGCCGGACGGGGGGAAGGCCGGCTACTACAGCGACTGGCGCACGGGCACGCCCCGCTGGGAGACCTTCCACACCGGTGAACTCGTGCGGCTCATGGAGAGCACCTACCGGGCCAGTTCCTCCCGTGCGGTGATGGGTCTGTCCATGGGCGGGTTCGGCGCGCTGAACTACGCGGCGCGCCATCAGGGGATGTTCAGGTATGTGGCGGCCATGAGTTCCTATGTCGACCTCGACGACCCGGCGGTGCGTCTGAGTCTGGCCCTGGGCTCCGACCGGGACGGCATCGACATCAAGGACGTGTGGGGGGATCCGGTCACGGACCGCGCCAACTGGCAGGCCCACAATCCGGCCGCGATGGTGCGGGCCTTCCGCGGTACGCGCGTTCATCTGTCGGTCGGCAGCGGGACTCCCGGGCCCAGCGATCTGGGCCGGGACCTCGATGTCGTGGTCGTCAGCACGGTGGCGGAGGCGGCGCTGCCGAAATCGGTCAGGGCGTTCGCCTCGTCGCTGCGCAGGGCGGGCGTGGAGGTGACGAGCCATCACTACGATCCGGGGACGCATTCCTGGCCCTACTGGCAGCGTGAACTGCACCGTGTCTGGCCCACGGTGACGAAGGTGCTGGGGCAGCGCGGCCGCCGGTGACCTCCAAAAAAGGGGGGGCGCTGGTTCGCGGGGGGGGCGGGGCGGACGGGGTCCGCAGGGAAACACACAGGGAGACACAGGGGCATGGGCCGGACGGTGCTGATGTTCGCCGGGGGGTCCCGGGGCGATGTCCAGCCGTTTTTGTCCCTGGGCCGTCTGCTGGCCGGCCGGGGCGACACGGTGCGCCTGCTGGCCAGTACCCGCTACCGTGACCTGGTCACGGCGGCGGGTATGGACTTTCGGCCGCTGGCGGCCGACCCGGCCGGCATCGTCGCGTCGGCGGAGGGCCAGGAGCTGCTGGCCGGCCAGGGCAACCCGGTGTCGTTCATCCGGGGGATGCGCCGGGTGCTGCGGCCCAGGCTGCAGCAGGTGCTGGAGCAGACACGTGCTGCGGGGGAAGGCTGCGATGTGGTCCTGGCTCCCTCCTTCGGTTTCCTCGGCGTCCATCTGAGCCAGTACCTGCGCATCCCCCATGTGGTCGTGCACTTCCAGCCGAGCCAGCCCACCGGAGGGTTCCCGCACCCGTTCACGCCCGGCGCACGGTTTCTGGGGCCCTTGGGCAACCGTCTGAGCTATCACCTCGTCGATGCGGGAACGTGGCTGGCCGTCGGCGGCTGCGTCAACGCCTGGCGGCGGGAGAGCCTCGGGCTGCCCGCGCTGCCGGCGAGGGCTGTCCTGGCCGCGGCCCGGCGGGCCCCCGTGCTGTGTGCGTTCAGCCCCGCCGTGGTCCCGCCCCCGGCCGACTGGGGGCCCCGGGTGCACGTGACCGGCTTCTGGCACTACGAGCAGCCCTGGTTCGAACCGCCCCCGCGGCTGCGTTCGTTCCTGCAGGACGGTCCCGCGCCCGTGTATGTGGGGTTCGGCAGCATGAGCAGCGCCCGCTGTGAGGCGACGGACCAGCTCGTGCGGACGGCTCTGCGCCGTGCCCGGCTGCGCGGGGTGCTCGCCGGTGATCCCGCCACCAGCGAGGACGACATGCTGGTGGTCGACGACGTCCCCCATGACTGGCTGTTCCCGCGGATGGCGGCGGTGGTCCACCACGGAGGTGCGGGCACCACGGCCTCGGCCCTGCGGGCCGGGGTGCCGTCCCTGGTGTGTCCGTTCTTCGGTGACCAGATCTTCTGGGCCGGGCGCGTGCACCGTCTGGGGGCGGGCCCGGCTCCCCTGCCCGCAGCCCAGCTCACCGTCGCCGGCCTCACGGCCCGCCTGACGGCACTCACCGCCAGTTCCGGCACCGCTCAGACGGCCCGCCGGCTCGGCGCCGTCCTGCGGGCGGAGAACGGCGCCGCCCGGGCCTGCCGCCTCCTGGACGAAGTCACCGGATGACGTTGCGCCGGGCGGGCCGGGCGACGTCATCCTCGCCCCCGTGCCGGGGAGGGGGGCTTCCCTTCTGCACCCGGCCGCCCGCGGGCCGGCGGCCGGGGCGCCAGCGGCGGACGGCGGCCGGGGCACGGGCGGCGGACGGCGGGACGGGACGGGACGGGCCGGGGCGGGGCGGGGCGGGGCGGGGCGGGCCGCGCAACGTCACCCTCGCCCCCCGGTGCCGGGGAGGGGGGCTTCCCTTCTGCACCCGGCCGCCCGCGGGCCGGCGGGCGGCGGGCGGGCGGGCGGCGGGACACTGGCCGGTGACGGCCCGCCGGGCGCCGCGCGAGGGGGGGTGGCGAAAAGGGGCGGGGCCCTCACTCACTCGCGGAAGGCCGTCAGGCGCTGTTCACCGATGCGCTCGCGGGCCTGCGGGTCGCTCACGCCCAGACCGGGGCGGGGCGCCAGGCACAGCACCCCCACCTTGCCGATGTGCTGGTTGGTCTGGACGCTGCGGGCCGCCGCGCCCACGTCGTCGAGGGTGTAGGTCTTCGACAGGGCCGGCACCAGGTGCCCCCGTGCGAAGAGCCGGTTGGCCTCGCACTGCTCGTGCAGGTTGGCGCCGTGGCTTCCGATGATCCGCTTCAGGCGCATCCACAGATAGCGGTTGTCGTAGACGTGCTCGTAGCCGGTGCTGGACCCGCAGGTGATGACGGTGCCGCCCCGGCGCGCCAGGAAGACGGACGCCGCGAACGTCTTCCGGCCGACGTGCTCGAACACGATGTGGGGGTCCTCCCCCACCAGGGCCCGGATCTTCTTGCCCATCTTCTTCCAGCCGTCGGGGCGCTCCAGGAGCGTGGGGTCACCGTCCTGCAGCGTTTCGCGGTTGATGACGGCCTTACAGCCCAGGGAGGTGAGCACGTCGGCTTTGGCCTGGGAGTTGACCACGCCGACGGGGATCCCGCCGCCGTTGAGGACGAGTTGGACGGCGTAGGAGCCCAGGCCGCCGGTCGCCCCCCAGATGAGCACGATGTCGCCCTGCTTCATGCGGGCGCCGCGTTCGCTGACCAGCATGCGGTATGCGGTGCTGGCGCACAGGGGGTTGGCGGCTGCCTCTTCCCAGGTCAGGGCCGCCGGTTTGGGCATCAGCTGGCTGGCGCGCACCACCGCGTAGTGGGCCAGCCCGCCGAAGTTGGTCTCGAAGCCCCAGGCCTTCTGTCCTTCGCCGAGCATGCCGTCGCGGTGGGTGTCGGGGTCCTGTTCGTCGACGTAGGCGGGAGAGACGACGATGTGGTCGCCCACCTTCCAGTTGCGTACCGAGGAGCCGGTGCGGACGATGACGCCGGAGGCGTCGGAGCCGACGATGTGGTAGGGCAGGTCGTGGCGTGCCTGCCAGCCGCCTGCCTTCGCCATCTGTTTCAGGAACTGGAAGGTCGGCAACGGCTCGAACATGGCCGTCCACACGGTGTTGTAGTTGATGGCGCTCGCCATCACCGCGATCAGCGCTTCGTCGGGTGCCAGTTCCGGCATCGGCACCTGGTCGACGAGCAGGGACTTGCGCACGTCCTTGTCCGCCACGTCGCGGAACATGTGCTGGTCGGCTTCCCGCACGACGGCCGCGGGGAAGGCGTCCGGCACGGCAAGGGAGGCCAGGGCGGCGCCGTCGGCACCGGCGATGACCGCTTCGGACAGGGCAGAGGACATCGAGACTCCTTGGTGTGTGCGCCGGCCACGGCCCGGGGCGGCCCGGCCGGTGACCGGCCTGTGGCACGGCGGCCGGACGGCCGTGGTCCGTCACGTCCGCCCGGCGCGGATGTGGCAGCCGCCCGGCCGCGTCCCCCCCTTGTGCCTTCTGGTGCGGTCAGGCATGCCGTCGAGTCAACAGGGCTTTCGCCGCGCCGACGAGCCGGGACAGGCATCCGGCCCGCCGAGCGGGTGACGCCATGCGCCACCGGGCTGAACCCTCGCGCGGGGGTGCCGGCGTCTGCCGGGCCGGCGCGCGGGGCCGGCACGCGGGGCCGGCACGCGGGGCCGGCACACCTGGGCGGCACGTTGGGCAGGCGCGTGGGGGCCGGCGCGTTGAGCGGCCCGCGTTGGGACCGGCGCATGGGGCGACGCGTGGGGGCAGGCCCGCGTGGGGGCCGGCACGTTGGTGCGGCACGTTGGTGCGGCACGTTGGGCAGGCGCTCGTGGGGGCGGCACGTTGGGCAGGTGCGTAGGCCGGCGCGTCGGGGCGGCACGTTGGGCCGGCGCGTAGGGGCGGCGCCTGGACGGCGCGTGGGCCGGCGCGCCTGGGCGCCTCCTCAGGGGGCCGGGTGGAGGGGGCGGCCCGGGACGAACAGGGCCGGCACGCCACGCCGGGGGCGGGAGACGAGGACCGTGAGGGACACCGGCGGCGCGGCCATCGCCTGGTGGGACCGCACAATCCGGTGCGCAGGGGCGGCCGGCGCGGGAACAGGCCCGGCGCGCAGAGGGGCGGGCCGGGGCGGAGCACTGCGGCCGGTGCTGTCCCCCGGGGTGCTGCTTTCCCGGCCCGACCGGCCCGCCCGGTGGGCCCGTGCCAAGCTCTTGCCGTACTCGGGCCGTTGCGGTGTGGCCGGGCCGGGGGGCGAGGGCGTGTGGGTTGCTCCCACGGGTGGCCCCTTCACCGCCGGATGGGACCGGGCAGGCGTAATGCCACAGCCGCCGGGGCCTGTGCCTCGACACCCGTCGTGACCGGCCGGCCGTGCCGGAACGTTGACGCACCTTCGGCGGTGCCATGCCGTCGAGCCGGTCACCGGACGGGGCCGGACGGGGGGCGGGTGGGGGGTGCGCTGTCCCCGTCAGTGTCTCGCTGCGAGGTCCGCCGGGGATGCCGGGCGGGCGGTGCGTCCGCGCATCCCCTCCATGCCCCTGTACACCGGGGGCCGGGGGCTGTCCTTCGGCTGCCGCAGCAGCCGGTCAGGGGCCCGGGGGGAAGCGTGCCGGGTGGGCGCGGCCCCGCTCTCCCCCCTCCCCCCCCCGGGGGGGGCGGGGCAGCCGGTCCCGTCCCGGGGGGCTTCCCCTCGGGGCCGCCAGGCACGGCGGCGGTGCGTCAGACCGAGGGGGCGGGCAGGCGGGTGTAGGTGCGGCCGTCGCTGGTTCCCCCGGGGGTGGTGACCGTCACCGTGGTCGGCCCGGCGGGGCCGGCCGGAGCGATCGCGGCGATCTGCGTGTCCGAGACGGTCGTGAAACTCACCGGCGTGCCGTCGAAGGCGACCGCCGACGCGGCGGCCAGTCCGCTTCCGGTCAGTGTGATCACCGTACCGGCGGACGTGGGGCCGTGAGCGGGTTCCAGGCCGGTCAGCAGCGGAGCGGGGACATAGGCGAACGCCGAGGCGTTGCTCGTCCCGCCCGGTGTGGACACGGTCACCGGCACCACGCCCGCCGGCCCCGGCGGCGCGACGGCCGTGATCCGGGTGGCGGAGTGGACCGTGAAGGACGGCGCGCCGGTGGTGGCGAACCGTACGGCGTCGGCATTGAGCAGACTGCTGCCCGTCAGGGTCACGGCCGTGCCGCCGCCGGTGGGTCCGGCGGGCGGGCTGATGCCCTCCAGGAGGGGAGGAGCGGCGTAGAAGAAGTACGCCCCGCCGGTGGCGGTGCTGCTGCCCGCGGGGGTGGTGACCGTCACCGCGGCCGCACCCGGTACCCCGGCCGGGGTCACCGCGGTGAGGGTGGTGGACGAATGGACGGTGAACGAGGCCGCCGGGGCTCCGGCGAAACGGACCGCGGTGGCGCCGGTGAAACCGGTGCCCGTGACCGTGACAGCAGTCCCGCCCGGCGCCGGGCCCGCCGCGGGTGTGACCGTCGACACCACGGGCAGCGCGGCGGCGGTGTAGGTGAAAGGCACCGGGTTGCTGGTGCCGCTCGGGCCGGTGACCGTCACCTGCACGGTGCCGGCACTGCCGGGCGGAACCACCGCCGTCAGCTGCGTCGCGGAATGGACGACGTGGGAGACCGCGGGCGTGCTGCCGAAACGCACCACAGTGGTGCCGATCAGGCCGCCGCCGGTGAGGGTGAGGGAGAAGCCACCGGTCGTGGGACCTTGTGACGGACTGACCGTGCTGAGGACGGGCGGCATGAGGACTCCTGTGACTGCTGAGCGGTGCCGGCCCCCGTCAGTCGCCAACACCGTCCGGAGTGCGGGCTGTTGTCAAAGGGGCCGGCCGGATGGGCACGGGGCGAACGCCCGCACCCGCGCGGCCGGAACAGGGGGGAGGGCGAGAGGCACGCCGGCCCTCCACCCGGCCGGGCCCGGGCCCAGGGGGGACCGGACACGCCGGGCCGCCACCGCCGGACCCCGGACAGCCGGAACCGAAACGGTGCCGGAGCGGTGCCGGGGGTAGTGCCGGGGGTGGTGCCGGGTGGTGCCGGGTGGTGCCGGGGGTGGTGCCGGGGGTGGTGCCGGGCGGTTAGATGCCCGGGGCGGTCACGCAGGTGAAGGCGTCCTGCACCGTCGCGGTGCCGGCCGGATCGGTGACCGCCACTCCCCCCGCGCCGGCGGCGCCGGGCGGGTCCACCACCGACAGGGCGGCGGACCCGGCCACCGCACACGGCGCCGGAGCACCCCCGCAGACGCGGCGGCCGGTGCCGGCCCCGTTCGCGCCGGTGAGCAGGAACAACGGCACCGCAGTGCTGACGCCTCGGGGGGCGGTCACCGTCACCTCGACGGCCCCGGCTCCCGGGGGAGCAACCGCGCCCGGACCGGTCACCAGAACCCGGCGAAGGACGGCCGCAGACGTGCCGGCGAACCGCACCGCCGTGGTGTCGGCCAGGTTCGCTGCGGTCAGGGTCACGGCGGTGGTGCCGGTCGGCCCTCGGCCGGAGGACATGGGCATGCTGACGCTCCTCAACAAAGAGGGAAAACAGGGCTCCTGGCTGAAGCGAAACGCCCCGACGACACCCCCACCGCAAGGAGAGGGGTGTTGCAGGCAGAAGCGGCAGTCCTCGTTCACCGGAGCAGACTCCGACGCGGTGCGGGTCCGCCGCCGGACAGGGCAGAAACGCCGGGAAAGGCCGGCACAACCGCCGGTGCCGCTGTGTCCGGTCCGGGATGGGCAGCCCGCCGGTTCGCTCCCCCAAGTGACCCACGCCGCCCGCACCCCCGACAAGAGCCGCACCAGCAGTACACCCGAAAGGGTGACCCCCCTGGGGGGGGGGCGACTTCCGAAGAAACGTGAGCCCCCGGCACACCCGGCATGCCCCCGGCCGCGCCCCGGCACGCCACCACTCCACACCCCAGACCCCCCGGAGGGGCCGCCGCCCCGGGGACGGCCGGGGACCCTCCCGGGGACCCGCCCCGGGACCCTCCCGGGGACCCGCCCGGGGGGCGGCCGGGGACCCGCCCGGGGGGGGCCGGGGACCGCCCGGGGACCCGCCCGGGGACCGCCCGGGGACCCGCCCGGGGGGCGGCCGGGGGGCGGCCGAGGGCCGGCCGGGGGGCCGGGGGGGCCGGGGGGCGGCCTGCCGCACGCGGCACGCCCGCACCGGTGGGACACCCCCTCCCCCGCCCGAGCAGATCAGGCGGCTCAGGGAGCGGGTCCGGTGCCGTGTACCGCAAGGCGGAGGAGGGCGGCAGGGCGGAGTCCTGCCAACCGACGACAACGCGGCCAGGCGCGCGCGGTGCCGGGCCCGCGGGCCCGGCCTGATCCAAACCACAGGCCCCGGAGGTGGTGTCCGGACAGGGTGGTGACGCGGCTGGCCGGTGGGTGGCCGCCGATGCCGGAGCGGGGGTCGGCGGTGGTTGTACCAGTCCAGCCAGTCGGGCCGGCCCGGCCCGGGCGGGACACCCCGCCACCGGGCGGCGCGGAGAGACCACGGGTGGATCTCCCTCGGCCCGGTCGCCGTGGACCACGTCGAGAAGGTGCGCCTCAACGCCCGCGCTCCCCGGGCCACCCGCCCGCCGCCGCGGCCAGGCACCGCCCCCCCCAACACCACACGCCCGCCGTGCGGGCCGGCCGCGCCACGGGTGCTGCCGGCCCCGCACGCCCGGCAGCACCCCCCCGGGGAGAGTGAGGCGGTGTCAGCCGTTGTTGAAGCTGTCGTTGATGTTGATGCTGATCAGTCCGCCGCAGGACAGCAGGCACAGCCCCCCAGGCGCAGCCGGCACGGCCGTCACCTCGACGGAGGTGACGGCGTGCGAGGCATCGCACTCGGCGTTGCCGTTGTAGACGGCCGTGACGGTGTGAGAGCCGGCGGAGGCGAACGAAGCCGTGAAGGCGGCCTGGCCGCCGGCCGAGACATCCACCGTCTCCAGCAGCTCACCGCCGTCGAAGAACGTCACCCCCAGACCGCCGGACGGGTCCGACGCACACGACACCGTCGCCGTCAGCTGCACCGGCTCGCCGACCTGAGCGGACGACGGAACGGCCGCCACCGTGGTGAGCGATGCCGCGGCCGCCGCCGGCGACGCCCAGCTCAGCACAGCCGTCAACGCGGTCACAGAGACCAGCATCATCCTGCCCCGGCCATGTCTTCCTCGTACCATGTTCGCTCCCTTAGAAGACCCCGCCCAGCACACGCTGAGCGGCCCGCTGCGAGCGGTGCCCACGGGCTGTCCGGTGACAAGCCCCTGCCGGCGAAAGGCACCGCCCGGCCGCCCCTCTCGAAGAACTCGGCACCCGGGACGTGCGGCACACCACCCCTGCTGCCCGGGGCCGTGCAAGAGCCGGCACGCGCCATTCAATGACACCCCGGAGACGACCGCGACCCGACACCCCCACACCCCGGCCCCGACACCACCCCCACACCCCGGCCCCCACACCACCCCCACACCCCGGCCCCGGCCCCCGCCACGCCCCCCCCCGGCCCCCTCGGCGACTTCCCGCCTGCACACCACCACCGGCACACCACCAGGAAAGGGAAGAGAGACAGACACCAAAAAAAGGGGGGGCCGGGGCGGAGAAAAAAAAGGGGGGGTGAAAGAAAAGAACGGCACCGCACCCCCTCCCACCGGCGCGGACGAACCCCCGCCCCACCAGAGGGCAGTTGCGCGGAACAGCCCTCATCGGACCACGGAAAAAACACACCCCCGGCCGGCCGGGACCCACACGCCGCACCCCCACCCGGAAAACCGCACCAGGAGCCAGAAACAGCGCACCCGCCACCACCGCCTTCACCTCATCGGGTGATAACAGCCGGAAAGGTCTTGTCCCTTTGGCGGACACAGCCGTTCAATGATAGAGACCGGCAGGCAGCCCATCCAGCCCGGTAGTCCGACATCCTGGATACTCACCGGCCTGTCTCCGCCAAACCCCCCATCTTCTCGGACCGTTTGGCGCTGCTGCACCGCCCGCACCGCACACACGGCAGGCCCCACAACCGCCGCCCTGTGCAACATCTCCACCCGCCCCCCAGGGGCCGCCGCGCACCCAGAACACCACGGCACCCGCCCGCGGGCCCCGCCCTGCACCCGCCACGGGCCCAGGACCCCATCACCGGCACCCGCCGCACCCGTTCCCGCGCACACCGCACCAGGACGGCACCACCCACACCCACACCCCCCGCTTCCACTCACGAGGAGAACCCCATGTCCGTGAACCTCCTGCCCGGCCTGCCCACCGTCCTGTCACAGCCCAGCCTCCTGGCCGCAGTCCCCGGCTTCGGCCCCACCACCGGAGGGAACACCGTCCTGATCATCGGCGCCAACCTCACCGGCGCCACCTCCGTCACCTTCGGCGGCAACCCGGCAACCATCGTCTCCCAGGACCCGTTCGGATTCCTCATCACCGTCGTCGCCCCCGCAGGCAGCCCCGGCAACGTCCCCGTCGTCGTCACCACCCCCGCCGGCGCCAGCACCCCCGCCAACTACACCTACCTCGCCCTGCCCGCCCCCACACCGACCGTCATCGGCATCACCCCCCCAAGCGGACCCGCCGCCGGAGGCACCCCCTTCACCATCGTGGGAGCCAACCTCACCGGAGCCACCGTCACCATCGGCAACACCCCCGCCACCAACGTCCAAGTCATCGGCGGCATCCTCCTGACCGGCACCACCCCGCCCGGAACCCCCGGCAACGCCACCGTCCAGGTCACCACCCCCCACGGCACCGCCAACGTCCCCGGCGGCTTCACCTACCTCGCACCCCCCACACCCACCGCCACCTCCCTCACCCCCGCCACCGGACCCGCCACCGGAGGCACCCCCTTCGTCATCACCGGCACCAACCTCACCGCAGCCACCGTCACCATCGGCGGCAACCCCGCCACCAACATCACCGTCAACGCCACCGGAACCGTCCTCGTCGGCCTCACCCCCGCCGGAACCGCCGGCACCGCCGACGTCACCATCACCACCCCCGCCGGCAGCACCAACGTCACCGGCGGATACACCTACTCCTGACCCACCCACAAAAAAAAAGGGGGGGCCGGCCACCACACCCCGACCAGCCCCCCACCCCACACCGGCCTTCACCCCCACCACACCCCCCGGAGGGGGTGAAGGCCACCCCCACACCCCACCCCACCCCGCCCACACCCCCCAACGCGCCCCCACCACGCGCTCCCCCGAACGAACGGCATCCCCCCACAAACCCTTGCCGCATATGCCCGCCCTCTGCCTTACTGAACACATCCAACCAACGGGCAGCCCGCCCCCTTTTTTTCCCCTTTCAAGGAGCGCGGAACCCACGGTGTGCGGAACTCCAGCGGGTAGGAAACCCACACACCCACCGCGATGGGCAACCTTGAAACACACGAAAAAAAGAGGGGGTTGGATCCATCAGCCGGTGCCACCCCACGGCACCGGCTGACTGGCCCCCACCACCCACACACAACCCCCGGACCACCCACCCCGATACTCGGGAACATACGCCGAAGACAACATTGCTCCGGGAAGCACTCGGAACGGGATCGCACCCCCGCGTTACCAGGTGGCAGTGCGTTCATACACGTACTGCCGGGAGAACGCCCGACCAGGAACTCCGTTCGATCCGCACGTTCCGAGACCGGTTGCGATGCGGCTTCTCAGGCAGGCCACATCTGGACGACCCATACCTCAAGGGGATCCTCGTGCGGTCCTTCGGGAGGAAAGGGATCGAGTGCTAGCGAAGCCTCAACGTGATCTCGTCCTCGGCAGAGCAAACGCAGGTGATAACGCCCCGGCCGCAGCGGGATTTCGCCGTAGCAGACGCCACCCAAGTCGACCACGGCGAGATGATCTGCCATCGGAGAACGGAAAGCCCGTTCGTACTCCCAAGAGCCTGATGGGTGAGACGCGGGACCGTCCCACACCTCCAAACGCACCAAAGGGTAGAAATCGTTGTCGCTGGAGGTGAGGCTCCAGCCCTCCCCGGGGATCTGAACAATCTCGTCCTCCGCCGGCGCTTGCTCGAAGAGGATGGGACCGATCTGGATGGTCCTGTAGTACACGCGCGGACGGACATCAACAGCGTTGATCAGAACGGACACTTGCTCTCCTCACCATCGAGCGAAGGGCTCGTCAGACTAGCTCCGGCCTGACTGCAAGCCCCACCCCCAACCCATCGAACAGCGACTGCAATTGGGCACTCACCCTGCCTTCATACGCGTACCACCGCCGTCCGATCGACGAGCACTCGCGGTCCGACGGGTTGCGTTGACCACTTGGACCCGCACCGATGAGAAGGCGCAAGCGTCCTGCGACCATCCGCGCGGTCCGGCCAGGGACCCAGGGGCTGGTGTTCATACCTTGCTCGCGACCACCATGTAGTTCTCGGCCTCAAGATCGAACGTACTCAGTTCCGTCTGGAGTCCGACCCCGTGCAGTTCGACTTCGAGTTCCTCGTACCGGTAGGGCCAGCAGGACAGCTGTTCCGAGCGGACATGAACCAACCCCGTCGCATCGACTTGCGCGATTGCAATTTCGATGTGATGCTCCTCCTCCCAATGCGGCGCAATCTCCCAGCGGTAGACCACGACGGCATCGCGACCGTACCGGCGGACGAGACGGTCACTGATCTCCAGCCGGGAACCTCTGGCCCTCACCAGTTCCCACGTGCGGGATGTGAGCACCAAGCGCCCGCCGGGGCGCAGAAGCCGTGACATCGACTCCAGAGCAGCGCCCCTGCCCGTCGCGCCCGTGGCATGGTGAAGCGAGTTGCCGACGCAGAACACCATGTCGAACGTGCTGTCCGGAAAATGGTCGGGCAACTCTTCCCACGTCGCCCGAACGGCTCGAACGGATACCCCGAACTCCTCAGACAACTCTGCAGTCCGACGAACCATCGCCTCGCTGGCGTCAGTTGCGTCAACCTGCATGCCTCGACCGGCGAGGCCGACCGCCAACTGTCCAGTTCCGCACGAACAGTCCAGGACGTGAGCGTTCGGCGGCAGGCAATTGAGGACGTCGTCGAACGACGCAGCGAACTCGGCTGGAGGCAACTTTGCATCCGAGATGAGCCATTCGTACACCTCGGCGAGCAAACCTCGTAACCGGTCACAACCACTACCTCCGTCGCGGCAGACTCACGGTAGGGAAGTCAGTCCATCAGCGGAGCACGCCGGGCACCAATGGTTTTCACGAGGATGACTCTGACGCGTCTGCGGGTTGCCCGTTGTCCGTGTAACTGACCGTTTCAGAATGATCGCGAGAGCCACCGCAGGCAGATGATCGAGCAGGCGAGTTCGAGGAGACCCGGGGATCGTCGGCCGCCGCGATCGCGGCCCTCACGCGTTGCCCACCGGCTCGCACCGCACCTCGAAGCTGCGGCACACGCCGACGCGATCTCCAGACCATGCCGACCGAACGTGTGGGCCGCATCGTTTCCCTACTGGCACAAGATCGGCCCGGGGCGGGAGGGTTCAAGAGCGGGGCCGGCTGGTCGACCGCGCGCTGTCCGGGCAGCATGACCGCCCCGTTCTCACCGACGGACACGGCACATCCCACTTGAAGCGGAACGGCTACCGAACCACGACTGGCCGACCGGGTCGCCCGTGGCCGTCTTCTCCGGCCTCGCGGTTGTGAACCGGTGCTGAGATCTCACGGGGTCTGCCCACGGGCTGCGCGCCGAGCGCGGCGTGCATGAGCGGCCCGCCAGCCGTGCTCGGCCAGCAGCACGGTGGAAGCGGTGGCGAGGCAGATCGCCCACTGCGTCGGGCCGAGGGCGACGGTGTCGAAGACTCCTTGGGCCACGGGCGCCTGTACGGCGATGACCTGGAGGGCGAGCACTGCGGCCAGGGCGATCCACAGGGTGCGGTTGTGCAACTGGTGGCGCCCGAAGACAGGGCCGTCCTCGCTTCGGGCGGCCAGGGCGTTGCAGAGTTGGAAGAGGACGAACGTCGTGAAGGCCATGGTGGCGGCGGTCGCGGTGTCGGTGAGGTGGCGCGCGCCGGCGAAGACCGCCAGAGTGCCGGCGGCCATCACCGCGCCGGAACGGGCGATGGCCGCCAGGCGGCGGGCGTTGAGGATGCGTTCGGCGGGCGGGCGCGGTGGGCGTCGCATCACGTTGTCCCGCGGTGGGTCGACGGCCAGAGCCATGGCGGGCGGCCCGTCCATGATGATGTTGACCCACAGCAGTTGGATCGCGGACATGGGGGCGGGCATCCCGGCCAGCACGGTGGCGAGCAGGGTGAGGATGGCGCCGATGTTGGTGGACAGCTGGAAACGGACGAAGGTGACGATGTTGTCGTAGATGGAGCGGCCCTCACGGACCGCGCGGACGATGGTGGAGAAGTCGTCGTCGGTCAGGACCATGTCGGCGGCCTCTTTGGCCACGTCGGTGCCGGTGACGCCCATCGCGACGCCGATGTGGGCGGCGCGCAGGGCGGCGGCGTCGTTGACGCCGTCGCCGGTCATGGCCACGATGTGACCGCGCCGGGCGAGGGCACGGACGATGGTCACCTTGTGCTCGGGGGCGACGCGGGCGAAGACGCCGATGTCCTCGATCCTGTCCGCCAGTTCGTCGCCGCTCATCCGGGCCAGTTCGGTGCCGGAGACGACGTCGCCGCTGATGCCGAGTTCGCGGGCGATGGCGGTCGCGGTGTCGGCATGGTCCCCGGTGATCATCTTGACGGTGACGCCGGCTTCCTGGGCCAGAGCGACCGCGTCGCGGGCCTGCGGGCGGGGCGGGTCGGCGATCCCGGCGACGGCGGTCAGAGTCAGGTCCGTCACCGCGTCCGGGTGGGCCCGGCCGACGGCGGTGGTGGTGGCGCCGCCGAGGACGCGCAGGCCCTGGCTGCCCATCCGCCGGGCCGCGTCGGTGACTTCCCGGCGGCGCTCGGTGTCGAGGAGTGCCGGTCCGTGCTCGGTCAGGACGTGGGTGCAGCGGTCCAGCAGGACGTCGACGGCTCCCTTGACGTGGACGGCGGTCCGGCCGTCGGCGTCACGATGGAAAGTCGCCATGTACTTGGCGGCCGGATCGAAGGGCACCTCGCCCGTGCGTGCCGGGTGCGCGTGCGGGCCGGAGTCGAGACCGGCCTTGGCGGCGAGCACGAGCAGGGCGGCCTCCGTGGGGTCGCCGATGACGCCGTCCGGAGTGCGGCGGGCGTCGTTGCACAGCGCGAACGGCAGCACCGCGTCGCGCAGGTCCACGCCGCTCTGCCCGTCGCCGGCAAGCACGGTACCCGTGGTGTCGTAGCCCTCGCCGGTGACCTCGTGGTCCCGTCCGGCCGTCCACAGGGCGCGGGCGGTCATCTCGTTCATGGTCAGCGTGCCGGTCTTGTCGCTGCACACCACGGTCGCCGAGCCGAGCGCCTCGACGGAGGCCAGTCGCTTGACGATGGCACCGCGGCGGGCCATGCGGTGGACGCCCAGGGCCAGGGTGAGCGCGAGAACGGCGGGCAGCCCCTCGGGGATCGCCGCGACAGCCAGGGCCACCGCCCGCAGCGCGAGATCGGCCGGTTCCTCGCCGCGCAGCAGGGCCACCAGTGCGTACGCGGCCACGGCGACACCGCTGACCGCGGCCAGGCGCCGGCCCAGGCTGTCCATCTGGACCTGCAGCGGGCTGGGCGGCTGCGCACCGGTGCGCAGCGCCTCGGCGATCGCGCCGACCTCGGTGCGCATGCCGGTGGCGGTGACGATCATCTCGGCACGGCCCCGGGTCAGCGCGGTGTTCATGAAGAGCATGCCGGTGCGCTCGGCGACGGGTACGGGGTCCTCGCCTTCGGCCACGGCGGGCGCGGTCGTCTTGGCGACGGGACGGGACTCGCCGGTCAGTGCGGCTTCGGCAGACTCGACCGACTCGGCGACGGCGAGGCGACCGTCGGCCGGGACACGGTCTCCGGCTTCCAGGAGCACGATGTCGCCGGGCACGAGGGTGCCGGCCGGGACTGTCCCGACCCGGCCGTCGCGGCGTACCCGCGCGGTGGGGACCAGCATCCGGCGAAGCGCTTCCAAGCTGCGCTCGGCCCGGCGTTCCTGCAGGTAGCCGATGGTGGCGTTGATGAGCAGGACGACGGTGATGACGAAGGCGTCCTTGATCTCGCCGATGACTCCCGCGATGACGGCGGCAACGAGCAGGATGCCGATCAGCCAGCTGCGGAACTGGTCCAGCAGGCGCAGCCACTGTGGCCTACGGACCGGTTCGGCCAATGCGTTGGCCCCCCAGTCGGTGGCCCGCCGTTCGGCTTCGACCGTGGTCAGGCCCATGGCCGGGACCACTGCGAGTGAGGCCGCCACGTCCGTGGCGTCGCGTCGGTAGGCGTCCGGCAGCAGGGATGGCCGTGCGGACGGAGAGAGGCCGTCCGGCATGCTCTGGTGAGGCACGGTCACCCCTTGTCGCGGACGACGGTGACGGGGCAGTGGGCGTGGTGGAGCAGCGCCTGGCTGACCGAGCCGAGCAGCAATCCGGAGAAGCCGCTCAGGCCCCGGCTGCCGACCTCTGCCAGCGACGCCGACCGCAATTCGATCTCCAGTAACTGGACGGCCTCCCCGGCCACCACCGACCGGGTGATGGCCACACCCGGCGCGGCCGTGCGGGCCCGTTCCTCGGCACGGGCCAGCGTGCCCCGGACCATCGGCTCCAGACCGTGGTCTGGCGGACTCCCGGGCGGCCCGCCGACCGGTCGGTGCCCGAACGCGTGCACGATCCGCAGAGGGGCACCACGCAGATGCGCCTCGTGGGCCGCGACCACGACTGCCTCAAGACTGGAGGCGGAGCCGTCCACGCCTGCGATCACCGGACGAGCCACTGAGTTCTCCTGTTCCCGAGCGCCGCCGAGTGCGGCCCTTCGTCTGCCAGCTTCGGTTCAACCGCTCCTCGTGGCCAGGGGCCACCGGGCCGTACCGACGGCCGTTCGGCCCTGCCGAGTGTCCGCGGTCGGTCCGGGCACCGCTCGCTCATCAAGCCTGTCGTGCACTCCGGTACGGAAACCCGACGGCCACCGTCCCGCGGGCCGCGGCAACCGTTCGCCGTCCGTGGCGACCCCCGTCGCCGTCACCGGCCCAGCGCCTCGGCAGGTGGCCGCCTCGCGGCCTCACGCGCGGGACGCGGGCGCTCCGCGCGCCCGGCCGTCCTCTCCCGCGCAGCACACGACCCGCCCGCGTCCCGGGACAGGTAAGAGCCCCGCCGGGCTCGGTCAGTCCCCCGCGCCCGCTGCCCGCACCACCGCGACGGGGCAGTGAGCGTGGTGGAGAAGCGCCTGGCTGACCGAGCCGAGCAGCGACCCGGTGAAGCCACCGCGCCCGCGGGCACCGATCGCGACCAACTGCGCGGACCGGCCGGCGTCGATCAACGCTTCCCGCGTTCGACCGTGCATCACCCTCTGCTCCACCATCACACCCGGATACCGTGCGCGGCCCCGGTCTTCACCGGCAGACCGGGGTGACGCATGTGGACCCGTGCGACGGCCGACGCCAGAACCTGCCCTGCCGGACGAGAACGGCCCCCGGAGGGGCGACGAGGCGTTCAAACGGTGAGGTCCACTCCGTACAGGGTGCGTCCGCCGATGAGTTCACGTCCGGTGACCAGTTCCGGCTCGATGCGGACGAAGACCTCCTGTGGCGCGGGCACCCAGGAGACGGGGCCGGTGCGGGTCAGGCGTTCGTGTTCGGCGGGGTCGGTCACCACCGTGGCCGAACCGGTGACGACAACGCTCCAGCCGGAATGCCGGGCCTCGTCGACGTCGTCTGTCTCGAAGGCGACCACCGCGCCGTCGATCGCGCTGACCAGATCCGACGTCGCGGAGGTGCGCAGCAGGACCGCCTCATCGTCGTCGAGACTGAAGTTGACCGGCAGCACGGCGGGCAGGGCCCGACGCGTGAAGACGATACGGCCGACGGACATCTTGGCCATCAGCCGCAGAGACTCCTGCCGCCCAAGTTCGCGGAAACCGTCGTTGGGGTACATCAGCCAACCTGTCCTTCGCCGGGTACTGCGGTGTCGCGTCCCGTCCAGCCTGAGCCTCGTGGGGCGCGGAAGGAGGGGGCCATCGGTCCCTGCCATGCCGGAGAACGACCCGTGTCGCACCGCGATCGGCCCCCGTGGGGCCGGCCCTCCGGGGAGGTGCCGGCGCAAGCCGCTGAGCAGGCATGGCTTCGGAGTGCCGGATTCAGCGAAGCCACGGCGAGCGCGCTCTCCACCTCACGGTTTCCAAGGTTCCCGGCAGCGCCACGCACTTATGTGTGCGTCAGCTCGTCGGCGATGTGTGCCGCCGGTGCCGGTCACGGGGATGCGCCTCGTCTCACAGTCGCCGCAGCCAGTCGTCCGCCACGCCCTGCAGCGACTGTTCCTTGATCCGCAGGTGCGCGTCGTCCAGTCGGTAGGTGAGTTTGTCGACCACCCCCACCACGCCGTCGATCCGGCGGGTCATCGACAAGGCGATCTCCGTCTCGCTCTTGCGTTCCATGCACCCGGAGAGCACGACAACGCCCTCCACGACGGACACGTCGATACTGTTGGGCGCCAGCCACAGGGTGCGCGTCAGTACCTCCTCGATCACCTCGTCGCGGATCTCCCTGTCGGAGCGCAGGAAGACCTGGAGCAGGTCGCGGCGGGTGACGATGCCGACCAGCCGGTCCTCCTCGTCGAGTACCGGCAGCCGTTCCACTTGGTGCCGGGCCATGGTGCGGGCGGCCTGGACGACGGTGTCGTCGGCGTGGGTGGTGACGGGCGGCTCGGTCATGAGCCGGCCGGCGGTGCGGGCGTTCGCCTTCGCCGCCTGGCGTCGGGCACCGCGCGTCAGGCCGGGGAAGGGGAAGCGGCGGCGCGGTCCGGGGGTGGCGGCCTGACGTGTGATCAGGTCCGTTTGCGAAAGGACGCCTATGACCCGGTCGTCCTCGTCGACCACGGGCAGTCCGCTGATCCGATGGGCCGCGAGCAGCCTCGCGACCTCCTTGAACGGGGTGCCGTAGTCGGCGCGGACCACGTCCGTGGTCATCACGGAGCCGACCTTGTTGTGCTTCATGTGCTTCCTCCTCGGTGGAGTCGGCGTGGACATGGATCCCGGGGCCGCACGGCACCAGGCGGATCCGCGTGACGAGCACGGTGACGCCGTCCTCGCCGCCGGGGTTCCTCCACATCTCCTGACGCCTCGAGCATCCTTCGGATCGGGGGGGTGGTCCCATGGGCTGCCCGGGGGCGGTGTGAGGGCCGGTCGGCCCGAGGTTTCCGCCGGTCGTCCCCTGTGCGCCTGCCCTGCCCGGGCTCGGTACGCTGCTCGGCTGCCGGCGCTCGTGGCTGAAGGGCGACGTCCTGGCCGGCGTGACAGTGGCCGCTTGTCTCAGATCGCAGGTGATGCCGTACGCGGGGTGGTCGACGTGCCGCCGGTCGACGTCGTCACGCCGGTCGGGTACGACCCCGATCGGGCAGGCGGAGTGGTGCAGGAGCCTGTGGGCGATCCGGCCGAGGCGGTGTCCGAACTGTCCGGGACGGCGTCGGCCGACGACCAGCAGGTCCGCCTCGGGCGAGGCGGTGAGGGGCGCTCGGCGGGCGGGTCCCTCGACCGTGTGCCGGTGCGGTTCCACGTCCGGCGGGGCGCCGGCGGGCGCGGCCTCCAGCTCCCTGACCGCCCGTTCCTCGTGCAGCCGCTCGGGGGTGCCGGTGAGCAGCGGGTGGTCGGCCGTGTCCTGCACGGGGCGTCGCCACGCCCGTACCGCGTCCAGGACGGCACCGCGCCGCCGGGCCTCCTCGTAGGCGAAGCGCACCGCCGCCGTCGGCGCGTCGGCCACGCCGAGGACGATACGGCCGTGCCGGGCGTCGGCGGTCCGGTTGTCGTGGGCGCTCGGATCACGAGGACCGGGCATGCGGCCTCGGTGGCCACGGTCAGGCTGACGGAGCCGGGCAGCAGATCGGTCAGTCCGCCGCGTCCGCGGGTGCCCACGATCACGGCCGAGGCGTTGCGTGCCTCGCGCAGGAGGACGTACTCCGGTTCTTCGGCCACCGCTTCGGCGGCGACGGCGAGATCCGGATGGTGACGACGGGGATGGCGGGTGGCGGGTGGCGGGTGGCGGGTGGCGGGTGGCGGGTGGCGGGTGGCGGGTGGCGGGTGGCGGCGACAAGGATAATGTCGTCGGAGGTCACGCGACCGGACGGCTTGCCCACTTGCGGGCGGGCGCGGCGCCCTCATGGCGTTCCCAGCGGTAGGCGTGGACGATCCGCGGGGGGAGGCCGTGCAGGGTGGCTTCGTCGGCCACCCGGTCGGCGGCCCGAAGGCTCGACTCGGGAGCCGTCTGCACCGACGATCAGGGGGAGACTCGTCGTTGTCGTCCTTCCGTGCCGAGGTCGAACACAATCCGGGCTTTGATCTGTCCTCGCAGGACCTCGTCGATGCAGTCGTTGACGGCGGCCAGCGGGCGGGTCTCCCGGATGACCTTCGTGCGGCCCTCGGCATGAAGCTGGAAGACCTCGGCGAGATCCTGCCGGGTGCCGACGATGGAGCCGATCACCGAGGTGCCGTTGAGCACGGTGTCGAAGATCGGGACCTCGAGCGTGCCGTGCGCCGGCAGGGCCACCATCACGAGCTTCCCGCCGCGGCGCAGACCGGAGTTGACGGCTTGGAAGGCGGCCGGGTTCACTGCGAGCGCGAGGGCCGCGTGGGCGCCTCCGTGCCGTTTCAGCTCGGCGCCGACGTTCTGGGTGCGGGCGTCGATGACGATGTCCGCGCCGAGGTCCCGGGCGAGTTGCAGCTTGTCGTCGGTGACGTCGATCGCGGCGACGGTGGCTCCCGCCATCTTCGCGTACTGCACCGCCAGGTGGCCCAGTCCGCCCACGCCCGAGATGGCGACGAGCTGGGCGGGCCGGATGTCCGCGACCTTGAGGGCCTTGTAGGTGGTGACGCCCGCGCAGGTCAGCGGGGCGGCGTCGAGGGCGCTGACGCCCTCGGGCACCGGCTGGGCGAAGTCGGCCCGGGCGAGCATCTTCTCGGCGTAGCCGCCGTCGCAGCCGTAGCCGGTGTTGACCTGGCTCTCGCACAGCGTCTCCCAGCCGGACAGGCAGTGCTCGCACCGCCCGCACGTGCTGCCGAGCCACGGCACGGCGACCCGTTGGCCGACGGCGAGGTGGGTCACGTCGTCGCCGAGCTTCTCGACGAGGCCGACGCCCTCGTGGCCGGGGACGAACGGCGGGGTGGGCCTGACCGGCCAGTCGCCGTGCGCCGCGTGGATGTCGGTGTGGCACAGCCCGGACGCCTCGACGCGCACACGGACCTGGCCCGGGCCGGGCTGGGGGTCGGGGCGCTCCTCGATGACCAAGGGCTTTCCGAACTCCCGGACGACCGCTGCCTTCATGGTTCTGCTCCTTCTGTGCTTCTCTTCGGCCGGCCGCGTCAGCCGTGCGCGACGACGGCGACCGGCGGGGCGTGGTGCATGACCGGGTGGGTGGGCGCCGGTGTGCGCGCCGAACGGGCTGCGGCGGATGCGGCGGCCGACGTCGAGGGAGGCGTCGCGGGCCGCGTCGACAAACCGGTGGGGCGGGTCCACCGACCCGCCCCACCGGCCTGGTTCAGCGCAGCCACCGGTGGTCGCGGACGATCGGGAGCCGGGCCCACAGGCGGCCCAGACCCAGCGCATCACCGGCCGAGACCGCGGCCAGCGCGATCAGCACCACCGCGTAGATCAGGTGGTAGTCCACGAACGGGTTCGTCGACATGCTCGCCGACCCGTC
>NZ_JBIWOK010000023.1:0-77125 GCF_044767675.1 Streptomyces sp. NPDC101219
CACCCCCCAGGTCATCCCATCGACAGGGGGCAACAGTCATGCCGGGCCCGGAGGCCAGCGGCCCTCTTGCAGGACCGCGAAGAAGATAACGGGGCAGGCGGCAGGTGCGGGCATGTGGGTTTTCGTCTCCTTGACGATAGAAGCGCTCGATGGATATCGTCATGGCGACGAAAAAGGGGGGTCTCACATGGCCGACATCACCTCACGCCTCGGCTGGCGTCACCTGCGCTCCGCGCCCACTGCCCATGTGCGGTACCACCGGAACGGCCGGCTCGTGCACGACGGACCGGGGCTGAGTTTCTGGTTCCGGGCGCTCACCGCCTCGCTCTCCGAAGTGCCCGTGGACGACCGGGAACTGGCCGTCGCCTTCCACGCACGCACCTCGGACTTCCAGGACGTCGGCGTCCAGGCGACCGTCACCTACCGGATCCACGACCCGGCGACGGCCGCCACCCGCCTCGACTTCTCCATCGACCCGGATTCCGGTGCCTGGCGCGGCGCGCCCCTGGAGCAGATCGCCACGCTGCTCACCGAATCCGCCCAGCAGCACGCCCTCGACGTGCTCGCCCGTACCCCTCTGGCGTCCGCCCTCGCCGACGGCGTCGCCACGGTCCGCGAGCGGGTGAGCAGTGGTCTGGCCGCCGATCCCCGCCTGCCCGCCACCGGCATCGAGGCGGTCGCCGTGCGCGTGGTGGCCGTCCGGCCCGAGCCCGAGGTCGAGCGCGCGCTGCGCACGCCGGCCAGGGAACAGATCCAGCAGGAGGCGGACCGCGCCACCTACGAGCGGCGCGCGGTGGCGGTCGAGCGCGAACGCGCCATCGCGGAGAACGAGTTGGCCAGCAAGATCGAACTCGCTCGCCGTGAGGAGCAACTGGTCGAGCAGAACGGCACCAACGCACGCCGCCGGGCGGAGGAGAACGCGGCGGCCGACGCCGTACGGGCGGAGGCCGAGGCCTCACGCATGGTGCGCCTCGCCCGCGCGGAGGCAGAGGCGGCGGAACGCACCGGCGCGGCCCGTGCCGAGACGCAGGCCGCCTGGCTGCGGGTCCACGCAGAGGTGGGCCCGGCCGTCCTGCACGCGCTGGCGGTGACCCGGCTCGCCGAGAACCTGCCCCGCGTCGACAGCCTCACCCTGTCGCCGGACGTCCTCACCGGCCTGCTGGCCAAGCTCGGCGCGGCGGCGCCGACGGCAGCCGGCAGCGCAGAGGAATCCGTGGCGGAGGCACGGCCGTGAGCCTCGCCCCGCGCGCCGTGCTCGTCCACCGCACGACCGAGTACGAGGAACTGCTCGCCCGGCACGGCACCCGCGGGCAGGCGGAGTTCTTCCTCGCCTCACGGGGCAGGAGCATCACCGACGTGGCCGACCGCCATCGCCGCGCGGCGCGGGCCATCGCCGACGTGGCGGCCGCGATACCGCTGACCTGGCGGCAGGCCCGCGTCGAACGGTCCGACCTCGACCGGTTCCTCTTCGGCCCGGAGGACATCGTGGTGGTCGTGGGACAGGACGGCCTCGTCGCCAACACGGCGAAGTACCTGTCGGGCCAGCCGGTGGTCGGCATCGACACCGATCCCGGCCGCAATCCGGGCGTCCTCGTACGCCACCGGCCCGCAGACGCCGGCAGGCTGCTGCGGGCCGCCGCCCAACGGGGCCCGGCGGCGGAGGAACTGACCATGGTGGAGGCGGTCGCGGACGACACTCAGCGGCTGGTCGCCCTGAACGAGATCTTCCTCGGGCCGACGAGCCACCAGACCGTCCGTTACCGGATCGGCCCCGACCGCGACGGCGCCGCCCCGGAAGCGCAGGCGTCGTCAGGCATCATCGTCGGAACGGGGACCGGGGCAACCGGATGGCTGCGCTCGCTGTGGCTCGAGCGCGGCAGCACCCTGGCACTGCCCTCCCCGGCCGAGCGGCGTCTGCTGTGGTTCGTACGCGAAGCCTGGCCGTCTCCCGCGACGGGGACCTCCCGGGCGGCCGGCACCCTGTCCGGCGCCGAGGGGCTGCGGGTCACCGTCGAGAGCGACCGTCTCGTCGTCTTCGGCGACGGCATGGAGTCGGACGCACTGTCACTGACCTGGGGCCAGAGCCTGCGGGCGGGGATCAGTGACACGGCCCTGCGTCTGCTGATCTGACCGGCCTCGGCCGGAGCCGTGTCGTCAAGGGCCCCGGCTCCGGCCGGATGGCCCGGCCCGCCCGGCCCGGAGACGGCCGGGGCGACCTGGCTCCGTCCTTCTGTCGCCTCGTCGCGCAGGAGGGCAGGCCCCTCGGCCAGGGCCCGGCTCAGGTCTCGTTGGCGGCGGGGAGTCCTGTGCGCGCCTGAGAATCTCCGTAGGGGCGGTGTTCGGCATCCCCGTTGTGCGAGGTGCGGATCGCGGCCGGCGGCGGGAATGCTCGTCGCCCTGGTGACGGGTCGCGGTGACGGCCGGGTGCCGGGTCGCGACGGTGCAATGGTCAGACTGTGGGGCGCCGCCTCGTGCCACCGCCGTGTCCGTTCAGCGGGATCAGGGTCTCCAGGTGAGCGCCCTTGACCCAGGCGCCCAGCAGGTCGCGGTGCAGGGCCACGATGTCCTGGCGCAGCGCCAGCCCCAGCGCGGCCTTCGTGAACGTGCGGCAGGTGGTGACGAACAACGCGATGTCGGCGCCGTGTTCGAGGCGGGCGGTGCCGACGAACTTCTGCATGTCCTGCGAGGACACACTCCGGTGCGGCGCGTACTTCTTGCACTGGACGACCAGTTTGCGGCCGTCGGCCAGGTAGCCGACCACATCCGCGCCCAGGTCGCCGCTCCTGCCGCTGACCTCGACCTTCGTGCAGCCGTCCCGTCGGCACAGATCGGCGACGTATGCCTCGAACTCCTGCCACGACAAGGCGTCGACCTCGGCCATCGACAACTCCCGTGCCCGGGCCTCCTCCTGCGCCCGCCACGCGCGGTCCTCGCCGACCGCGTTCCGGTGCGCCCGCAGCAGCTTCCATCCGGCCCCACCCGACACGGCTGCGGCGCACACCGACACCAGGACGGGCCACACCACCGACCAGTTCCGGACCGCCCACACCACGGCTGCCGCTGCCGCCACCGCAGCCAAGCCCTGTAGCCGCCTCCGCGTCCGCTTCTTCAAGCGCCGGTGCCAGCGACGTGCTGCCATCACTCCCCCAGTTCCTCGTCCGTCCCCAGCCCCGTGATGCGCGCGCGGACCGCATGCGCGGTCAGCCGGAGCATCCTGTGTAGCGGGGCTTCAGTGACCTTGGAGGCGGATTGCCGATCAACGGCACAAATCCATCGGACCTGACCGAATGCCGCGGGGTGGTACCCGGCGGTCGACCCGAACGCCGCGCGGATGGCTGTCTACGACCGCCGCGTGCACCACGCAATCGGCTCCCTGGGTCTGACCCTCACCCCCGCGCCGGGACGCTGCGGCCGCTCCACGCAACTCCTCGACGACCTCCTGCGCCACGGCTCAGCACACGCCGACGGCTGGAGCGCACGCGACATCGACCCCGCCATGTACTGGATGGGCGCCCGCCCGCAGCCACCGGCTCCGGTACGACCTCCGTGTCAGCGCCGGCCAGGAGGGCCGGTCGGGGCGTCGGCGGTTCAGGGTGATGCGTCGACGACGTCGCGGATCGTGTCGATGACCAGGCGGGGCCGGTAGAGGTAGATGTCGTGGCCGCTGTCGGTGTTCTTGATGTACTTCCGGGCGTCGAGGGCCGCGCTCAGGCGCTGCTGGGAGGCCAGCCAGTTCTCGAAGGTGACCTGTTCGCCCTTCCTTGCCTCGGGGGGCAGGAGGTCGACGCGCCACGGCTTGTCCGCGGACAGCACGATGGCCGGGACGGCGGGCGGCTCGGCGGCGGTGTTGATCTTCTTGAAGGCGTCGAGGAGGCGCACTCCTTCTCCGGACTGCGGTGACGTCTGGGCGTTGGAGGCGTCCCAGTTCTTCACCGCCTGGGGGCTCGCGACCTCGGTCATGTGCTCGGTGACGGCGTCCACCATCACCAGGCCCGCGACGTTCTGCGGATGCGTGCGCGTGTAGAGGGTGGCGATCAGACCGCCGTAGGAGTGGGCCACGAGGACGTAGGGTCCCGGCTCGCCGAGGGCGGTCAGCAGTGCGCCGAGGTCGTGCACGTCGGCGTCGATGGTGTGCGGCTGCGGCCTGGGCGTGGAAACGTCGCCACCTGTGGCGCGGACGTCCGGGCGGTCGTAGGTGCACACCCGGGTGAAGCGGGAGACCTGCGAGAACACCGAGTCGCTGCTGCGGTGTATGCCGCTCTCCCGCCAGGGCAGGTCGTCGCCGGGCGCGTCGTGTGCGGGGTCGTCCGGGTCCAGGATCGACATCCAGTCCTCGGCGCCGTTGCCCTTGCCCGCGATGAGGACCACCGTCGGAGAGCCGCTGCGGGCGTGGGTGCCCTTGCAGGCCGCGTAGATCTTGCGTCCGTCGCCGATGTCCACGAGTCCGCTGACCTCATCGTCACCGGCTTCGGTACGCGCAGCCGGTGACGGATCAGGGTCCGTGTCCGCTGCGGCGGCGACCGCGCCGGGGCCGGCCCAGGGCAGCGCGCACAGCAGCAGCCCTGCGAGGGCGCTGCGTGCACCGCGGGTGTGGGAGGGGAACCAGGACATACAGCCTCCCGGAACCGGAGAAGGCTCCACGAAGCCGAAGGGCCCATGGGCGAGTTGCGGGCCGGACGGACTCCGGTTCCCATCGTCCCACCCGCTCTCACTAGACGCACGGCGGGGACGAGTGAGGGTGCGGGGTCCCGTCGCGCGTCCGTGCCGCTCGGCGGCGCGATCACGGACGAAGCCCCCAGAAGGCAGGGCCGGAAAGGCCTACGGCACCGTGTTGATCACTGTCGGAGGCGCGGGGTGGTGATAGGCCCTCGCACGATCGCCTACAGGGTGATCCAGTAGCGGCGCTTGATGCCCGCGCTGGTGGTGCGGACGTCTTCCAGGACGCCGCCGTTGCGTTCGATGCTGCGGCGCGACCCGGTGTTGTCGTCGTCGCACGTCACGAGGACGCGGTCCAAGCCGAGCGCTCGGGCCTCGGGGAGTACCGCCCCGAGAGCCCACGTTGCCAGGCCGCGCCTCCGGTAGGAGGGCCGGACGCTGTAGCCGATGTGCCCGCCGATGCCGAGCAGGAGGGCGTTCAGGTAGTGCCGCAGGTCGCTCGCTCGCAGGTAGTCGGCGCCCTCGACGATCCACCAGTGGGTGGCATGCACGCGCTCCTCGCACACAGCGACCGACCTGTCCGATTGCTGGTGCAGTCGTGCGACCCACTCCGAGAGGACGCCGGGGCTGTCGAGGTGGCCATCGGGGGCAAGACGCAGGCCCGTGCCGTCCTGGTGGGCGCCTGGAGGCCACTCGTCACGCGCGGCGAGCCACGAGGAGTGCAGTCGGGCTGTCGACGCGATCAGTTCAGGCGTGCGACTGAAGCTGACATCATCCACGACTCAGCCCATGGGCAGTGTCGTGCCGACGCCGGTGCGGTCTCTACAGCTCGAATTCCACATGCTCGATGTCGGTGAACCGGACCTCTTCCAGGCTGCCCGCGCGGCGGCCGCCGTCCTGGAAGTAGACCTCCTTGAGCGCTTCGGCCGCGATCTCCCGCAATCGGGCGTCGCCGGCGCCTGCCTCCTGGGCGTCGAAGAGGCGGGCGGCGTAGACGGGGGGCAGGGCGACGGTCAGGTGCCGGATGCGGTCCTGGTCCGTCGACCCGATCGGGGCGGTGTAGCCGAGGCGGGCGCGGGTGTCGATGACGATGCCCCCCGTGCTCGCTGCCTGTGCCTTGGCCCTGGCCCTGATCCGTGGCTGCCACCGCTTGGTCACCTCACGCTCCAGGCGCGCGGCCAGGTCCGGACGGGGCTTTCTGATCTGGTTCCTGACGTAGCGTTCGACGGTGCGCTGGGAGACGCGCAGCAGTTGGGCAACCGCGCGCGTGCCCTTCATCTGCCGGACCAGGTACCGCATTTGGGCAGGTGCGCTCTTGGGCGCCGGGCGGGTGAAGGACTTGTGCACCGCGGCGTCCAGGCCGTCCCCGAACAGGCTCATCTCGGCCGCCTCTCCTACTCTCCGTCGTCGACGCCGGTGACGGTGCCGTCCTTGATGTAGCGGGCGAGGTTGAGTTCCGGAGCGTCGAAGCGCTCACGGACCTCTTCGCCCCACAGGACGCTCTGGGTGCCCTCGTGCTTGACGAGGCCGGGGTTGACGCCCAGCTTGAAACCGCCGGGCAGCGGCTTGCCGTCCCGGTAGGGCAGGACGTCCAGCGGGCTGGTGCCGTCGGCGGCGTAGACGACGCAGTCGGACAGGACCGCCACCGGGTACTGGCCGGTGAACGCCGCGTGCCGGACCATCTTGCGGTGCAGGTTGATGCGGGTGCGCGAGATGACCGCCGCCCGGATGTCAGGGCGCCACGTCGGACGGGACAGAGCCCGCCACGGCTCCCCCGGCCGCCAGCCCTCACCGCGCGGGCGCTCACGCAGCTTGCCCAGGCCGCCCTTGACCGTCGCCTTGACCGCCGACACGACGATCGCCAGCTCCGGGTCACGCCCCGCCCAGCCGTCCATCGCCGCGAGGAAGTCGGCCGGGGCCATGTCGGCGTGGACGCCGAGGTCGGCCATGGTGGCGAGGTAGGCGTCACGCAGCCGCTGGTACCAGCCGTCCAGGTAACGGCCGTTGTCGTGGCGGACGTACGCCTCCAGCGGGCGGACCTCGTAGCCGAGCTCCTGGGCGTAGGCGACGGTGGGTGTGGCGTACCAGGCCGGGCCGGTCGGCCGCTCGCCCTTCGGCGTGAACGGGGAGGGCAGCAGGTCGCCGTCCAGCTCCACCCACTCCTTGCCGGCCTTCACGCGGGACAGGTCGATGTGAGACAGGTCGACCAGCCACGAGCCGGGCAGTTTCGGGTCGAACACCGGGGACGTGACGTGCGTGGGCGCACCCAGACCGACGTTCAGGCCGTTGGCGCCCGCGGCGAAGGCCATGTTGACGTCGATGCCGACCAGGTGGCGCAGGGTGCACTCCGCGTCCGTCATGGGCCGCGCCCAGTCGTACGCCTCCTCGAACAGCTTCTCGCCGGGGCCTCGGACGTGGAAACGCGGCAGATCCTTCAGCAGCGGATGCCCGTCCGGGGCCTCGCACGGTGCGCAGTCCACCGGGTCGCTGCCCAGGCTGCCCGGGTTGCGCTCGGAATGCCGGCGGCCGTCCGCGTCCGGCTGGGAAGCGCGGGTCGGCGGGTGCAGCGCGGTCATCAGCTCGAGGCCGGTCACCGCGGTCGAGCCGCACGGTGTCATCACCCTCGACGCGTACACGCCCAGAACCCGGGCCAGCTCCGCCGGGGGAAGATCGGCGGCGTCGCCCCAATGGCGGGGGTCCAGTGCGTTCCACGACGGGATGCACACCTGCACGCAGGACCGCTCCGCTCCCTGCGCAGGGCGGTAGATCCGCGCCCACGGTCCGAAGCCGCGCTTGGTGAGCTTCCAGCCGGCACGCGTCAGCTGCTTGACGACCTTGTGCCCCTCCCCGATCCGTCCGGCCAGCCGCTCACCGTCCGACAGTGCGGCGGGCAGACCGTAGCGCTCCAGCGCGGCCCCGGTGAGGACGAGCAGCGGATCGGCGTCCCGGCCCGGCCCGGACAGCCTCGGCTGCCCCAGCTTGGCCTCGCGCAGGGTCCAGTCCATCAGGGCGGGGATGCTCTTGGCAGGCACCTCCAGCATCAGACCGCCGGTGCAGTACGCCAGCACTCGGCCGCCCTCGGCGTCCACATCCACGACGGCGAGTGGCCCGTTGGCGAAGCGCGAGTCGGGTGCCTCCGGCGTGCCCGCTGAGGTTGTCGTCCTTGCGGCTGGGCCTGCGGACACCGGGGAGGGGGCGGAGATGCGGGCCGACTTCGGGGCGGGGGCCCCGGGAGCGGTGTGGGGCTGAGTGGCGCCCCGGCCCGTCTCGGTTGCAGCGCCGGGGGGTGGAATGGCGGGCTCGCTGGGCGGGGGTGGTGGGGTGGCCTCTGCAGCTGGTTCGGCCGGTGCAGCGGGTGCGGCCGGTGCCGCCGGTTCGTTCGGATCGAGCGGGCTCGTGGCCGCCGGTGCCGCTGTGTCCCGCGCGGGCACGGCCAGGGCAGCAGGGGGTGGGTAGAGTTCCGCGAGCTGTTGGAGGAGCCGGGCATACGCGTCGCGTTCCGGCGGTCGCGGCTCGGTCTTTCCGGCCTCCCATCCGCTGACGGTGGCACGGCGTACCTTCAGCGCCGTGGCGACCTCTTCGACCGTCAGGCCGTGGGCCTTGCGCAGACGCCTGCGCTCGTCCGGCGGCGGCAGCGGAGCGCGGGACGCGACCAGCGCGTCGATCGCATCGAACAACTCGGACACGGATACCTCCTGGCCGCCACTGTAGACCAGGGATCGCACGTATCGCGTACTTCGGACGTGCGTTCCGCGTACATGGTGGGGCGTTATCCGGGGCCGGACAGGCCCCACCGCACCGCGGCCGCCACCCCGAGCGTCACGGCCGGTACTGCCCACGGCCACCTCATGACCCGCCGCACCGAAGGCGCCAGCCACAGGGCTCCCGCCGCGCCTGCGGAACCGATGGCCAGGGCGCAGCCAAGCTCGATACCGCCGTAGGCGGCCTGGTCGTCATCTCCGTCCGGTTGGGTGTTCATCGCCAACCAGAGGCAGAACGCTGCCGCGAGCGTCAGCAGCACCACTGGCACGGCAAGGATTCCGCGGAGCAGGGTGCGATCGTCGTCCGGGTGGTGGGGGCGATCGTCCGCCGGGTGACCGGAGTGTCCGGCCTGTCGAGTGTCGTCGGAGTGCGGGGAGTCGGGGGACTGCATCAGCGGGTCGCGCTCCTTGCCTGGTCCAGGGGTTGGAGGGGGCAGTCGCGCGGCCGCAGCGCTGCCCGGGTGCACAACCCACCTCGTACGGCCCTCCGTTGTACCGCGCGGCAGGCTCATGTTGTTGTTTCCGAGCGTCTCGGTCGAGGGGCTGCGGTCCGGGGGCAGTGTCGGGGCGGCACAATAGTCGGCGGGTCATGGTGACCGGGTACGGGGCAAAGGGGGCGGCACCATCGTTCGACGGCGCATGCGGCGTACGGTCCGGGCAGGTCTGGTCGCGACGGTGCTGGCGGGGGTGGCAGCGTGTGTGCCTACGCCGCCCGAGCCGCTGCCGCCCCGGTTCTCCGGTGCTGCCTTGTCTGCGGACACGGCGGTGTCGGAGGTGCGGTCGGTTCTGGCGGCCGAGGGCATCGAGGTGGACAGGGAGCCGTCGGACGGCTCCGGAAGGTGCCTGGAGCGGCTGCACGGCCGGCACTCGCTGCAGAGGGCGGAGGCCGCTGTGCGGGCGGCTTTCGCACGGGCCCGCTCCGAGTACGGCTGGCGAACCGGGCCGGACATGGGTGCCCAGACGCTCACCCTCGCCAAGGGCAACTGGACCGTTGTGGCCCCCCTGCCCGGGGAAGCGGCCCAAGGGCTGGACGTGCCCGTGGTCGTGTCGATGACGTGCGTGGACGGCGGCGGCCCGGCCGACGGCGACGGCGACGGCGACGGGGCGAGCGCGGGGCCGGTGCCGCCGAGTTCGGGCGACGGCGGTGCCGGGTTTGGCGGATAGCGTGCGGTCATGGTGATGACGGGGAAGCGACGGGTTCTGTATCGGCAGGGCACCGGATTCTGGCGCATGACGACGAAGTGGGTGGTCGTCTTCGGCTCGTTGGCCGTCCTGGACGGCGGGCTGCTGCGGTCGTGGGGGGACGCACTGGTCTGGCCGCTGATCGGGCTCATGTTGTGGCTGCCCTTCGGGGTCGGTGTCGTCTGGTATCCGAAGAAGGACCAGCGCGTGCAACTGACGGTGCGTGACCTGCGGGTGCGACGCAAGCGGCTGCCGATGGAGAAGGTGAACCTGCTGCACGTGGCACGGCTGTGGCTGGAGGGCCGGTCGACCGCCGACGAGCAGCCGGTGCGGGAATGGGCGCGGCGCGACCGGGTGGTCTGGGTACCGCTGCGGGACGGCCGGGCGTTCGGCGTGGAGTTCCGTGATCCGGCCGCGTTCGCCGAGGTCTTCGGCACCTTCGCGGTCGAGGCATGCGGCGGGCCCGACATCGTCCGGGCGCGGGCCGCCGCGGAGACCTACCCGGAGCCGCGCCCGGTGCGGCCCCGGCCCGCCGAGGGCGGCGGCTCCTCCTGGGCGGATGTCCTGGACGTCTTCGGCTGACGGGCGGGACGCCGGGGCCGCATCGGTCGCGGCCGTACGTCTCGGACGCTTACGTCTCGGACGCTTACGTCTTCGAGCCGGCTGTCAGGCGGTCGTCCGATCGGCGGGCCGGGCGGCGCTGCGGCACCGGGTCAGGGCCCTGCGGCCGAGGAGTACGGCGCCCAGCCCGAGCGGGACGGCCACGACGGCGCCGACGAGTCCGTTGCCGGTGCCCGGGCCGCCACTGGCGGTGGCCAGGTGCAGTACCGCGAGAACCGTGCCGGCCGTGCCCGCCGCGATGGCCGCAAGCCCGCCGGTGCGCGCTCGGTCGGTGCTCATCCGGCGGCCGGTGCGCGACAGGACCAGCCAGGCGATGACCAGCCCGAGCGCCCCCGCGGCCAGAGCCAGGTTGGCCCCGGTGCGTCCGTCGCCGATGATGCCGCCCTCGGCGGCCGCCATGAGTGCTGCTGAAACGCTCATGCCGCTCCCCTTCCTCTTCTCTTCCGCGGCAGCCCTTCTTGGCTGCCGCCCGTGCTCTTCCGTGCTTCGGTGCTGCCATCCAGAGCATGCGCGCCGGCGGGCCTGCCGGTCGTCCAGCAGACGCGGACACTTGCCTCTGCTGCCGCGGCGGCACCCGGGTACCGCGGGGGCGGCAGGCGGCTCGCCGGTACCGCGGACGTGGTAGCCGTCCGCTCGTCCACAGGCCGGACGCGCCCACCACCCCATCCGGTTACGGTGCACCTATGGACAAAGGACGGTTCGCTGTCCCGGCCGCAGTCACCGACGGGGCCATCGCTCTGGGTGTGGCGGCGTTGCTGCTGGTCACCGGGCTGTCGGGGGCGCATCCGTCCGGAGCGCGCGAGCTGCTCGGAGCCGTGCTGCTGGTAGCCGGCGGGCTGGCGCTGGCCGCGCGCCGCCGGGTGCCGCGCGTGGTCCTGGCCGTCACCGGGCTGTGTGCGGTGGGCTATCTGGGGGCCGGGTTCGACGTGCTCACCGTGGCCTACCTGGTCGCGGTCTACGGTGCGGTACGTGCCGGGCACCGCACCGTCACACTGGCCGTCTCCGTCGGCCTGCTGGTTCTGCTCCCCCTCACGGCCCTGGTCCTGCACGACGCGGGCCCGGGCGAAGCCGTGGCGCAGGCCCGCAACACGCTCGAGCTCGCCTGGCTGATCGCTGCCTTCGCCGCCGGGGAGGCGGTGCGGCTGGCCGAACGGCGGGCCGACGAAGCCGAGCGCACCCGCGAGGAGACCGCGCGCCGCCGGGCCGACGAGGAGCGGTTGCGCATCGCGCGGGAACTGCATGATGCGCTCACCCACCAGATCTCGGTGATCAAGGTGCAGTCCGAGGTGGCCGTGCATGTGGCGCGGCGCCGAGGTGAGCAGATCTCCCCTGCCCTGCTCGCGATCCAGGAAGCCGGGCGGGAGGCGAGCCGGGAGTTGCGCGCGACCCTGGAGGCGCTGCGCGACGACGACACCAGCCCGCCGCACGGCCTCGATCACATCCCTCAGCTGGTGGAGCGGTTCCAGGGAGCAGGTCTGGAGACGACGCTGACCATTGGGGGCCATCCGCATGCCGTGCCGGCTGCAGTGAGCCGCACCGCCTACCGGATCGTTCAGGAGTCGCTCACCAACGTGGCCCGGCACGCCGCTGCCACCACGGCCAGGGTGCTCATCGACTACCGGCCGGACGCTCTCGCCCTGCGCGTCGACGACGACGGCACCGCCGTGCCGCCCTCCGCACCGACACTCGGGCCGGGCCTCGGGCTGCTCGGCATGCGGGAACGCGTCACAGCCCTGGGCGGGCGGCTGCACACCGGGCCGCGCAGCACGGGCGGCTTCACCGTGCAGGCCGAACTGCCTACGAACGGAGCCTCGTGATCCGGGTTGTCCTGGTCGATGACCAGCCGCTCATCCGCAGCGGTTTCCGTGCGCTGCTCGACCTCGAGGACGACATCGAGGTGGTGGCCGAGGCCGCCGACGGCCGGGAATGCCTGGCGCTCGTCAAGGAGCAGTTGCCCGATGTCGCTCTCGTCGACATCCAGATGCCCGTCATGGACGGCATCGAAGCGACCCGCCGCATCGCCGCGGACCCGGCCCTGGCCGGCGTGCACGTCGTCATGCTGACCAACTACGGCATGGACGAGTACGTCGTCGACGCGCTGCGCGCCGGAGCGGCCGGCTTCCTGGTCAAGGACATCCTTCCGGAGGACTTCCTGCACGCCGTACGCGTCGCCGCCCGTGGTGACGCGCTGCTCGCACCCGCCCTCACCCGCAGACTCATCGACCGGTACCTCACCCAGCCACCGCGCACCCTCGCAGGCACCGGCAGCGGCAGCGGGCTCGCCGAGCTGACCAGCCGCGAACGCGAGGCGGTCGTGCTGGCCGCCCACGGCCTGTCCAACGACGAGATCGCCCACCGTCTGGTCATCAGCCCGGCGACCGCCAAGACCCACATCAACCGGGCCATGACCAAACTCCACGCCCGGGACCGCGCCCAACTCGTCGTCCTCGCCTACGAGTCCGGCCTGGTTATTCCGCGCAGCAGCTCCTGACCCGATCCCGAACACGTCCCGGGCCGCGCCCCCGCCCTCGCCCTGGCTACTCCGCCTGCGGCCAACTCGCCCCACGGCCGCACTCGCCCCACGGCCGCAACAGAACTGCCACAGGAACCCAAGATCGCTTGACCCTGCCCCGGCGGAAAGGCCGACAGTGTCCCTGTTCGGAGGACCGGTGAACCGGGGCTGGTGCTTCCTGCCCTGCCGGGGACATCAAGCGAAAGGGAGGGGACTGTCGTGGCCACACCGTGCATCATCCTCGACATCGGCGGCGTGCTGGAGATCACGCCGGACACTGGGTGGGTCCAACGGTGGGAGGAGCGGCTGCAGTTGCCGCCCGGCACCATCCACGAGCGGATGCGTGACGTGTGGCAGGCCGGAAGCGTCGGCGGGATCAGTGAACGCCAGGTGCACGAGCAGGTGGGATCGCGCCTGGGCCTCGCCGGCCCCGAGGTGGACGCCTTCATGGCCGACCTGTGGGCGGAGTACCTGGGGACGCCCAACGAGGAACTCATCGCTCATGTGCGGGGGCTGCGGGGACACTGCAGGCTGGGCATCCTGAGCAACAGCTTCGTCGGCGCCCGGGAACGGGAGACGGGGCTGTACGGCTTCGACGAACTGGTGGAGCGGATCGTCTATTCGCACGAGATCGGTGTCGAGAAGCCGGATCCGGAGGCCTTCGGGGAAGCATGCGCGAGCCTGGGGGTGCGACCGGAGAGCTGTCTGTTCGTCGACGACGCGGAGGCGAACGTCCTTGCCGCCCGGGCGGTGGGTATGCAGGCCCATCTGTTCGAGGACAACGCCCGGACGATGGCGCGTATCGCGGCCCATCTCCAGGACGTCTGATACCGAGGCGCCGGCCGGAAAAAGGGCAGGCGGTGACAGCCCTGCGGAGGGCAGGATGTCTGCACCCTGCACTCGCTCGAAAGGACCCCGACGACCGTGGCTCGTGCCGTGACCCTGATCCGCTCCGACTCCCTGTCCGACGTCGCCGAGTACGCCTATGCGGCCACGGCGCCCGCCGAGTCCCGGCTCATCTTCCTCGCGGGGGCGTGTCCGCTCCATGACGACGGCTCCACGGCTGCCGTCGGCGACTACGCGGGCCAGGCATCCAGGGCTGTGGAGAACATGCGGACTGCTCTCGCGTCGGCCGGCGCGTCTCTGGAGGACGTCATCAGCACCAGGGTTCTCGTGGCATCGGACCGGCGGGAGGATCTGGTGACCGCCTGGGAGGTGGTCCGGGACGCGTTCGGCGACCACGACGTCCCCAGCACGCTGATGGGCGTCACGGTGCTCGGCTACACGGACCAGCTCGTGGAGGTCGAGGCCGTCGCCGCCGTGCTCGATGCGTAGCCGCCCCCGCCTCCGCGCCCGCCCGTGCTCCCACAGACACGGCCGCCGGCCGGGATGAGCATCAGCGCTCAGGCCGCCTGAGTAGCTGATCCGTGCCCACGCGGGCGGGGCTCCGCTTTGATCGTCGGCATGGAGAAGAGAACCGCCCTCATCACCGCCGCCGTCGTCGTCACGCTCGTCGCGCTGTGTGCGCTGGTGGCCAAGGGGTGCGAGGCGGTGGCGGGCGGCCCGGTGGGCACGCCGGAGGACCTGCGGGCCCATGTGCGGGCCACCACCGGGGCCGGCAACGCCGTGTACCGCGCCCTCTCACCGGCGCCCGCCGGCGACCCCTCCCCGGTCAAGGAGGGGAGTTCCTCCTGCGTCGACGACTTCGGCTTCGACGACGGCGACGTCACGCGCAGCCAGCCGATCTACACCTGGAAGCTGGACTTCGCGGACGGCGACGACTACCGCGCTGCGATGAAGGCGCTGGAAGCCTCCTGGCGGGCGGACGGGCGCACGGTGGAGAAGGTCGAGCGGGGCATCATGACCACGTTCGACGACGGAATCCAGGTCACCTTTCACCGCGGTTGGTACAGCAACGAGCCGGAACTGCGCGCGGTGGGCAGGTGCATGCGCTATCGCAAGGCCTACGACGACGGCTCCTACCAGTACCTGTACGACGAAAACGGCGACGGCACGGTCGACGAGTACGAGCAGCCGGACCGGTGAGAGCCGAGAGCCCGCCCGCCCGCCGAGGCAGGAGTGAGGCCCCCCGGCAGATGCCGGGCCGGGCCAGGCCGGGCGGGCCGGCGGGCGCAGTCAGCTCGCGCGGTCCGCGTCATAGCGGGCGAGTGCGGGGCGCAATGGCGGGTCGCCGGTGTCCGAGGAGTTGTTGAAGCGGACGACTCCCACCGCGAGCACGGTTCGGGTGCCGGGGATCAGGCATGTCCGGGCGATGTCGAAGGGCTGCTCGAAGTCGTACCGGCGTTTCGGCTTCGGCACCTCGGACGGTTCGGGCAGCCGGTCCGGGGCGCGCAGCTTGTGCACCGTGCCGTCCCGGGTCCGGCGCGTCCACGCGTCCAGGAGCAGGCCACCGGTTCCGTCGGGGACGGTCGTGGCGGTCGCGAAGGCACGGCCCTGGTCGGAGACGCTCACCTTCGTCCACCCGGTGCCGTCACCGGTCAGCACGATGTCCTCGCTGTCGGGTTCCACGTCCGCCTCGCCGTGGTTGAAGTCATGGCGGCCGAGGGCCCACAGTCGGTCGTTCACGGGATCGTGGACGACGGTGTCGAGCGTGGCGGACGGCTCGGGCGGTACGGGGTCGGGGAACCGGTACGTGGGCGCGTCGATCTGCTGCCAGGCACCGTCCGCCCATCGCGCGGAGGCGGGCTGCGGGTAGCACGCGCCACCCTGACCGCACTCGGCGTCCGCCGCACCGGCCACCCAGGCGCGGGGAACGCCGTCCGCCGCAGGCGCGGCGGCCAGGGCGGCGGCGGAGAAGGCGAGAGGGGGGACGTCCCAGCGTTGTCCGTCCCAGTGGACGACCTTGCCGGAGAGGTTCGCCCACAGGTGCGTCCCGGAGGCCACGCACCAGGCACCGTCCATGGCACCGCCCGGCCACCGCTCGCCCTGGACGGCCGGAGGGTCGGGGAGGCGCTGCCAGTCCCCGCCCGCGCGGTGGTGGACGGCGAGACGGGCGGGACGGCCGGTGCCGTCCACCGTGCGCTGCGCGAGCCAGAGCTCACCGGGCGCGCCCGCGGCCAGGGCGAAGACGGACCGCCGGTCGCCCCTCCTCAGCTCGTCGGGCAGCTCGGGCTCGCCCCACCGTTTGCCGTCCCAGTGCTCCAGGAACGGGGCGAAGGACGGTTCGTCCCGCGTGCCCAGCAGCCACACGTCGTCCCGTGACGTGACGGCCAGGGCGCGGTAGGAGGCGTCCTGGCCGCCGGGCGGGACATGGGTGTAGCGCCAGGCCCGGCCGGGTGACGCTGCCGACGGGGCGTCGGCGGCGGGCGGGGCCTCGCCCAGTGCGGACGTGTCCGTGGTGGGTCGGGTGGGTGGCGGTCTCTTTCCCGTCCCGTCCGGCTCGTCGCCTTGGGCGCAGCCGGTCAGCGCGGAGGCGCCGGTGACCACGGCCAGGCCGATGAGGGTGCGCCGGGTGGGGAGGGGAGCGTTCATGCGCACCGACTGTAATACCGGTGATCGGGGCAACTGCGTGGCAGGGTACGGGACATGGTCAGGGGCGGGTCCTCGCCGGGGGCCGCGTGCGCGGGGCGGGCACGCCTGGCGGCATCACGGTCGGGGTGCTCCGGGGGCTCGGTGTGCCGGCCGCCGCTGTCGCGGGAAGGGCGCCGCAGTACCCGTCGCACCCGCGGGAGGTGCAGGTGTCGACCACATGACCCGACCCCCATACATGTAGGTGAGCCACATTGTGGCGGTCGGGTGGCGCACACCACACTGCCGGGTGTCGCTGAGGGCACGGTGATCCGCGCAGGCGGCCCCGGTGCCCTTCGGCCTTCTCCGCGTATCGCCACCGCCTCAAGGAGCTGTACCGAGCATGCGTAGATCCGTTGTCCTCTCCGCCGCCGTGGCCGGCGTCGCCGCCCTGTTCACCGCCGCCTGTTCCAGCCCGGGCAGCAGCACCGCCTCCGGTGACAAGGAGGTCGAGATCGCCCTGATCACCTCCACCAGCGGACCGCTGGCCTCCTACGGCGAGCAGTACCTGCAGGGCTTCGAAGCCGGACTCGACCACGCCACCGACGGCACCGGCCGCGTCGACGGCATCAAGATCAGCGTGTTGAAGGACGACGACGGCGGCGACCCCGCCAAGGGTGTCTCCCTCGCCAAGCAGCGCATCGGCCAGGGCGTTCCGATCATCGCCGGGACCGCTGCCTCCGGTGTGGCCACCCAGATAGCGCCGGTGGCGGCGCAGAACAAGACGCTGTACATCAGCGGGCCCGCGGCCACCGACGCGGTCACCGGTGTGAACCGCTACACCTTCCGCTCGGGCCGGCAGACGTACCAGGACGTGGTGACCGCCAAGAACATCCTGGGCGACTCCAAGGGCAAGAAGGTCGTCGTCCTGGCGCAGGACAACGCCTTCGGGCAGGCCAACGCCGCCGCGGTGAAGTCCGTGCTGGGGACCGGCGGTACCACGGTGACCTCGGTGCTCGCCCCGCCGAGCGCGACCGACCTGACGCCGGTGGCGAGCAAGGTGAAGGCGGCCGGGCCGGACATGGTGTTCGTGGCGTGGGCCGGCGACACCGCCCAGTCGATGTGGTCCACCCTGGACCAGCAGGGTGTGCTGGACGCGGCCACCGTCGTCACCGGCCTGGACATCCGGGCCAGTTACCCGGTGTTCGGCAAGGCGCGCGACAAGGTGACCCTGCTGGCGCACTACGTGCCGGAGGCCACCCGTACGCCCGAGGCGCAGGCCATGCGTGCCTACTTCGGCAAGAAGAAGTGGCAGGAGGACCTGTTCACCCCGGACGGCTTCAACGCGGCCCAGATGGTCGTCGAGGCGGTCAAGGCCGGCGGTGCCGAGGGCGACACCGACGCCATGGTGAAGGCGCTGGAGGGCTTCAGCTTCTCCGGCATCAAGGGTTCCAACACCGTCCGTGCGGGCGACCACGCCCTGCTGCAGCCCACGTTCCAGGCGAAGTTCACCACGGCGGGCGCGCCCGAGGTCTCCCGTACGTTCGACGCCGAGCAGGTCGCACCGGCCGAGAAGAAGATCGGCTGAGTCCATGGCACCCGTACTGCAACTGGAGGACCTGAGCTGGTCCGTCGGCGGGGCCGACATCATCCGCGAGGTGTCGCTGGCCGTGGAGGAGGGTGAGCTCCTGGCCGTCATCGGCCCCAACGGCGCCGGCAAGACGTCGCTGTTCAACCTCGTCAGCGGCCTGACCCGGCCCACGGCGGGCCGTATCCGCCTCGACGGACGGGACATCTCCTCCCTGGCCCCGCACCGGCGTGCCGGGCGCGGTATCGGCCGGACCTTCCAGTCCTCCTCGGTGTTCGCGACCATGACGGTGGCCGAGCACGTCGAGCTGGCCGCGCGCTGCGCGGGCATCCGCCGTGTCACGTCCGCCGACGTGGCCGGTGTGCTGGCGCGGGTCCGGCTGGCCGGGCGGGGCCCCGACCTGGCGGCCGGGCTCTCGCACGGCGACAAGCGGAAGCTGGAACTGGCCATGCTCCTGGCCCCGACCTTCGCCCCCGGGCCCGACCGGGTGCGGCTGATGCTGCTGGACGAGCCGATGGCCGGCGTGGCCTCGGAGGAGACCGGCGAACTCACCGATCTCATCCGCAGCCTCCACCGCGAGGAGGGCCGCACCGTGCTCCTCGTGGAGCACCACATGGACGTCGTCCTGGGGCTCGCCGACCGGGTCGCCGTCATGCACCACGGCGGCCTGCTGGCCGCCGCCCCGCCCGACGAGGTCATGGCCAACTCCACCGTGCAGCAGGCCTACCTGGGAGACGCCCTGTGACCGCACCAGAATCCTCGACCGCGCCGTCGGCTCCGGTCCTGTCCGTCAGCGGCCTGAGCGTCGACATCACCGGTTCGCGCATCCTCACCGACGTCACCTTCGACGTGCCGGCCTCCGGTGTGACCGCCCTGCTGGGGCGCAACGGCGTGGGCAAGACCACCACCCTGCGGGCCGTGCTGGGGCTGCTCCCGGACGGCGGGCGCATCACCGCGGGACGGGTGACCTTCGCCGGTGACGACATCACCCACGAGGCCACCCACCGCACCGTCCGGCGGGGCATCGGCTACGCCCCGGAGGACCGCGGGATCTTCGCCCACCTGACCGTCGCCGAGAACCTCACCCTCGCCGAACGCCCGGGCAGTACCCACCACTACGACCTCGTCCACGACCTGTTCCCGGAGCTGGCCGCCCGCCGCGCCCAGCGCGCCGGGACGCTGTCCGGCGGTCAGCAGCAGATGGTCGCCCTGGCGCGGACGCTGCTCAACGACAACACCCTCGTCGTCGTCGACGAACCGACCAAGGGGCTCGCACCCCGCGTCGTCACCGAAACGGCCGAGGTCCTCGAGCGCGCCGCGGAACGCGTCCCGCTGCTGCTCGTGGAGCAGAACCTGGCCGTGGTGCGCCGCCTCGCCCGCAACGCCGTCGTCCTGGACGCCGGCCGGGTGGTGCACACGGGCGACGCGCACGACCTGCTCACGGACACCGAACGCACGACAGCGCTGCTGGGCGTCGGCCGTCACACCAGCACCTCCGGAGCCGCCTGATGGACACCCTCGTCCTGCTCACCCTCACCGGACTCGGCCTGGGGGCCCTGTACTTCCTCATCGCCTCCGGACTCGCCCTGATCTTCGGGCTGATGGACGTCCTGAACTTCGCCCACGGCGCGTTCCTGACCGTCGCCGTCTACACGGCCTGGCTCACCGCGGACGCCGTCGGCGGCGTCCCGGGGCTGCTGCTGGCCGCGGTCGTCGGCACCGCGACCGGCCTGGGGCTCGCGGTGGTGGTGGAACTGGTCCTCATCAGGCGGCTGTACGGGCGGGTGAAGGAGCAGATCCTCGTCACCGTCGGCCTGTCGCTGGCCCTTCCGGCACTGGTGCAGACCGTGTGGGGGGCGGACGCCCGGCCCTTCCCCGTCCCCGACGCCCTGACCGGCACGGTCGGGATCCTCGGGGCCCGGGTGCCCGTCAACCGCTTCGTGCTCATCGCCGTCGCCGTCGTCGTCCTGATCGGTGTGCGCCTGTTCATGGCCCGCACCCGCTACGGTCTCATCGTCCGGGCCGGTGTCGAGGACCGTGCCATGGTCACCGCCCTGGGCATCGACGTCACCCGTGCCTTCACCCTCGTCTTCGCGCTCGGCGGGGCGCTGGCCGGTCTCGCCGGTGTCCTCGGCGGCCTCTACTTCGGCTCCCTCTCCCCGCACCAGGGGACCTCGCTGCTGGTGTTCGCGTTCGTCGTCGTCATCATCGGCGGCCTGTACTCCATCACCAACGTCGCCGTCGCCGCGCTGACCGTCGGGCTGGTGCAGCAGTACGCCAACTACTACGCCGGCGGTTACGGAGACCTCGCCGTCGTCGTCCTGCTGGCGGCCGTCGTCCTGACCCGCCCCGCCGCCACCGGCCCCACCGTACTGCAGCGTCTGCGCCGCCTCCTGGCCGCCCAACGCACCACCCGTACCGCCAGCACCGCAGGAGGCACGGCATGACCGCCACCCGCACCCCCCGTACCGCACCCGCCGCCCCGCCCGCGGCGAAGCCGGCCGCAGCCTCCTCGCCCGGCGGGCCGCTGCGACGCCTGCGGCCCCTCACCCTGCCGGCCGCCGTCCTGCTGGTGCTGGCGCTGCTGCCCTACTCGTCGCTGTCCATCCCGTTCCTGCTCGACGGGCCCGTCAACTCCCCCGGTTCCCTGCAGCTGTTCGCGCTGTGCCTCGTCTTCGCCGGCCTCGCCGCCGGCTACGACCTGATGTTCGGGCGCACCGGCCTGCTCTCCTTCGGCCACGCCCTCTACATCGCCGGCGGCGCCTACGGCACGCAGCTCGCCATGACCGAGCTCAGCCTCGGCCTGGTGCCCGCCGCCCTGCTCACCCTCGTCCTCGGCACCTGCGCCGCCGTCGTCCTCGGCGCGATCTCCCTGCGCACCCTCGCGCTGGGCGGCGTCGGCTTCGCCATGGTGACGCTCGCCTTCGCGCAGGCCGGCGCCATCTGGGTGGAACGCAACCCCGGCGGCCTCACCGGCGGTGAGGAGGGCCTGCCGCTGTACGTCGACGCGGTTCCGGCCGCCCTGACCGGCGTCGCCAACACCGCCAACCTCTACTGGCTCGCCCTCGGTTACCTCGTCCTGGTCACCGCGATCGTGTGGACGGCCACCAGCCGCCCCACGGGCCGCATCTGGCAGGCCATCCGGGACAACGAGCAGCGCGTGGGCGTCCTCGGCCGCAACCCCTACACGCACAAGCTGGCCGCGTTCACCCTCGCCTCCGCGCTCGCCGTGCTCGGCGGCACCGTCCACCTGCTGGTCACCGCCGGGGCCACCCCTCACACCAGCACCCCCGAGTTCACCCTCACGCTCCTCGTGATGGCCGTCCTCGGCGGCAGCGGAACCCGCTGGGGGCCGCTGATCGGCGGTGTGCTCTTCACCTACCTCGACCAGCGTCTCGGCGGGCTGCACCTGGGCATCGAGCCCATGCTCATCCTGGGCACCCTGTTCGTCGTCACCGTGTACATCGCTCCCGGCGGGCTGGCCAACCTCCGCCGCAGGAAGCAGTGACGGCACCGACCAGCGACCACGACGGGGCCGGCCGCGGGCGGGATGTCACCGTCCCGGCCGCCGGCGGCCCCACCGAACCTCCGGCGCGGAAAGCAGCCATGACACACACCCACCCCACCTTCCGTCCCGTCCGCGAACGGCGGACCCTCACCGTGCCGGCCGACGGCGGCCACCTCGCCGTCAGCCACTGGCCCGGCTCCGGGCCGCCCGTCATCGCCCTGCACGGCATCACCGCCAACTCCCTGGCCTTCACCGCCCTCGCCGACGCCCTCCCCCACCTGGACCTCCACGCCCCCGACCTGCGCGGCCGCGCCGACAGCGCGGGCCTGCCGGGCCCCTACGGGCTGGCCGCGCACGTGGCGGACACCGTCGGTCTCCTGAACCACCTGGGCCGCCGGCAGGCCGTCCTCATCGGGCACTCCATGGGCGCCTTCGTCGCCGCCCTCGCCGCCGCCCGCCATCCCGATCGCTTCCCGCACGTCGTGCTCGTCGACGGCGGCCTCGCGTTCCCCGCGCCCCCCGGCACCGACATCGACCAGCTCCTCCAGGCCGTCATCGGTCCCGCCATGGATCGCCTCCGCATGACCTTCGAAACCCGCGAGGCCTACCAGGCGTACTTCCGCGCCCATCCCGCGCTCGCCCCGCACTGGAACGCCCATCTGGCCGCCTACGTCGACCACGACCTCACCGGCACGGCCCCGAACCTGCGCAGCAGCTGCGTCCTCGACGCCGTCCGCGCCGACGGCACGGACATCCTCACCGACCCCGAGACGCACGCCGCGCTCCACCGACGCCAGGTCCGCGCCACGTTCTTCCACGCCGAACGCGGGCTGCTCGACGAGCCGCGGGCCCTCTACACCCCCGACCAGATCACCACCGCCCACCTCGACCCCACCCGCGTCACCACCCACCGCATCCCCGGGACCAACCACTACAGCATCCTCCACTCCCCCACCCCACACACCGTCGACACCATCCGGGCGGTCCTCGACGACACCGTTCTCCAAGACTGACCTTCGGCCCGGACCGGAAGGGACCGGACTGGGCCGGGCCGGGGGGCGGGCGGCCTTCTCGGCGGGGTGGAGGAGTGCCGGCTTCCGCTGCGTCACGCCGCCCCGCGACGCGGGCACGTGGCCCGCGGGGCCCCACCCACCCCGGAGGTACGGGCCCCCGCGGCGGCCTCAGGCCGAAGCCGGCTTTCGGGCGCCGTCGACGGCCGCCCGGCGGGAGGCGGCTGCTGCGAAGTCCTTGAACTGCGCGAGCCGGCGGACGTGCGCGGGCGCGACCGGGATTCTCGGCACGCAGACGTAGGACCAGCGCCCGATGGCACGCGGTGACGCGATCCCTAAGCTCGCTCCCACCCACAGCGCCGCACGCCGTCGCGGGTGCTCAACAGGCCCGCCCCCTCAGGAGGAACACCCCATGCCGGCTGACGCCGCAGCACACATCCGCATCGCCCGGCCCTCACGCGACCTCCGGGCAGCGGAACGTTTCTGGGTCTTCGGCCTCGGCTTCGACATCCTGTACCGGCACGCCGCGGACGGCACGCCGGGAGACGCCTCGCTGCTCATGGCCGGCTGGCCCGACGCCGGCTGGCACCTCGAACTCGTCCACGACCCGGCGGCTCCCGTCGAGCCGCGGCCGACCCCCGAAGACCTCCTGGTCGTCTACCTCGGGGCGAACCGGTACCCGACTCCCTGGTCGACAGGCTGGAGCAGCACGGCGGCAAGCGGGTGCCCGCGCACAACCCGTACTGGGACACCTGGGGTGTGACGATCCAGGACCCCGACGGCTACCTGCTCGTGCTGTCCACGCGGGACTGGTCCAACGCGTGGACACGGCGGGCGACCGGCCTGTCGGCAGCCACGCCCTGAGCACGGCGACAGGATCGGACGCGCCCGGCGGGGATGCCTGTCCGTTCAGCGGCGCGGCCCTTCCCCCGTGGCGGGTGAGGCGGGGTGCCCGTCGTTCGGATGCCGTGGGAGGAAGCGGTGGTGTGCGGGCCGGGCCGGTGACCGGCCGTGGGGCGTACTGCTGCGACACGGCGAGGTCGAGGTGGACGGCGTGAAGCACTGGCGGGCACTGATCGTCCTCGGCACGGCCCAGTTCCTGATGGTCCTGGACACCTCCGTCATGAACGTGTCCATCAGTCAGCTGGTCGACGACTTCGACACCGAGGTCACCGCCATCCAGGCCGTCATCACCCTGTACGCGCTGGTCATGGCCAGTTTCATGCTCATCGGGGGCAGGTTCGGGGACATCCTGGGGCGGCGGCGCATGTTCCTGCTCGGACTGGTCGTCTACGGCGTCGGGTCGGCCCTGACCGCCGTGGCGCCCTCCTTGTGGGTGCTCACCCTGGGCTGGTCGGTGATCGAGGGGCTGGGGGCGGCGATGGTGCTGCCGGCCATGGCAGCGCTGGTCGCGGAGGCGTACCGCGGTCGGGACCGGGCCGTCGCGTACGCGGTCATCGGCGGGCTCGCCGGGGCCGGGATCGCGGTGGGCCCGTTGCTGGGCGGCTGGGTGACGACGTACCTGACCTGGCGGTTGGTCTTCGCCGGGGAGGTCGTCGTCGTGGTGGCGGTGCTGCTGTGCCGCCGGGTGATCGCAACGCCCGCCGCGACGGGCGCACGGCCGCGGCTGGACGGAGTGGGGGCGGTACTGTCCGCCGTCGGGCTGGGGCTGGGCGTGCTCGGGGTGCTGCAGAGCAGCACCTGGGGGTGGGTGCAGCCGCGCAATCCGCCGTTCACCGTCCTGGGCTTCGCGCCGACCTTGTTCGTCGTCGGTGCCGGGGCGGTCGTGCTGGCCGCCTTCCGGTCCTGGGAGCGGCGGCGGGAGGGCGGAGGTGTCGACCCGCTGGTGCACCTGTCACTGCTGGGCCGGCCCGTGCTGCGGTCCGGTCTGATGGCGCTGCTCAGCCAGAATCTCATTCTGCTGGGACTGTTCTTCACGATCCCCCTGTATCTGCAGGCGGTACAGGGCTTCGACGCGTTCGAGACCGGGCTGCGCCTGCTGCCGGTGTCCGTGACCATGTTCGTCACGTCCCTGTCCGCCTCCTCGCTGGGACGCACCCTGGGGCCGCGGCGGGTCGTGCGGCTCGCACTGCTGATCCTGGCGGCGGCCATCGTGTGGCTGCTGGCGACCATCGACCCGGCTATCGACGACGCCCAGTTCGCCGGGGCCATGGCGGTGCTGGGCGTGGGGATCGGTCTGCTCGCCTCCCAGCTCGGCAACGTCATCCAGTCCGCTGTCGGGGAGGAGGAGCGCAGTGAGGCGGGAGGGTTGCAGTTCACGGCCCAGAATCTGGGTTCCGCGCTGGGCACCGCCCTCATCGGATCGATCCTCATCGGCGCGCTGGCCCATGCCGCCACCACGCAGGTGACGGACAACCCCAGGCTGTCCGAGGCCACGAGGGACGAGGTCGGTGTCGCGCTGCAGGCGGGCATCAGTTTCGTCCCCACCGATCAGGTGCGGACGGCAGCGGAGCGGGCCGGCCTTCCCCCGTCCGAGGTCGACGCGCTGGCGGACTCCTACGCCTCCGCGCAGCTGGACGGTCTGAAGGCGGCCGTCCTGGCCACCGGCGGCATCGTCCTCGCCAGTTTCCTGGTCACCCACCACCTGCCCACCGCCGCCCGAAGCAGCCGCGGGAGGCAGCCGGCCGAGTCGGCGACGACGGGAGCGGACGGGGCTGCCGGGTCGGCCGGCACGGGCGCCGGCGGATCCGCAGGCTGAGCAGGCGGGAGCCGGAGGGAGTCATCCGTGGGCAGGACCAGAGCTGCGACCGGCTCGGGGGCAAGCCGCGGGACGAGCCGTGCGGGGCAGCGGGCCCGGGCGGACTACACGGGCGGTGTCTACGGCTCCATGCTCGCGGCGTCCGTGGTGACCGGCGCGGGTTCCCTGGGCGACTTCCCCCGCGTCGAGCTGGTGCTGCTGCTGTTGCTCACCGGGGTGGCGTTCTGGGTCGCGCACGTCCACGCCCATCTGTTCGGGGCGCGCCTGGCGCAACAGGCCCTGGACCGCCGGGTCGTGCTGAGCGTCTGCCGGGACGAGTGGCCGATCGTCAAGGCCACCGTCCCGCCGGCCGCCGCGGTGGCCGTCAGCCCGCTGCTGGGGCTGGACGTGCGGGGTGCCCTCTGGCTGGCGGTGTGCGTCGCCGTGGCCGGTCAGGTGGGCTGGTCGGTGGCGGCGGCACGGCGGGCGGGTGCCTCACCGCGGCTCATGGCCGCCACGGCGTCGATCAACCTGCTGCTCGGCCTGCTGATCATCTCGTTCAAGATCTTCCTGAAGCATTGATGCCCGGCATCCCCCGGCCGGGCGCCGATCCCTCTCCCCTGCCGGTCACCTGTGCCGGGTGAGGCCGTGCCGAGCGGCCGGGCGGACCATCGCAGGTGGACGTACAGGTGACGAGCTCGTCCACCGGTCCGCGGCCGTCCACGGAAGGGCAGTTGCGTGCGCTACGAGATACGGGTCGAGGGACACGTGTCGGAGCCGCTGGCCCGGGCGTTCCCGGAGCTGGGCCACGTGGTGATGGCGGGGCAGACCGTGCTGTTCGGCCCCGTGGAGGACGCGGCGCACCTGTACGGGCTGCTCGCCCGCTGTCAGTCACTGGGACTCCGGGTCGTGGAGATACGCCAACTGCCGGAGTGACACGGGCAGGGGCGGTCCTTGGACGGCGCTGCCCGGGTCACTCACCCGTGGTGGGTGAGCCGGTCGCGCGACGGGGGGCGTGACGCTGGAGCCGTCGGGGGGAGCGGTCGGGTGCTTCCCCCGCCGGCGTCGCCGTCCGCTCGGGATCCGCGCGTGAGCGACGGCGTCGGGCGGGGGTGCGACGCGAGGAGGAATCATGACCGTGCCGCGTGGGGGCCGCCAGACTTCGCCCTCCGCACCGGGGGCAGGAATCGGCGGGACCGCCCCGGGGCCGGGTGCGGTGCCGGGTGACTCCGCCTACCTGCTCGCGCGGGTGGGCCGTTCCTGGACCTGGCTCATGGGGTCCGCCGTCACCACGCTCGTGCCCGGCCTGCTCGTGCTGGTGTGGCCGGAGGCGACCCTGCACGTCCTGGCGGTGCTCATCGGTCTCTACCTGCTCGTCACCGGGGCGTTCCGGTTCGTGGCCGTCTTCGCGCGGGAGGGGCACGAACGGCTGCCGGGGCTGCTCCTGGCCGTGCTGTACGTCCTGGCCGGTGTGCTGTGCCTGCGGAACCCGTTGCAGACGATCGCCGCACTCTCGCTGATCGTCGGAGTCGTCTGGCTCGTGTCGGGCCTGCTCACCCTGTACACGGCGATCGCCGCGGAGGAGCTGCCGCACCGGGGCGTCGTGGTGGTCGTCGCCGTGCTCGGCATCGTCGCGGGGATCGTGGTGCTCGCCCTGCCGGCCGAGTCGGCCCGGGCCCTGACCCGGCTGCTCGGCCTGTGGCTCGTCCTCCTCGGTCTGGCCGAGGCCGCGGTCGCCCTCGCCTGGCGGGCCGCCCTCCGCAGAGCCGTGCCCCCGGTGCCCTCCTCGCCCTCCTCCAGCGCTCCGGCGGCCTGACGCGGGGCTGCCGGGGGGTGCGGAAAGGTTCCTTGCGCTGCCGTCACCGCACCACCGCACGGTGGGTTCGGACCCCCGGCCGTCGCCGCCCCCGGCCCACGGCCTCACCCGCTTCGGGTGAGGCCACCCGGCACTTGCCGTGCCCACGCTGAGGACAGCACGCGGAGGGCGCCCTGGCGGACGCCCCTGGACGGAGGAGAGAGATGAGCGCGCAGACGACGTACCTGGCGTACGACTACCCCCTGCTGAGCGTCTTCTGGAGCATGCTCCTGTTCTTCCTGTGGATCATGTGGTTCGTCCTGCTGTTCCGCGTCGTCGTCGACATCTTCCGCGACGACGACCTGAGCGGCGGGGGGAAGGCGGGCTGGCTGGTGTTCACCATCCTGCTGCCGTTCCTCGGCGTGTTCGTCTACGTGGTCGCCCGCGGGAAGAACATGGGCCGCCGGGAGATGAAGCAGGCGCGCACGCAGCAGGAGGAGTTCGACGCCTACATCAGGCAGGCCGCCGCCGGTGGCCGGACCAGCAGCGTGGACGAACTGGCGAAGCTGTCCGAGATCCGCTCCCGCGGTGACATCACCGACGAGGAGTTCCGCCGGGCGAAGGACCTGGTCCTGGCCGGCCACGGTCCGGCGGAACCGTCGGGCAGCACCACGCGGGCCTCCGGTCACTGACGATCCGGCCCCGCGGAACACATCCGCCGCACAGAAATCGAGGCGCACGATGTCCGCCACACACACCCGGCCGACTCCCACGGCGAAGCAGGAGTGGGCGACCGGACTCACGGCCTTCGCTGCCGTGATGCTCTTCCTCGTCGGCCTGCTCGACCTCTTCCGGGGCGTCATGGCCATCGCCGAGGACGACATCTTCGTCACCACGCGCAACTACGTCTTCGAGTTCGACCTGACCGGCTGGGGCTGGATCCACCTGGCGCTCGGCGTCGTCGGCGTGATCGTCAGCATCGGGCTGCTCCAGACCGCGACCTGGGCGCGGGTCTCCGGGGTCGTCATCGCCGGATTCGTCATCATCGCCAATTTCCTTTCCCTGCCGTACTACCCGGTGTGGTCGATCGTGCTGATCACCATTTCGGGCTTCATCATCTGGGCCCTGTGCGTGGTCCCGCGCGGCACCCTCGACAGCCTGAGCGAGGGCCGTCCGGCCTCGGAGGAGGACCGTCCCCTCTTCCAGGGGTCTCCGACCCATCGGGCATGAGGTCGCGCCGGCGCGGGGGTGACGTGGCAGCACGACGGCACGTCATCCGGCAGGAGCCCCGGGCGGAACCAGCCGCGAGGATGCGGAGAAGGGGCGGCGGCCGGACCGCGCAGGGCGCGGACGCCGTGCGGCCCGGGAAGCCCGGGGCAGCCCCGGTCGTCCCCGGGCCCGGGGTCTGGCGGGCACGCCTCGCTCTGCTCGCTCTGGCGGCGAGCGTGGCGGTGCCGCTCGCCGCGGCCGGGCTGCGGAGCGTGCTGTGGGTGCTCGTCGGTATCGCCGGACTGGCGCTCGCGGCGGTGGGGGTGTGGTGGGTCCTGGCCCACTCCGGTGTGCTGCGGGTTCTCGGAGCCGTGCTGTCCGTTGTCGCGCCGGTCACCGTGCTCACCCTGTACGCGGTCTCCGGCATGCTCGGGCCGGCCCTGGTCGCCGTCGCCCTGTGGGCGCTCGCCGTCACGGCGGCCCGTACGGCACTCGGCCCCGGCATCCACGACCCGTCCGGCCGCCTCGGGCAGTCCGGGCGGGTGGTGGTGGAGGCGCCCCGCCACGCCTGGGTGCTCATGAACCCCTGGTCCGGCGGCGGCAAGGTGGACCGCTTCCACCTGGTCGACCGGGCCCGCGCGGCCGGCTGCCACGTGGTCCTGCTCGACGGCCGCCAGGATGTCACAGAGCTGGCCCGCCGGGCGGTCACCGAGGGCGCGGACCTGCTGGCGGTCGCGGGCGGCGACGGCACGCAGGCGCTGGTCGCCGAGGTCGCGGCGCGCAATGATCTGCCCTTCCTGGTCATCCCCGCCGGCACCCGCAACCACTTCGCGCTCGACCTCGGCCTCGACCGTGACGATCCGGCAGCGGCACTGAAAGGGCTCACCGACGGCGTGGAACTGCGCGTCGACCTCGGCTACGCGGCAGACCGGGTCTTCGTCAACAACGTCTCGTTCGGCGCGTACGGGTTCGTCGTCACCGACCCGGCGTACCGGGAGGCCAAATCCCGGACGACCCTGCGCACCCTGCCCGGTCTTCTCACCGGCGATGGGGCGCCGACTCTGCGGGCGCGGGCCGACGGGGTGTCCGTGGACGGGCTCCGGGCCCTTCTCGTCAGCAACAACCCTTACGGGCGCGTCGTCGACGCGGCCCGTCCGGGGCGCCGCGAACGCCTGGACTCGGGTCTCCCCGGGGTGGTGTGCGTACGGGTCGGCAACACCGCCCAGGCCGCCCGGCTGGTGCGCGGCGCCCGATCCGGAGGGCTCGTGCGGGTGAACGCCGGAGAGGTCGTCGTCGAAGGGGACACGGCCACCCTTCCGGTCGGCATCGACGGGGAGCACGTCGAACTGCCCTCGCCGGTGGTGTGCCGCAGTGCCCCCGGCGCGCTGCGGGTCCGGGTGCCGCGCCGCCGCCCGGGTGCCCGGACACCGGCCGGGGCGACGGCCGACTGGCCGCGGGTGGCACGACTGGCGTGGGGCCGTACGGCTGAGTGAACGGCGGCCTCGGTCGGCGCGCTCAGCCCCGGGCCGGGTACGGGATCCGGCGTGCCCCGGCCAGGTGGGCGGCGAGTTGGTCGCGTGTCTGGTGGGCGTGCGAGATCCAGGCGGGCCGGCCGGGGCGCTGCGCCAGGACCGCTACGGCCCCCTTCCGTGGTGACGCCGAGCGGACGGCGTCGCCGGTTCGCGTCAGCGGTTCGTTCCCGGCCATGGGCGCTCGCGACGCCGGCGTTGCACGACTCGTCCGACCTGCTGCGGCAGTTGGGTGCCTGATACGTCTCACGGTCGGCAGCCACGCGTGAGGCGGACGGGGAGGCCGGCGGGGCCGTCAGGCGTTCGCCTCCTCCTCCCGTCCGTCGAATGCCTCGCGTGCGCTCGCGATGGCGGGCATGTTCTCGGCGGCCCAGGCCAGCAGCACGTCGACGGGGTGGCGCAGTGTCTTGCCGAGCGGCGTGATCCGGTATCTGACGGCGACCGGCCGGGTGGAGACGACCTCGCGTTCGACCACGCCGTTACGTTCGAGTCTCCGGAGCGTCGCGGTCAGCGACTTCTGCGTGACCTGAGGGATGGCCCGGCGCAACTCGTTGAAGCGGCACGGGCGTTCGCACAGTTCGTTGAGGACACTCAGCGACCACTTGTCGAGGATCTGGTCGAGCAGTTCCCGGTGCGGAGCCTCGATGCGGAGTCCGGCGTCGGTATCCATGGCGAAACCTGGTCTCGTTGAAGTGTCCTTTTCCTACTAGGTAGCTTACAGATACCTGAAACGGAAGAGGGAAGACCATGAGCGTTCAGCACTTCACCCCGGCCGGCATGCTGCAGCCGACCCCGTACCACCACGTCGCTGTCGGCACGGGAACGAAGCACGTGCACGTCAGCGGCCAGGTCGCCCGCCGGGCCGACGGGGCGCCGGTCACACCGGGCGATCTGGCCGGTCAGGTCGCCCACGCACTGCGCAACACGTCGGTCGGCCTGGCGGGCGCGGGGGCGTCCTTCGCGGACGTGCTCCGCCTGACGTTCTACGTGACCCGGTGGAGCCCGGAGAAGACCGGCGACTTCATGGCCGGGGTGGAGTCCGTCGCCGAGGAGATCGGTCTTCGTCTCCCCATGCCTCCGGCCTCGCTCATCGGCGTCGAGTACCTCTTCGAGCCGGACGTGCTCGTGGAGGTCGAGGCGACCGCGCTCCTCGACTGAGGCAGGCGGGTGCCCGTGGGCCGTCCCGGGAGCATTCCCTTCCCGGGGGTCAGCCGATCTCTTGGGCCAGGGACACGATGATGCCCGACGGGCCGCGCAGGTTGCAGAGGCGGCAGGCGTTCTCGTACTCCGCGACGTCACCGAGGAGTTCCGCCCCGTGGCGGCGCAGGCGGGTGATCGTGTCGTCGATGTCGTCGATGTCGTCGACGGCGAACATGACACGGTGCAGGCCCAGGGTGTTCGGCGGCGGCGGGTCGAGCGGTCCGCCGACGGTCGCCTCCGGGTCGTGGAACTGCGTCAGCTCCAGCTTGCCGTGGCCGTCCGGGGTGCGCATCATCGCGATGGAGCTGCGGGCCCCGTCGAAGCCGCCCAGGATCCGGTCCGCCACGGCGCCCTCGATCTGCGCCTCACCCTCCAGTTCCATGCCGAGTTCGGTGAAGAAGGCGACGGCGGCCTCCAGGTGGTCGACGACGATCCCCACGTTGTCCCTCCGCCTGTGTTCGGTCCCCGCTTCCGTGCGGACGGTGAACTCCCACTCGTCGTGCGGCACCACCGGGGTGGGGCCGGCGGAGAGCACGGGGAATCCGGTGGTCTCGTACTGCCCCGGCGGGAGTGTGTGCCGGGTGTCCCGCGCCCGGCCGTGGAACCCCCGGGAAACGATGGACTTGTCGGGCCCCCTTCTGCAGAGCGGGCGGCTTCCATTTTTCAGCAGATGCCGCGGCGGAGCATCTCGGCCGGAGGAGACGCCGGGACGTATCGCCGCCGGCCCTCCAACCACGGCCGTACGGTGCGCTACCGCCCCGGTTTACCGCGCTCTCACACCGGCGTGCGATGCCCGCGGCCCCTGTGGTCCGTAACTTCGTTGGCGACCACAACCCGTGCACACGGCACGGGGCAGAAGGGGGTACACATGCTCAGGAAGCAGGGCACGACCATCCTCGGCGCGACGGCTCTCGTGCTGGCGGGTGTCGTCAGCGGGGCCGCTCCGGCGCAGGCCGCTCCGGTGCAGATCACGGCGGGCGGTACCGCTCCGGCGTGCATCCAGCGCAGTGTCGTGAACAACCCCGACGGGGGCATGCAGGCATGGCTGCACAACAAGTGCGGCAAGACGATGCGGGTCAAGGTCGTCGTCAAGAACTGGCGTGACACGTCCTGCAAGTCCATCAAGAACAAGCAGAGCGCGTACTTCCGTACCGTCGGCGGCCGCTACGACCGGACCGCCGTCTGCTGATCCGTCTCCGTCGCACCGGTGAGCGGTGGCCCGGCGTGACGTGCCGGGCCACCGCCTCCCTGCCACACGTCACGTCACGAGGTCGTAGATGCTGCGGGCCACCAGGTACAGGCCGGCCAGCAGGGAGAGCGTGACGATCAGCGATTCCTGATGGCGGTCCATCCAGCCGCGCAGCGCCTGCAGGCGGGCGCCGGCGGCTTCGGGCGACCGGAGGGCGTACGCCTCCATGACGATGAGGCTGAGGGTGGCGATCAGGCAGTAGCAGGCCAGGGCGAACCAGTCGGCGACGGTGGAGAGGTCCGCGTCGACAGCGGTGGCGGCGCCTGCGGCGACCAGCGCCCAGGGTTGCAGCATCCACGCCAGGCCGGCGGCCACGGCCGGAGAGGCGTCGTCGATGCGGGCGGCCCAGCGGGGCGGCCGGCGCGGATGGGCCGGCCGACGGTGCCGGAGGGCGCCGTACACCACCAGCGCCAGGCCGATGGCCAGCTTCACCGCCACGGCGGCGGTCGAGGGCGCACTGTGATGCACGAGCTGCCTGCCGCCGGTCAGCAGCACCACGCAGACGATGACCGCGATCAGGTTGGCCAGCCACGACAGCAGGAACGCCATGCCCTGGCGCACGCCGTTCCGCGCGGAGAGCAGCAGGATGAAGGCGCTGTTGTGCAGGGGCCCCGCAGTGATGGCTGCACCGATCACCAGAAGATCGAGGACCATCGGATCTGTCGCTCCCGGTCGGTCGGGCCGCCCGGGCCCGTGGCGGACGGGCCGGCCGGCGGCGCGGGCGGCTCGGAACGCGGGGACGCGGGTCCGCGCGCGAACCGTACCCGTGTTCCGTTCAGCTGGTTCGTCGCAGCGGCGGCGGGGTCCAGGCCCCGCCGAGAGCCGCTTCGTCCGGCCAGTACAGGCGCAGGAAGACGTTGAAACTTCCCTCGGGCGCGGGGAGCCAGTTGTCCTCGCGGCCGGGTCCCGGGTTGTCGTGCTGGACGTAGATGTCGAGGGAGCCGTCCGGGTTGGTGCGCATGCCGCTGCGGTCGCCGATCGCGTAGCGGTCCAGGGGGTTGTCGGCGAACAGCTGGCGGTCGTTCATCATCGTCAGCGACCAGAAGCCCCGAACCGGCGGGATCCGGTCCGCGTCGAAGTGCAGGACGTAGCGGTGCGCGCCGTCGAGGGGCCGGCCGTCCGCGTCGTTGGTGGCGTGCGGGTACAGGGCGTCCACGTCGAGGTTGGCGCCGTAGCCGACCCAGGTCACCATGGCGCGCTTGGGGTAGTCGGTCCCGTAGTCGCCCAGCCCGCGGTGTACGGTCCACCCGTTGACCTGGTTCCCGGGTGCCTCCGCCTGCGACTTGAACCCCTGGAGCGTCTTGGGGCCCGTGGCGGCGGCCGTGTCCAGCGCGGCGAGCACGTCCGGCGGCTGGTCCTCCAGCTTCGCTCCGGGAGCGATGCCGAGCCGGGCCACCCGCTCGAGGAAGGGCGCGTCGGCGGGGTTCGGCGGGTTGTCGACGAGGAGCTGGTTGAGCCGCCTGAAGAACGCCCGGCCGTCGAGCTGGTGGACCTGGTTGACGGGGGCGGTGACGGCGTCGACTCCCTCGGCGACGGTCGCGTCGGTGGGCGGGGTGTAGTCCTCCGGGTTTCCCGTCCACTGCGACAGCGGGATGAGCCGGGTGCCGTCCTGAAGCCGGTGAACGACCGCGTAGTCGGACGGCCCGGCGGTGGCGTACCGCGCGATGATCCAGTTGACAGCCGTGGGCGACGACAGCACCGTCATGCCCTGCGGTGCCCGGCCCGACCAGGTGGGCCCGGTCAGCAGGAAGGGTCCCGCGGCGGATCCGTCCTGACGGCTGCCGGGCGCGTGGACGACGTCGGACCACGCGCTGAGGATCGGCACCATCCAGTAGCGGTCCTCGGACTCCGGCAGGTTCAGCACCAGGGGCTCTTCGGAGAGGTCCAGCCAGGCACTGGAGTACAGGGTGTCGGCGTTGGGCGACACCACCTCGGTGAAGGCGGCGTCGGGTGTGCGGCGCATGTGACAGAACTGGTTCACCGGAGCCTTGCGCCGCTCGTCGTCCCGCTCGGCGACCGCCGTCATGACGTCCTTGGTCACCCCGGCGGTCACCAACGGATAGCCGTACAGCCATGCTTCCGTCGCCAACCGCTCCAGCTGCTCGTCCGCCATCGGCTTCTCCCTGCGCGCGTATCGGCCCGCACTCTTCGACGCTAAGCGGGCCCTCTGGCGTCCGCATCTCGGCCCCGACCCGTTCAGGTCGGCGGGCGGCGGGACTGCGGGGCGGTGGGGCGGCTTGTCGACCCGGCGAGTGCCGCGTCCGGGCGGGCACACCGGCGGAGCTGGCTCACGGGCGGAGCGGGCACCCGGCTGCGCGTGGCGCCGGCACGTGGCACACCGTCCCGCTGGGGTCTCGGGCTCCGCGCCACCGGGGCAGCACTCACTCACCCGTCGGCGGGGGCAGCCGCACCTGCCCGGGCCACGAAGGGCCGGGAGGCGACGGTGATCGTAACCGAGACCGCGGCCAGCGCGGTGATCGCCGTTGCCGGGGTGAGGAGTTGGGCGAGCCCTCCCGCCACGGCCGCGCCGAGGCCCTGCCAGGTCATCCGGCCGGCCGACTCGACGCCCTGGACCTGGCCGCGCACCTGGTGCGGGGTCGACGCGAGGAGCTGTTCCTGGAGCGGCAGGGTGGCGGAGAACCCGGCACCGGCGACGAACACGGCCACCGTCAGCACCAACACGGGCGGTTGGAGGGCGAACAGCAGGTACGGCGCCGCGAGCAGCAGCCTCAGCGCGAAGGCACTGCGTCTCCGTCGGTCGCCCGTGAGCAGCCGTCCGACGGTCAGGTCCCCGAGGAGCATGCCCGCCGCTCCGGCGGACAGGAACACTCCGGCCAGATCCGGGGCGTACGAGAGGAACAGCGCCTCGCAGCCCACGATGAGCCCGTTGGGGACCCACAGGTTCAGCAGCAGTGCTCGTCGGCCGGGGTGCGCGAACAGGGCGGTGTTGGCCGTCCAGGTCTGCCGCAGCCCGGGGCGCCGGGTCGGGCGGATCGAACGGTCCCGCACGGTGGCGGCCACGACGACCAGCCCGAGGCCGGTCAGAGCCGTGGCGAGGACGAAGACGTCCCGCGCGGTGAGGTGGCGCAGCAGCAGGACGCCGAACGCGTACCCCACAATCGCCGTGCCGCCCGCGGTGATGTTCATCAGCGAACGTGCCGTCGCGTACGCGGTATCCGGTACCACCTCGCTGACCAGCCCCATGCGGGTGCCGGTACCGAGCGACTGGAAGAAGCCGAGGACGGCGAGCAGGCCGAACCGGACGGTCAACGGCAGCCCCGGGACCGCCTGGGCGGCGGCGCCCGCCGACGCGACGCCCTGCAGGACGACGAGGGTACGGCGGGGACGGTGGCCGTCCGCGACCGACATCAGTGTCAGGGCACCGAGCACCGTGGCGAACGTGGCGCCGTACATGCTCACGGCGGTCAGGAAGGGTGACCGTGTCTGCTGGTGGACCAGCGTGCCGAGCGCGAAGCCCGAGAGGGTGCTCGCGGCCACGCTCAGCGCGAAGCTCACGTACAGGCCCGCGAACTCACGGTTGCGGAGGAGGGACCGGTAGGCGGTGGTCGTGGGTGACGTGCCGGGCACGGAGGGGTGTGAGGGGTGTGAGGGCATGAAAAAAGCCTTCGCGCGCCCCTGTTGAGGGGGCCGAAGGCCAACGCGGACATTTTACCAGGGGCGGCGGCGCCCGCCCCGCGGGCGGTACGTCCCGCAGTCGACGGGCGCCGCACGTCCGATGATCCGATGGCGTGGCTCCCGACGCGCCGGACGCACCGCCCGTCGTCATCGACGGCAGTACGCGCGAGAGAGGTGTTGACCAGCGAAAAGACGGCGGCGCGACGCCAACACCCGCCTCGCGGTCGGCATTCGTGCGCCCCAATCGTTCCCTTGGCCCCACATGTGGGACACCATTTCTCCCGAAAGGGATTGAATCGCGCGGATTCCAGGGAGATCAGTGATCAAGGTCAGCATCGTGGTGCCCGTGTACAACGGGGGTCCCTATCTCGACCTCTGCGCCCCGTCTCTGCTCCGTCAGAGCATCGGCGCCGACGCCTACGAGATCATCTACGTCGACGACGGCTCCACCGACGACTCTGCGCAGCGCCTGGACCGGCTGGCCGCCGAGCACCGCCACGTGCGCGTGATCCACCAGGAGAACTCAGGGTGGCCCGGTAAGCCCCGCAACGTCGGGGTACGGGTGGCGCGCGGCGAGTACGTCCAGTTCGTGGACCAGGACGACGAACTGACCCCGCAGGCTCTCGAACGCCTCCACGACCTCGCGGTCCGCAACAACTCCGACATCGTCATGGGCAAGGTCGGCGGCACGATGGCGGGCCCCAGCAACGTCTTCAAGCGCACGGTCGAACAGTGCACGATCGAGGACGCGCCCCTCTTCGAGAGCCTCACCCCGCACAAGATGTTCCGCCGCGAGTTCCTCCTCGGACACGGCATCGAGTTCCCCGAGGGACCCGTCCGCCTGGAGGACCAGCTGTTCATGGCCCGGGCCTACGTACGCGCCAAGACCGTCTCGATCCTCGCCGGTCCCCCCTGTTACCTGTGGAACCGCCGTGAGGACGGCGGCAACACCAGCAGCCGCGCCACCACCCCCGAGGACTACTACGGTCATCTGCGGAACGTCGTCGACGCCGTGAAGGAGGTCATCCCGGCGGGTCCGCTCCAGGACCACCTGCTCCGCCGCTCCTACCGCGTCGAGCTCCTCCGCCCGGTCATCGAGCCCCGCGTCCTGCAGCGCACCGGCCGCGATCTCGAGCGGTACTTCACCGTCGTACGCCGTCTGGCGCGCGAGAGCTTCCCGCCGGGCGTCCGGGACGGCCTGCCCGCGATCAGCCGGCTCCGGGCGCACCTGCTGGAGGAGGGCCGCCTGGACTCCCTGATCGACCTCGCCCGCCGGACGGCGGGAGTGAGGCCGCAGGTCACCGTGGACGACGTCCGCTGGCGGGACGGCAGACTCCACCTCAAGGTCACGGCCGGCATGGTCCGCCCCGACGGCGGTCGCCTCACCCTCGTCGAGCGTTACGGCCGCCTCCACCTCGACCCCGAGCTGCTGGCCGGCATCCACGGGGCCGAGGACTGGGAGGTCCCGCACCCGCTCGGACACGCCCACGGTGACCTCCTGCTCCACGACACGGAGCGCAACCAGTGGTGGTTCCTGGAGGGTGACCTGACGGCCCGCACCGAGCCCGTGGGGCCCGGACGCCACCGTGTGGTCGTCACGGGTGAGACGGTTCTCGACCCCGGGACCGTGGCGAACGGCGAGGCGCTGCCACCGGGCACCTATACGGTGTGGTGCAGCGCCCAACTGCTCGGCGTCGGCCGCCGGGCACGCATCACCCGGGGAAGGTCCTCCTCGCCCGCACAACCGGGGTCCCTCCTGATGCCGGGTCCGACGGCGGACGGGATGCAGCCCCGGCTCGTCATTCCCGACTGGGGCGGCCCGTCCGGTCAACTGCGGCTGTCGGTCGGCCGGCCCGGCCGTACCACGCTCCCCCAGCGCGTCCTCCAGCGCACCTCTGCCGCGCCCCGGCTCCGCAGCGCTGCCCGCATCCTTCTCGGCCAGCTTCCGCCCGGGGCGCGCCGCAAGGCCAGGGCCCTGGCACGCAAGGCGGACCGGTGGAGCAAGGCCGGGAAGATGTGAGGTCCGCAGGGTGAGGGCCGCCGGGCATGTGGGGCAGGGGCGATTGCGGGCAGCGCCTCTGGAGGCCTGCCGGGGTCGATGGGCGCCTTCAGCTCGTCAACAGGGCGCCCACCCGAATGAATGAATTCTGCCGCTCCCCTGGAGTGAGGCGGGGCTCCGTCGTCAGAGTGCCGGTGTGTACGGGCGGCAGCGGGGGCCGGAGCTGCCAGGTTGGGCGGGTGAAGTCCGGTGGGGCCCGAGGGCCGGGCTCCTGGCGGGTGCGGGAGACGCGGGGCCTGGTTCGGTTCGCGCGGGCGAGGGCGTGAGGGCGGCCCGTCTGCGGGGGCCGGAGCTGGTCCGGGGCGCTCCCGTTCGTGTGCGGTGCGGGTGCCGGGGCCGCGTACCGTGAGCGCACCGCTGTGCCGTGTCCGGTGCGGTGAGGCGGGGTGGGGCTGGACGCGGAGCGCGGAAGGAAGGGCAGGATGGCGGAGGTCGCTGCGAACGAGCCGGACGAGCGGGTTCTCGGCCGGCGGTGGACGGTGCGTCTGGACCCGGCAGGCCGGGACACTTCGGTGGTGCGGGTCTCGTGCAGTCGCCCCGCCTGCGCGGAGCAGCGCCTGCCGTCGATGGCGGCCGGCCGGGCCGCCGCGGTCGCCCATCTGAAGGCCCACCTGCGCGCGGCTTCCAAGCCGCGGGAGGGTACGTACTGCGCGTGCCGCTCCGAGAGCTGCCGGATGCACGTCCGGTCCACCGAACGGCAGGACCGGGTCCCGCCCTGGCGGTGCGGCGGGGCGGTCGTGCTGGCCGTGATCACCGACCGCGAAGGGCGCTGGTGGCAGGCGTGGGAGTGTTGCTCACGCTGTGCTGCCGCGACACCCGGTGCCCAGGTCGTCGACACCGCGCGGGCGGGTGGGCGCGCGGGCGAGGCTCCCCCGCCTCCCGCCGACCGACCGGCGTCGTCGCCCGTCGGCGTGCCCCAGTTCTCCGATCTTCCCTCGTCCCCGGCCCGTTCGCGCGCGGTGCCGGAGCCCCGCTCCGCACCTGCGCGACGTCGCCCGCCGCTGGGCAGGATCGCGCAGCGCTTCGTGCCGCACGACCTGCAGCCGGTCGTGCTGCGGGACGAACTCGTCGAACTGGGCAGCCAGTTCCGTGACTACCAGCAGCGGCCCGAGCCCGATCTGGCCCTGCTCGCCGGCCTGCACGAGCGGAAGGCGCGTGCCTTCGCCGCCTGGGCCGACGTCACCGGCGACATCAGCCTGCGGCTGGAGGCCCAGCGGGCTGAGCAGGCCGCGGCCACGGCCCGCATGCAGCACCTGCAGCGCACCGGTCAGTGCGCCGACGGCGACACGCCGGCCGTGGCGCGCCTGCTGACCTCACCGACGCAGTGGGAGCACGCTCGTTCCGTCCTCGCCCACGTCGCCGACCACAGCCCGCTGCCTGGCGCTGATGCCCGGCTGCTGGTGCTCATGCTGACGCTGCGCGCCGCGCACACCGGAACCGGCAACCTCGTCGGGCAGGACGTCAGGGCGTTGAACCTGGACGAGCCGGAGGAACTCATCGGACGGCTGACGGGCTGCGGCTGGCTGAGCATGCCCGGTACCGTCGACGACCTGCTCGCCTCCCGGCCCGAGAGCCCCACGCCCATCACCGTGCCGAGTCTGCGGCCCCCGGCGGACGGTTCCGGCCCCTTCTCGTTCGGCAGGAAGGTGCGGCCGAAGCTCAGCGGCTGGGCGCAGCGAGTCGTCCTCGACAAGAAGCTCCGCAAGGCCAGGGCGACTTCGGCCGTCCGGCTGCTCGCCCTGCAGCTGGCGACCCGGACCGACGCGTCGGGGCGCCTCGGCGGGGGCGAGGAGGGCATCCCCCTCGACGCGCTCGCCGCCTGGGTGGCGACGGATTCCGCCGCACTGCAGCCGATGCTGGACCAGCTGACACGGGCCGACTGGCTCACCGACGCCGCTCTCGGCCCCACCCACCTCACCGGCCAACTCAGCGAGCGCGTCCTGCCGTTCACCTGCCCTCTCGTCTGACTCCTGGGGCGCGCCGCAGAGGGGGCGCTCCCGTCAGGGTGTGGGGAGCTCGATGTCGACCGAGCCGCAGCCGATGCGTTCCGTCTCGGCCTTGACGTATCCGGGCAGCAGATCCCTGACGAAGTCGGCGCCGTCGGTGCGGTCCACGGTTTCCACGGTCATGACGACGTCACCCGTCTGACATTCGATTCGGTAGACGGCACGGTTCGGGCTGATCACCCCCCGTCCCCGCGTCCCGCCCACCGAGGCACTGCTGCTGCGCAGTTGCAGGCTGTAGATCCCGGAGACGGTCGGGTCGACGACCGTGGACATCCGTACTCGCGCGCCATAGTCCTGGCCCGCCTCGCAGGTCCGGGCCGCTCCGCCGTCGCCGCCGACGCGGCTGACCTCCAGCCACTTACGGTGCCGGGCGGGGAGTTCGAGCCCCTTCACACCGCAGAAGGAGTCCGGCCGCAGGTCGCCCCAGGTGGGCAGATCGGGCAGCTTCCCGGGGGCCGCATAGGTTCCCGTGCAGCCGAAATCACGCATGACGCCGTTGGTCGCGTCGACGATCACGCGGGCCATGGCGGCACGGTCCCTGCGGTCGAAGTCGAACTGGGAGTCGAAGTCGTGTTCGCCCAGCGCCACGTCGACCACGGTGGCGCCTCCCATCCTGCCCGGCCGCCCCACACAGCTCTGGGGCAGGGCGAGCCACGCGCGGGACGCCGACACCATGCCCGGCAGGTCGCCGCCCAGTGCGACCATGCGGCTGGAAAGGAATTCGGCCGGCCACGTATGGCCGTCCTTGCCGTACAGACCGTCGAGCTGGTGCACCTTCACGATGGCCTGCCGGCGTGCCCGCTCGCCTTCGTAGCTGGTGATCCTGCACTGCCCGTACGAGAGCGACGCCACGCGCGGGTCGCGGCGCAGCTCCTGCTCCTCGACCTCCAGCCGGCGGTCACCGAACAGTGCGGAGACGCTGCCCTCGCTGAGGGAGTCCCAGCACGGGTCGGACGTGGCCAGGGGCAGTGTGCCGGTGCGCCAGGCCACCGTTCCGGCGCCCAGCAGGACGCCGACGAGGCCGGCCGCGGTGGCGGCGACCGCGGTGCGGTGGCCGAGAACCCGGCGTATCCATGACCGTCGGGGAGTGATGTCGCCGAGTGCGGGGGGTGTTGTGCGGGAGGGGGCGGGCTCGCCGGGCGTGCCCCCGCCGGCGGGCGCGTCCGGGACGGCCTCGTTCCCGTCGCCGTTGCCGTGGCCGTTCCCGTTCCCGTTCCCGTTCCCGTTCGCCTCGCCGGGAGTGTTCTGGTCGTCGTTGCCCTCGTTGGTCACGCCTTGCCCTCTGTCCTGCATCCGATGCGGTTGCCCACGGACGCGACGAAGTTCTTGAACGACCGCTTCACCGCGGCCAGGTCGACCGCGGCAGCGCCCTGGACGTGCCCGTAGAACACGGTCTCCCGGCCGTCGCACGTGGCGCGGACCAGACCGTGGTCTTCACCCTCCGGCAGTCCGCCGAACAGGGCGGTCATCCGCGGCGAGCTCGTCATGACGTACTGCGCCACCGGCTCGTCCTCGCTTCCGGGGGTGGCGCTCCAGACGAGCGAACAGGTCTGCAGCCGGTCGGTCACCGCGCCCACCTGCTCCTGGAAGCGCACCGTGCGGTCCCGTCCCAGCTCGAAGCGCACGCCCGGGATGCGGCAGAGCGGGTCGCCCAAGATCTCGCTGTCCTCCGCGACGGTGACGAACGGGGACGAAATGGTCAGAGGTTCCTCGGGTGCGCAACCCATGTGCCGCATAGTCGTGTTGGCGACGTCCAGCAGCAGGCGTGCCATGTCGGAGTGCGTGCCGATGGCGAAGGGCATGGGTTTCCTGCCCGCGGATCCGTCTCCCCAGCTCTCCCCCCGGAGCGTCACCACCGACGGTGTGCCGTCGACGTCGCACTCCTCGGGCAGCACCAGCATGGCCCGGTGGCGGCCCACCATGCCGTCGAGCCCGTCGGGCAGCGGCGCGGCCGATCCGTGGAAGTGCTGCGCCAGCCAGTCGTGCCGCCCCGCCTTCGCCGCCGGGAGCGGGCCGACCTGGACCGTGACCTTCTCACTGAAGCGCACCGCGTCCTGCGTGGTGTCGTCGTCGTCGCCCGAGGTCACCTCGACCCAGCAGGACCCGCGCGGGTGCCCGGCGGACGGCGTGGCGGTCTCCCTGCTCTTCCGGTGGGATCCGGGCTCGTCCAGTTTCCCGTCGTCGAGGAACGACGGGCCGCTGTTCGCCTCCCACGCGCCCCAGCAGTAGTTGTCGCGGAACGGCCCGCTGTCCGTGGCGTACAGACCCAGGCCAGTCGCCAGCAGCGCGGCGGCCAGTGTTCCGCCCATGACAGCGAGGCGCTTCCGAGCGCCGGTACCCACGATGTTCCCCCAGTGAAACCGCGAAGTCAGAGCAAGCACGGTGATGTTACGTGGCGGCCGGTGAGGGGTTCGATGCGGGGTGAGAGGCGTGCGGTCCCCCGCTCCGGCCGGCGCGTTCCTCGGACCTGACGGCCCCGTAGGTCGCCGACGCCTCCCCGCTCCCGTCCGTGGTGGTGGGTCACCGGTGGCCGGGGCGGGCGAACTCCGGTCAGCCCGCCTCCGGTCGTCCGTCTGCCCCGGCCGCCTTCCTCAGCACCTCGGCCGTGACCGCGTCGGCGGGGAAGAATGTCTCGATGGCGATCTCGTCCAGGGTCACGTCCCGGGGAGAGCCGAACACCGTGGTGGTGTAGAGGAACGCGAGATCACCGTCGTCCGACGACAGCAGCAGCGGAACGGCGAGATCGTTGCGCGGCTCCTCCTCGGCGGGGGCAGGGTAGGACTCCAGCTCGGCCAGGAGGTCCGCGAGGCCCTCGGCCGCCGTACGGGCGAGCTGGCGGCGGATGCGCCGCAGTACGTGGGCGCGCCACTGGGCGAGGTTCCGGATGCGCTGCGCCAGGCCGTCCGGATGCAGCGTGGCGCGCAGCACGTTGACGGGCGGGGCGAGGAGCGGGGCGGGCAGGCCGGTGAAGAAGGCCGTCGCGGCCCGGTTCGCGGACAGCAGTTCCCAGCGCACGTCGACGGCGAGCGCCGGGCTGGGTTCGTGGCCGGCGAGCACCGCCCGGACGACCTCCCGGGCGGCACCGAGATCGTCGAGCGGCCGCTCGGGGTGGACGGGTGCGAAGCCCGCAGCCAGGTGGAAGGCGTTGCGTTCCCGCAGCGGCACGTCCAGCTCGTCGCAGAGGCGCTCGATCATCTGCCGGCTCGGGACGGCACGTCCGGTCTCGATGCAGCTCAGGTGCCGGGTGGACAGGTTCGCCGCCAGCGCCACGTCCATCTGTGACCGGCTGCGGCGGTCCCGCCAACGCCGTACGAGCACTCCGACCGGTTCCGAGGTGACCATGCTCCGAGGCTCTCCCATGAAGTGTCCGGCGGCAATGACCTCACAGGTCATCGACACCGGACGGCGGCCCGCCGCACAGTCGGGACATGGACCGCGCAGGCCGTCGGACACTCGCCACGGCGGCGCACGAGCACCTCACGGAAGGACATCAGCCATGACGCACACCACCGACACCGACGCCCCGGCCATCGACCGGTGCGAGGAGAACCTGAACCGCTACCTGCGGTTCTGGAACACCTCGCCGGACGACGAGGGGGCCGGCCAGGCGTCCGACGTCTTCGGCGAGGAGGTCCGCTACTGCGCACCGGTCGGCGTCCTCGCCGGGCGGCAGGCGCTGATCGGCTTTCGCCGGCAGTTCGTGCAGCACATGGGGGACGTCGCGTTCCGGGCGCGCAGGGAGCCGGAGATCCACCACGGTCACGCCCGGCTGCTGTGGCAGCTCGATGTCCGCGGAGAGCAGTTCGCCACGGGCACCGACGTCCTCGCCTTCGACCGTGACGGCCGCATCGGCACGGTCACCACTTTTCTGGACGAGGCGCCGGAGGGCTTCGATCCGCATGCCCACGCGTAGGCCCCGTTCGGTGGACGGGGAGAGGGGGCGTGGCGTGCAGGACACCGTAGGAGAACGCCGCCGGCCGGGGTGGGCGTCGCCTCCCTCGCGCGGGGCGTGGCCGGGGCGCGCGGTGTCCGGGGTGGGGCGGCCGTAGCGGGCCGGTGGCCGTGCTGGACAATCGTCACCGTTCGATGGGGAACTTCCACGGTGAGGTGTCTGCGGGTGACGGTCGCGACGACGGACGGATTCGATGCGCGCTGCCTGGACGAGGTGGTGCGCGCCGCGGCCGAGGATCAGGGATTCTCCGGCACGGTCCGGGTCACGCGTCGCGGAGAGCCGGTGTACACCGGTGCGTTCGGGATGGCGTCGCGACGCTGGGCGGTGCCCAACACCGTCGACACGGCCTTCCGCGTGGCGTCGGTGTCCAAGACGTTCACCGCGGTGGCAGTCCTCCAGCTCGTGGAGCACGGGCTGGTCCGTCTGGACGATGCGCTCGTGGACTTCGTACGGAAGCACATGCCCGGACTCGATCCGCGCGTCACCGTGCGCCATGCGCTGACGATGACGTCGGGCATCGGCGACTGGTTCGAGGAGGGCAGTGACGACTGGGAGGCCGAGTGGGCCGCCCTGACCGCGTCCCACCCGCTGTACCTGCTGCGCGGCGACCGGGACTACGTGCCGCTGTTCGCCGGCAAGCCGCCCCACTTCCCGCCCGGGGAACGCCACCTCTACAACGGAGCCGGCTACATCCTGCTCGGGCTGCTCATCGAATCGGTGACCGGCCGGCCCTCCACCGAGGTCGTCGCCGACGAGGTCTTCGCCCGGGCCGGGATGACCTCGGCCGGCTTCCCCGCCCTGGACGAGCCGGGGCCGGGTGTCGCCGAGGGCTACCTCACCGCCGCCGACGGCCCGGCCCCGTACCGGACGAACCACTACGCGACCACGCCCCACGCGGCGGCCGACGGAGGGGCGACCTGCAGCGCGGCCGATCTGACGGCTTTCGCCCACGCGCTGCGGCACGGGCGGCTGTTGGGCGAGGAGCTGACGTCCCTGGCGCTGACGCCGCAGGTCGACGAACGCGAGGAGAGGGTGCGGGGCTACCGCTGGATGTACGGCTTCGGTCTCACCCACCTCCTCGACGCCGAGGGGACCGTGGTGCGCTGGGGGCACACCGGCGAGGAGGACGGTGCCAGTGCCCGGCTGTACCACTACCCGCGGCACGACCTGGACGTCGCCGTGCTCGGCAACATCAGCTGGTGCGCGGGCGCGATGGGCTGGGCCCTGCACGACGCGGTCGTCGGCGCCTGAGACGGGGGCGCCCGGCGGGACGGGTGCCCCGCGCCGACGCGCGGACCGGTACCGGGGTCGCGCGACCGGGCGGACCGGTACCGGGGTCGCGCGACCGGGCGGATCGGTGCATGATCAACCGACCGGGGCGGCCAGGAAGTCGCGGATCTCCCGCACCAGGCGGTCGGGGGCGTCCTCCATGAGGAAGTGGCCCGCGCCGGGGACGACCACGAGTTCCGCGCCGGGGATGTCGCCGCTGAGCCGCTTCGCGTAGTGGAGGGGCTGCCACTGGTCCTCCTCGCCCCACACGATGCGCACCGGCATGGTCAGGCGGTCGAACCGGTCGCTGATCTCCTCCGTGTACCTGGAGTCGTAGTGGCGCACCTGGTGCTCGAAGAAGGAGGCCCGGCCGAGCGGGGACTGGTGGGGTTCCAGGTAGGCCCGCAGGACGTCGCCCGTCATGCGTGAGGGGTCGGCGACGGCCATGGTGAGCTGCCGGGTCAGCAGGGCGTTGAAGTCGTCCTGCGACATCGCGGCCGCCTCGTCCAGCTGTTCGTCGATGATCTTCTGCCAGGTCGGGGACGGCCAGGAGTCGTAGCTGACCGCGTCCATGATCATCAGTCGGCGCACCCGCTCGGGGTGGGCGATGGCGAAGCGCAGACCGATGGCGCCGCCGATGTCGTGCGCGACGATGTCGACCTGCTCCAGGCCCAGCGTGTCCAGCAGGTGTTCCAGGAGGCCGGTCTGGGCGGCGACCGAGGTGTCCCGGTCCGCCGGCCGCTCGGACCGGCCGTAGCCCAGCAGGTCGTAGGTGATGACGCGGAGTCCGCTGGCCTCGATGTGGGGGACGACGTCGCGCCATTCGTAGGAGTGGGAGGGCGTGCCGTGGATGAAGATCACGGGCTCGCCTCGGCCACGGTCCCGGTAGGCCAGACGCACTCCGTCGACGACGAGGCTGTCGGTCAGGACGGTCATGGTGCCTTCCTCAGGTTGCTGACGTTCGGAGGGGGCACGGGCCGTGATCACGGACGACCACCACACGCGCCGACATTAGGTAGACTAGTCTACCCAGCGAAGTGAGGCGAGGGATGAGCCGGATGAGCGACAGCAGACAGGTACCGAGCGGGGGACGGCGGCGGCCGGCGCGGGACCGCATCCTGGCCGCGGCGGCACGGCGCTTCTACAGCGACGGCATCACGGCGACCGGAATCGACACGATCACCGCCGAGGCCGGCGTCGCCAAGATGAGCCTGTACAACAACTTCGCGTCCAAGGCGGAGCTCGTGCGGGCCTATCTGGAAGCCCGGCACGCGGCGTGGCTCGCGCGCTATCAGGCCCGCCTCGGGCCCGGGCAGGATCCGCGCGACCGCATTCTGATCGTCTTCGACACGTACATCGACAGCACGTCGCCGGTGGACGACGAGGATTTCCGTGGCTGCGCCCTGCTCAACGCCGCGGCGGAGATGCCGGTCGGGAACGAGACCCGGGCCCTGGTCGGCCGGCAGAAGGCGGAGGTGGAACGCATCATGGCGGAACACCTCGGGGAGCTGCTGCCCGATCGTCCCGACACGGTACGGACCACGGCAGAACACCTGTCGTATCTGCTGGAGGGCGCCATGACCCGGGCCGGTCTGGAGGGTGACAGCCGGTGCCTGCGGCAGGCCCGCGCCCTGGCCGCCGACCTGCTCGACCGGTTGTGAGCCCTCGGTCCCGCTCCGCCCTTGACCGGTCGCCCCGCCCCCGCGATGATCCGCAGCGCCGCTCACTCACAGGAAGGTCCGACGGCGTGACGCATGCGTACGACGTGAAGCGCGCACTGCCGGCGTGCTACGCGCCCAGGACCGGTCCCGAGCCCCGTTGACGGACGTCGGCGCCGGGCGGGAACAGCCGGCCCGGTGACCGTCGGGAACGGGTGGGCTGCGGTGACGACCGCGCGCCCGCGGTTCACGGAATTCGCGGGGTGCCGGGGCTATGGTCGCGCCATGCGTCAGATGCCGTCGGCCGACATGGTCAGCCTGATCTCCTTCCTCGCCGTGCTGCTGATCTTCTTCAGCATCGACGTGCGCTCCAGGAATTCCGACGTTTCCAAGCCGTGGCACGCCCGCCTTTTCGAATGGGCCTCGCGAGTAGGGGGAATCGCCACGGCTCTCGCCCTGTCCCTGGGATGGGTGGACCTCTTCCTTCCGGATGAAAGGGACCCGATCCACGTGGTGTTCGTGGCCGTTCCCGGATCCGTGGCGGTGCTGTGTGCCATTGTGCTGGGGCTGGAGATGCTGTGGCAGCGGTGGCAGCCCTCCTAGAGGCGGCCCGCACCGCGCTGCCGCCCGCTCGATTCGTGACCCGCCCATGACCCGCCCACCAGGAGCCCCACGGCAATGAACGCACGCACGGGCAAGGTGATCTGCGACCTCACGGTCTCGGTCGACGGGTACGCCGCCGGCTTCAACCAGAGCGAGGAGCGCCCGTTCGGCGACGACGGCGCCGACGGCACGGGCTCCCTGCTGCACGCCTGGATGTTCGACACGCCGGAGGAGAACCGCGCCGAGGCCGAACAGATGACGGAGGCCGGGGCGTTCCTCATGGGCCGCAACATGTTCGGTCCCGTGCGCGGTGCCTGGGACCGGCCGTGGAACGGCTGGTGGGGCGACGATCCGCCGTTCCACGCGCCGGTGTTCGTCCTCACCCACCACGCGCGCGACCCGCAGCCGATGGACGGCGGCACCACCTTCCACTTCGTCACGGACGGCATCCGGGGCGGCGCACTGGACCGTGCGCGGGCGGTGGCCGGTGACGGCGACGTCTCGATCATGGGCGGCGCGACCACCGCCAACCAGTACCTGGCCGCCGGTCTGGTCGACGAACTGCGCCTGCACATCGCGCCGTTCACGCTCGGCGCCGGCACACGGCTGTTCGACGGTGTGCCGGGGATGAAGCTGGAGCAGCTGCGGGTGCGGTCGGCGAGCCTGGTCACCCACGTGACCTATCGCGTGGTGCGCTGACGCGTCCGCCAGAGCCGGGGGCGTCCCTCCCCTCCGGCGGAGCACTGGACGCGGCAGGCTCCCCGGAGGCCCACCACACCGGTGTCACCCGGTGATCGGCGAGACCGCGACACAGCCGGCCGACGACACGGCCGCGGCGCCCGACTTCTCGGCCAGCGTCCTGCCCCGGTACACGATCTTGCAGGTGAGCCGCCCCGAGCCGGCGTCGGGCTCGACCAGCACGGGCAGGACGGTGGGCGCTTCGATGCCGCGCAGCTTCACCGTCTTCTTCCACGGCAGTGCCGGGTCGTCCACCGTCTCGAACTCCGGGTCGCTCGCGTCCCCGCCGCCCGCGTTGAACTCGATGAAGTCGGCCTTCTCGCCCGTCACTTCGTAGGTGACCTCGTACACCTCGTCGATCTGCCGGTCGACTTCACGGATCATCTCGTCGTCGACCTTCTCGGCGGCCTCGTCACCGACGCCGGAGCAGGCTGCGAGGCCCAGCACAACTGCGGCCGCGACAAGGGCGGTGGTGCAGGTACGACGTACGGACTTCATGAGGTGACCCCCCGTCAGGACGAACCCGCGCATCGGCAGAGAACACGCTCCGACCTGCGAAGTCAAGCCGTGAGGGCGGTCGGTGCGGCAGCCGGTTGCCGCCCGGTCCCGTCGGTGGCCACTCCCCCGTCACGTCGGCTGTGCGTGGCGCGGCGCCCGGCCGGGCTGCCGTCGATGTCCCGCAGGCCACCGGACGGCGCGGGGCGGGACACCGGCCATAGGATCTGCGGCATGGGGCTGCGACCTGTGCAGATGAACGTCAAGGCGGTGGACGCCCGGGCCGTCGGCCGCTTCTGGGCGGAGGCACTCGGGTGGAGTGCCTACGACGCCGGTGCGACGACCTACGTCGGCCCGGGCGGCGGCCTCGTGTGGCCGGACCCGGTGGGCCTCGGCATCGACGTCGTCCCCGTGCCGGATCCCAAACCGGCGGTGAAGAACCGTGTGCACCTCGACCTCGCGACCACCTCGGCCGCCCATCAGGCATCGCTGATCGCCCGCCTCCGGGGCCTCGGTGCGACCCCCGCGCGGGTGGGCCAGGGCAGCGTGCCCTGGCAGGTCCTCGCCGATCCCGAGGGCAACGAGTTCTGTGTCCTGGAGCCCCGGGATGTCTACCGGGACACCGGGCCGATCGCCGCGGTCGTCGTCGACTGTGCCGACCCGTGGGCCATGGCCCGCTTCTGGGGCGGGGCCCTTGACTGGACACCGCACGACGTGACCGACGACTGGGCGGTGTTCCGGTCGCCGACGGACTCCGGTCCGTACCTCGAGTTCCTCCGCACGCCGGACCGGAAGGCCACGCCGGACCGTGTCCATCTCGACCTGCCGCACCCCGGGGAGGACACGGCCACCGAGGTGGCCCGTCTGCGTGCCCTCGGGGCCACCGGTCTCGACGTCGGTCAGGGTGACGTCCCGTGGACGTGCCTGTCGGATCCCGAGGGCCACGAGTTCTGCGTCCTCGCGGCGCACTGAGCCTGCCCGGCTCCCCCGCCCGGCGCCCCTCCCGCCGGTCCGGCGACGTGCCACACCGGACCGCAGTGGTCATGATGGTCTTCAGTGCCCTCGGCCGGGCGCCGGCAGCGTTGCGGGAGAGGAGAGGGAAGATCATGGAACTGTTTCCGCCGATCCCGCTCGCCGAGTGGCGTGACACGAAGGAGACCCTCCACCGGTTCGCCCAGGTCGTCGGCAAGATCCGGCTCGCGGCGAGCGTCCAGCGGAACCACTGGTGGAACGTCCCCTTCCGGCTCACGGGGCGGGGCACCACCACCTCCCCCATGGGACAGGTGGACGGCAACCCGATCTTCACCATCGACTTCGACTTCGTCGCGCACCGGCTGGTCGTGTCGGCCCTCGACGGCCGGGAGGTCTCGTTCCCCCTCGCCGGCCGGTCCGTGGCGTCGTTCTACGCGGCGGTCATGGACGCGCTGGACACACTGGGCGTACGGACCCGGCCCGCGCTGCCCCGGCCGTTCGACCTGCCGGACTCGGGGCGGCCGTTCGCCGACGACACCGAACACGCCACCTACGATCCCGTGCACGCCAACCGATACTGGCGGGTTCTCAGTCAAGTGGCCTCCGTTCTGGAGGAGTTCGCGGCGGGCTACTCGGGGAAGGTCAGTCCGGTGCACCACTTCTGGCACACCTTCGACCTCGCCCACACCCGCTTCTCCGAACGCCGTGTCCAGCAGCCCGAGGGGGCGGACGCGGTCACCCGGGAGGCGTACTCCCGGGAAGTGATCAGCTTCGGTTTCTGGTTCGGGGACGACACCTTCCCGGAGCCCGCGTTCTACGCGTACACGGCGCCCGAGCCCGCGGGCCTGGCCGACGCACCGCTGGAGCCGGCGGCCGCCCGGTGGCAGCCGCGCGGAAGCAGCCACCTGGCCGTCCTGCGCTACGACGACGTCCGTACCGAGAGCGACCGACGCGCCGCCGTCCTCGCCTTCTACGAGAGTGCCTACCTGGCGGGTGCGCGCGGCGCGGGCTGGGATGTCGACGGCCTGGCCTGTCCCGGCGGGGTCACCGACCCCGTCCTGCGGCCGTAGCAGCGGGGCAGGGCCATTCCCTCACCGGGCTGACGGCAGGGCGCGGCCCCGGGGGACGGCCGTACCTGGGCCGGCCGGCCGCACGCGGGGCTCGTTCCGACGGGTCGTCAAGAAGGTGAACGTGTATACGAGATGGGTTCCTGCGCGCTGCCGGTCGTCCATACACTGCGATCATGAACCTTGACGTCACGCCGTCCGAGGCCCCGGCCGACGGCGCTCTCGATCCTGCCCTCTTCGCAACCATGTCCACCATGCGGGCCATGCGCCGGCTCCGGCCCGACCCGGTGCCCGACGACCTCCTGGACCGGCTGATACAGGCAGCGGTGTGGGGCCCCAGCGGCGGCAACATGCAGCGGTACGAATACGTCGTCGTCACCGACCCGGCGGTGATGGCCGAGCTGGCGCCGCTGTGGAAGCGCTGTGTGGACGCCTACCTGGCGACGACCGGCAAGTACGCCCCGGCCGGCATGGACGAGGCCGCGTACGGGCGCATGGTGGCGGCCATCGAATACCAGCGCGACCACTTCGCCGAGACCCCCGCGCTGATCATCCCGTGCTACCGGTTCCCGGAGCCGAGGCTCGAGCCGGAGGGACTCCAGCGGTACGCGGAGGAACTGGGACCCGACGCCACGGCGCGCATGGGGCGGATCCAGGAGCGCTTCAACGCCCTCGCGGAAGGGTCCTGCGTCTATCCCGGTGTGCAGAACCTGCTGCTCGCCGCGCGCGGGCTGGGTCTGGCCGCCAACATCACCATCTGGCACCTGATGCTGGAGGACGAGTGGAAGGCCGCCCTCGGCATTGCCGATGACATGAACACCTTCGCGGCGATCCCGGTGGGGTGGCCGCGCGGCACGTTCGGCCCGGTCAGCCGTCGTCCGGTGGCCGAGGTCGTGCACCGCAACCGCTGGTAGGACGGCTGGTGTACGGCCCCTGTCGCCGGGCCGGGCCGCAGGTGCCGCCCGGTCGGTGACAGGGGCCGCGCGGGCGGGACCCGGGGGTCGGCTCCCGCCGTTCTCAGGTCTCGGGCCGCCCGGAGGCGGCCGGCCTCACGCCTCTCACGCCCGCGGCGTCCGCCGCTCCGGGTCAGGGTCAGGCCGTCCGGGCACCGCCCTCCGCCGTGCCGCCCCCTCCGGAGGCGACGCCGCCGCTCGGCCTGGGGTCGGCGAAGGGCGGCGTGTCCGGACGGCACGTCGTTCCGGCCGGGGGAAGGACGCCGTCGACGAGGTAGCGGCTCTCGTGTGCGTTGGTGCAGCTGCTGGGGTTCAGCAGGGTCGTGTGGCCGTTGCCCTCGACCGTGAGGAGACGGGCGTCGGCCAGGTGCTCGACCATGGCCTCGGCGGCTTGGTGCGGCGTGGACGGGTCGTGGGTGGTGCCGATGATCAGGAGAGGGTTGGCGGTCGGTGTGTTCCACGGGCCGCGGTAGGGGTCGGCGGCGGTCGCCGGCCAGGCGGTGCAGCCGAAGGTGGCCCAGGTCCAGTGGCGTCCGACGTCGCCCGCTCGCGCGGCGCTCTCCTCCTCCAGGCCGTGGTAGACGCCGGGGTCGCGCGGGTTGGGGCTGTCGCCGCACAGCACGGCGGTGCTCTGTTCCTCGCCCGTGTACGGGGTGGGGTTCTTCACCGGGGGCGGGGGCGGGAACGCGGCCGGCTGCGGTTCACGGCCCTGCGACAGCTCCTGCAGGACGCGGGCGACCTCCGTCCATCCGGGGTGCACCACGTAGAACCCGCTGACCATGGCACTGACCGTGCGGGCGTAGGTCCAGGGGCCGATCGGCCGGTCGCGGAGCCGTTCCATCAGCCGGTCGTACTTGGCCCGGGTGGCCTCCGGGCTGCCGGCCGAGAAGGCGCAGTGGGCGGTGGTCGTGGACCCGCACAGGGTCAGGAACTGGTCCAGGACGCCTGCCGCGCTGAGGTCCGAGCCCAGGCGCGTGAAGCTGGTGCTCCGGGCAGCGTCGGCGGAGCCGTTGTTCGTCCAGGCAGAGGGGTTCCAGTCGCTGTCGAGGACCATCGCGCGGACCTTGCCGGGGAACAGGTTGGCGTAGGTGGCGCCCAGGTAGGTGCCGTAGGAGTTGCCGCGGTAGGTGAGCTGCTCGTCACCGACCGCGCGGCGGAGCAGGTCCAGGTCCCGGGCGGTGTCGGCGGTCGACACGTGGCGCAGGAGGTCGGCGTCGCGCTTCTCGCAGTTGCGGGCCAGTTCCTCGTATGCGGCGGTCGAGGCCTTGCGCTCCTTCGCCCCGACCGGGAAGCCGGCCGCCTTGGTCTCCTCCCACGCGGCTGCCTCCTCGGGGCTGCCGAAGCAGTTCACGGCGGTGCTGTTGCCGATCCCGCGAGGGTCCCAGCTGACGATGTCGAATCGCTCCCGCACCTCGCGGGGGAACGCCTCGTAGTTCTGCGGCATCTGCACGGTCCCGGGCCCGCCGGGTCCGCCGGGGTTGAAGAAGAGGGTGCCGATGCGCCGGGCGGGGTCGGTCGCCTCGCGTTTGACGACGGCCAGTTCGATGGTGCGGCCGGCGGGGTTCCGGTGGTCCAGGGGCACCTCGGCCGTCGCGCAGTCGAACGGGCTGCCCGCGACGCAGGGCTGCCAGTCCAGCTCCGGGACGGGCACATCGGAAGTCGGACCGCCCCCGGCGGCGGCGAAGTCCGGGCCGGTCAGGGTGACGGAGCAGGCCACCACTGCGGCGACGACCACGGCGCGGCCACGGCGGCCCGCGGTCGCTCTGGATATGTGCATGCCTTGTCCTTCCACGAGGGGGCCGGACGCCCTGCTGCGGCTGCGCGGACGTCGGCGGCGCATTCGTGTCCACCCCACAGGCAGGCCGTGCGACCGGCGAGCCGGCCGGAGCCGAATGGCCCACCCCGGGCCCCGGTGCGGCCCGCGCGACCTGCGAGTGGCCGGCCGCGAACTACCGGGGGCGGGCTGGGCTCGCGCCCGGGCTCACGCTCGGGCTCTGGCTGGGGGCGCGGCGTCACTGCCCCGGTTCGGCAGTGGCCTCCGGGAAGGTCCAGCACGACAGAGGGGGCCAGGGCGCGCGCTGAGAGCGACCCCGGTCCGGTGGTGTGCACCACCAGGGTCGTGACGGGGTCTCCGGGCGACGCGAGGGTCTCGAACGCGACGGTCAGGTCTCCGTGACCGGGGCGGTCATCGGGACCGGTGACGGAGTGCGGCGGCTGCGGGGCGTTGGGGGGCCGGTCGCCCTCACGCCCCGGGGCCGGGTACAGGGCCGCCCGGCCGGACGGCTGTCACGAGCCAGTGGCGGGCCATGAGGCGGACTCCGTCGTCCGTCTCGTAGGCGCGGAACGCCTCGGTGGCCGCCTCCCGGGCACGGTCGACGGCGTCGGGGGCGGCATCGCGGAGCCAGTGGCGCATGGGGCCCCAGCCGAACAGGAACGTCGCGGCGTCCGCCGCGTCGGGGCCCCACCCTTGCGGTACTTCGACCGGTTCCACGCTGACGTCGTCGAACCCGGCGTCCGTCAGGACGCGTTCGGCGCGTGCCGGGTCGGCGAAGGCGGCGGGGCCCGTCTCCGCCGGAGCGGACAGATCGGGCAGCGTGACGTGCTCCGCGACCGCCGCGAAGATCACCGCCTGGTCCATCCGGAGCACGGACTGCGGGCAGACGAAGGCGATCCGCCCGCCCGGCCGCAGGGCGCGCCGGATGTTGGTGAAGGCGGCGACCGGGTCGGCGAAGAACATGACCCCGAAGCGGCTCACCGCGACGTCGAACGACGCCTCGTCGAAGGGGTGGACCTGGGCGTCGGTCCGGAGGTGGGAGACGTTGTCGAGGTGCTCCTCGGCCGCGCTCGCCCGGGCCCTTTCCAGCATGGGCTCCGACAGGTCGACGCCGACGACGTGGGCCGCGGTGCGGGCGGCCAGCCGGGTCAGGCGGCCGTTGCCGCAGCCGATGTCCAGGACCCGGTCCGTGTCACGGATGCGGGCGGCGTCGAGGAGCGGGGCGTTGGCGGGATCGTTGAGCGCGTCGTAGCGCGCCTGGTGCTCGGCCCAGTGCCGGCCCTCGTAGCCGTTCCACGCCTCGGACTGGTGGGTGTTCACGATCCGGTTCTCGGCCATGCCCCACATGGTGCCCCAAGAAGGAGCGGGTGGCGGGCCTGCACGGCCGGGGGCCCGGGCCCGTCGGGAAACCGCCGGGTCGGGTGCGGCACGGAGGAGTCCGGACGTCCGGTGCCGTGCCCGGGGAGGATCCGGTCGGCGCGGGGTGCGGTCGCCGGACGGGGATGCCGGGCAGCGGCGCCGGGCGGGCCGGCGGGACGGCAGACGTGCGGTCCGCACGTCTCCCGTCCCGCCGGTGGGCGGAGGAACTCCGCCTAAGCGCGCAAGGGGCTCAGGACTGCGGACGCTTGCCGTGGTTCGCCGCGCTCTTGCGACGCGCCTTCTTCTTCCGACGCCTCTTGGACGACATGTGCATCTCCCTTGTTGCTGGTGGGACTGGTGTCACTCCCCCGCGGGTCCGGGACCTGCGGGGGATGAACGACACATTGTGCCCCGGGACCTCCTGGGTGGCGAATCGTGATCGCCGGCCGCGCGTCCCGGCCCCTGCCGGGTTCCCACCTGCGGTGATGTCATGACCGGTTTTCCTTCCCGCGCGCCGGTACGGCGTCGCGTCCCCGGCCCGCTCACGAGGCCGGTCGGGGCGGGTGGTCGCGGCACGGGCAGGGACTGTGGGTCGGCACGGTTGTCGCCGGGCCCGGCCCGGGCCACGATGTCCCCAGCACATCGCCCCCGCGGGAGGCCAAGGTGACCGATTCCTGGGTGGCCCTCGAGCCAGGAGCCGACCCTGCCGAGCGTGTGCGCGCCCTGCACCGGGCGCATGCGGCGTTCACCGAGGCGGGCACGGTGCCGCGTCCGGTGCGCGGTGTGGTCGCCGATTCCTGGCGGCGGTCGGCACGCGCGGGCGTCCACCCGGACGGCAGCGCCGACATCGAACTCGCGGACAGCGACCTCGGGACCTGTCGCTCGGAGCACCCACTGGCCCATGTCATGCCGCTGATGCGGGAGTTGCTGGGGTCGTTCGCCGCCGACGGCCGGCATCTGCTGGCGGTGTGCGACGCGCACGGCAGGCTGCTGTGGGTGGAGGGCCACGCGACGACGCTGCGGCAGGCGGAGCGGATGAACTTCGTGCCGGGCGCCCGGTGGTCGGAGAGCGCGGTGGGAACGAACGCACCCGGTACCGCCGTCGCCGTGGGCCGTGCGGTGCAGGTGTTCGCGGCCGAGCACTTCGTACGGCGCGCGCAGCCATGGACGTGTGCGGCGGCGCCCGTGCACGACCCCCGGACGGGGCGTCTGCTGGGCGCGGTGGACATCACCGGCGGGGACGGGCTCGCCCACCCGCACAGTCTCGGATTCGTGCAGGCCGTGGCGCGCGCCGCGGAGTCCCAGCTGGCGCTGCTCGCCCCTCGGGGTCCGGCGGCGGGGGGTGCCGGGATCGAGGTCCTGGGACGTGACCAGGCCGTGCTGAGGACGGCCGGGCGCACGCTGCGGCTCAGCCGACGGCACAGCGAGATCCTCGTCCTCCTCGCCGCGCACCCCGAGGGTCTGACCGGCGACGAACTGCTCTGCGCCCTGTACGAGGACGAGTCGGTGACCCCGGTGACGCTGCGCGCGGAGCTGGCCCGGCTGCGTCAGGCCCTCGACGCGGGAGGCACGGGCCCGGCGGCCCCCGGCCTGCTCGCGTCGCGTCCCTACCGGCTCACCGAGCACCTGGAGTCGGACCTCGCCGCCGTCGAACGCCGGCTCGCGGCGGGTGCGGTCACCGATGCGCTGGCCTTCTACCGGGGACCGTTGCTGCCCTCCTCCCAGGCACCGGCGGTCGTCCGGCTCAGGCGGCGTCTCGCGGACGGCCTGCGGGCGGCGCTGATCGCCCGCTCGGATCCCGACCTGCTGGCCGACTGGGCCCACGCGCCGTGGGGCGAGGACGACCTGGACGTGTGGCGGGCGCTGGCGGCGGCCCGGCCCACGGCCACCCATCGGGCACGTCTTGCCGCGCTGGAGGCCGAGTTGGGAGTCCCGGCCGGCCCGTGGCGGCCCGGCGGGAGGTAAGCCGCCCAGTTCTCGGGGCCTACCCCGGCGCACCCCCTCCGGCGAACGAGAACGTGGTGACGCGGTCACGCAACGTGGATGCAACGTCCGCCTCCCTACGCTCCGGCGCGGAGCTGCCCGACGGCGGGCAGCGCTGCTGAGGGAGGCCTGTTCCGCATGACCCGATACGCGGCGCCCGGGAGCGAGGGCGCGATCGTCTCCTACCAGTCCCGTTACGACCACTACATCGGCGGGGAGTACGTGCCGCCGGTCAGGGGTCAGTACTTCGAGAACCCGAGTCCGGTGAACGGGCAGCCGTTCACCGAGGTGGCGCGCGGCACGGCGGAGGACGTCGAGGCGGCCCTCGACGCGGCCCACGCGGCGGCGCCCGGCTGGGGGCGCAGGGCGGCGGCCGAGCGGTCCGACATCCTGCTGAAGATCGCCGACCGCATGGAGGCCAATCTGGAGGCGCTCGCGGTCGCGGAGAGCTGGGAGAACGGCAAGCCCGTGCGGGAGACGCTGGCGGCCGACATCCCGCTGGCCATCGACCACTTCCGCTACTTCGCCGGTGCGGTGCGCGCCCAGGAGGGCTCGCTGAGCGAGGTCGACGACGACACGGTGGCCTACCACTTCCACGAGCCGCTGGGCGTCGTCGCGCAGATCATCCCGTGGAACTTCCCCGTCCTGATGGCGACCTGGAAGCTGGCGCCCGCCCTGGCGGCCGGCAACGCGGTCGTCCTCAAGCCCGCGGAGCAGACGCCGGTGTCCATCCACTTCTGGCTGAGCCTGGTGTCCGACCTGCTGCCGCCCGGGGTGCTGAACATCGTCAACGGCTTCGGGCCGGAGGCCGGCAAGCCGCTCGCGTCCAGCCCGCGGGTCGCGAAGATCGCCTTCACGGGTGAGACGACCACCGGACGGCTGATCATGCAGTACGCGGCCGAGAACCTGAAGCCGGTCACGCTGGAGCTGGGCGGCAAGTCGCCGAACATCTTCTTCGACGACGTGTGGGAGAAGGACGACGAACTGCGCGACAAGGCCCTCGAGGGGTTCACCATGTTCGCGCTGAACCAGGGCGAGGTGTGCACCTGCCCCTCCCGCGGGCTGATCCAGCGGGGCAACTACCCCGACTTCATCGCGGCGGCCGTCGCCCGCACCGAACTGATCAAGCCCGGCCACCCGCTCGACACCGACACGATGATCGGCGCTCAGGCGTCGAGCGAACAGTTGTCCAAGATCCTGTCGTACATCGACATCGGCCGCGACGAGGGCGCCAAGATCCTGACCGGCGGTGAACGCGCCGAGTTCGACGGCGAGTTGAAGGGCGGCTACTACGTCCGGCCGACCATCTTCGAGGGCGACAACCGGATGCGGGTCTTCCAGGAGGAGATCTTCGGTCCCGTCGTCTCGGTGGCGTCGTTCGACGACTTCGACGACGCGATCAAGATCGCCAACGACACGTCGTACGGTCTCGGCGCCGGCGTGTGGACCCGCGACATCAACACGGCCTACCGGGCCGGCCGGGCCATCCAGGCCGGCCGCGTCTGGACGAACTGCTACCACGCCTACCCGGCGCACGCGGCGTTCGGCGGCTACAAGCAGTCCGGGATCGGCCGGGAGACGCACAAGATGATGCTGGACCACTACCAGCAGACGAAGAACCTGCTGGTCAGCTACTCGCCGAAGAAGCTCGGCTTCTTCTGAGGGCTCCGGTGCACGCGCGTGGCGGTCCGCACGGTGTCGTGCGGACCGCTGCCGTGCTGCCGGCCGTCGCGAGGACGGACGAAACGGGGGCGGCCGAAACGGGGGCGCGCGAAGCTGGGGCGGTCAGGGGGCCGGTGGAGCCGGGGCCGCTCCTCCGTGGTCGTTCACGGGGTCGTCTCCTCGCGGGGCGGCGCCGTGGAGGCGCGGACAACGAGTTCGGTGGCGAGTTCGACGTGGTGGGAGTCGAGTTTCTCGCCGTTGGCCAGCCGCAGAGCGGTCCGCAGTGCGGCGGCGCCCATCTCGCGCAGGGGCTGGCGGACGGTGGTCAGGGGTGGTGAGGCCATGCGGGCGAGGCTGGTGTCGTCGAAGCCGACCACACTCAGGTGCTCGGGGACGCGCAGGCCGCGGACGCGGACCGTCTCGATGACGCCGACGGCGATGTCGTCGTTGCCCGCGAAGACGGCCGTCGGCGGCTCGTCCAGGTCCAGGAGTGCCGCGGCACCGAGCAGACCGGTCTCGTAGGTGAACTCGCCGGGCCGGACGTAGGCGTCGGGGACCGGGGCGCCCTCCGCCTCCATGGCGGCGCGGTAGCCGTGCAGGCGGGCCTGGTTGCCGACGGCCATGGCCGGTCCGCCGAGGTAGGCGATGCGGCGGTGGCCCAGGGACAGCAGGTGCCGGGTCGCGGTCAGACCGCCGGCGAAATTGGTCGCCCCGACGCTGTTGACCCGGCTGTCCGGCAGGTGCAGCGGGTCCAGGACGACCAACGGCAGGCCGGCCCGGGCCAGTTCGTTCATGTGGGCCGTGGTGTACACGCTGGTGACGGCGATGACGGCGCGGCGGCCCGCGGAGACCAGGTCCCGGGCCCAGTGCGGGCGGTGGGACGCCTTGCTGATCACCACGGAGGCGCCCAGCTCGGCCGCGGAGTCGACGATGCCTTCGAGGGTCTCCGCCACGTAGGCGCGCAGGCCGCCCTGGAACTGGACCTCGATGGTCGGGCTCTCGACGGCCTCGGTGTGACGGAACACGGGGGCCAGGTAGTGGTGCTGGTGCAGCAGTTCCTGCACCCGCGTGCGGGTGTGCGGCGCCACGTCACCGCGGCCGTTGACCACTTTGGACACGGTGGCGACGGAGACACCGGCCGCCTGGGCGATGTCCGCCAACGTGGTGCGCCTGGCATTCGGTCGCATCGGTTCCTCTCAACTGTCCGTCCCACCGGTGCGGTGAGCCGCCGGGCCCGGCCGGCCACGCGGGTGGAGCCGGTCAAACCGTACGGCAACGCGGCAGGCGCGGCGGCGGGCATCCGGTCGGCTGTGTGACCTGGGCGGACCGTGTGCGGCCGGCGTCCACCCGCATGATCCTCTCCCCCGGTCCCCTGGCTTTCGAAACATTTTCGACGTTCCCGGGGTCGTGCGCCAGACATCCGCAATCACTGTTTCACCGCTTACTTGCGCCCAACAACCTGTGTGTGCATACGCCTTGACACCGACGAACCTCGAAACCTAATTTGCACGGACAGAGCTCGGAGACAGCCCTTTTCGAAAACCTTTCACCTCGACTCACGAGCAGCCGATGGCTCTCGAGTGCGGAGAATGACATGGCGCTCTCCCGACGTACCCTCCTCACCCTGGCCGCCGGTGTGCCGGTGTCCGCGGCGCTGGCGGCCTGCGGTTCGTCCGGACCCGGCAAGAGCAGCGGCGGCGCGACGTACTGGTACCTCAACGGCCAGCCGCAGGAAGGGGTCCGGGCCGGCGCGGTGGACGCCTTCAACAAGGCCCACCCCGACCAGCAGATCAAGGACACCACCTTCCAGAACGACGCGTACAAGACGAAGATCAAGACCGCGATCGGAGCCGGGCAGGCGCCCACCATCATCTGGGGCTGGGGCGGCGGGACGCTGCGCACCTACGTGGAAGGGGAGCAGGTCGAGGACCTCACCTCGTGGTTCGACGAGAACTCCGCGGTGAAGGAACGGCTGTTCCCGTCCTCGTTCGGCGCGGCCACGGTCGACGGCAAGATCTACGCCATGCCGTGCGAGACGGTGCAGCCGATCATCCTCTACTACAACAAGAACGTCTTCGAGAAGGTCGGCGTGAAACCGCCGGAGTCCTGGGACGACATCATGGCGCTCGTGCCCAAGTTCAACGCCAAGGGCATCGCACCGTTCTCGCTGGGCGGCCAGTCCCGGTGGACGAACATGATGTGGCTGGAGTTCCTGTTCGACCGCATCGGCGGTTCCGAGGTGTTCCAGGCCGCCATCGAGGGCGAGAAGAACGCCTGGTCGCACCCGGACGCCATCACGGCGCTCACCAAACTGCAGCAGCTGGTCGAGGCCGACGGGTTCGTCAAGGGCTTCTCCTCGATCACCGCGGACTCCAACGCCGACCAGGCGCTGCTGTACACCGGCCGGGCCGCGATGATGCTGCACGGCGCCTGGTCGTACGGCATCCAGCAGACCGACGGCGGTGACTTCGTCTCCAGCGGCGCGCTGGGCTACATGACCTTCCCGCCCGTCGAGGGCGGCAAGGGCGATCAGAGCGTCACCGTGGGCAACCCCGCCCAGTACCTGTCCATCTCGGCCAAGGCCAGTGCCGAGCAGAAGAAGATCGCCAAGGACTTCTTCGCCACCGGTGTCCTCCAGGACGCGGAGGTGGAGAAGTGGATCGGCAACGGGTCGGTGCCGATCCGGCTCGGCACGGAGAAGCTGCTGGCCGCCTCCGACAACGCCGACTTCCTGAAGTTCACGTACGACATCGCCAGCAAGGCCAAGGTGTTCGTCCAGTCGTGGGACCAGGCGCTCAGTCCGACGGCCGCCGAGACACTGCTGGACAACATCGTCAAGCTGTTCCAGCTGTCCATATCTCCGCAGCAGTTCGCCGGCAACCTCAACGCGGTCACCGCCGCATGAGCTCGCCCGCCACCCACCCGCAGCGACGCGAACCACGCAGCATCCTGCCGTGGCTGGCGGTGCCGGCGCTGCTGATGTTCGTCGGCTTCGCGGTGATCCCGCTCGTCGGTGTCTTCGCGCTGAGCTTCACCACGTGGGACGGGATCGGCGACATCCAGCTGTCGGGGCTGACGAGTTGGCGTGCGGTGCTCACCGATCCGGGGCTGCCGCACGCCCTCTGGGTGACGTTCCTGGTGATGGCCGTGTCCTGGGCCGTCCAGACACCGCTCAGCATTCTGCTCGGCACGTTCATGGCCGGTCGTCAGCGCTACCGTGCGGTGCTGGGCGTGGTGTACTTCGTGCCGCTGATGCTCAGCTCGGCGGCGATCGCGATCGCCTACAAGGCCCTGCTCGACCCCAACTTCGGCCTCGGTGCCGGGCTGAAGATCCGCCTGCTGAGCCAGGACTGGCTGGGGCGGCCCGGGCTCGCCTTCGGGGTGGTCGTCTTCGTGGTCTCCTGGCAGTTCATCCCCTTCCACTCCCTGATCTACCAGGGCGGGGTGCAGCAGATCCCGAAGTCCCTCTACGAAGCGGCGCAGTTGGACGGTGCCGGGAAGGTCCGGCAGTTCTTCAGCATCACGCTGCCGCAGCTGAAGTACACCATCATCACCTCGTCCACCCTGATGGTGATCGGGTCGCTGACCTTCTTCGACCTCATCTTCGTGCTGACCGAGGGCGGCCCCGGTGACGCCACCCGGGTCCTCGCACTGGACATGTACAAGCGGGGTTTCCAGGCCAGCCTGATGGGACCGGCCAGCGCCATCGCGGTGATCCTGGTCCTGGTGGGTCTGGCTCTCGCCCTGCTGCTGCGCCGGCTCGGCGGCCGGGACGCCGCCGCGAGCCAACTCGAGGGGGCCTGAGATGACCACCATCCTGACCGACCGGCGGCGACCGCAGAAGGTCGCCCCCGGCGAGCAGCGGCGCCCTCCGCGCCCGCCTACGGCCCGGCGCAACTGGCTGGGCGGACTGGCCGGATGGCTGTGGCTGGTCGTGGTCGCCGTCCCCCTGTACTGGACCCTCATCACCAGTCTCAAGGCGCAGAGCCAGTACTACGCGAGCAACCCCCTGGTGCCGTCGGGCGACCCGACACTGGACAACTACCGGCTGGTCGTCGAGTCCGACTTCCTGCGCTACTTCGTCAACAGCGTCGTCGTCACGGCCGGCGCCGTCGTGCCGGCGGTCGCGATCTCCTTCATGGCGGCCTACGCCATCGTCCGCGGCTGGCGCACGCGGACCCTGCGCGCGATGAACGGCCTGTTCCTGATGGGCCTGGCGATCCCCCTGCAGGCGACGGTGATCCCGGTCTACCTGATCATCATCAGGCTGCAGCTGTACGACAGCCTGCCGGCGCTGATCCTGCCGTCGATCGCCTTCGCCATTCCGCTGTCCGTGCTGGTCCTCACCAACTTCATCCGCGACGTCCCCAAGGAACTGTTCGACTCGATGCGGGTCGACGGCGCCACCGAGTGGACGACGCTGTGGCGGCTGGCGGCGCCGCTCACCCGGCCCGCCATCCTCACCGTGACCATCTTCAACGCCCTGACCATCTGGAACGGATTCCTGCTGCCCCTGGTCCTCACCCAGAGCCCCGACCAGCGGACCCTGCCGCTGGCGCTGTGGACCTTCCAGGGCCAGTACGGGGTCAACGTCCCCGCCGTCCTGGCCGCCGTGGTCCTCACCACGCTGCCCGTCCTGGTGCTGTACGCGTTCGGCCGGCGTCAGCTGCTCAGCGGCCTCACCGCCGGATTCGGCCGTTGACCGAGGCCGGGGCCGGGGGCGTGACCGGGCGCCGCCGCCCACGCCGACGCGGAGGCGCGGGTCACCGGCAGTGGTGCCCGGACCGCTTCCGCCCCGTGTCCCGTCCTGCTCGTCCACCTGTCCGTCCGCCCGCGGGTCCCCGGTCGAGGGGCCGAGAGGCGTAGGAGGAAAGTGAACACCGACATGGCCGTGGAGAACACCCCCGGACTCCCCCGGTGGAACGACCCCAGCGTTCCCGTGACCGCCAGAGTCGACGCCCTCATCGGCGCGATGACCCTGGAGGAGAAGACCGCCCAGCTGTACGGCGTGTGGGTGGGCGCCTCCGACCAGGGCGGTGAAGTGGCCCCGCACCAGCACGAGATGGAGGAGGCCGTCGACCTGGACGCCCTTCTGCCGGACGGGCTGGGCCAGTTGACCCGCCCCTTCGGCACCGTCCCCGTGGATGCCGCCGTGGGCGCGCTCTCCCTGGCCCGTACCCAGGCCCGCATCGCCGCCACGAACCGGTTCGGCATCCCCGCCCTCGCGCATGACGAGTGCCTGGCGGGATTCGCCGCCTGGGGCGCCACCGCCTACCCGGTGCCGCTGTCCTGGGGCGCCGCCTTCGACCCCGGGCTGGTGCGCCGGATGGCCGCCGCCATCGGCCGCGACATGCGGTCCGTCGGCGTCCACCAGGGCCTCGCCCCCGTCCTCGACGTGGTGCGTGACGCCCGCTGGGGCCGCGTCGAGGAGACCATCGGCGAGGACCCGTACCTCGTCGGCACCATCGGCACCGCCTACGTGCAGGGCCTGGAGTCCGCCGGCATCGTCGCCACCCTCAAGCACTTCGCCGGCTACTCCGCCTCCCGCGCCGGCCGCAACCTGGCGCCTTCCTCCGTGGGCCCGCGCGAGCGCGCCGACGTGCTGCTGCCGCCGTTCGAGATGGCGGTCCGGGAAGGCGGCGCCCGGTCGGTGATGAACGCCTACACCGACACCGACGGCATGCCCTCGGCGGCCGACGAGGCCCTGCTGACCGGGCTGCTGCGGGACACCTGGGGCTTCGACGGCACCGTCGTCGCCGACTACTTCGCCATCGCCTTCCTCAAGACCCTGCACGGCGTCGCCGCCGACTGGGCCGACGCCGCCGGCACCGCGCTGCACGCGGGCATCGACGTGGAACTGCCCAACGTCAAGACCTACGGCGCGCCGCTGACCGAGGCCGTCGCCGACGGCCGCGTACCGGAGAAGCTCGTCGACCGGGCCCTGCGCCGGATCCTCACCCAGAAGGCGGAACTCGGCCTGCTCGACGCGGACTGGACCCCTCTCCCGCCCGCGCTCGACGGCATCGGCCGGGACGATCCCGAGGCGCTGCGCGGCCGGGTCGACCTGGACGGCCCGGAGAACCGCGCGCTGGCCCGCACGCTCGCCGAGGAAGCGGTCGTGCTGCTGAGCAACGACGGCACCCTGCCCCTGGACCGGCCGCGCCGCATCGCCCTGATCGGTCCCAACGCGGACGAGCCCGTCGCCGTCCTGGGCTGCTACTCGTTCCCGCAGCACATCGGCGTCCGCCATCCCGGGACCCCGCTCGGCATCGGTCTGCCCACCCTGCGCGACACCCTCACCGCCGAGTTCCCCGAAACCGAGATCACGGTGGCCCGCGGCACGGGCGTCGACGACGGAGACCTCTCCGGCATCCAGGACGCCGTGCGGGCGGCGCGCGAGGCCGACATCGCCCTGGTGGTGCTCGGCGACCGGGCCGGGCTGTTCGGGCGGGGCACCAGCGGCGAGGGATGCGACGTCGGGTCACTGGTGCTGCCCGGCGCCCAGCAGCAGCTCCTCGACGCCGTGCTCGACCTGGCCACACCTGTCGTCACCGTGCTGATCGCGGGGCGGCCGTACGCGCTCGGGCGTGCCGTGGAGGAGTCCGCCGCGATCGTGCAGTCCTTCTTCCCGGGCCAGGAGGGCACGCACGCGATCGCCGGGGTGCTCAGCGGCCGGACCAACCCCTCGGGCCGTCTCCCGGTCGGTGTGCCGCGCGGTCCGGGCTCCCAGCCGTCCACCTACCTCGGGGCGCGGCTCGCGCAGGCCAGCGACGTCTCCAGCATCGACCCGACCCCGGCGTTCGCCTTCGGGCACGGCCTGTCCTACACGCGGTTCGACTGGACGGACCTGACCGTGGACGCCGACGAGGCGCCGACGGACGGCGAGTTCACCCTCGCCTTCACCGTGCGCAACACGGGCGGGCGGGCCGGGACGGAGGTCGTGCAGCTCTATCTGCACGACCCGGTCGCGTCGGTCGTGCAGCCGGTGCAGCGTCTCGTCGGGTACACCCGCGTGGACCTGGAGCCGGGCGAGGCCCGGCGGCTGCGCGCCACGGTCCCGGCCGACGTCGCCTCCTTCACCGGCCGCGACGGCCGGCGCATCGTCGAACCGGGCGTGCTGGAGCTGCGGTTGGCGGCCTCCAGCGCGGATGCGCGGCTCACGGCGCAGGTCGCGCTGACCGGGGCCGAGCGCCAGGTGGACCACACGCGGCGCCTGCACGCCCCGATCGGACCGGAGCCGGCCGGCCGGGCATGAACCCCCGGTGTGCGCGGCGCTCGTCGCGTCGGCGTCGACGGCGGCGCGCACACCGGGCTGCGCCGCCCGGGACCACCGGGCTGCGTGGCCGGGGCGGGGCGGGGCGGCCTTGCCGGTGGGTCCCGACCGGCATCAGGCGCCCCGCGCCCGCCCCGGGCCGCTCCCACCCGTCCCCTCTCGTCGGCTCACAGCACTCCGCGCCGGGCGAGGTGGCGCATCAGCTCCCGTACGCCGAAGGTCCACGGCGCGGCCTGTTCGCTGGGCACGACGGTGTTGACCAGGGCGCCGAGCCGCGGGCTGGAGATCCGCACGACGTCGCCGTACTCGTGGGTGAATCCCGCGCCGGGTGCCTTGCGGTCCTCGGTCGGCGCGAACAGCGTGCCGGTGAACAGCACGAAGCCGTCCGGGTACCGGTGGTGCGGGCCGTAGGTGGCCGCCACCAGGTCCAGTACGTCGCGGCTGATCTCCCGCAGGGTGCTGCTGCCCCGCAGGACGTAGCCGTCCGTGCCCTCGACGCGCAGGTCGATGTCGAGCCCGCGGACGGCGTCGAGACCGAAGCCGTCGTCGAGCAGGCGGACGAACGGGCCGATCGCGCACGAGGCGTTGTTGTCCTTGGCCCGGGACAACAGCAGGGCGCTGCGTCCCTCGATGTCGCGGAGGTTGACGTCGTTGCCGAGCGTCACGCCGCGCACCCGGCCGCGCGGGTCCACGACGAGGACGGCCTCGGGCTCGGGGTTGTTCCACACCGACGCGCCCAGCACTCCGACCTCGGCGCCGGTGCCGACCGCGGACAGGACGGGGGCCTTGGTGAACACCTCGGGGTCCGGTCCGATCCCGACCTCCAGGTACTGCGACCACAGGCCCTCCGAGACGAGCAGGTCCTTCGCTCTGGCCGCCTCGGGTGTGCCGGGGCGGATACCGTCGAGCGCGCCGCCCACCACCTGGCCCACGCGGGCCCGTACCCGCGCGGCCTGCGCCGGGTCGCCGCCCGTGCGCTCCTCGATGACGCGTTCCAGCAGACTGCGGGCGAAGGTGACACCCGCGGCCTTGATCACCTGCAGGTCGACGGGGGCGAGCAGGTGCGGCACGTCGGGGCGGCCGGGCGGGGCGGCGAGCAGGTCGTCCAGCCGCCAGGCGCGCCCGCCGTCGGCCGCCGCGACGACCGCCGCCGCGTCGTCGCGTTCCATCAGGTCGGCGACGGTCGGTGCGACGGCCGTCAGGTCGACGACGTGCTCGCCGCGGACCGCGGCCACGCACGGCCCGCCGTACTCCGGGTCGTGGACGCGTGCGACGAGCGCGGCCCGGTCGACGTCCTCGGGAAGGACGGTGGCGGCGGTGAGGACCGGACGGGGGTGCTCTGCTGCTGCCGGTTCCACGATCGGTGCTCTCCCGGTTCTGGTCGGTGACGCGGTCGTACGGGGGCGGTGGTCAGTGGGAGTCGCGAGGGACCTCGTGTCCGCGGCTGCCGCGCAGGAAGCCGAAGTCGGCGCCCCGGTCGGCCTGTTCCACGTGCTGGGTGTAGAGCCAGGTGTAGCCGCCGGTGTACCGGTCGGCGGGTGCCGTCCACTGCTGTCGGCGTCGCTCCAGCTCGGCGTCGTCCACGTCCAGGCGCAGGGTGCGCGCGGGGACGTCGAGGACGACGACGTCGCCGTCGCGCACCAGGGCGAGAGGTCCGCCGACGGCGGCCTCGGGTGCCACGTGCAGGACCACCGTGCCGTATCCGGTGCCGCTCATCCGGCCGTCGCAGACCCGCACCATGTCGGTGACGCCGGCCTTCAGCAGCTTGGCGGGCAAGGGGACGTTGGAGACCTCGGGCATGCCCGGGTAGCCCTTGGGGCCGGCGTTGCGGATGACGATGACCGTGTTCTCGTCGACATCGAGTTCCGGATCGTCCGCGACCGCGTGGTAGGCCTCCGGGGAGTCGAAGACGCGGGCGGGTCCGCGGTGGGTGAGCAGGTGCGGTGAGGCGGCGGACTGCTTGATGACGGCGCCGTCGGGGCACAGGTTGCCGCGGAGGACGGCGATGCCGGTGCCGGCCGGCTGGAAGGGGGCGTCGAGGGGGGTGATGACGTCGGCGCCGAGGCGTTCGGCGTGCTCGGTGTTCTCGGCGACGGTGCGTCCGGTGACGGTGATCTGCCCGCCGTGCAGCAGTCCGCCGCCGAGCAGTTCGGCGAGGACGGCGGGCAGGCCGCCCGCGTAGCAGAAGTCCTCCATGAGGTAGCTGCCGCTGGGCATCAGGTTGACCAGGGTCGGCACCGCGCGGACCAGGTCGTCGAAGTCCTTCAGGGTCAGTTCGACGCCGACGCGTCCGGCGAGGGCCGACAGATGGATGAGCGCGTTGGTGGAGCCGCCGATGGCCGCGTTGACCCGGACGGCGTTCTCGAACGCCTCCCGGGTCAGGATCCGTGAGGGGCACAGCTCCTCCTCCACCATCGTCACGATGCGCTGCCCGGCCGTCTGCGCGATCTCCATCCGCCGGGAGTCGACCGCGGGCCAGGCCGCCGAGCCCGGCAGCTGCATGCCGAGCGCCTCGGCCACGCAGGCCATCGTCGAGGCGGTGCCCATCGTCATGCAGTGCCCGTTGGAGCGGGCCATACAGCCTTCCGCGAAGAAGCACTCCTCCTCGGTCATCCGGCCGGTCTTCAGGTCCTCCTCGAACTTCCACACGTGGGTGCCGGACCCGACGTCCTGTCCGCGGTACTTGCCGTTGAGCATCGGCCCGCCGGTCACCATCACGGCGGGCAGGTCGACGCTGGCGGCGCCCATGAGCATGGCGGGAGTCGTCTTGTCGCAGCCGGACAGCAGCACGACACCGTCGAGCGGGTTGGCCCGGATCAGCTCCTCGACCTCCATGGCCATCAGGTTGCGGTAGAGCATGGCGGTGGGGCGCATCAGGGTCTCACCGGTGGCCATGGTGGGGAACTGCAGCGGCAGGCCGCCCGCCTGCCACACCCCGCGCTTGACGGCCTCGGCGACGCGGGTCAGGTGGGCGTTGCACGGGGCGAGTTCCGAGGCGCTGGTCGCGATGCCGATGACGGGACGCCCGTCGAACACCTCGTGCCCGAACCCCTGGTTGCGCATCCACGAGCGGTACAGCATCCCGCTGCGGCCCTGCGCGCCGAACCATGCCTGGCTTCGGCGGCTCGGCTTCCGGCCGTCGGTCATAGGGGCCCTCCCGTGCTCTGGCGTCGTCCGCTTCGCGGTGGGGTGCTGTGCGGGGCGGGCCCAAGGGCCGTACCCTGAGGGACAATCATTAAATGATTCGATGAATGGCGTCCAGGGGGTGAACGGAGATCGTGGTCTCCTTCCTGACCATGCATCAGCGCGTGGTCGACGAGATCGGGCGGCGCATCGCGTCCGGGGCCTGGGCGCCCGGCGACGCGCTGCCGGTCGAGGACGCGCTCGCAGCCGGGATCGGCGTCAGCCGAGGGGTGGTGCGGGAAGCGGTCAAGGCGCTGGTGGCCAAGGGGATGCTGCACGTGCGCCCGCGCACCGGTACGCGCGTGCTGCCCCCCGAGCAGTGGAACCACCTGGACCGTGACGTGCTGCGCTGGAAGCAGGCCGAGGACGCCGCCGCCCTGCTGCGCGACACGGCCGAACTGCGCCGGATCGTCGAGCCGGAGGCGGCCCGGCTCGCCGCCGAGCGGGCCGGGCCGGAGCACGTACGCGTCCTGTACGAGGCCCTGGCCGCCATGGAGGCCGCGGCGGCCGAGCCGGACCGGGACGGCTACATCGAGGCCGACATCGCCTTCCACCGGGCCCTGCTCGACGCCGGCGGCAACCGTCTCCTCGGCTCCCTGGGCCGCGCCGTCGACATCGCGCTGGAGCACAGCTTCCACGTCAGCACCCGGACCCCTGGTGCGGTGGAGGCCTCCCTGCCGGTGCACCGCGCCGTCGTCCGCGCCGTCGAGACCCGCGACCCCGGGGCCGCCGCGGCCGCCGTCCTGGCCATCATCGACGCCGCCGACGAGGAGATCGCCCAGTCACCCGACAGGCCGAGCGGTGGGGGTCGCAAGGGCGGGTCCGCCTGAATCGGTTGCCGCAGGCGGGACTTCGGGGTGAGCGCGGGTTTCGCCAGTCGCGCGGCAGTAGGTTCGGTCGCAGGCCCCCGGCTGACGGGCCGGGGCGCGCACCCGAGGGAGTTCGTGTGTCAGTGATCCACCGCACCACCATGACGCCCACCAAGCTGGAACTGCTCACCGAGTGGCTGCCGAAGCAGAGTTGGTACCAGGGCCGGGAGGGTTCGGCGGACCTGGTGCGGGCCGGCGGGTTCCGGCTGGACGATCCCGAGGGCGCGGTCGGGATCGAGTTCATGGTGGTCGTGGACTCCGCCGCGCAGGACCCCGTGGCGTATCTGGTGCCGATGAGCTACCGCGGTGCTGCCCTGGAGGGTGCACCGGGCGAGGCGCTCATCGGGAGGGCGGAGCACGGGGTGCTCGGCAGCCGGTGGATCTACGACGGGGCGCATGACCGGGTGGTGACGGAGCAGTTGGCCGCCTTGGTGCGCGGTGACGCGGTGCCGCAGCATCAGAGCAGGAGCGACACCGCCGACCCGTCGGTCACCGTGCTCGGCGCCCCCGGCACCGGGGCCGGGGGCGGGGTTCGGGTGCACCGGGTTCTCCGGCCGGTGGAGGAGACACCGGGTTCCTCCGGGTGCGTGGTCGCCGGGTGGACGTGGCCGGACGGGACGGCAGCCCGGGGTGTGTTCGCGTCCGTGGCGACCGGGTGACCCGGTCCCCCCGGGGGCCGGGCGGGCTGCCTGCGACGCAGGGCGTCGCCCGGCCCCCCGGGGGCGCCCTCCCGTAGGGGCCGGGGGCAGGCGTGACGGGGCCCTGCGGACGGGTACCCGTTCGCGAGCGGGGCGGTCCGAGCCGACACTGAAGACGTTCCGAGGTCGCGAGGGAAAGGGGAGCAGCACATGACGCAGCAGTTCGCCGTCGGTGATCACGTGCGGTGGAATTCCGAGGCGGGTCATGTCCAGGGCGTCATCGTGAAGAAGCACACCCGTGACGTGACGTTCAAGGGGCGCACCCGTCACTGCTCGGAGGACCATCCGCAGTACGAGATCAAGAGCGACAGGACCGACCACATCGCGATGCACAAGGGTGACGCGCTGACGAAGGCGTGAGGGGGCGGGCGGTGAGGCATCCCGTGCACACCGTGGGGCATTCCACCCGGACCTTCGACGAGGTGCTGGAGATGCTGCGCGCCCATGACATCACCTGTCTGGTCGATGTGCGCTCGTTCCCGTCGTCGCGGAAGCATCCGCAGTGGAACCAGGCGGCGATCACCGAGGCGTTGCCCTCCGACATCGGATACCGGTGGATCCGGCAGCTCGGCGGGCGCAGGCACACGCCCAAGGGTGTGCCCAGCGAGAACGGCGGGTGGCGGGTCAAGGCGTTCCGTGACTACGCCGACCACATGGCCGGTGAGGAGTTCGCGGCGGGGCTGCGGGAGCTGCTGGAGCTGGCGGAGGAAGGGCGTCCGGTGATCATGTGCAGCGAGGCGGTGCCGTGGCGCTGCCACCGGCGGCTCATCACCGACGCGCTGCTGGTCGCGGGCGTGGAGGTCGTGCACATCATGTCGCGTACGGCGTCGAAGCCGGCGGCCCTCAACGAGCTGGCGCGGGTGCGGGACGGGCGGCTGACGTATCCGCCGCCGGACTGAGGACCGGCGTCCCGTGGCACCCGGCCGGCGGCCGGGACGGACGGGACCGTCGGCGCGGTGGCGTGGCCGACGAGAGAAGAGAGTGCCGTTGTGCTGCTGAGGACGTTCCGCTGGGCCTTCGCCGTCACGGCTCTCGGCCTGGTCGCAGGGGCCCTGTACGGCGGCTGGGCGGCGCTGGGTGTGGTCGCCGTCCTCGGTGTCCTGGAGGTCTCGCTGTCGTTCGACAACGCGGTGATCAACGCCGGGGTCCTGAAGAAGATGAACGCCTTCTGGCAGCGGATCTTCCTCACCATCGGCATCCTGATCGCGGTCTTCGGGATGCGGCTGCTGTTCCCGCTGGTGATCGTCACCGTGAGTGCCGGACTGGCGCCGACCGAGGCCGTGAAGCTGGCGCTCACCGACAAGGCCCGCTACCAGGAGCTCGTCACCGACGCCCATCCGTCGATCGCCGCGTTCGGCGGCATGTTCCTGCTCATGATCTTCCTGCGTTTCGTCTTCGAGGAACGGGAGATCACCTGGCTGGGGCCGCTGGAGCGGCTGCTGGCCCGGTTCGGCCGGGTGGACATGCTGTCGGTCTGTGTCGCCCTGTGCGTCCTGCTCGTCGCCTCGGTGACCTTCGCCGCCCATGCACACCAGCACGGCGGCACCCACGCGGACAAGGCGCAGACGGTGCTCGTGTCGGGCATCGCCGGACTGATCACCTACCTGGTGGTGAGCGGGCTGTCGGGGTTCTTCGAGGACCGGCTGGCCCGGGAGGCCGGTGCCGAGGACACGGAGGCCGCGCAGCGGACGGAGGGCCAAGGTCCGGAGGGGGAAGGGCGGCCGGTGCTCGCACTGGCCGGCCGGGCGGCCTTCTTCACGTTCCTGTACCTCGAGGTACTGGACGCCTCGTTCTCCTTCGACGGTGTGATCGGCGCCTTCGCCATCACCAACGACATCGTCCTGATGGCTCTCGGGCTCGGCATCGGCGCCATGTACGTCCGGTCCCTCACCGTGTACCTGGTCCGCCAGGGCACCCTCGACGACTACGTCTACCTGGAGCACGGCGCGCACTACGCGATCGGCGCCCTCGCGCTCATCCTCCTGGTCAGCATCCGGTACGAGATCAACGACATCGTGACCGGCCTCATCGGGGTGACCCTGATCGGCGCGTCCTTCGTGTCGTCCGTACGGCGCAATCGCGCGCTGAGCGGGTGAGGGGCACCGGACTCCGAACGGGACGGCCGTAGAGCGCGGTCAGGCGGAGCCGCCGCCCGCGCCGGCCGGGGCGGTGGCCCGCCGGACGGGGAGCAGGGTCTCCACCGGCGTGCCGGCGAGGTGGTCGAGGACCAGCCGGTTGAGCAGGGCGGGCTTCTCCAGGGGCACGGTGTGGGAGCTTCCGGGGACGACCGCCAGCTGGGAGCCGGGGACGGCACGGTAGAGGTCAATCGTGTGTTCGAGGGTGATCAGGTCGTCGTCGCCGACCAGGACCAGGGTGGGCGCCTCGATCCGGGCCAGGTCGTCGGTGGTGAGGGCCGGCTGGGTGCGCCACATGTCGACGACCTTCCGGGCCACCTCCGGCCAGTGGCCGGCGCCGTCCGGTGTCACGGCCTCGTACAGTTCCCGGAAGAAGGCCATGTCGGGGCTCTCGGGGCGCATCCGGTCCAGCATGGCGGGGTCCGCCCAGCACTCGGCCCCCGGCCGGAAGTTCGCCCCGATGACCACGAGGGTGCGGACCAGGTCGGGCCGGGCGAGGGCGACCAGCAGGGCGACGACGCCGCCGTCGCTCCATCCGACCAGGTGGGCGGGCCCGTCGACGACCGTGTCGATGAAGGCCGCGGTGTCGTCGGCCATGTCCCGGTACGACATCGGCCCGGGCACGTCGGGCGTGTGTCCGTGTCCCCGGCGTTCGGGCAGGAAGACGCGGTGGGCGGCGGCGAGGTCGGTGCGCTGGGCGCCCCAGGTCTCGTTGGTGCACAGGCCCCCGTGCAGCAGGACGAGCGGCTCGCCGGTGTCGCCCTCGGTCTCGTACCACACAGGGAGATTGGGAAGCTGCACGTAGTCGCCCATGGCCGACCCTTCCGACGGGTGCTGCCGACGTGTCGTCGGCCCGGCGTCAAGTCTCGGCCGCGGGGCGGGCGCCGCGCAACGCGAACGGGCGCGCGGTGGCGTGCCCGGCCGCCGGGCCGGACACGCCACCTTCCGTTCCTCGGCGCCTCCTAGGAGGTCTGGGCCCTGTCGTACAGGGCGCGTGCCACGTCCCCGAAGTACGGGCCGAACATGCGGTTGGGCAGGAAGGTGTAGCCGAAGCTGTTCACCGAGACCTGGAGACCGGTCCCGGTCGCCTCGTCGAAGCCGGTGAACCAGGGGCCGCCGCTGGAGCCGCCGGTCATGTTGCAGCCGAGGCTGTGGTCCTGGGAGAAGAGGAAGTCCTTGGAGCTGTTGCCGCTGCAGTGGATGAGCTTCGAGCCGTCGTACGGCGAGGCCGCGGGGAAGCCGAAGGCGTACATCGGCTTGTTGTAGCCGCCGTTGAACTGGATGCCCTGCGCCCCGACGACGGAGGTGAGGGTACGGCCGTTCAGCGGGGTGACGACGGCGGCTCCGACGTCGTGGTTGATGTCCTCGCTCGCTTCCCACTGCGGGGTGGTCAGCGTCCTGGTGGCGGTCCACTGGCCGTACGGGGCGTTGCCGTTGTCGTAGCCGGGCACGAAGACCCAGTTGGTGTGCCAGCTGCCCTGGTACTTCACGCAGTGCCCGGCGGTGATGACCGTGCTGGCGTTCTGGCTGGTGACGGCGTTGCCGGAGCAGGAGGCGGTGCGGCCCTGGAAGGTGAAGAAGACCCGGCCGGACGTCCGGACCACCGCTCCCCCGCCGGTCCAGGGCCCGCCGGCCTGCGGGAAGGAGGCGGGGGCCACGCCCGGCACGACGGTGGTCGTCTTCCCTTGGGGCGCGGGCCTGAGGCTCTTGGCGGCGTCGGGTGTGAGGTGCAGGTCGAGGGGCTTGGCCTCGCGCATGCGGTCCGGTGTCCAGTAGGCGCGCGCGGCCTGTTGCTGCGCGTGCGGGACCGGGTGGGCGGCGGCCTCCGGTGCAGCCCCGGACGGGTGCGAGGGTGCCGCGCCCGCGGTGCCGGCGCCGGAGAGTCCAGCGGCGAGGAGGGCCCCGAGGGCCGTCAGGATGCCCGCAGCGGTGCGGTTGCGTCTCACGCATGCCTCCTTCTGCCGTGCCCGGGGTCCGCGCGGGTCCGGGCAGGGTGGGGGGAACGAAGAGCGGTGCGGATGGACGTGCGTGACGCAGAGTCCCACGAAAACCTGCACTTGTCAGGGGCGCGACAAGAGATTGTCCTGTCGGCGGCCCCTCCGGCCCGTTGACCGCCGGTCCGCCCGGGGCCTGGTGGCGCGGCGGCGGAACACGCTTCGGGGGTAAGGGCGTTGGGGGCTGGACGCGCGGCGCGCATCCCGTGCCTGCGGTCGTTCACACGCGTGCGGCCGTCCTAGGGTGGGCCGATGCGCACACACCATCACATCGACCGGCCGGACGATCTCGACACGGTACGCGAGTCCTACGACCGGGCGGCCGACAACTACGCCCACATGGTGGTGACGACCGGGATCGGCGACATCCGCCGCCATCCGTGGCTCAAAGCGTCGATCGACGCCTTCGCCGACTCCGTGGGCGACCTCGGCCCGGTCCTCGACGTCGGCTGCGGACCCGGGACCGTCACCGCCTACCTCGCCGAACGCGGGCTGGACGTGTCGGGGGTGGACCTCTCCCCCCGCATGATCGAGAACGCCCGCCGGCTGCACCCGCAGTGCCGTTTCGACGTCGCCTCCGCGACCGATCTCGACCTCGGTGAGGCGACCCTCGGCGGGGTGCTGGGCTGGTGGTCCCTGTTCAACCTCCCGCGTGAGGTGCTCCCCCAGGTGCTCGCCCTGTTCGCGCGCGCCCTGAAGCCGGGCGGCCACCTCATCACCGCCACCCACGTCGGCGACGACGACGTGCTGCGCACCGAGGCCTACGGCGGGGTGCCCGTCCGGTGGACGACCCACCAGTGGCGGCCGGAACGTCTCGTGGAGCTGATCGAGGCGGCCGGCCTGCGCCCGGTCGCCGAACTCCGCCTGCCCGCCGACGAGCACACCGGACCGGGTGTGGTCGTGATGGCCCGGCGACCGGGCTGAGAGGACCCGGGGAGCGGCCCGGAGAGCGGTGGCCGACCGGTCCTGGCCGTCCGTCACCGCACGGTCACGAGGGCGCCACCACGCGGAACGTGATGCACACGACCGGGGTGTCGTCGTCCACGGTCGCGCCCTCGCCCTGCCAGAAACGGAGGTGGCCGGTGCGCCAGGCGTCCAGGGAGGCGTCGCCCTCGCCCTCCGCGAGGGCGTGCTCCCAGGGGACGTCGGCGAAGGAGCACCGCGTCACCCCGGTGACGTCCAGCGTGGCGACGCGCCTGCCGTCGTCGTCCAGCAGGGCCAGCCGCTCGCCGACGTACTCCAGGCCCTCTGCCTCCTCGGCGTATTCGGCCATCAGCCCCGTCGTGGCCGTCTTTTGGCCCGCCAGGACAAGGGAGTTCAGCCGGGCTCGCATCTCGCCCGGTGCGCCCAGCTCCAGGGCCCGCATGCCGTCGACGCGTGGCCACATGGCCGCTCACCCCTACTCACTCGGCCGCGCGCGTCGGCGCGGGTGGACACAGGTCGGTCATCATGGCGTGCGGCGCACGTCCTGCCACGTTCCCGCCCGGCAGGCGGAGCAGGAGGGGCGGCGCCCTCACCCTGCGTCACGGTACCGGTCGCGGACCTCGGGGCATCTGCGGAAGCCGGCCGACTCGTAGGTGGCGACGGCACCCGCGTTGGCGCTCGGGGTGCACACCAGCGCGCTCGACGCGCCGAGTTCGCGCAGGGCCGCCGCGGCAGCGACGGTGACGGCCCGGCCGTGGCCGCGGCCCCGGTGGTCCCGGTGCACGCCCATCGGTTCGAGCAGTCCGGGCCTGCCCGGCCCGGCCGACCACACCGTCACCACCGCGACCGCCTCGTCCCGTTCGTCGTACGCGACCAGGCACCGGGCGTCCGCGTACGGCACCCCGGACGCCATCGCGTGCCAGCGCTCCTCGGTGAACGTCGACCCGGTGAACGCGGCCCGCTGGAGGGCCGCCCGCACGGGCGCCGTCTGCGGCCCCACGACCTCGATGCGCAGCCCCGGGTCCGGCACGGGGTCCGCGAGGTCGCGGCGGAGGCGGTGTCCACGGTTCGTCGGTGCCCCATCCCGCCTCGGCCAGCACCTTCTGGAGGAGTGCGTCCGCGGGCGCCTCGATGCTGACGCGGCCCGCGGGGAGCACGCCGCGCTCCGGTGCGGACGCGTCATCGGCCACGTGCCGGGCCAGTTCCTCGTCCTGGCGGGCGTCCGGGGCGGTCGTCAGCCGCAGCAGTCCGGGGCCGTCCAGCAGTCCCACGGCGAGGATCCGGCCGTCCCGGCGCCACGTCCTGACCGCCGCGGCCGTCGCGTCCGCCCCCATGCGCCAGTACCAGCCCAGGTCTCCCGGGTGCAGTTGCATCACGGCCCCGTCGTCCTGCCACTCCCGCAGGACGGCCACGGCCTCGCTCAGCCCGTCGGCCCCCGGCTCGCTCAACGCTAGGGTCATGCGCCCGATCACACACCACGGGTACGGTCGGCCGCACTCGATTTCCGGCCCGGCGACCCGCGCCCCGGACGGGTCGGGGCCGCGCGCTGCTCCTCGGGCGAGGCCCCGGGCACGCCGTCGGACACCCGTAGGGCCTTTCGTTCGGAGCACGCCGGGCCCGCGGGCCCCGGCACCGCGCCTCGCCGCGTTGTCGTCGGTTGTCAGGGCTCCGCCCTGCCACTCTCCTCCGCCTTGCGAGCCTCCCTCACTGCCTGAACGGCGTGGGAGGTACCCCCATCACCGGACCCCGCTCCCTGATCCGCCCTGATCCGAACGAGAGGCCCTAGTGACCTGAGTCGGAGATTCGTCGGCAGTAGGCGGCGACTTTGTCGAGGATCTCGTCGGCGGTCTTGGTCCAGATGAAGGGTCTGGGGTGCT
>NZ_JBIWOK010000024.1:0-62833 GCF_044767675.1 Streptomyces sp. NPDC101219
AGCACCCCAGACCCTTCATCTGGACCAAGACCGCCGACGAGATCCTCGACAAAGTCGCCGCCTACTGCCGACGAATCTCCGACTCAGGTCACTAGACCTGGACCGGCCCGGCGACCACCGACACCGGCTTGCCCAGGGACACGCCCGAGCCGTCGCGGCGCGGGTCGGGCTCCGGCAGGGCGACGGCCGCGCCGTTCTTCTGCGAGGCACGGGCCGGCGCGGGGCCGACCCAGGCCAGGGACAGGCAGTCCTCGCTCTTCAGGAACCGCTGGCAGCGCACTCCGCCGGTGGCCCGCCCCTTGCGCGGGTACTGGTCGAACGGGGTCAGCTTGGCCGTCGTCTGGACGGAGTCGTCCAGCGTGCCGCGCGATCCCGCGACCGTGAACACCACCGCGTCCGCCGAGGGGTCGACCGCGGTGAAGTGGATGACCTTGGCGTCCGCGGACAGCTTCACGCCCGCCATCCCGCCCGCGGCCCGGCCCTGCGGGCGGACCTGGGCGGCCGGGTAACGCAGCAACTGGGCGTCGTCGGTGACGAAGACCAGGTCCTCCTCGCCCGTGCGCAGCTCGACACCGCCGACGATCCGGTCACCGTCCCGCAGCGAGATGACCTCCAGCTCCTCCTTGTTGGAGGGGTAGTCGGGCACCACCCGCTTGACGACGCCCTGTTCGGTGCCGAGCGCCAGACCGGGCGACGACTCGTCGAGCGAGGTCAGACAGACGACCTCCTCCTCGGCCTCCAGGGAGACGAACTCCGCGAGGGGAGCCCCGCCCGCCGTGTTGGGCACCGGCATGTCCTCGGGGAGCTGGGGGAGGTCCACGACGTTCAGCCGGAGCAGACGGCCCGCAGAGGTGACCACCCCGACCTCGCCGCGGGCCGTGGACCGCACCGCCGAGACGATCACGTCGTGCTTGACCCGCTTGGCGGGCGCCTTCTCCGGGAACGGCTCGTCGTTCGCCGTACGGGCCAGCAGGCCGGTCGAGGACAGCAGCACGCGGCACGGGTCGTCCGCGACCTGCAGGGGCACGGCGGCGGCCGGCGTACCGGCCGAGTCCAGCAGCATCGTGCGCCGGTCGTTGCCGAACTTCTTCGCCACCGCGGACAGTTCGGCGGACACCAGCTTCCGCAGCTCCGCGTCGGAGTCCAGGATCCGGGTCAGCTCCTCGATCTCCGCGTTCAGCCGGTCCTTCTCCGCCTCCAGCTCGATGCGGTCGAACTTGGTGAGGCGGCGCAGCGGCGTGTCGAGGATGTACTGCGTCTGGACGTCGCTGAGCGAGAACCGCTCCATCAGGCGCTGCTTCGCCTCGGCGGAGTTGTCGCTGGAGCGGATCAGCCGGATGACCTCGTCGATGTCCACCAGGGCCGTGAGCAGGCCCTCCACGAGGTGCAGCCGGTCGCGCCGCTTGCCGCGACGGAACTCCGAGCGCCGCCGCACGACGGTGAAGCGGTGGTCGAGATAGACCTCCAGGAGCTCCTTCAGGCCCAGCGTGAGCGGCTGGCCGTCCACCAGCGCCACGTTGTTGATGCCGAAGGACTCCTCCATGGGCGTCAGCTTGTACAGCTGCTCCAGGACCGCCTCGGGCACGAAGCCGTTCTTGATCTCGATGACCAGGCGCAGCCCGTGCTCACGGTCGGTGAGGTCCTTGACGTCGGCGATGCCCTGGAGCTTCTTCGAACCGACCAGGTCCTTGATCTTGGCGACGACCTTCTCCGGGCCGACCGTGAACGGCAGCTCGGTGACCACCAGGCCCTTGCGGCGCGCGGTCACGTTGTCCACGGTGACCGTCGCGCGGATCTTGAACGTGCCGCGGCCCGTCCGGTAGGCGTCGCGGATCCCGGACAGGCCCACGATGCGCCCGCCGGTGGGCAGGTCGGGACCCGGCACGTGCTTCATCAGGGCGTCGAGGTCCGCGTTCGGATACCTGATGAGGTGGCGGGCCGCGGCGACGACCTCGCGCAGGTTGTGCGGCGGCATGTTGGTGGCCATGCCGACGGCGATGCCGGAGGCGCCGTTCACCAGGAGGTTCGGGAACGCGGCGGGCAGCGCGACCGGTTCCTGCTCCTGGCCGTCGTAGTTGGGGGCGAAGTCGACCGTGTCCTCGTCGATGGACTCGGTCATCAGGCTGGTCGCCTCGGCCATCCGGCACTCGGTGTACCGCATGGCGGCCGGCGGGTCGTCGTTGCCCAGGGAGCCGAAGTTGCCGTGGCCGTCGACCAGGGGGACCCGCATGGAGAACGGCTGCGCCATGCGCACCAGGGCGTCGTAGATCGACGCGTCGCCGTGCGGATGCAGCTTGCCCATCACCTCGCCGACCACGCGGGCACACTTCACGTACCCGCGCTCCGGCCGCAGACCCATCTCGTTCATCTGGTAGACGATGCGGCGGTGTACCGGCTTGAGTCCGTCGCGCGCGTCCGGCAGGGCGCGGGAGTAGATGACCGAGTAGGCGTACTCGAGGAAGGAGCCCTGCATCTCGTCGACGACGTCGATGTCGAGGATCTTCTCCTCGTACGGGTCGTCGGGCGGCGGGGTCTTCGTGCTGCGGCGGGCCATCGCTGCCGGCTCCTTGCTGAGCGTGGGACGGATCTGACGCGGACCATTGTGGACCGCCGCACCGACAACCGGGACCAGGACCCGGTGCGGGACGTCCGGTGCGGGCGGGGTCGTGGCGGCGCGAGCAGAGTACGCGCCCACCGGGCCGAACCGTCGCGCGGGCTCCGGCAACCCGCCCTCCGGGGACGTCCGCAGCGGGCCGCACGGGCCACCGGATCCCTCCCGGGCGGGACACCGGATCCCGTCCGCGCGGGACCCCCGGCCCCCCGCGCGCGGGACCCCCGGCCCCCCGCGCGCGGGGCGCCCGGCAGCCCTCACGCGGGACGTCCGCCCTCACGCGCGCGGGCCCGCCGGCAGCCCGCGCGGGCTGCCCGGCACCCCCACGCGGGACGTCTGGCCTCAGTGCGCGCGGTCCCGCCGTCTGCCGGTGCGAGCGCTCCCCGCCCTCCAGCCCGCTCGGACCCGCCGGCCGCCCGCGCGGGCGGCCCCGGCCCCCACGCCACCCCTCACGCGCGAGACGTCGGCCCCCACGCGCGCGCAGACCGGGCCGCCCGCGCGTGAGGGAGGGCTCCGCCGGCGGCCCCCGGAGGAGCCACACAACCCGAGGCACGCTCCCGGGCAGGCGCCCCGCCCGCCACCCCGGCCGTCGCGGGCACTCCGCCCGTCCCGGGCACCGCACGCGCGCCACCACGCGCCACCACGCGCCCCGGGTTCTCGCTGTGGGCGTAGCCCGTGGCCTCCGGGAACTTCGCCGGTCCTCCGGACGCTTGCATACAGTGGCAGGACCGGCAGAAACGGCGGGTGGGACCACCGCCTCCGCGATCGAAGGGACGTACATGCCCATGGGTCACACGGCCACAGCCCAGGCAGGCTCCGGCGGCCTGACAGCGACCGAGCACCGCCTGGCCAACGGCCTGCGCGTGGTGCTCTCCGAGGACCACCTGACCCCGGTCGCCGCGGTGTGCCTCTGGTACGACGTCGGTTCGCGCCACGAGGTCAAGGGGCGCACCGGCCTGGCTCACCTCTTCGAGCACCTGATGTTCCAGGGCTCCGCCCAGGTCAAGGGCAACGGTCACTTCGAACTGGTCCAGGGCGCGGGTGGCTCGCTCAACGGCACCACCAGCTTCGAGCGCACCAACTACTTCGAGACCATGCCCGCCCACCAGCTGGAGCTCGCCCTCTGGCTGGAGGCCGACCGCATGGGCTCCCTGCTGGCCGCCCTGGACGAGGAGTCCATGGAGAACCAGCGCGACGTCGTCAAGAACGAGCGCCGCCAGCGCTACGACAACGTGCCCTACGGCACGGCGTTCGAGAAGCTGACCGCCCTCGCCTACCCGGAGGGCCACCCCTACCACCACACGCCCATCGGCTCGATGGCGGACCTGGACGCGGCGACCCTGGAGGACGCCCGCCAGTTCTTCCGCACCTACTACGCGCCCAACAACGCCGTGCTCTCCGTCGTCGGCGACATCGACCCCGAGCAGACGCTCGCCTGGATCGAGAAGTACTTCGGCTCCATCCCGTCCCACGACGGCAAGCCCGAGCCGCGCGACGGCTCGCTGCCGGACGTGATCGGCGAGGAGCTGCGCGAGGTCCTCGTGGAGGAGGTGCCCGCGCGGGCGCTGATGGCCGCCTACCGGCTGCCCGAGGACGGCACCCGCGCGTGCGACGCGGTGGACCTGGCGCTCACCGTCCTCGGCGGAGGGGAGTCGTCGCGGATCTACAACCGTCTCGTGCGGCGGGACCGCACCGCCGTCGCGGCCGGGTTCGGTCTGCTGCGGCTCGCCGGGGCGCCCTCCCTGGGCTGGCTGGACGTCAAGGCGTCCGGCGACGTCGAGGTGCCGGTGATCGAGGCCGCCATCGACGAGGAGCTCGCCCGGTTCGCCGAGGAGGGCCCCACGGCCGAGGAGTTGGAACGCGCCCAGGCCCAGCTGGAGCGCGAGTGGCTGGACCGGCTCGGAACGGTGGCGGGCCGCGCCGACGAACTGTGCCGGTACGCCGTCCTGTTCGGCGACCCGCAGCTCGCCCTGACCGCGGTGAGCCGGGTCCTCGACGTGACGGCCGAGGAGGTCCAGGAGGTCGCCAAGGCCCGCCTGCGCCCCGACAACCGCGCGGTGCTCGTCTACGAGCCCCTCGCCGCCGGGGACGAGGCACCCGCCCAGGCCGCCGCGGCCGCCGGCACCGACGAGAACGAGGAGGCGGCGAAGTGACCGAGCTCGCCACGATGGACTTCCACCCCCGGCCGCAGGCGGGTGACGCCAAGCCCTGGGCCTTCCCGGCCCCCGAGCGGGGCACGCTCGACAACGGCCTGACCGTCCTGCGCTGCCACCGCCCCGGCCAGCAGGTCGTCGCCGTCGAGGTGGTCCTCGACGCGCCCCTCGACGCGGAACCGGCCGGCCTCGACGGCGTCGCCACGATCATGGCGCGGGCCTTCTCCGAGGGCACCGACAAGCACTCCGCCGAGGAGTTCGCCGCCGAACTCGAGCGCTGCGGCGCCACCCTGGACGCCTTCGCCGACCACCCCGGCGTCCGCCTCACCCTGGAGGTGCCGGCCTCGCGGCTGGCCAAGGGCCTGGGCCTGCTCGCCGACGCCCTGAGGGCACCCGCCTTCGCCGACAGCGAGATCGAGCGTCTGGTCCGCAACCGCCTCGACGAGATCCCGCACGAGCTGGCCAACCCCTCCCGCCGGGCGGCCAAGGAGCTATCCAAGGAGCTGTTCCCCGCCGACGCGCGCATGTCGCGCCCCCGGCAGGGCACCGAGGAGACCGTCGCGAGCATCGACTCGGCGGCCGTGCGCGCCTTCTACGAGAAGCACGTGCGTCCCGCCACGGCCACCGTCGTGGTCGTCGGCGACCTGACCGGCGTCGACCTCCCGGCGCTGCTCGGGGACACGCTCGGCGCGTGGACCGGCTCGCCGGGACAGCCCCGGCCGGTGCCGCCCGTGATCGCCGACGACACCGGCCGGGTCGTGATCGTGGACCGTCCGGGAGCCGTCCAGACGCAGCTGCTCATCGGCCGCGTCGGCGCCGACCGGCACGACCGGGTGTGGCCCGCGCAGGTGCTCGGCACGTACTGCCTCGGCGGCACCCTCACCTCCCGCCTGGACCGCGTCCTGCGCGAGGAGAAGGGCTACACCTACGGCGTCCGCTCCTTCGGCCAGGTCCTCCGGTCCGCGCCGGACGGCACGGGCGCGGCCATGCTCGCCATCAGCGGCTCCGTGGACACCCCGAACACCGGGCCCGCGCTGCAGGACCTGTGGAACGTGCTGCGCACCCTCGCCGCCGACGGGCTGACCGACGACGAGCGGGACGTCGCCGTGCAGAACCTGGTGGGCGTCGCACCCCTGAAGTACGAGACGGCGGCGGCGGTCGCGAGCACCCTCGCCGACCAGGTGGAGCAGCACCTGCCCGACGACTACCAGGCCGAGTTGTACCGCCGGCTGGCCGCGACCGGCACCGTGGAGGCCACCGCGGCGGTGGTGAACGCCTTCCCGGTCGACCGGCTGGTGACCGTCCTGGTCGGTGACGCCGCGCAGATCAAGGCGCCCGTGGAGGCGCTCGGGATCGGCGAAGTGACCGTGGTGGCGGCCGAGTAGACCGCCGCGGCGGCACTCCCGCGTGGGGGCCCTGGTGACGAGAACGTCACCAGGGCCCTCTTATGCCCGAATTGAGGCGGAGGCTGCCTGTCTGCCCTGTGGCATGCGCTACAAAAACCGGGATCCGTTTGGGGATTGACCCGCCTCCCGCATAGCTTCGTGCGGGCTGTTCGTCAGGCAGTGCGCCGCGTCCGCGGCACCGGACAGTCATCGCCGAGTCCCCGTACGGCGCGAGCCAGGGGAGCCGGGGACCCACCGTCCCTGGGGTGAATCGGGCGCCCGCGCGTGTCGCGAGGGGGTCCGTAGGAGACCTTCCTGCTCCGAACCCGTCAGCTAACCCGGTAGGCGAGAGGGAAGGAAAGGACCAGCCTGTACATGGCGTTCACCCGCGCCACCGGCAAGCACCGCCGCCCCGGCCGCATCCACCGCGGCACCGCTCGTGCGGCGGGCGTCGCGGCCCTGACCGGCAGCGGCGTCGTCGGCTCCCTCGCGGCACCCGCGCTGGCCGCCGAACCCGCCGCGGCCCAGACCGGTATCACCCCCGTCATCACCCTCGGCGACACCGTCGCCGACCGGATCGACGCCCAGGCGGCCGCCCAGCACGAGGCCGCCCGTGAGGCCGCCGAGGCCGAGGCCCGCAAGGCGGCCGAGGAGGCCGCGCGCGAGAAGGCCGCCAAGGAGGCCAAGAAGGCCCGCGCCGAGAAGGAGCGCGCCGCCCGCGAGGCCGAGCGGGAGCGGCTCAACGCCTTCGTCTCGCCGATCCCGGGCTCCTACGTGTCCACCGGCTACAAGACCGGCGGCGCCGTCTGGTCCTCCGGCAGCCACACCGGTGTCGACTTCCACGCCGCGAACGGCACGCCCGTCCAGTCCGTCGGCGCCGGCACGGTCGTCGAGGCCGGCTGGGGCGGCGCCTACGGCAACCAGGTCGTCATCAAGATGCACGACGGCACGTACACCCAGTACGGCCACCTGTCGTCCGTCAATGTCTCGGCCGGCCAGCAGGTCGCCCCGGGCCAGCAGATCGGCCTCTCCGGCTCGACCGGCAACGTCACCGGCGCGCACCTGCACTTCGAGGCCCGCACGAGCGCCGACTACGGCTCGGACCTCGACCCGGTCGCCTACCTCCGCGCGCACGGCGTCTCCCTCTGACGGGTGCGCGGGCAGGCCCCGCGCCCACCCGGAACACCGCACGGCCCCGGCTCCCCGAGCCGGGGCTTTCGCGTTCCTCCGAATGTTGTCCAAAAAACAGGCATGAATGGTCCCTCGGCATCAATCAATCCGGTGAATTGCAATAGAGTCACGGAACGGACGCCTGACGACGGCGTTGCACGGGAAATAGCCGGAGGTCGCCCATGCGTGTTCCCGCACATTCACTGTGCGCCGCCGTCCGGGACGACATCGTCGCGGGAGTCCACGCGCGCGGAAGCCGGCTCACCGAGGAACTCCTGGCGCGCCGCTACGGCGTGTCCCGGGTCCCGGTGCGCGAGGCGCTGCGGACGCTGGAGGCGGAGGGGTTCGTGGTGACCCGGCGGCACGCGGGCGCGTGCGTCGCCGAGCCCACCGAGCGGGAGGCCGCGGACCTGCTGGAGATGCGTCTGCTGCTCGAACCCCTCGGTGCCGCCCGCGCGGCCCAGCGCCGTACCGACGCCCACCTCAAGGTGCTGCGCGGCCTCGTCCGCCTGGGCCAGGAGCGGGCCCGCCAGGGGAGCAGCGACGACCTGCGCTCCCTCGACGGCTGGTTCCACGAGACGCTGGCCCAGGCCGCGGCGAGCCACGCCCTGGCCTCGACCCTGACCGGGCTGCGCCACAAGATCGCCTGGATGTACGCCGTGGCGGAACCGGCCGACCCGGCCCCGACCTGGACGGAGCACGGCCTGATCGTGGACGCCGTGGCCCGCGGCGACGGGGAGCGGGCCCGGGCGGCCACCGCCCAGCACCTGGAACGGGCGCACGCCGCGCACCGGCTGCGTCCCGCCTCCGGCGCCGGACCCGCGGAGCGTGTGAGGACCTCGAAACATTCCGTCAACACACCGGGCGTACGGAATTAATACGGGCGCGGTATACAAAGAGGCGCGTAATTCGGGGGGTCCCTTTTCCTGCCCGGAAAAGGGAATGCGAAAGGCCCGCCCGGAGAACCGGGCGGGCCTTTGTGCCGATGCGGTGCGCGTCGGACGGGTGACGGTCACCGTGAAACGGGTCCGGGTGTCAGACCGTTTCGGGCAGTTCCTCGAGGCCCTCGGCGACCAGCTTGGCGAGCCGGTCCAGTGCGGCGTCCGCGCCCTCGGCGTCGGACGCGAGCACGATCTCCTCGCCGCCCTGGGCACCCAGGCCCAGGACGGCCAGCATGGAGGCCGCGTTGACGGGGTCGCCCCCGGCCTTGGCGATCGTCACCGGGACGCCTGCGGCCGTGGCGGCTCGGACGAAGATGGAGGCGGGGCGGGCGTGGAGACCCTCGGCCCAGCCGACGTTGACGCGGCGCTCAGCCATGTGATGCTGCCCTTCGCTGCTCAGGGTTGTCTAGACCAGTTTCCCATATGGTGAAGCATGCCGGCGCGGCACCTGCTCCCGCTCCGGGCACAGGGCCGGACCGCGGCCTCGGCCCTGCCCTGCGCACCCATAGCCTGCCTCGCGCCGTCGCCGGAAGCGAGCCGTACGCTGGGGCCCATGCAGACCTCCTCGGACCGGCACGAGTACCCCGCTCACTGGGAGGCCGACGTGGTGCTGCGCGACGGCGGCACCGCCCGCGTCCGCCCCATCACCGTCGATGACGCGGAGCGCCTGGTCAGCTTCTACGAGCAGGTGTCGGACGAGTCGAAGTACTACCGCTTCTTCGCGCCCTACCCGCGCCTGTCCGCGAAGGACGTCCACCGCTTCACGCACCACGACTTCGTGGACCGGGTGGGACTCGCGGCCACCGTCGGCGGCGAGTTCATCGCCACCGTACGCTACGACCGGATCGGCGCCGACGGGACGCCCGCATCCGCCCCGGCCGACGAGGCCGAGGTCGCCTTCCTCGTCCAGGACGCCCATCAGGGCCGTGGCGTGGCCTCCGCCCTCCTCGAGCACATCGGTGCGGTCGCGCGGGAGCGCGGCATCCGCCGGTTCGCCGCCGAGGTGCTGCCCGCCAACACCAAGATGATCAAGGTGTTCACGGACGCCGGGTACACCCAGAAGCGCAGTTTCGAGGACGGCGTCGTCCGCCTGGAGTTCGACCTGGAGCCCACCGACCGCTCCATGGCCGTGCAGCGGGCGCGCGAGCAGCGGGCCGAGGCGCGCTCCGTCCAGCGCCTCCTGTCGCCCGGCGCCGTCGCCGTGATCGGCACCGGCCGCACCCCCGGCGGCGTCGGCCGCAGCATCCTCGACAACATCCGGGACGCGGGCTTCACCGGACGGCTGTACGCCGTCAACAAGGCGCTCCCCGAGGGCACGGAGGAACTGGACGGGGTGCCCGCCTTCCGCTCCGTGCGGGACATCGAGGGCCCCGTCGACCTGGCGGTCGTCGCGGTCCCCTCCGACCGCGTGCCCGAGGTCGTCGCCGAATGCGGCGCACACGGCGTCCAGGGACTTCTCGTGGTCTCCGCGGGCTACGCCGAGTCCGGCCCCGAGGGACGCGAACTCCAGCGGGCCCTGGTCCGGCAGGCGCGCACCTACGGCATGCGGATCATCGGCCCGAACGCCTTCGGCGTCATCAACACCGCGCCCGACGTCCGGCTCAACGCCTCCCTCGCCCCCGAGCCGCCCCGCCCCGGCCGGATCGGCCTGTTCGCCCAGTCCGGCGCCATCGGCGTGGCCCTGCTGTCGCGCCTGCACCGGCGCGGCGGCGGCGTCACCGGGGTCACCGGCGTGTCGACCTTCGTCTCCTCCGGCAACCGGGCCGACGTCTCCGGCAACGACCTCCTGCAGTACTGGTACGAGGACCCCGACACCGACGTCGTCCTCATGTACCTGGAGTCCATCGGCAACCCGCGCAAGTTCACCCGCCTCGCGCGCCGCACGGCCGCCGCCAAACCGCTGGTCGTCGTCCAGGGCGCCCGGCACGGAGCGGGACCGCGCGGCCACGCGGTCCGCGCCACCCGCCTGCCGCACGCCACGGTGTCCGCGCTGCTGCGCCAGGCCGGGGTGATCCACGTCGACACCATCACGGAACTCGTCGACGCGGGCCTCCTCCTCGCCCGCCAGCCGCTGCCCGCCGGCCCCCGGGTCGCGATCCTCGGCAACTCCGAGTCCCTGGGCCTGCTCACCTACGACGCCTGCCTCGCCGAGGGCCTGCGCCCCCAGCCCCCGCGGGACCTCACCACCGCGGCCTCGGCGGCCGACTTCCACGACGCACTGGCCGGGGCCCTGGCCGACGACACCTGCGACGCCGTCGTCGTCACCGCCATCCCGGCCGTGGGGGAGGGCTCGGTCGGCGACGCCGCGCTCGCGGACGCCCTGCGCTCGGCCGCGGCCGCCGCCCCCGCCAAGCCGGTCCTCGTCGTCCACGTGGAGCTCGGCGGCCTCGCCGAAGCCCTCTCCGCCGCGGCGAGCACCGCACCGCAGCCCACGGCCGGCCCCCCGCCCGTGCCCCGCACCGCCCAGCCCTCCCCGGTCCCCTCCGACGGCCCCCGGCCCGCACCGCCCGAGGGCGCCCACCTCATCCCCGCCTACCCGGCCGCCGAACGCGCCGTCCGCGCGCTGGCGCACTCCGTCGAATACGCGCAGTGGCGCCGGGACGCCGCCGACCCCGGCAAGGTGCCCGAGTACGACGACATCGACGAGAAGGCCGCCGCCGCCCTCGTCGACCGGCAGCTCACCAGCGGCCAGGGCCTCACCCTCGGCCAGGACGAGACCTGCGACCTGCTCGGCACCTACGGCATCCACGTGCACCGCGCGCTGCCCGCCCCGAACCCCGACGCCGCCGCCGGGGCCGCCCGCAGCCTCGGCTACCCCGTCGCCCTCAAAGCCACCGCCCCCCACCTGCGCCACCGCGCCGACCTCGGCGGCGTCCGCCTCGACCTCGCCGACGAGGAACAACTGCGCAGGGCGTACACCGAACTGACGGAGCTGTTCGGCACCCCCGAGGAGCTGCGGCCCGTCGTGCAGGGCATGGCCCCGCGCGGCGTCGACACCATCGTCCGGGCCGTCATCGACCCGGCCGCCGGGGCCGCGCTCTCCTTCGGGATCGCCGGGCCGCCCTCGCAGCTGCTCGGCGACATGGCGCACCGCCTGATCCCCGTCACCGACCGGGAGGCCGGGTCCCTGGTCCGGGCCATCCGGACCGCACCGCTCCTCTTCGGCTGGCGCGGCTCCGCCCCCGTCGACACCCCCGCCCTGGAGGAACTGCTGCTACGGGTGTCCCGGCTGGTCGACGACCACCCCGAGGTCGCCGCGGTCACCCTGGAGCCCGTCGTCGTCGCACCGCAGGGCCTGAGCGTGCTGAGCGCCTCCGTGCGCCTGGCCCCGCCGCCCGCCCGCGACGACCTCGGCCCCCGCACCCTCCCCGCCTACTGACGTACCGGCCGGGCGCCCCGGCCGCCGCCGAGAGCCGCGGGAACCCGAGGACACGGAGCGGTGCCTCGCAGTCAGCGGTCCCCCGTAGGATGGGCGCATGGCCAAGACCAGTACGACGACCCAGGGGCTGCGGGCGGCGATCGAGCGCAGCGGCTACTACCCGGCCCTCGTGGCCGAGGCGGTGGAGGCCGCCGTGGGCGGCGAGCCCATCCGGTCGTACCTGGTCCATCAGGAGACGACGTTCGACCAGAACGAGGTGCGGCGGCACGTGACCGTGCTCGTCCTCACCGGCAACCGCTTCATCGTCAGCCACACCGACGAGCAGTCCGCCGACAGCACCTCCCCGACGCCCTACGCCACCACGTCCACCGAGTCGGTCAAGCTGAGCCGGATCTCGTCCATCGTGGTCAGCCGCGTGGTCGCCAACCCGGAGTCGTACACGCCCGGCACGCTGCCGCGCGAGGTCGTGCTCACCATCGGCTGGGGCGCCGTCTCGCGCATCGACCTGGAGCCCGCGGCCTGCGGCGACCCCAACTGCGAGGCCGACCACGGCTACACGGGCAACTCCACGGCCGATGACCTCAGCCTGCGGGTCAGCGAGGCCGGCGACGGCCCGGAGACGGTGCGCCAGGCCCTGGCCTTCGCGCAGGCGCTCTCCGAGGCGACCGCGGACCAGACGCGCTGATGGCGTACCCCACGCAGCCCACGCCTCCCGCGCGGCCCACGGCCACCACCGGCTGGGGGTCCCACCCCGAGCCCCTCGCCCCGGACACCGCGCCCGTGCCCCAGTACGGCAGCGGATCGCTCGCCGACCTGCTGCCCACCATCGCCGCCGGCATGGACGTACCCGGCACCACCGCCGCCATCGCGGAACTCGCGCCCGCCGACCGGTGCTGCGTGTTCCTGATCGACGGACTCGGGTGGGAGCAGCTGCGCGCCCACCCCGACGAGGCGCCGTTCATGACGTCCCTGCTGGCCGCCTCGCGCGGTGGCACCGGCCGCCCGATCACCGCCGGCTACCCGGCGACGACCGCCACCTCCCTGGCCTCCGTCGGCACCGGCCTGCCGCCCGGCGTGCACGGCCTGCCCGGCTACACCGTCCGCAACCCGGACACCGGCGAGCTGATGAACCAGCTCCGCTGGCAGCCCTGGACCCAGCCCGCCGCCTGGCAGCCGTATCCCACGATCTTCGAGCTGGCCCACCGGGCGGGGGTCCACGCCGCGCAGGTCTCCTCCCCGGCCTTCGTCAACACGCCGCTGACGAAGGTCGCGCTCAGCGGCGGCACCTTCCACGGGCGGCTGTCCGGCGAGGAGCGCATGGACCTGGCGGCCGGACAACTGGCCGCCGCCGACCGCTCCCTGGTTTACACGTACTACTCCGACGTCGACGGCGCCGGCCACCGCTTCGGCGTGGACTCCGACACCTGGCGCGGCCAGCTCATGTACGTCGACCGCCTCGTCCAGCGCCTGGCCGAGCAGCTCCCCGCGCGCAGCGCGCTCTACGTCACCGCCGACCACGGCATGATCGACGTGCCTTTCGACGAGGAGCACCGCATCGACTTCGACGCGGACTGGGAACTGAGCGCCGGGGTCGCCCTGCTCGGCGGCGAGGGCCGTGCCCGGCACGTGTACGCCGTGCCCGGCGCCGCCGGCGACGTGCTGGCCTGCTGGCGCGAGGTGCTCGGCGAGCAGTTCTGGGTCGCCTCGCGCGACGAGGCGATCGCGGCGGGCTGGTTCGGCCCGCGGGTGGACGAGCGGGTGTACGGGCGCATCGGCGACGTGATCGCCGCGGCGCGCGACGACGTCCTGCTGATCGCCTCCGAGCGGGAGCCGAAGGAGTCGGCGATGGTCGGCAACCACGGTTCGATGACCCCTGCCGAGCAACTGGTCCCCCTGCTCGAAGTACGCTCCTGAGGCCCGCACCACCCCAGCCGACCCCGCACACCCACCACCGGAACCCGCCCGATCCTGGCCGAAAGGTGCCCGACCCCCCATGCCCGAGCTGGTGTTCTTCTCCGGAACCATGGACTGCGGGAAGTCGACGCTGGCTCTGCAGATCGAGCACAACCGTTCGGCCCGCGGCCTGGCGGGGGTCATCTTCACCCGCAACGACCGGGCCGGCGAGGGCAAGTTGTCCTCCCGCCTCGGCCTCGTCACGGACGCGGTTGAGGTCGGGGAGGGCGCCGACCTCTACGCCCACCTGGTCGACCACCTCTCGCAGGGCGGACGCGCGGACTACGTGATCGCCGACGAGGCGCAGTTCCTCGACCCCGAGCAGATCGATCAACTCGCCCGCGTGGTGGACGACCTGGACATCGACGTCTACGCCTTCGGCATCACCACCGACTTCCGTACCCGCCTGTTCCCCGGCTCGCAGCGGCTCGTGGAGCTGGCCGACCGGGTCGAGGTGCTCCAGGTGGAGGCCCTGTGCTGGTGCGGCGCCCGCGCCACCCACAACGCCCGTACGGTCGGCGGGGTCATGGTCGTCGAGGGCGCCCAGGTGGTGGTGGGCGACGTCACCGACTCCGCCGACGAGGTCGGCTACGAGGTGCTCTGCCGCCGCCACCACCGCCGCCGCATGACCGCGGCCACGGCCCGCGCGGCGGCCCTGTCCCCGGACGTCCTGCCGGTGCCGACCGCCTGACGGGTCGCGCCCGGCCGACCCGTTCCGGCGCCGCCGACACTCCGACCGGGCGCGGCCAGGCGGATGCGGGCTGCCGCGTCGCCGGCCGCCGCAACGCCCGCCGTCAGCCGATTCGGGTACCCGCGTCGTCGGCCGCCGCACCGCGCGCCGTCAGCCGATCTGGGTTCCAGCGCCGCTGATCCGGGTCCCCGCGCCGCCGACCCGGACGCGCGGGTCCCCCGCGCGCAGCGTCACCGTCAGCTCGCCCCGACGGCCCAGGTCCTCGCCCTGGTGCAGGGTGAGGACGGCGTCCGCGGGGACCAGGCCCAGCTCACGTGCGTACGCGCCGAACGCGGCGGCCGCGGCACCGGTCGCCGGGTCCTCCACGACACCGCCCACCGGGAACGGGTTCCGCACGTGGAACACGTCGGCCGACTCCCGCCACACCAACTGCACCGTGGTCAGGTCCAGGCGCTGCATGAGCGCCTCCAGGCGGGCGAAGTCGTAGGCCAGGTCCGCGAGGCGGGCCCGGGTCGCCGCCGCCAACACCAGATGGCGGGCCCCGGCGAAGGCGATCCGGGGCGGGAAGTCCGGATCGAGGTCGGCGGACGGCCAGCCGAGCGCGGCCAGCGCCTCCGTGAGATCGGCGGCAGCGACCTCCGCCACCCGCGGCTCGACACTGGTGAGCGTGGCCCGCAAGGCCCCGTCCACCTCGGTCACCTCCACCGGTACGGTGCCGGCCCGGGTGGCGAACACCAGCTCCCCGGGGCCGGTCCGCTCGGCGAGCGCGACCGCCGTCGCGACGGTCGCGTGCCCGCAGAACGGCACCTCCGCCCTGGGACTGAAGTAACGGATGCCGTACGCCCGTCCGCCGAGTCCCTCGGGGGGCGCGGTCAGGAACGCGGACTCCGAGTACCCTAGCCCGGCGGCGATGGCCAGCATCTCGTCGTCGCCCAGTCCGGTGGCGTCCAGGACGACACCGGCGGGGTTCCCGCCGTCGGGGGTGCTGGAGAAGGCGGTGTAGTGCAGCACTTCGGGCTTCGGCGTGTTCGTCGTCATGATCCGGCCAACACCGGCCGGGGCGCGGCTGTTCCGGCTGCGGGTCCGGCCCGGGGCCGGGGCCAGGCTGCGGTCAGGCGGGTCCGCGCGCGGGTGGCCGCGCGCGGCCGGTGCGTACGTGTCCCCTTCGTGCGGCCTTCGTGGAGCCGGACACCCGGAGCACAGAGGGGCAGGTCGCCGTGCTCAGCCCGAGTGTCCGTGCCGGCGTCGCAGGCCCTCGGCGAGCGGGGCCTTCGCGAAAGCGCCGGCCGCGAGGCGGGAGGCGACGGTCCGCCGCACGATCCGGTCGGCCAGCGCCGGCACGTGCCGGGCGAGCGCCATCTCCGTCCGGCCGCGGCGGGTCGTCGCCACGTCGCGCGGGGCGCGCCGGACCGTGACCGCGGAGACCACCGCGGACACCACCCCGTCCAGGGGCTCCGGCCGGGACACCCCGTCCAGGGAGAGGCCCGCCTCGCGTGTGCTGTCGTGGATCGGGCTGCGCACCATGCTCGGGTAGACGGTCGTCACGCCGACGTGCGTGCCGACCTCCAACCGCAGCGTGTCGGCGTACGCGGCGAGCGCCCGCTTGGAGACGCCGTAGGCGGCGGCCAGCGGCAGCGGCAGCAGCGCCATCCGCGAGGCGATGAACACCACGCGGCCCCGGGCGCGTTCGAGGTGCGGCAGCGCGGCGGCCGTCACCTCCCAGGCGCCGAGCAGGTTGAGCCGGATCTGCTGGTGCACCTCGTCCGAGGGCCGCAGTTCCGCGGGCGCCGGTCCGCCCCGGCCCGCGTTGTTGACCAGCACGTCGACGCCCCCGCCGAGCAGCCGGACCGCCTCGTCGACCGCCTTGGTCACCGACTCGGGGTCGGTCAGGTCGCAGCCCACCACGGGCACCGGTGCCGTCCCGTCCGCCACCAGGTCCAGCCCGACGACCCGCGCGCCGAGTGCGGTGAACCGTTCGCCGAGCGCCCGGCCGAAGGTTCCCGACGCGCCGGTCACCAGCACCCTGCGCCCGTCCATCCGGGGGGCCGTGCGCCTCCCTGCCGTCAGGTCCCGGGCCACCTGGCGGAGGTAGCGGTCCACGTCGATGCGCATGTGCGGACGCTTCGCACCCCACCGTTCCCGCGCCGCCTGGAGTTCCGAGGTGACCTCGGCCAGCATCCGGTCCCGGTGCGGCCTGCGCAGCCGTCCGGACAGATGTGCGGCCAGCAGTCTGCCCTGCGCCTCGACGACCGGCAGCGCCGATCCCGTGGACTGCATGAGGCCGACGAAGGACAGCGCGGGCTCGTCGAGCGGGAACACGTGCCGGTACAGGGACAGCCGCGCCGGATCGGGCACCAGCTCCGGGTCGAGGAAGGGAACGGTCGCCCGGTACCCGGTGCACCACAGGACGTGGTCCACCTCGTCCTCGCGCCCGTCCGTGAAGCGCACCCGGAGTCCGTCGAAGCGCTCGATGCCCGCCCGTACGCCGATCCGCCCGGCCGCCACCAGCGCCGGGACCGTGTCGCTCAGGGTCGGATGGTCCTGGAGCACGCCCTCCGGCGACGGGGGCAGCGCCGGCCCGTCCTGCCCCCGGGCCGCCAGCCGCAGCATCGCCTGGGAGACCTGCTGGCGCAGCCGCCACGGCAGGACAGCCGCGAGCGCGCCGTTCCACTGGTCGGTGGGACGGCCCAGCAGCCGCTTGGGCAGTACCCACACGCCGCGCCGGGCCGACAGCAGCACCTTGCCCGCGTGTCCGGCCAGCTCGGTGGCGATGTCCATCGCGCTGTTGCCGGTGCCGACGACGAGCACCCGGCGGCCGGCGAACGCGGTGGGCTCGCGGTACGCATGGGCGTGCGAGGACGCGCCCGCGAAGGTGCCGGGGTACGGCGGTTCGGGCAGACTCGGGGTGTGGTTGTGGCCGTTCGCGACCACCAGATGCGCGACGGTCTCCTCGAACCGGCCCTCGGGCCCGTCTAGTTCGAGCAGCCAGCCCTCCCCGGAGCGCCGCGCGGTGACCAGCTCGGTGTTCATGCGGTAGTGCCGCGGGACGCCGAAGCGCTCCGCGTACTCCCGCACGTACGACAGGAGCTGGGAGCGCGAGGGGTAGTCGGGCCACTCGGCGGGCATCGGGTGGTCGCTGAACTCGGTGCGCGGCTTCGACGTGTTGAGCCGCAGCCCCTCGTAGGCCGCGGTGTCGTCGGAGAGCCGCCACAGGCCGCCCAGTTCCGCGGCGCGCTCCACGCCGAACACCTCGACGCCCGCCTCCAGGAGGGCCTTGACCGCTGCGATGCCCGCGACCCCGCCCCCGACGACGGCCACCCGTCCCGGCCCCGCCGTGTCCTGCTCCGCGCCCATCGCCTCGCGCCCTTCGCCGCCCTAATCCAACGTGCGAGGGATTATTACCTCCGGACCGGCGCCGGCACCAGACCCCGCCGGTCCGCCGGCCGGCGGCGGACCGTACAGCGCGTCGAGGAAGCGGCGCACCCACAGGCGGAACTCGTACCGCTCGCGCTCGCGGTCGGCGGGGGAGGCCGCGGCCAGCGCCGTGACGTGGCCGTGCGCGGCCCACACCAGGCTGCGCACCGTGACGTGCGGGGTCGTCTCCCGGATCGTCCCGGCCTGGGCCGCCTCCAGCAGGGCGCGTTCGACCTCCCCGTACAGCGGCAGCGCGTACGCGCGGTCCAGGCCGCCGCCGCGCGTCGGGTCGAGCCAGCGGCGCAGCCACAGGAACGTCGTGTGCGGGTGTTCCTCCAGGAAGTCCACGAAGCCGTCGGCGAGCGCCCGCAGCGCCGCGGCCAGCGGCGGACCCCCCTCCGTGGCGGCCCGCCCGAGATCCGCCACCAGCGGGGCGAGCGCCGCCCGCTCCGCTTCGTGCACCCGCTCGAAACAGGCGTCGTACAGGACGTCCTTCGCCGGGAAGTGGTGGTGCAGGCTCGACACGTCGATGCCCACCCGCGCCGCGATGTCGCGCAGCGACGTCCCCTCCGCCCCCCGCGCCGCGAACAACGCAGTGGCCTCCCTCAGGATCAGCTCGCGGGTTGGGGGCCCGTCCCGCTCCGCGCGCCGGGGCCTGCCCGGCCCGCGCCGGGCGGGCCGCTCATCGGGTGTCTGACCGCTCTTCCTCATCCGGCCCAGTCTGGCTAGGATCCGCAGACCTCGCAATCAAGCAGTTGGGGGATTTCATGAGCGCTACCACCGGGTCCGAAGCCGTTCCCCCCGGACACGGGGCGCCCCCCGCTGCCGACACGGACACCGCCGACACGGACACCGCCGACACGGACACCGCCGGGATCGACACCGCCGACACGGACACCGCCGGGATCGACACCGCCGGGACCGACACCGGGGGCGGCGCGGAGGTGCCCCGCGCCGCCCTCCTGCGCTACGCCCTCGGCTCAGCCGGCATGGGCGTCTACGTGACCGTCCCCGGGCTGCTGCTCCTCTACTTCCTCACCGACACCCTCGGAGTGGCGCCGTGGCTGGCCGGACTGGCGCTGCTGTTGCCGAAGGCCGTCGACATCGTTCTGCACCCCTTCGTCGGCTCCCTCTCCGACCGCGAGCGCGCCCGCCGGGGCACCCGACTGCGGCTGCTGACGGCGGGCTGCGCGCTCGCCCCGGCGTTCGTCGCGCTGTTCGCGGTGCCCGGGCCCGTGGCCGACCGGCCGTGGGCGGCGGCGGCCTGGGTGGCCGGCTGGTTCGTCGTCGCCAACGCCCTGTTCGCCGCCTACCAGGTGCCGTACCTGTCCACGCCCACCGACATGACGGTCGGCTACCACGGCCGGACCCGGGTGCTCTCCTTCCGGATGGTGGTCCTCACGGTCGGCATCCTGGTCGGCGGTGCAGTGGCACCGCTCCTGGCCGGAGAGGGCGACTCGGTCGCCCGGTACGCGGTCATGGCTCTCGCCCTCGGCGCCTTCACCGTCGTCTTCCAGGCCGTCGGCGTCGGCGGTGTCCGCGCCCTCGTGCCCGCCGGGCCCCCGCGGGACGCCCCGGCCCCGGAGCGCACGGCACCCGGGCGGGCCCTGGGCCAGGTAAGGGACGTGCTGCGCGCCAATCCGTCCTTCCGGGTCCTGGTCTCCTGCTACCTCCTCGTCTCCACCACGACCCACCTCGTGCTGGCCGGCCTGCCGTACTACGCGCGGCACGAACTGGGCCGCCCCGGCTTCACCACCGTCCTCATGGCCGCCTTCGTGGCCCCCGCCCTGCTCACCACCCCCCTGTGGTTCCGCCTCTCGCGGAGCTGGGGCAAGCAGCGCTGCCTGCTCGTGTGCCAGGGCTTCTTCGTCGTCGGCGCGCTCGGTCTCGCCGCCGGCGACGCCGCCGGGATCGCGGTGCCGGTGCTGTGCACGCTGCTGCTCGGGACGTGCTTCGCGGGCCTGCAGCTCTTCCCGTTCGCGATGGTCCCGGACACCGTCCGCGCGGGCGGCGGCGCCGAGATCGAGCGGACCGGCGCCTACACCGGCGTGTGGACCGCGACGGAGGCCACGGGCGCCGCGGCCGGCCCCTACCTGTACTCGGCGGCCCTCGGCCTCGGCGGGTACGCAGCCGCACGGGCCGGCGAGGAGGTCACCCAGACCGGCGGCGCCCACACCGCCATCCTCCTGGGCTTCACAGTGCTGCCCGCCCTGCTCATGGCGGCCGCCCTGGCGGTGCAGTCCCGCTACCGTCTCGACGCGCGCCTCACCCGGGGCGGGGCCCCGGTGGACGGCGGGTGAGAGCGGCCGAGGTGTCTGACGGGGCGTGAGCCGCCGGGCGACCCGGCCGTCGTGATGCGGGATCAGGTGACCCGACCGGCCGGGACCGCACGCCTACCGCCCCCGCAGCCACAGTGGACAGGGCCCCTGACGGCACTACCACCGGCTCCGTCCTGCCGGACAGGCCCGCCCCCTCCGCGGCCGACGACCCCGCTCCCACGCGGCGCGGGACCCGCAGACGCGGCGGTCCGAGGCGCCCCGCGGGTCAGTCCGCCGGCTGCAGCAGCGCGAAGCGGGCCCCCTCCGGGTCCGCCACCGTGGCCACGCGGCCGTGGGCGCTGTCCCGGGCGGGCTTCAGCACCTGGCCGCCGAGGTGCACCACGTGGTCGGCCGCGTCGTCGGCGTCGGCCACCGTGAAGTACGTCAGCCAGTGCGGGCCCCGGTCCCGGGGCAGGGCGTTGCCGACCCCGTGGACCCCGGCCACCGGGCGTCCGTCCAGCTGGAGGGTGACGTAGTCGAGGTCGGCGGACACCACCGGCTCCTCGTCGTAGCCGAACACCGTCTCGTAGAACTTGGCGACGTGGCCCGACTCGAAGGTCGTCAGCTCGTTCCAGGCGGGCGTGCCCGGTACGCCGGTGACGGCTGTGCCGAAGGGCTCGGCCACCTGCCACACGCCGAACACGGCACCCGCCGGGTCCACGCCGATCGCCAGGCGCCCGGCGTCGGCGGCGTCCAGCGGGCCCACGCCCACCGTGCCGCCGCACGAGCGGATCACCTCGGCGGTCCGGTCCGCGTGGGCCGAGGCGAAGTACGGGGTCCAGGCGATGGGCAGCCGGCGGTCGGGCGGCAGCAGGCCGATGCCGGCCACGTCGGCTCCGTCGAGCAGGGCCCGCACGTACGGGCCGAGCTGCTCGGGCCCGGGCCGGAACTCCCAGCCGAACAGGGCCCCGTAGAACTCCTCGGTCGCTTGAAGTCCGTGCACCATCAGGCTCACCCAGCAGGGTGTGCCGGGGGTGTGCCGGGGCGCCTCGCCGTTCGGGCGGGCGGTCCCCCGTGCGTCGGTCATCGTCACTCTCTTCTCGGCCGCCCGGCGGCGGCCGTGCTCATCTCGGCCCCGGCGCGGGGTCGTGTCGCATCCGTTCCGCGGACCGTCTCCGTCCCGATGGGCCCGCACCGGCCCGGGCGCCGCGCGCTCACGCGCGTCCCGTGTGACGCCCTGTCCCGGAGGATGCCCGATGTGCGGGCCGTCATCCTTGTCGGCGCGCTGTCGTGCGGGTGGCGATCGGCTGTACAGCATGTGCCCGATCCCGTACGCATGGTGATCGGACCTGTCCGGCGGAGCAGATTAGCCGGACGAGGGCGAGTCGGCCACCCCGTGCGCGAGGATGGTGACCATGAACGCCATCATCTCCGCATCCGAACTCGCGAGCGAACTCGAGGGCTCCCGTCCCCCCGTGCTGCTGGACGTGCGCTGGCAGTTGAGCACCGCCGCAGCGGCCGGTGAGCCGCCCTTCGACGGGCGGGCGGCCTACGCGGACGGCCACCTCCCGGGTGCCGTGTTCGTGGACCTGGACCGGGAGTTGGCGTCCGCACCGGGCGGCCGCGGCCGCCACCCGCTGCCGGACCTCGCCGAGTTCGGTGCGGCGATGCGCCGGGCGGGCGTGTCGGCGGACCGGCCGGTGGTGGTGTACGACGGCGGGCTGGGCTGGGGAGCGGCCCGCGCGTGGTGGCTGCTGCGCTGGACGGGTCACCCGGACGTGCGGGTCCTGGACGGCGGGTTGCCGTCCTGGGATGGGCCGTTGGAGACCTCGGTGCCCCGGCCGGCTTCGGGCGACTTCGAGCCGGTGCCGGCGACGGCGGGGCTGCTCGACGCCGACGGCGCGGCGGAGCTGGCGCGTGCCGGGGTGCTGCTGGACGCGCGGGCGGGGGAGCGGTACCGCGGGGAGGTGGAGCCCGTCGACCCGGTGGCCGGGCACATCCCGGGCGCGGTCTCGGCCCCCACCACGCAGAACGTGGGACCGGACGGCCGTTTCCTGCCCGCCGGGGAACTGGGCGCGCGGTTCAAGGAGCTGGGCGTCACTCAGGGGGTGCCGGTCGGCGTGTACTGCGGTTCCGGTGTCTCCGGGGCGCACGAGGTACTGGCGCTGGCCGTGGCGGGTATCCCGGCGGCGCTGTACGTCGGTTCGTGGTCGGAGTGGTCGTCCGACCCGCGGCGGCCGGTGGCGGTCGGACCGGACCCCCAGTAGTCCGGACCCGCAGTGGTCCGGACACCCAGCAGTCCGGACCCCCAGTAGTCCGGACCCCCAGTAGTCCGGATACCCAGCAGTCCGGACACCCAGCAGTCCGGACCCGCATATGTCCGGACCCGCAGTAGTGCGGACCCGCAGTAGTGCGGACCGGTCCGCCGGCCAGGACCGGAAGCACACCAGGGGCGCTCGCCGCACGGCGAGCGCCCCTGAGTGCGTCACTGCTCGTCAACCGGCCGTGGTCCACAGGACCCGAACGGCTTACTCCTGCTTCTTCCGCCGCGTGCCGAACACGATCTCGTCCCAGCTCGGCACCGCCGCGCGGCGCCCCGGACGGACACCGTCCGCCTCGGCCTGCCGGTCGGTGGCACCGATGAGACGGTCCCGGTGGGCGCCGACCGAACGCGGCATCAGCACGTCCGCGTACGCGGATCCGGCCGAGGCGGCGGGAGCGGGCGGCTCCTCCACCTCGGGCTCGCTGTCCGGTTCCTCCGGAGCCGTCTCGGGTGTGCGCTCCGGCACCACCAGGTCGCCCCGGAAGCTGGGCACCGCCTCCAGCAGGCTGGTCAGCGAGTCCCGTTCACCGGCGGCCGACGCCGTGGCCGTGGTCTCCTCGGCCGGTTCGGCGGCCGGGGGCAGGCTCGGCCGTTCGCGGTCACCGGTGCGGTCCAGCGGCCGGTCGCGCGGCAGCCGGGCGATGCGCGGCACGAACGGGAAGCTGGGTTCGGGCGCGGCGAGGTCGTCGGACTCGCCGATCAGCGAGCGCGCCTCCTCGTCGACGGCCTGGACGAGCCGCCGCGGCGGGTCGTACGTCCAGCTCGCCGAGTGGGGTTCGCCCGCCACCCGGTAGACCAGCAGGACCTCCCAGGTGCCGTCGTCGCGGCGCCAGGAGTCCCACTGCACGGTGTCCTTCTCGGCGCCCCGCAGCAGCAGCCGTTCCTGCACGGCCTCGCCCAGCGGCGGACCGGAGTTCTCCCCGGGCCGCCGGACCGGGGTCTTGCGGGCGCGTTCGGCCATGAAGGCCCGCTCGGCCAGCACCGGGCCCTCGAAACGACGGACGCGGTCCACGGGGATGCCGGCCATCTGGGCGACCTCTTCCGCGGTCGCACCGGCTCGTATACGTGCCTGGATGTCGCGGGGGCGGAGATGGCTCTCCACCTCGATCTCGATCTGGCCGAGGCGGGGACGGTCGCCGCGCACGGCGGCGCGGAGCCGTTCGTCGATCGGAAGCGTGTACTCCGTGCTGTCCGCAGCCTTCAGCACCAGCCGTGTGCCGTCATTCGAGACGGCCACGACACGCAGTTCGGGCATGGGGACCTCCCGGGTGGTGCCTGCCGACGTCACCTGCGTCGCTGCTTCCGCTAGTCGAGTGTGGCCTGCCCGGGTGCAGCCTGCCACAACCTTGCCGAGTTGCCCGGCGTGTCGGGCGCGGGCCCTGGAACGCCGTTATGGCACGGTTACCTGTTCGCAACGCTCAGTGACCCATCGCGTCACCCTGTACAACTAGCCCCCTCTTGGTGGTCCGCGAAGGTCCCGAGCACCCTGACGGGCGACCGGACCCAGGGCTCGCCACAGTACTCCATTCGGGCCACGTGCGTGGATGGGCGCGCCGTCCAACTTCTCGCAAGGGATGGTACTTGGCCGCCCTTCCCGACTTCCGCGATCTTGAACGTGGGGAACTTCACGGAATCACCGGAAACGGAACTAGGAGCCCAGAACCCTGCGGAGATGGTCATTGCGGAAGCGCCGGTCGGGGTCGAGCCGGTCCCGAAGCGCCGTGAACTCGGCGAACCGCGGGTACACGCCGGAGAGATGGGAGGCGTCCCGGGTGTGGATCTTCCCCCAGTGCGGCCGGCCCTCGTGCGCGGTGAAGATGCGCTCGGCCGCGGTGAAATACGCCTGGTGGGGCGTGCCGCGGAACATGTGCACGGCGATGTAGGCACTGTCCCGGCCGGAGGCCGTGGAGAGCGTGATGTCGTCGGCCGGAGCGGTCCGCACCTCGACCGGAAAACTCACCCGCAAAGGTGAACGGTCCACCAACGCCCTGAGTTCACGCAGGGCGTCGGGCAGCGCCTCGCGCGGAACCGCGTACTCCATCTCCACGAAACGCACCCGGCGCGGCGAGGTGAAGACCTTGTAGGGAATGTCGGTGTAGGTCCGCGCGGACAGGGCGCGGCTGGACATCCGCGCGATCGCGGGAATGGCCGGCGGGGCCGCACGGCCGACCCAGTTGGCCACCTGGAAGACGCCGTTGGAGAGGAACTCGTCCTCGAACCACCCCTTGAGCGGCGGCACCGGCCGCTCCGGTCCCGCGCTGCGGTTGTTGCGCTTGGTGTTGGTGCTGCCGGTGTGCGGGAACCAGTAGAACTCGAAGTGCTCGTTCTCGGCGTGCAGTTCGTCGAACTCCGCGAGCACCCGGTCGAACGGCATCGGTTCCTCGCGTGCCGTGAGCAGGAAGAGGGGCTCCACCGCGAAGGTGATCGCGGTGACGATGCCGAGGGCGCCCAGACCGATCCGGGCGGCGGCGAAGACGTCCGGGTTCTCCTTCGCGGAACAGGTGAGCACCGAGCCGTCGGCGGTGACCAGTTCCAGCGCGCGGATCTGGGCGGCTATGGAGCCGGAGTCGCGGCCCGTGCCGTGCGTGCCGGTGCTGACCGCGCCGGACACCGTCTGCTCCATGATGTCGCCCATGTTGGCCAGCGACAGGCCTTCCCGCGCGAGCGCCAGGTTGAGCCGCTTCAGCGGGGTGCCCGCCTCGACGGTGACCGTCCCGGCCGCGCGGTCGATCTCCCGGATCCCGGTCAGCAGGTCGGGACGCACCAGCAGCCCGTCGGTGGCCGCTATGGAGGTGAACGAGTGCCCCGAGCCCACCGCTTTGACCGGCATACCGTCATCGGCGGCCCGCCGCACGGCCGCCGCCAGCTCGTCCACGGAGGCGGGCGTGACCTCCCGCGCGGGGCGCACCGTGACGTTGCCTCCCCAGTTACGCCATGTGCCGTTCTTCGCGCTCACCGTGCTGACCAACGGAGCCTCCCCGACCCGGAGCCGGCCGCTTGAGCCGGCGGTACCCCAGGAAACCGACCACGACCGCGACGGCCCCGGCCACGGCCGAGACCCCGTACCCGGCACGCGCCCCGGCCGCGTCGATCACCCAGCCGGCCGCGGAGGAGCCGAGTGCGACCCCGACCGCGAGCCCGGTGCTCACCCAGGTCATGCCCTCGGTGAGCTGCGCGCGTGGTACGTGCTCTTCGATGAGGGACATGGTCGTGATCATCGTGGGAGCGATGGCCAGACCCGCAACGAACAGCGCCACGGCCAGAAACGGCAGGTTCCCGACCAGTAGGAGGGGGATCATACTCACGGCCATGGCACAGACGCCCAGGAGCCAGCGGCGTTCCGCCGGACCCGCGAAGCGCAGCAGCCCGAAGACGAGCCCGGCGGCACAGGAGCCCAGTGCGTAGAGGGACAGCACCACGCTGGCGGCGGCCTTGTGCCCACGCTCCTCCGCGAAGGCCACGGTGACCACGTCCACCGCGCCGAAGATCGCACCCGTGGCCACGAACGTGGCCACGAGGACCTGCAGGCCGGCGGACCGCAGGGCGGTGCCGCCGCCCTTGCGCTCACGCGGGTGGGGCACCGGTTCGGTGGCGCGCTGCGCGGTCAGCCAGAAGACACCGACCGCCAGGAAGCAGGCGGCGAGCAGCGGGCCCGCCTCGGGGAACCACGCCGTGGACAGGCCGATGGAGATGATCGGCCCGAAGATGAAGCAGACCTCGTCCACCACCGACTCGAAGGAGTAGGCGGTGTGCAGCTGCGGGGTCCCCCGGTACAGGGCCGCCCAGCGGGCCCGGATCATCGCGCCGAGGCTCGGCACGCAGCCGATGCCGACACAGGCCACGTACAGCACCCAGTCGGCCCATCCGTAGTGGGCGGCGAACAGCAGCAGGGCGGCCGCCGCGAGGGACAGCGTGGTCGCCGGGCGCAGCACCCGCCGCTGCCCGTACAGGTCCACCAGACGGGAGACCTGCGGGCCCGCCACGGCCGCGGACAGGGCGATCGTCGCCGACAGGGCGCCGGCCAGCCCGTAGCGCCCGGTGATCTGGGAGATCATCGTCACCACGCCGATGCCCATCATCGACAGCGGCATCCGGCCGATGAACCCCGCGGCGGAGAAACCCTTGGTGCCGGGCGCGGCGAACAGGGCACGATAGGGGCTGGGCACAGGGTCTCCGGAGGATGAGTAAGGCGCCGTCCGAGCCGGCACAGCTTACCGCCCGGTTCACCCGGTTGCAGCACCCCGGGGCGGTGTCCGGACCCGCTCCCGGCCCTCCGTTTCCCGCCCGTCAGCTCCGGGTGGCAGGATCGTGGGCATGCCTGACGTGCTCGATCCCAGCCCCTACGACGCCCTGCTCCTGCTCTCCTTCGGCGGCCCCGAAGGCCCGGACGACGTGGTGCCGTTCCTGGAGAACGTCACCCGCGGGCGCGGCATCCCCAAGGAACGTCTCAAGGAAGTCGGTGAGCACTACTTCCTCTTCGGCGGGGTCAGCCCCATCAACGAGCAGAACCGGGACCTGCTGGCCGCCCTGCGGAAGGACTTCGCCGACCACGGCCTGGCGCTGCCGGTCTACTGGGGCAACCGCAACTGGGCGCCCTACGTGACCGACACCCTGCGCGAGATGGTCCGCGACGGCCGCCGCCGCATCCTCGTCCTGGCCACCAGCGCCTATGCCTCGTACTCGGGCTGCCGCCAGTACCGGGAGGACCTCGCCGAGGCCCTCGCGACCCTGGAGGCGGAGGGGCTGGAGCTGCCGAAGGTGGACAAGCTGCGGCACTACTTCAACCACCCGGGCTTCGTGGAGCCCATGGTCGACGGCATCGTCGAGTCGCTGGCCGGCCTCCCCGAGGAGGTCCGCGACGGGGCGCACATCGCCTTCTGCACCCACTCGATCCCCACGGCCGCCGCGGACACCTCCGGCCCGGTCTCCGAGCACGGCGACGGCGGCGCCTACGTCCGTCAGCACCTGGAGGTGTCCCGGCTGATCGCCGACGCCGTCCGGGAACGCACCGGCGTCGACCACCCCTGGCAGCTCGTCTACCAGTCGCGCTCCGGAGCCCCCCACATCCCCTGGCTCGAACCGGACATCTGCGACCACCTCGAGGAGCGGCACGCGGCCGGCGTCCCGGCCGTGGTCATGGCCCCCATCGGCTTCGTCTCCGACCACATGGAGGTCATCTACGACCTGGACACCGAGGCCGTCGCCAAGGCGGACGAACTCGGGCTGCCGGTCCGGCGCTCGTGCACCGTCGGCGCCGACCCGCGGTTCGCCGCCGCGATCCGCGACCTGGTGGCCGAGCGGGCCGCCACCGAGCGCGGGCAGGAGATCGCGCCGTGCGTCCTGGGCGCGCTCGGCGCGAGCCACGACGTGTGCCCGGTGGGCTGCTGCCCGGCCCGCGCCCCGCGTCCCGCCGCCGCGGGCGCCGACAGCCCTTACGCGTGAGGAGCCCCGTGACCGACCCCCTGCACGCGGATCTGCTGGACCTGGCCCGCACGGCGGCCCACCGCGCGGGCGAACTGCTGCGGGACGGCCGCCCGGCCGACCTCGCCGTGGCCGCGACCAAGTCCAGTCCGATCGACGTCGTCACCGAGATGGACATCGCGGCGGAGAAGCTCATCACCTCGCTGATCGCCGAGCGCCGGCCCCAGGACGGCTTCCTCGGCGAGGAGGGCGCCGCCACCGAGGGCAGCAGCGGTGTCCGCTGGGTGATCGACCCGCTCGACGGCACGGTCAACTACCTCTACGGGCTGCCCACCTGGGCCGTCTCCATCGCCGCCGAGCAGGACGGCGAGGTGGTGGCCGGGGCCGTCGTGGCCCCGATGCGCCAGGAGGCCTACCACGCGGTCCGGGGCGGGGGCGCGTGGGCGACCGGCGCCCGGGACGGCGAGCGCAGGCTGGCCTGCCGCCCGGCGCCGCCCCTCGACCAGGCCCTGGTCTCGACCGGCTTCAACTACGTGCGGGACGTCCGCGACCACCAGGCGGACGTCGCGCGGCGGCTGATCCCGCAGCTGCGGGACATCCGGCGCAGCGGCTCCGCCGCCGTCGACCTGTGCGATGTCGCCGCCGGCCGCCTCGACGGCTACTACGAGCGCGGTCTGCACCCGTGGGACCTGGCCGCGGGCGACCTCATCGCCCGGGAGGCGGGCGTGCTGACCGGCGGACGCCCCGGACAGGCGCCCTCCTACGACCTCACCGTCGCGGCCACCCCGGGCGTCTTCGAGCCCCTCCAGCGGCTCCTGGAGGACTTCGGCGCCTGGCACGACTGAATGGCCCCGCACGGGCGGGAGCGCTCACGTGAGCGGGCCCCGCCCCGCACGGGCGGGAGCGCACACGTGAGCGGGCCCCGGCGCTGGATTCGCCGGGGCCCGCTCACCATGCGTACGAACCGGTCAGATGCCGGACAGGCCGACTTCCACACCGTGTTCCGCGGCGAGTCGTCGCAGGTCCTCGAGCTCGCCCTGCTCCACCTCGACGAGGAACTCGTCGCCCTCATCGCGGGCCCGGGACAGATCGGACTCGGTCGTCCTTATGCGCTGCAGAAGTCCTGCGGTGAAAGCGTCCATGCTGCGCCCCCTCGTCCTGGGTCGTGGGTCGATGGCACGGGGGTGTGCCGTTCGAAAGGGTCGATCACGCCCGAAGCGGATGCCCGGCGCCGCTCGGCCGGGGGGCTACGGTGCCGGACACCCCTGCCCGCTCTGCGGAAGCGGACCACTACGTACCGCATGGTGGTACGGCACAAGCAGAGCGTGATCGCGGGGTGTAAGACCCGTCCTCCCCAGGCTCCCTTCCGTGGAAACCTAACGGCACGAGAAAATCTCGTATTCCCGTTCCGTTCCCCCGGGTTTCCTCCGCCCGGCACCTGCCCGCACCCGCGGCGCTCCCGACTTACCGCCGACTTACGGCCGAAAAGGGCAGGATGGAATCCCACACACTCACCGGTAACCCTGCACGCGCGCGCCCGCCCGGCGCCGCCCGGCAGGACATGAGGAAGGACAAGCGACGTGCGCGTACTCGTCGTCGAGGACGAGCAGCTGCTCGCCGATGCGGTGGCCACCGGACTGCGCCGGGAGGCCATGGCCGTCGACGTCGTGTACGACGGTGCGGCCGCCCTGGAACGCATCGGCGTCAACGACTACGACGTGGTCGTCCTCGACCGCGACCTCCCGCTCGTGCACGGCGACGACGTCTGCCGCAAGATCGTCGAGCTCGGCATGCCCACGCGCGTGCTGATGCTGACGGCCTCCGGCGACGTCAGCGACCGGGTCGAGGGCCTGGAGATCGGCGCCGACGACTACCTGCCCAAGCCGTTCGCGTTCAGCGAGCTCATCGCGCGCGTGCGCGCCCTGGGACGGCGTACCAGCGTCCCGCTGCCGCCCGTCCTGGAGCGCGCCGGCATCAAGCTGGACCCCAACCGCCGGGAGGTCTTCCGCGAGGGCAAGGAGGTCCAGCTCGCGCCGAAGGAGTTCGCCGTCCTGGAGGTGCTCATGCGCAGCGAGGGCGCCGTCGTCTCGGCCGAGCAGCTGCTGGAGAAGGCCTGGGACGAGAACACCGACCCGTTCACCAACGTCGTGCGCGTCACCGTGATGACCCTGCGCCGCAAACTGGGCGAGCCGCCGGTCATCGTGACCGTGCCCGGCTCCGGATACCGGATCTGATCCCATGGCCACCACGCCAACCCCCACACCGGCGTCCCCCCAAGCACCTCCCAAGCCCACCTGGGACCCCCGCAGGCCGGTGCCGCCCTTCCCCTGGCTGCGCCCCACCATCCGCATACGGCTCACGCTGCTGTACGGGGGCATGTTCCTGATCGCCGGCATCCTGCTGCTGTCGATCATCTACCTGCTCGCGGCGAACGCGCTCAATGTGGGCAGCGACCTGCCGTTCCAGATCCTGTCCGGCAACGTGGAGAGCCAGACCTGCCACCTGGGCGGCGCCCAGGTGCCCGCCGACGAGCTGAACCGGGCGCTCAACGAGTGCGTCAACGAGCAGCGCCAGCACGCCCTGGACAACCTGCTCAGCCGCTCGCTGCTGGCCCTGCTGGGCCTCGCGATCATCGCTTTCGCCTTCGGGTACGCCATGGCCGGCCGGGTGCTCTCGCCGCTCGGCCGGATCACCCGCACGGCCCGCGCGGTGGCCGGTTCCGACCTGTCCCGCCGCATCGAGCTGGACGGTCCGGACGACGAGCTGAAGGAGCTGGCCGACACCTTCGACGACATGCTGGAGCGCCTCCAGCGGGCCTTCACCGCCCAGCAGCGCTTCGTCGGCAACGCGTCCCACGAACTGCGCACCCCGCTCGCGATCAACCGCACGCTGCTGGAGGTGCACCTCTCGGACCCGGACGCGCCGGTGGAGCTCCAGCAACTGGGCAAGACGCTGCTGGCCACCAACGAGCGCAGCGAGCAGCTCGTCGAGGGGCTGCTGCTGCTCGCCCGCAGCGACAACCAGATCGTCGAGCGCAAGCCCGTGGACCTCGCGGAGGTCGCCGAGCAGGCGATCGACCAGGTGAGCGCGGAGGCCGCGGCCAAGGGCGTGGAGATCCGCGGCCGCCACGAGCCCGCCGTGGTCCAGGGCAACGGCGTGCTGCTGGAGCGGATCGCCCTGAACCTGGTGCAGAACGCGGTCCGGTACAACGTGCCGGGGGACGGCTGGGTGGAGGTGACGACCGAGGTCCAGCACGGCCGGGCGGTCCTGGTGGTGTCGAACACGGGGCCGGTCGTGCCGGCGTACGAGATCGACAACCTCTTCGAGCCGTTCCGGCGGCTGCGGACCGAGCGCACGGGCAGCGACAAGGGCGTCGGACTCGGACTCTCCATAGTCCGGTCGGTGGCCCGGGCGCACGGCGGGCACATCTACGCGCAGCCGCGCGAGGGGGGCGGACTCGTGATGCGTGTCACGTTGCCGATGTGAGATCACGACGCGGCCGGACGGTGTTCGCTTTGCGCGGAATTTTTTGGGCACCCGCCCGACGGTCACCTGTGTGATCGATCACAGGTCGGATTTCCCCGCCGTCCACTCTCCGTGATCATGAGGCCGGTCGAAAGGTCGGGAAAGTCCCGGTTTTCAGGGCCCCTCATCACGGGAAGTACACGGTGAGGCGCCTTTGGCGCCCAGTGTCGGGACCGTGTACGGTCCCCATCGCCATCCCAGCCGATCACTCATGAGGAGTCCGGTTGGGTGTCGATTGAGTAACAGACCTTGATGTGAGGCAAAATCTCCGCCTCAGGTCGGGCACAAGTCCGGCCTCTCACGCGTTACGTGCGCTGGAGACACCGCATACACCCAGAGGGGGAGAGCGAGCATGGCAACCGACTACGACACTCCACGCAAGACCGACGACGACGTCGACTCGGACAGTCTGGAAGAACTGAAGGCCCGGCGCAACGACAAGTCGGCGTCCGCCGTGGACGTCGACGAGTTCGAGGCCGCCGAGGGCCTGGAACTGCCCGGAGCGGACCTCTCGAACGAGGAGCTGGCCGTCCGGGTGCTGCCCAAGCAGCAGGACGAGTTCACCTGCATGAGCTGCTTCCTGGTGCACCACCGCAGTCAGCTGGCCCGGGAGAAGAACGGCCAGCCGATCTGCCGCGACTGCGACTGAGGGAGGGTCGGCCGTGACTGGCTCGACCCCTTCCCGGAAGCGCCGCCTCTTCGCAAGGGGAGCGGACCAGGGGCCGCCGAGCGGCCCGCAGCACGAAGCGCGTGACCACGAGCGGGGCCCGACCGGTACCGGAGGGGCCTCGCTCGAACACGCCGGACACCAGGGTGACCTCCCTGCTCCCGCGGAGGTCCCCGCACCCGTGGCCCGCAGAAGGGCCGCGGCCTTCCGCGACAAGGCCAGGGAGGGAGCCCGCAAGGGCGGAGTGCGCGCGCGTGCCGGACTGGCGTACCTCGCGGACCGGATCATCGAGATGGCCCCCCGCGTGCCCGTACGCGACCTCCAGACCCTGCGCGCCCAGTTCCCCGGGCTCGGGCCCGAGGAGCTCGCCGACAAACTCGTCGCGGGTGCCGCCAACGCCACGGCGACGGTCGGCGCCGGAGTGGGCGCGGCCGCGGCCATGCCCGTACCGCCCGCGATGCCCGCCGAACTGGCCGCCGAGGTCACCGGCGTCGCCGCGATCGAACTCAAGCTGATCGCCGAACTCCACGAGGTGTACGGCGTCCGCCCGGCCGGCACCCTCGCCCGGCGCAGCACCGTGTACCTCAACACCTGGTCGGAGGAGCGCGGCGTCGAGGCGACCAAGCCGTCGACCGTCAGCGCGGCGCTCAACAGCCGGATGAAGCGCGAACTGCGCCAGCGGATCATGAAGCGCACGGTCCGCAACCTGCCGAACCTGATGCCCTTCCTGGTCGGCGCCGCCGTCGGCGCCTTCATGAACCGCAGGGACACCCGGAAGCTCGCCGCCCGCATCCGTGCGGACCTGCGCCGGATCCAGGTGCCGTGGGACCGGCTGGCCCCGCTGCCCGCCCTGGAGACCCCCGCGGACGCCCTCGACATGGACCGGCTCACCGAAGGACCGCACCGGCACCGCGACGGCCGCGGCCCGGAGGGCGACGGCCCCGCCGCCTGAGCACGCCCCCGGGCGCGGACCGCGCCCTGGCGGCCACCACCACGACCGGTCCGTACGTCCGGCCCGCGTCCCCGCGCTGCTTCCCTGTCCGCGTGCCCCCCGCGCCGAGTCCGGTCCCCGCGTCCCCGCGCCGAGTCCGGTCCCCGCGTCCCCGCGCCGCGGACGGCGGCTAGGCGGCCGCCTTCGCCGCCCGCAGCGCCGCCGCCAGCCGCTCCGGCTCGCGGGTCGACAAAAAGACGTACGGCGTCGGGTCCGCGGGATCGGTGATCTCCACCCGCACCGCCGTGGGGATGTAGGCGCGCAGCAGCATGAAGCAGCGCGGGTCGGCCTTGTGCGTGCGCCAGGCCCGGGCCTCCTCGGCGTCCAGGACCTCCGCCTCGCCCAGGGCCGTCACCGGGATCCGGGCCTCGCCCGCGACCAGGCTGCCGCCCACCACCCGGATCCGCGCCGATCCGTAGGAACTGACCACGACGGCCGCCGCCGCCGAGCCCGCGGCCAGACCGCCGAGGCTCGGCAGCGTGCCGAACGGCATCAGGATGAGGGCGAAGGAGACACCCGTCAGGAACGAGATCAGCCACCAGGTGCGGGGCGCGGTCAGGCGTTCTTCGTACGGGGCGGCGGAGAGCTGCTGCATGGATCCAGCTTGGCACGGTGTCGGTACCACGCCGACGCGCGGGTAAGGTCTGCGCCTGTGAGTGGTAATTCCCCAGCTCTTCAGCCCCCGGCCGACGCCGGGAAACCCGTGCGGCACCCGGACGCTCCCGCCCCCGGCGAACTCCTCGGCGCGCACTACGCCCAGTGCTTCGGCTGCGGCGACGACCAGCCCCACGGCCTGCACCTCCAGGCGCGCGCCGGCGAAGGCGTGTCGGTCACCGCCGAGTTCGTCGTGCAGCCCGCCCACCAGGGCGCTCCCGGCCTCGCGCACGGCGGGGTGCTCGCCAGCGCCCTGGACGAGACCCTCGGCTCCCTGAACTGGCTGCTGCGCGTGATCGCTGTGACCGGCAGGCTGGAGACCGACTTCGTCGGCCCGGTGCCCGTGGGCACCACGCTGTACCTCGAGGCCGAGGTGACGGCGGTGGCCGGGCGGAAGATCTACTCCACCGCCACCGGCCGCGTCGGCGGCCCCGACGGCCCCGTCGCGGTCCGCGCCGACGCGCTGTTCATCGAGGTCAAGGTCGACCACTTCATCGACAACGGCCGCCCGGAGGAGATCCGAGCCGCGATGGACGACCCCGACCAGGTGCGCCGGGCCCGGGCCTTCGAGGTGAACCCGTGAGCGGGACCGGCCGTGCCCCGCTGGAGGTCCTCCTCCGGCGCGTCGACCCGGACGTACCGCTTCCGACGTACGAGCACCCCGGCGACGCGGGCGCCGACCTGCGCACCACCGAACCGTGCGAACTCGCCCCCGGGGAACGGGCCGTCCTGCCCACCGGGGTGTCTGTGGCGCTGCCGGAGGGGTACGCGGCGTTCGTGCACCCGCGATCCGGTCTGGCCGCGCGCTGCGGCGTCGCCCTGGTGAATGCTCCGGGGACGGTTGATGCCGGGTACCGTGGGGAGATCAAGGTGATCGTGGTGAATCTCGACCCGCGCGAGACCGTGCGGTTCGAGCGCTTCGACCGGATCGCCCAACTGGTCGTCCAGCAGGTCGAGCGGGTCCGCTTCGTGCCGGTCGCGGAGCTTCCCGGCTCGGCGCGGGCCGCAGGGGGCTTCGGCTCCACCGGCGGTCATGCCGCGGTGGAAGGTAAGAGCGGTACAAGCGATCAGGCCGCCGAGGGCGGCACAGCGGGTGGGAATCGATACGCTTCGGTCGTATCCGACCGGGAAGGACAATGACGTGTTCGGACGTCGCAAGAAGAGGGATGCCGCCGAGGACGCGGCCGGCGAGGCCGAGCAGGTCGTCGACGGTGTCGACACCGAGGTGGAGCAGGAGCGCGAGCGGCTGAGGCTCGAGCCGGCGCCGCGGCCCGACGGGCCCTGGGACAGCACCGAGGTCCGTGAGCCGGGCGAGGGGCGGGTCGACCTGGGCGGTCTGTTCGTCCCCGGCGTCGACGGCATGGAGCTGCGGGTGGAGGTCGCGGGCGACGCGATCGTGGCGGCCACCGTCGTCCTGCACGACAGCGCCATCCAGCTGCAGGCCTTCGCGGCTCCCAAGCGCGAGGGCATCTGGGGCGAGGTCCGCGAGGAGATCGCGACCGGCATCACCCAGCAGGGCGGCATCATCGACGAGGTCGAGGGCCCGCTGGGCTGGGAGCTGCGGGCCCAGGTGCCGGTCCAGCTGCCGGACGGCACCGGCGGCTTCCAGGTCGTGCGGTTCGTCGGCGTGGACGGCCCCCGCTGGTTCCTGCGCGGCGTGATCTCCGGCCAGGGCGCGGTCCAGCCGCAGGCGGCCGGACTGCTGGAGCAGATCTTCCGGGACACCGTCGTGGTGCGCGGGGACGGCCCCATGGCGCCCCGCGACCCGATCGTCCTGAAGCTGCCCAACGACGCCCAGATGGTGCCCGAGGGCGTCCAGCAGGAGGAGGCGGAGGGCTCCCGCTTCGCCGGCGGCATGGGCCAGCTGCAGCGCGGACCGGAGATCACCGAGGTCCGCTGACCGTCTACCCGTATGAGGGGCCGACCCCGGCAGACCGCCGGGGTCGGCCCCTCACGCGTGTCCGGTGCGCGCCCCCCTGTTGATCGACGGGTGGGCAGCGGCGATACTGACGCCCGGTCCACGGGGAGGGCGGTCGGATGAGTCGGGTGGTCACCGAGACCGAGACCATGGTGCGCGTGACGGACGTCCACAAGTCGTACGGCACCGGGGCCGCGGCCGTCCACGCGCTGCGCGGCGTCTCCTTCGACGTCCCGCGCGGGGAACTGGTCGCCCTCAAGGGGCGGTCCGGGTCGGGCAAGACGACCCTGCTCAACATCGTCGGCGGGCTCGACACCCCCGACCGCGGACGGGTCGGCGTCGACGGGGTCGACCTCGCCGACCTGGACGAGAACGGGCTGCTCGCCCTGCGCCGGGACCGCGTCGGCTTCGTCTTCCAGTCCTTCGGGCTCATCCCGATCCTCACCGCCGCCGAGAACGTCGGCGTCCCGCTGCGGCTGCGCCGCGCCGACGCGCGTGAGCGGGAGGAACGCGTCGAGCTGCTGCTGTCCCTGGTCGGCCTGGCCGACCACGCGGCCCAGCGGCCCGGCGAGCTGTCCGGCGGCCAGCAGCAGCGGGTCGCCATCGCGCGCGCACTCGCCAACAACCCCTCGCTGCTCATCGCGGACGAGCCGACCGGCCAGCTGGACGCGGAGACCGGGCACGCCGTGATGGAGCTCCTGCGGGCCGTCGTGCGCAGTGAACGCGTCACCGCCCTCGTCGCCACCCATGACGCCACCCTCCTCGACCTCGCGGACCGGGTCCTGGAGCTCAACGACGGCGAGATCGTGGAGCACTGACCCCGCCGGCGGCACCCGGCCGCACGGTCCGCCGGTCCGGGGCGCCGCGCACCGCACCCGGCCGCCGGCGTCCACGACCGGCCGGCCGCCCGGGCCCCGGCGCCTGAGCAGCGGTGTTCCGGACGTATGGTCGAGGCCGCGCAGCAATGGTGAGCGGAAGACAGTGAGGCCATGGGACGCGGGACGCTACGGATACACCTCGGTGCCGCACCGGGCGTCGGCAAGACCTACGCGATGCTCGCCGAGGCGCACCGCAGGATCGGGCGCGGCACCGACTGCGTGGTCGCCTTCGCCGAACCCCACGGCCGGCCGAGGACCGAGGCACTGCTGGACGGCGTGGAGCGGATACCGCCCGCCCGCCTGGAGCACCACGGGGAGATCCGGCCCGAGATGGACGTCGACGCGGTGCTCGCCCGCCGCCCCCGCGTGGCCCTCGTCGACGAACTCGCCCACACCAACGTCCCCGGCTCGCGCAACGCCAAGCGCTGGCAGGACGTGGAGGAACTGCTGGCCGCCGGGATCGACGTGCACTCCACGCTCAACATCCAGCACCTGGAGTCCCTGGGCGACGTGGTGGAGTCCATCACGGGCGTCCGGCCCACCGAGACGGTGCCCGACGAGGTGGTGCGGCGGGCCGACCAGATCGAACTGGTCGACATGACCCCCGAGGCGCTGCGCCGCCGCATGGCGCACGGCAACATCTACCAGCCCGACAAGGTCGACGCCGCTCTCTCCAACTACTTCCGTCCCGGCAACCTCACCGCCCTCAGGGAACTCGCCCTCCTGTGGGTCGCCGACCGGGTCGACGAGCACCTCCAGCGCTACCGCAGCGAGCACGACGTGTCCGCGATCTGGGGATCCCGCGAACGGATCGTCGTCGGCCTCACCGGCGGCCCCGAGGGCCGCACCCTGATCCGCCGGGCCGTCCGGCTGGCCGAGAAGGGCGCCGGGGGCGAGGTGCTGGCCGTCTACATCGCCCGCGGCGACGGCCTCACCACCGCCTCGCCCAGCGAACTCGCCGAGCAGCGCACCCTGGTGGAGAACCTGGGCGGCACCTTCCACCACGTCGTCGGCGACGACATCCCGGGCGCCCTGCTCGCCTTCGCCCGCGGCACCAACGCCACCCAGATCGTGCTGGGTTCCTCGCGCCGCAAGGCCTGGCAGTACGTCTTCGGCCCCGGCGTCGGCGCGACCGTGGCCCGCGAGTCCGGGCCCGACCTGGACGTGCACATCGTCACCCACGAGGCGATCGCCCAGGGCCGCGGCCTGCCGGTGGCCCGGGGGGCCCGGCTGGGACGGTCCCGTGTCGTCTGGGGCTGGACGGTCGGCGTGGCGGGCCCCGCGCTGCTGGCGCTGCTGCTGAGCGCCGTCAACCCGGGCCTGGCCAACGACATGCTGCTGTTCCTGGTGCTGACCGTGGCCGCCGCCCTGCTCGGCGGCCTGTGGCCCGCCCTGGCCTCGGCGGCGTCCGGATCGCTGCTGCTGAACTACTTCTACACGCCGCCCCTGCACCGCTGGACGGTCGCCGACCCGAAGAACATCGGCGCCATCGTGATCTTCGTCGCGGTCGGGGTGGCCGTCGCCTCGGTCGTCGACCTCGCCGCCCGCCGCACCCACCAGGCGGCCCGGCTGCGCGCGGAGGCGGAGATCCTCTCCTACCTCGCCGGCAACGTGCTGCGCGGCGAGACCGGCCTGGAGGACCTGCTGGAACGGGTACGGGAGACCTTCGGCATGGAGTCCGCCGCCCTGCTGGAACGCGCGGGCGACCTGGAGCCGTGGACCTGCGCGGGGCGGGCGGGCACCGACCGGCCGGTGGACCGCCCGGAGGACGCCGATGTGGACGTCCCCGTCGGCGACCACATGGCCCTCGCGCTCACCGGCCGGGTGCTGCCCGCCGAGGACCGCCGGGTGCTCGGCGCGTTCGCCGCCCAGGCGGCCGTCGTCCTGGACCACCGCCGCCTGCGCGAGGAGGCCGACCGGGCCAGGGCCCTCGCCGAGGGCAACCGCATCCGCACCGCGCTCCTGGCCGCCGTCAGCCACGACCTGCGCACCCCCCTCGCCGGGATCAAGGCGTCGGTGTCCTCGCTGCGCTCGCCCGACGTCGTGTGGTCGCCCGAGGACCGGGCCGAACTGCTGGAGAGCATCGAGGACGGCGCCGACCGCCTGGACCACCTGGTGGGCAACCTGCTCGACATGTCGCGGCTGCACACCGGCACCGTCACCCCGCTGATCCGAGAGATCGACCTCGACGAGGTGGTGCCGATGGCGCTCGGCGGCGTGCCCGAGGGCGAGGTCGCCCTGGACATCCCCGAAACCCTGCCCATGGTCGCCGTCGATCCCGGCCTCCTGGAGCGGACCATGGCCAACCTGGTGGAGAACGCCGTCAAGTACAGTCCCGCCGGCACACCCGTACTGGTGGCCGCCAGCGCCCTCGGCGACCGGGTCGAGGTCCGTGTGGTGGACCGCGGCCCGGGGGTGCCCGACGAGGCGAAGGACCGCATCTTCGAGCCCTTCCAGCGCTACGGTGATGCCCCGCGCGGGGCCGGCGTCGGCCTCGGCCTGCCCGTCGCGCGGGGCTTCGCCGAGGCGATGGGCGGCACCCTGGAGGCCGAGGACACCCCCGGCGGAGGTCTGACCATGACGGTCACCCTCCGTGCCGCGGGAGCCGTCCCCGAGCCGGCCCGCCCCGCAGAACCCGCGGTACCCGAAAGGCAGTTTCCATGACTCGTGTGCTGGTGGTCGACGACGAGCCGGCGATCGTGCGCGCCCTCGTGATCAACCTCAAGGCACGCTCGTACGACGTCGACGCCGCCGAGGACGGGGCCGGCGCCCTGCGACTGGCCGCCGACCGCCGCCCCGACGTGGTCGTCCTCGACCTCGGGCTGCCCGACATGGACGGCGTCGAGGTGATCCGGGGACTGCGCGGCTGGACCCGCGTGCCCATCCTGGTGCTGTCCGCCCGGCACGCCTCCGAGGACAAGGTGCTGGCCCTGGACGCGGGCGCCGACGACTACGTCACCAAGCCCTTCGGCATGGACGAACTGCTGGCCCGGCTGCGGGCGGCCGTGCGCCGCGCCGAACCGGCCGGGGGCGACGAGGACGGCGTCGTGGACACCGGCGAGTTCACCGTCGACCTGGCCGCGAAGAAGGTCAACCGGGGCGGCAAGGACGTGCGGCTGACGCCGACCGAATGGCACCTGCTGGAGGTCCTGGTCCGCAACCGCGGACGCCTGGTCGCGCAGAAGCAGCTGCTGCGGGAGGTGTGGGGGCCGTCCTACGGGACGGAGACCAACTACCTGCGCGTGTACATGGCGCAGCTGCGGCGCAAGCTGGAGGCGGACCCGTCGCACCCCAGGCACTTCATCACCGAGCCCGGCATGGGGTACCGCTTCGAGAAGTGACGGCCGGGCCGGCCCCGGCGTGGTGGCCCGGGCAGGCCCCGGAGTGGTGGCCCGGACCGACCCCGGCGTGGTGACCAGGGCAGGCCCCGGCGTGGTGGCCCGGGGCGGTGTCCGCCGCGGTGACCGGGGCGGACGCCGGTGCCCGCCACCAAGGGCCCCGCCTTGCGGTGGGGAGGTCCTCCGGCGGAGGCGGGCACCGGCCGGTTCGGGGCGCCGGCTCCGCGGGTACGTAACCGTCAGTGCACCCCGGTACGCTTCAGACATGAGTGCTGTTCCTCGTCCCGAGAAGCCGGCGGGTCGGTTCCGGCGCATGCTCGACCGGCTCTCCTCCTCGCAGGAGGAGCTGGAGTCGGAGGAGCTGCGCGAGGACGCCGACATCGCGGGCTGCACGCGGATAGGAGACTGCCAGGACCGGCAGGTCGTCACGGTTACTGGTACCTTGCGCACGGTCACGCTGCGCCCGCGCGCGGGAGTCCCGGCCCTGGAGGCCGAGCTGTTCGACGGCTCCGCCGCCCTGGACGTGGTGTGGCTCGGCAGGCGCTCCATCATGGGGATCGAACCGGGGCGCAAGCTGATCGCATCGGGCCGGATCTCGATGAGCCGGGGCCGCCGGGTGCTGTTCAACCCGAAATACGAATTGAGACCCCTGGGACGGGAGTAGCCGGTGACGTCGCTCGACAAGCCGACAACCGAAGACACATCCGCGGACGACGCCCGGGCGGTGACCGAAGCCGCCCTGTTCGAGGCGTTCGGCGGAGTGCGGGGCATGGTCGAGACGGTGCTGCCCGGGCTCCTCTTCGTCAGCATCTACACGATCAACAAGGACCTGCACATGTCGGCGATCGCGGCGCTCGCCGTGTCGCTGGTCCTGGTCGTGGTCCGGCTGGCCATGAAGGACACCGTCAAGCACGCCTTCAGCGGGGTCTTCGGCGTCGGCTTCGGCGTGGTCTTCGCGATGATGACCGGCAACGCCAAGGACTTCTACCTGCCCGGCATGCTCTACACGCTGGGCCTGGCCCTCGCGTACATCATCACGGCGATGGCGGGCGTCCCGCTGATCGGTCTGATGCTCGGGCCGATCTTCCGGGAGAACCTCTCCTGGCGCACCCGCAACCCCGGCCGCAAGAAGGCCTACACCAAGTCCAGCTACGCCTGGGGTCTGATCCTGCTCGGCAAGAGCGCGATCCTCTTCCCGCTGTACTGGTGGGCCGACACCACCCAGCTGGGCTGGGTGCTGGTCGCGCTGAAGATCCCGCCGTTCCTGCTGGCGGTCTACCTGACCTGGGTGTTCCTGGCGAAGGCCCCGCCGCCCATCGACGTGTTCGCGGAGATGGAGGCGGAGGAGCGCGCCGAGAAGGACCGCGAGGCGGCCCGGGCCGCCGCGACCGCGGAGACGCCCGGAGCCCACGCCGGGCCCGAGGACACCGGCACGGCCACGACCACGACCACGTCCACCGGACGGCACCGCAGGGGCGCATAGCCCGCGGCCCGCGGCCCGCGGCCCGCAGCCCGCGGCCTGCGCGGAGCCGCTGCCCGCACGTGCGTGAGGGGGCGGCCGGGGAGGATCTCCCGGCCGCCCCCTCACGCGTGTGTCAGGCGGAGCCGACTCAGCGCCCGGCGTCGCCCTTGCGCACCGACAGCAGGTCCTCCAGCTGCTCCTCACGGGCCTGGGCGGCCACGAACAGCAGCTCGTCGCCCACCTCCAGTGAGTCCTCCCGCGTCGGCGTCAGCACGCGCGTGCCGCGGATGATCGTGACCAGCGAGGTGTCCTGCGGCCATTGCACGTCGCCGACCTGGGTGCCGGCCAGGGCCGACTCCTCCGGCAGGGTCAGTTCGACGAGGTTGGCGTCGCCGTGGCTGAACCGCAGCAGACGGACCAGGTCGCCGACGCTGACCGCCTCCTCCACCAGCGCCGACATCAGGCGCGGGGTGGAGACGGCGACGTCCACGCCCCACGACTCGTTGAACAGCCACTCGTTCTTGGGGTTGTTGACCCGGGCGACGACCCGGGGCACCCCGTACTCGGTCTTGGCGAGCAGCGAGACCACCAGGTTGACCTTGTCGTCGCCGGTGGCGGCGATGACCACGTTGCAGCGCTGCAGCGCCGCCTCGTCCAGCGACGTGATCTCGCAGGCGTCCGCCAGCAGCCACTCCGCCTGCGGAACGCGCTCGACCGAGATCGCGGTCGGCGTCTTGTCGATGAGCAGGACCTCGTGGCCGTTCTCCAGCAGCTCGCCCGCGATGGAGCGGCCGACCGCCCCGGCCCCGGCAATGGCGACCCTCATCAGTGACCGCCCTCCTCGTCGGGCCCCTTGGCGAACGCCGCCTCGACCCGGTCGATCTCCTCGGTGCGCATCATCACATGCACCAGGTCGCCCTCCTGCAGCACCGTCTGCGAGCTGGGCAGTATGGCCTCGCCGAGCCGGGTCAGGAAGGCCACGCGGACCCCGGTCTGGTCCTGGAGCCTGCTGATCCGGTGCCCCACCCACGCGGGCGAGGTGTGCACCTCGGCGAGCTGCACCCCGCCGGTCGGGTCGCGCCACAGAGGCTCGGCACCCGACGGGAGCAGCCGGCGCAGCATCTGGTCGGCCGTCCAGCGGACCGTCGCCACGGTGGGGATGCCGAGGCGCTGGTAGACCTCCGCGCGGCGGGGGTCGTAGATGCGGGCGGCGACGTTCTCGATTCCGAACGTCTCGCGGGCGACCCGCGCGGCGATGATGTTGGAGTTGTCACCGCTGGAGACGGCGGCGAAGGCGCCGGCGTCCTCGATGCCCGCCTCGCGCAGGGTGTCCTGGTCGAAGCCGACCCCGGTGACCCGGCGGCCGCCGAACGCGGAGCCCAGGCGGCGGAAGGCGGTGGGGTCCTGGTCGATCACGGCGACCGTGTGGCCCTGTTCCTCCAGGGTCTGGGCCAGGGCGGAGCCCACCCTTCCGCAACCCATGATGACGATATGCATTACTTCACACCGCGCTTCCTGCAGGCCTTGCGGCCTTCACGACTCTGGTGCTCATGTCCCTCTTTCGGCTCGCCAGGCAACACGTCCGCGGCCCGGCTGCGGACCGCAGGGCAACATCATGCCGGGGGATCGGGATCCTGACGCCCTTCGGGGCGCGGCCCGTCGGGTCGGACGTGGTCGCGACGCCGGAGGGCCCGCCCGTCCAACGTATCCCTCCGGCCCGCGACGGCCGAACGGACGGTCGAACGGACGGCCAGACGGGCGGCCGAACGGACGGCCTGACGGGCGGCCGAACGGGCGGCCAGACGGACGGACGGACAGACGGACGGCCAGACGGACGGGCGGATCATGGCAGTGCCACCGGGTCCGGAGGTTCGTCCGGGCCGTTGTCCACAGCGGGCGTCCGGGCAGTTGTCCACAGCCGTCGACAGGGCGCCCGGGGGTCCGACAAGATCGACGGGTCGGCGCGCCACGGGCGTCCGGTCGGCCTCCGGCTGGTCGGGGGCCGCCGACGGGCGTGAAGACGGGTGCTCGGCTGGACGTGTTGCTGGGCGTGAAGAGGGGCGCCCGCCAGGGCGCGCAGAACAAGGGAACCGGTATGGGGGAATCCGTATGACCACCGACATCGACGTGCTCGTGCTGGGCGGCGCGGGCGTGGACACCATCGTGCACGTGCCCGAACTGCCGCTGCCGTTCGCCGACAGTCACATGATCCGCCCGGGCATCGTCACCCGCGCGGGACAGAGCGGGGACTTCGTCGCCCTCGGCACCACCGCCCTCGGGCTGCGCACCCACCACATCGACCTCCTCGGCGACGACCCGGAGGGCGACCTCGTCCGCGCGCTCCACCGCGACCACGGCATCCCCTTCACCGCCGTGCCGCAGCCCCGCGGCACCAAGCGCGCCGTCAACCTCGTCGATCCGGGAGGGCGGCGGCTCTCCCTCTACGACGCGACCCGCTGGGGCGAACAGGACCGGCTGCCCGAGGAGACCGTCCGCGCCCTGGCCGCGACCAGTCGGCACGCCCACGTGGTCATCACGCAGCCCTGCGCCGACGCCCTGCCCGCGCTGCGCGCGTCCGGGGTGACCATCTCGACCGACCTGCACGACTGGGACGGACGGAATCCGTACCACGAGCCCTTCGCCCTCACCGCGGACCTGGTCTTCCTGTCCGCCGCCGCGCTGGCCGACCCGGAGGCGACCATGCGCGACATCGCCGGGCGCGGACAGGCCCGGGTGGTCGTCGTCACCGCGGGGGCCGACGGCGCGTACGTCCTGGCCGACGGCCGCCTGACCCACGTCCCCGCGGTGCCGCCCCCCGCGCCGGTCGTGGACTCCAACGGCGCCGGGGACGCCTTTGCCGCCGGGTTCCTGTACGGCTGGCTGCACGACGAACCCCCGTTCCGTTGCGCCGGTTACGGCACGGTGGCGGGCGCCCACGCCTGCACGGTGCCCGCCACCCGCGTCGACAGCATCGGACGGGAGGAACTGCTGGCCCGCGCCGCCTCCGCGGACCCGGTCAGCGGCGGGTGATGCTGCGCACGCTGGCCAGGGCCAGCAGGGCCACGCCGACGAGGGCGGCTGCGGCGCCGATCAGTTCTGCGGTCGCATGCATGGAACCTCCACGGAGCGCGGCGGGCCGGACAACGAAGAAGGGGGGACGTGCGGGACAGATGCGGCGGGACCAGCGGGACGAGCGGCACACGGGACGAGCGGCACACGGGACGAGCGGCACACGGGGCAAAACGGCACACGGGACAAGCGGCACACGGGACAAGCGGCACACGGGACGAACGGGGGAGTCGGATCACGACGCGTTTCCGGCACGACCGTGCCGGAGCTCCGCCCGGACCGGCCCCGGAACCGGATCCGGGCTTAGTCATATAGGCATGGAAGCCTCGCGCCCGGCGTGATCCGTGCCCACCCCCGCCGCCCGATTCACCCGGAGGGCAGACCGAAACCGCACGGGAGGGGGCGGAATCCGGACGGGAGACGGACGACGGGAGGAGGCCGGGCGGAGGCCGCGCGGAGGACCGGGCGGAGGACCGGGCGGAGGACCGGGCGGAGCAGGGGTGGCGGCTGGGCGGGCCCGTGACCGACGGCCTACGATCCTCTGTTGTGTCCAAACTGACCGACGTGCCCAAACGCATTCTCATCGGGCGCGCACTGCGCAGCGACCGGCTGGGGGAAACGCTTCTGCCGAAGCGTGTGGCACTCCCCGTCTTCGCTTCCGACCCGCTGTCCTCCGTGGCGTACGCGCCCGGTGAGGTTCTGCTGGTCCTCTCCATCGCGGGCCTGTCGGCCTACCACTTCAGCCCCTGGATCGCCGCCGCGGTCGTCGTGCTGATGTTCACCGTCGTCGCCTCCTACCGGCAGAACGTCCGCGAGTACCCCAGCGGCGGCGGCGACTACGAGGTCGCCAACACGAACCTCGGCCCCCGCGCCGGACTCACCGTCGCGAGCGCCCTGCTCGTCGACTACGTCCTCACGGTCGCCGTGTCCATCTCCGCCGGCATCGAGAACCTGGGCTCCGCGATCCCGTTCGTCGTGGAGAACAAGGTGGCCTGCGGCATCGGCGTGATCGTGCTGCTGACCCTGATGAACCTGCGCGGCGTCCGGGAGTCGGGCACGCTCTTCGCGATCCCCACCTACGTCTTCGTCTTCGGCGTCTTCACCATGATCGCCTGGGGCGCGTTCCGGGGCCTGGTGCTCGGCGACGACATGCGTGCCCCCACGGCCGACTTCGAGATCCGGCCCGAGCACCCCGGTCTGGCCGGCTTCGCCCTCATCTTCCTCCTGCTGCGCGCCTTCTCCTCCGGCTGCGCGGCGCTCACCGGTGTCGAAGCGATCTCCAACGGCGTCCCCGCCTTTCGCAAGCCCAAGGCGCGCAACGCCGCCACCACGCTCGCAATGATGGGCCTGCTGGCCGTCACCATGTTCTGCGGGATCATCGCCCTCGCCTCGGCCACCCACGTCCGGATGGCCGAGAACCCGGCCACGGACCTGGTCCACGACGGTGTCCCGCTCGGTCCCGGCTACGTACAGGACCCGGTGATCTCGCAGGTCGCCGAGGCCGTCTTCGGACACGGCAGCGTGCTGTTCATGATCCTGGCCGCGGCCACCGCTCTCGTCCTCTTCCTCGCGGCGAACACCGCCTACAACGGCTTCCCGCTGCTCGGCTCGATCCTCGCGCAGGACCGCTACCTCCCCCGCCAGCTGCACACCCGCGGTGACCGCCTCGCCTTCTCCAACGGCATCCTGCTGCTCGCCGGCGCCGCCGGACTGCTGGTGTGGGTCTACGGAGCCAACTCCACCCGGCTGATCCAGCTCTACATCGTCGGCGTGTTCGTCTCCTTCACCCTGAGCCAGATCGGCATGGTCCGGCACTGGAACCGCCTGCTGGCCACCGAACGGGACCGGACCGCGCGGCGCCACATGATGCGCTCGCGCGTCATCAACGCCTTCGGCGCCTTCTTCACCGGCCTCGTCCTGCTCGTCGTGCTCGGCACCAAGTTCACCCACGGCGCCTGGGTCGCCCTGCTCGGCATGTGCATCTTCTACGCGACGATGACCGCGATCCGCCGCCACTACGACCGCGTCGCGGAGGAGATCGCCGCCCCGGACACCCCGGGCGACGACATGGTGCGCCCCTCCCGCGTGCACTCCGTCGTCCTCATCTCCAAGATCCACCGGCCAGCCCTGCGCGCTCTCGCCTACGCCAAGCTGATGCGCTCCGACAGCCTGGAGGCCCTGAGCGTCAACGTCGACGCCGCCGAGACGAAGGCGCTGCGCGACGAATGGGAACGCCGCGGCATCGAGGTCCCGCTCAAGATCCTCGACTCCCCGTACCGCGAGGTCACCCGGCCCGTGATCGAGTACGTCAAGGGCCTGCGCAAGGAGTCCCCGCGCGACGTCGTCTCCGTGATCATCCCCGAGTACGTCGTGGGCCACTGGTACGAGCACCTGCTGCACAACCAGAGCGCCCTGCGGCTGAAGGGCCGCCTGCTGTTCACCCCGGGCGTGATGGTGACGTCCGTGCCGTACCAGCTCCAGTCGTCCGAGGCCGCCCGGCGGCGCGCCCGCAAGCGGCAGAACTGGAGCGCGCCGGGCGCGGTACGGCGGGGTCCGAAGGAGCGGGCCAAGGACACGTCCCCGCACCCGTAGACTGGTGGGCTGTTGTCGCGGACCGACCGGTCCGCCCACCCGCTCTCGATGTTGTGGAGTCACCCCGCCATGCAGGCAGAACCGAGGAAATCACTGGTGGGGGAGGAGTACGAGGTCGAGGTCGGCCCCGTCGCCCACGGCGGCCACTGCATCGCCCGTACGTCCGCCGGCCAGGTGCTGTTCGTCCGGCACGCGCTGCCCGGGGAACGCGTCGTCGCCCGCGTCACCGAGGGCGAGGAGGGCGCCCGCTTCCTGCGGGCCGACGCCGTGACGATCCTGGACGCCTCCAAGGACCGTATCGACGCCCCCTGCCCGTTCGCCGGACCCGGCCGCTGCGGCGGCTGCGACTGGCAGCACGCCAAGCCCGGCGCGCAGCGCCGCTTCAAGGGCGAGGTCGTCGCCGAGCAGCTGGAACGCCTCGCCGGGCTCACCCCCGAGGAGGCCGGCTGGGACGGCACCGTGATGCCCGCCGAGGGGGACAAGGTCCCCGCCGGCCAGGTCCCGTCGTGGCGCACGCGCGTGCAGTACGCCGTCACCGCCGACGGCCGCGCGGGGCTGCGCCGGCACCGTTCGCACGAGGTCGAGCCGATCGACCACTGCATGATCGCCGCCGAGGGTGTCAGCGAACTCGGCATCGAGAAGCGCGACTGGACGGGCATGGACTCCGTCGAGGCGATCGCGGCCACCGGCTCCCAGGACCGCCAGGTCATCCTCACCCCCAAGCCCGGCGCCCGCCTCCCGCTCGTCGAACTCGACCGCCCCGTCTCGGTCATGCGTATCGACGAGCGCTCCGGCCAGGTCCACCGCGTCCACGGCCGCCCCTTCGTCCGCGAACGCGCCGACGGCCGCACCCACCGCGTCGGCAACGGCGGCTTCTGGCAGGTCCACCCGAAGGCCGCCGACACCCTGGTCACCGCCGTCATGCAGGGCCTGCTGCCCCGCAAGGGCGACATGGCGCTCGACCTGTACTGCGGCGTCGGCCTGTTCGCGGGCGCCCTCGCCGACCGGGTCGGTGAAGCGGGCGCCGTCCTCGGCATCGAGGCCACCAAGCGCGCGGTCGAGGACGCCCGCCACAACCTCGCCGACTTCCCCCGCGTCCGCATCGAACAGGGCAAGGTCGAGTCCGTCCTGCCCCGCACCGGCATCACGGAGGTCGACCTCGTCGTCCTCGACCCGCCGCGCGCGGGAGCGGGCCGCAAGACGGTCGAGCACCTCTCCTCCCTGGGCGCCCGCAGGATCGCCTACGTCGCCTGCGACCCGGCGGCCCTGGCCCGCGACCTCGCGTACTTCCGCGAGGGCGGATACCGGGTGCGGACGCTGCGGGTGTTCGACCTGTTTCCGATGACGCACCACGTGGAGTGCGTGGCGATTCTGGAGCCTGCGGGCAAGGGGTCCTGACCCGTGTTTTTGTCGCCCGGGTGAGTTGCTCGACCTGTTTTCCCTCCGTGCAGCGGTCCGCCGGCCGGGACAACCTGAAGCCGGCCTACCAGGGCCTCCCCGCCAAGGGGTGCACCTCCGCCCAGCGCCAGAAAGTTGTCGACCTGGCCGGCGACCGCGACGACGACCGGGCACGCGAACCCGTCCGCCACTGTGGGCGACGCGGTACGCCATGCCCTCGGGGGTCGCAGGCCGGCCTGCGGGGGCTGCTCCCCGCCGGGTGGGTCCTTCGGGAGCGTGGCCGCCCGGAACACAACTCGGGCTGCACCCGGCCCGTCGAGTTCGCGATCGACCGTTGACGGGCCGACCGGCAAACCCCCCCTCAACGGTCATGGGTACCGGCTGCGCGCTGTCTCCACCGGGCGCTCCGGCCGACGAGCGCTTCCCATCACGGGCAGCGACGACATCCTCGGTGATCTTGCTGGGGGCCACCTTCACGTCGAGGCGGCAGAGGACTCGGCCGACCGCTGCTGGACGCTCCAAGGACGGCGGCGACGGATCACCGGCTTGACGCCGCATTGACTAACCGTTAGCTATTGGTGAGTCGTGGAGGAGGAGGGCCGTCCGTGCAGGACGTGGTGCTGGCGCTGCTGGTCAAGGGGCCGTCGCACGGGTACGACCTGCGCGGACGGCTGCTGGCCGCGCTCGGGCCGCTGGGAGAGACCCTCAACGCCGGGCAGGTGTACGTGACACTCACCCGGCTCGAGAAGGCGGGTCTGGTCGTACGGGAACGCGAGGACGCGTCCGCGCGCGGTCCGCGACGCAAGGTGTACGCGCTGACCGGGGCCGGACGGGAGCGGGTGGCCGGTTGGCTGGCCGAGCCCGCCGAGGCCCGGGCGGACGTTGCGGGGTTCCACCTGAAACTGGTCGCTGCCGCCGAGTCGGGCATGGCCGATCCGCTCGCGCTCGTCGAGGCACGGCGCCGCGAGCTGCGGCGCAGTCTCGCCGAGGTCCAGCACGCCGTCCTCGCTCACGACACGCACTCGGAGGCCGGACTGCTCCTGGAGGGTGTCGCCCTCCGGCTACAGGCCGATCTGCGCTGGTTGGAAGCGTGCGAACGGACTTGGTCCGCCCGCACCCCGTTCGGAACAGGTGGAGGGCACGGATGACGACACGAGGCGGTCGGCGGGGCAGACGGCTTTCCGGGCGCGGCGACAGCGCGGACGTGGCGGCAGGTCCGGTGCTGCGGACCGTCGGTCTGTCACGGGTCTACGGGCGGGGCGAGAACACGGTGGTGGCCGTCGACCGGGTCGACCTCGACGTACCCTCCGGGCAGACACTGGCCGTGACCGGTCCCAGCGGCTGCGGAAAGTCGACGCTGCTCCATCTGCTGGGCGGCCTCGACCGGCCCGACGAGGGTGAGGTGTGGCTCGGCGGGCAGCGCATCGACCTGCTCGGCGAACGCGCGCTCGCCCGACTGCGGCGCCGCGCCGTCGGTTTCGTGCACCAGGACTTCCACCTGATGGACGAACTGACCGCCGCCGAGAACGTGGAGCTGCCCGCGCTGCTCGCCGGTGACACGCCGCGCACCGCCCGCCAACGCGCCGCCGCCCTTCTCGACCGCGTCGGACTCGCGGACCGGGGCCGGTATCTGCCGTCCGAGCTGTCCGGAGGGCAGCGGCAGCGGGTCGCCATCGCCCGCGCCCTGGTCAACGAGCCGCTCGTGGTCCTCACCGACGAACCCACCGGCAATCTCGACACCGCCGCGACCCACGACGTCCTCCGCCTCTTCGCCGACCTGCGGGCCACCGGACAGACCCTCGTACTCGTCACCCATGACGAACGCGTCGCCGCCACCGCGGACCGGGTCGTCTCCCTTCGCGACGGGGCGCCGGCCGAGGACACGTCCGTGGCCGTGGACGGCTCGCACCTCGGCGCGCTCCTCGGCTGGGAGGAGTGACCATGGGCCGTCTGCTGCTGATCTGGCGGCTCATCGCACGGGACCTGCGGCGCCGTCCCGGTGAGGCCGTCATGTTCCTTGTCGTGGTCACGGCCGCCACCGCCTCACTCACCCTGGGACTGGCCACCGACAATGCCGTGGCCGCCGGGTACATGAAGGCCCGTGAGGCCACCGCGGGACCCGACATCACGGCCGTCACCACCGCCACGGACCCTGCCGCGATGGCCCGACGCATCGCGGACGCCCCCGGCGTGGACACGGTCGCCGACCCGGTCCCCGGCTTCTCCACCACCGTCCACGCACACGGGCGCACGGAGAACACCGCGGTCGAAGGGCGTGAGCACACGGCGGCCGCCGTGGACCGGCCACGGGTGACCTCCGGCACGTGGGTCCGCAGTGGCGGCGCGGTGCTCGAACGCGGCTTCGCCCAGGCACTTGGCGTGCGTGTCGGAGACGATGTCACCATCGGTGGGCGCAACTACCCAGTCGTCGGTACGGCCGTCAGCGCAGCCACCGGCGTGTACCCGAACAGCAACTGGGCCACGGGCCCGGGACCTTCCGACGGCGGCGGCCGGATCTGGCTCACCACCGACGACGCCCGCGCGGCAGCCGACGACGCGTCCCCCCTGCACCTGTTGAACATCAAGCTGTCCGACCCCGACGCGGCACAGCGCCTGGCAGACACCCTCTTCACCGACGATGTCAAAGGCCGGAACTGGGTCAACACCCATCCCTGGCAAGGCTTCGTCGAAGGGAACGCGCGGTTGCTGAGGTCCGTCCAGCCCGCCCTGGTCATCGGCGCGGGACTGCTCGCAGCGGCCTCGCTCGTCACCCTCGCCTCGCTCGCTGCCGTACGCGCCCCGCGGGACCACCGGCGCGCGGGCCTTCTCAAGGCAGTCGGCGCCACGCCCCGTACCGTGGCCGCGCTGCTGCTCGCGCAGTACCTGCTCCTCACGGTGGCGGCCGCCGCTGCCGGAGTCACCGTAGGATGTCTGACCGCGCCCGAACTGGCCGACCCCAGCGCCGGGCTGCTCAACACGGTCAGCCCGCCGACCACCGGCATCGTCGTGGCCGCCACCCTGCTCGCCGTAACGGTGGCACTGACCGGCACCCTCGGCCCGGTCCTGCGCACCGGGCGCTCCAGCACCATCGACAACCTGGCCGATCCGGCGCACCTGACCGCGGACCGTTCTCGGCTGCCGGCCATGACGGCCCATCTCCCTACGCCGCTCCTGATCGGGGTACGGCTGGTGGCACGCCGTCCCGGCCGCGCGGCCCTGAGCGCGGTGGGCACGGCCGCCACTACGGTCATGGTGACCGCGGCCCTCACCTTCCGGGTGTCGCTCGAAGCGGAGATCGCCCGGGGAACGTCAGCTTTCGAGGACATCCGCAACGCCCTGACAGGCCAGGTCATGTTCGGTGTCACGATGGCCCTGCTGGCGCTGTCCGTGCTCAACACCGTCTTCGTCAGCTGGAGCACCGCCGTGCAGGCGCGGCGTGCGCTGGCCGTCACTCGCTCCCTGGGCGCCACCCCCGGCCAGGTCGTCGCGGCACTCTGCATCGCCCAACTGCTGCCCGCCGTCGGCGGGATTGCAGTGGGGATTCCTTTGGGGCTCGGCTTGTTCTCGCTGTTCAGCGCGGTCGTGGTGGTACCCCCGGGCACCTGGCTCGCGGCCGCTGCCCCGGCCGTACTCCTTGCCGTGGCGGCACTGGCCGCCCTGCCCGCCTGGCTCCACACCCGCAGCCCCGCCGGGCGCCTCCTCAACGCCGGACCCGCCTGACCGACTCCCTTCGCCGGAGCACGGAAACATCTGGCTTGAAGTGCGGGTTCCGCATCCGTCGACCGGGCCGTGGTGGTGATGCGAGGCCGGCGAGCTCGGTCATGCGCGTCCAGGCCCGGTGACGGTCGACCGACTCGATCGGATGGACGGAAGCCGTCGGTGGACGGCCTTCCGGGCACGGCTGTCCTGGAGCCGGCCATCGCGATCCCGGGCCTGCCCGAGGCTCAGCGGGCAGCGGCGTTCTCGGCGGCCGTCGCCGCGGCGGCCGGCTCGTCGTCGGCCGGTCGGGGCGCCGTGTTCCTCGGGCCGCGCAGCGCGACGTATACGAGGAGGGCGGCCATGACGGCGACGCCTGCCCACATGGCCTGCTGCCAGCCGTCGACGAAGGACTGCTGCGCGGCGTCGACGAGGCTCGGGGCATGGGTGCCGGTGGCGGGGGCGACCTCGACGGCGTTGGCGATGCCCTCGCGGGCGGTGTCGGCGGCTTCTTGGGGGATGCCGGCCAGCTTGCCGTCGATGGCGCTGCGGTAGCCGCCGGCGACGAGGGCGCCGAGGAGAGCAACGCCCAGCGCGGTGCCGAGTTCGCGGGTGACGTCGTTGAGAGCAGAGGCGACGCCCTGCTTGGCGCGGGACAGGGAGCCGGTGATGGCCTCGGTGGACGGGGTCATCGCCAGGCCCATGCCGATGCCCATGGCGAGCATGCCGGGCAGGAGGGAGAGGTAGCCGCCGTCCACGGAGACGAACAGCGCCATCAGGGCGAGGCCGAGGGTGGACAGGGTGATACCGACGCTCATCGTGGAGCGGGCGCCGGTCGCGGCGGCCATCCTCGGGGCCAGGCCGGAGGTGATCATCATCATGACGGCCATGGGCATCATCGCCACGGTGGACAGGAGACCCGACCAGCCGAGGACCGCCTGGAAGAACGGGAAGAGGACGACGGCGATGCCGGCCTGGACGCCGAAGACGACCAGCAGGGTGATGGAGCCGCCGGCCAGGCCGCGCTCGCGGAAGAGGCGTACGTCGAGCAGGGAGGCGTCGCGGCGGCGCAACTCCCACCCGACGAACACAGCGGAGGCGATCACTCCGATCGTGAGGCCGATCAGGGTGACGGGGTCGCTCCAGCCGCGCTCGGGGCCTTCCTGCAGTACGAAGATCAGCCCGATGATTGCGAGGGAGGAGAGCAGTGCCCCGACGGTGTCGAAGGGGTGGGTGGCATGGTCGCGCGAGTCGGGGACCGACCTGAGCGTCATGGCCAGGGCGACGGCGGCCAGGGCGACGGGCAGCACGAACAGCCACCGCCAGTCGGCGACGTCCACGAGCAGGGCGGAGAGGAACATGCCGAGGATGCCGCCTCCGCCGGCGACGCCGGTCCACACACCGATGGCCTTGCCGCGTTCTTCCTCGGGGAAGGTGGAGGTGATGACGGACAGGGTGATCGGCATGATGATCGCTGCGCTGACACCGGCGGCCACGCGGGCGCCGAGCATGACCGCGGCCGAGGGGGCGAGGCCGGCCACGACGCCGGCCGCACCGAAGATGATCAGCCCGGTGATCAGCATGGGCTTGCGCCCCAGCCGGTCTCCGATCGCGCCGAGCGGCAGGAGCAGGGCGGCCAGGGCCAGGGTGTAGATGTTGATGATCCACAGGACGGTGGTCTGGGACGCGCCCCACTCGACGGCCATGTGGGTCTGCGCGACGTTCAATCCGGACACCGAGGCGATGACGGCCATCAGCGCGATGGAGGCGGCGATCAGGATCGCGCGCAGCTGACGCGGGTCCGGTGCACCCTCGTCGCTCGGCGGCAGGGACGCCGTCCGGTGAGGCTGATCGGTGCTCATGTCTTCCTTCCGCAAGGGCATGGGGGCTCAGCGCCGGAACAGATCCGGTCGCAAGAAGTGAGGTAGACCGGCGCGTGGAGCGCGATCACACGGGTGCGTTGCGCGGGCTGCCGTTGGTCTGCGCAGGCATGGTGCGCCTCCTTTCGTACGTCTCCGTGTGGAACATCTGCCGACGACGCTAGGCCGATATTGCATAAGGGGCATACGTAGTTGCGCGGAACGCAAGAAGGTGGTGCGCTGGACAGCCTCGTAGGCAAACGGATCCCGCCCCGCCCTGGGCGTCGCGCGGGGCCGGTCGCTCGCTGAACGGTCAGCGTTGCGTCGGGCGGGATCAGCTGGTCACCGGCCACGAGGAAAGGCGGCCCTCGTGCCCGCGCGTACAGCCGACGGCCCCCAACCCCTCCGCGGCGGTGCGACCGCCCTGCCCCGCTCGGCTCGGCTCAACTCGGCTTGGATCGGCTCAGCTCGGCGCGGGGAGTCCGGTGAAGGAGCCGTGGATCTTCCACAGAACCACTGACCCCTCCCGGCACGTCGTGTTCTACGGTGCCACGGTCGCGCAGGACAGGAGCGAGGAGGGGTTCGTGGAGCACGCGAGGACGGCGTTGGCCGAGCGGATCGCGGAACAGCGGGCCGGGGTCGGTGATCCGCGGGCCCTGGTGGGGGAGATGCGCCGGTCGGTGCTGCTGGTGCCGTCGGTGGACGGGCGGTTGTGGAGCGCGCACTCGGGTGGGGTGCGGTGGGTGTGTGCCTTCACGGACGAGACGGCGCTGGCCCGGTTCGCGGAGCAGCGCGGGATGACGGAACGGCCGTTGGACTACGCGGCGCTGCTGGGGGCCCGGATCGTGGACGAGATCGTGCCGGGGCTGGGGGAGCCGGCCGGTCTGGCGGTGGACATCGCGACCGCGGACGGGTCGATGTTCTTCCCGCCGGTCACGGGGATCGTGCCCGACGAAGCCGCCGTGGACGCCGTGGACGCCGGCTCGGACGGGGAGGGGGACGGGCGTGGCCGCTGACGATGTGGACCTGAATCTCGATGCGGCGTCGGTGGCGAAGTTCACCAAGGGAGTGGGCGCCACCATCGACGGGCTGGGGGAGTTGGGCGGTGCCACCGGCTCGATCATGGGCAAGGGCTTCTCCGGGCTGTCGATGACCGGGATGGAGGCCGGGCACCACGGCCTGTCGACCGACTTCGAGGACTTCTGCGAACGCTGGGAGTGGGGCGTGCGCGCCCTGGTCAACGACGCCAGCCAGATCGCGAACCGGCTCGGCCTCGCGGCGGGGACGCTGTGGGAGCACGACCAGTACGTGGCCGGATCGCTGAAGGTGGGGGTCAACGCCCTGATGGGCGGCAACCCGCACGCCTCCGAGGAGGAGATCGCCCAGCAGGGGTGGGGTGAGGTGTTCACGCCGGACGCCTTCGACCCGGACTGGAGCCGCGAGTCGTTCGACCGGGCCGGTGAGGAGATCGAGCAGACCTGGAAGGACACCGGCCGTTCGCTGCTGACGGAGGGGCGGGGCGGACAGCAGGCGGAGTGGCTCAACGAGCGGCTGGGCATCGACGAGAACGAGTGGAACCGGGCGTTGGACGAGACGTTCGGCCCGTCGCCCGTGGAGCGCGCCCAGCAGGCGCAGCAGCAGGGTGGTTCGGGTGACAGCGGGGGCAACTGAGCGTGGGCATAGGCGACTTCATCAAGGACATCACCCCCGACTCGGTCGAGGAGGTGGTCGAGGACGGTGTCGAGTGGCTCGGTGACAAGGTCGAGGGCGCGGGCAACTGGACCGCGGACCGGCTGGACGACGTCGGCTGGGAGTCCGGCGCGGACTGGGTGCGCGAGCAGTCCCGTTCGGTCGCGAACCGGATGGGCGCCGAGGTCGACGAGATGGACCTCGGGGACACCGAGGACAAGACGAAACTGGTCTACGGAAGCCCCGACAAGATCCGCTCCACCGCCGAGAAGCTGCGCGGCTTCCAGAAGGCGTTCGACGACGCGGGCGGTGGACTGAAGGGACTGGACCCCGCCCGCTTGAAGGGGGAGACGGCCGAGGCGCTGCGCACGGCGGTGAGCACCCAGCCGCCGAAGTGGTTCGAGGGCGCCGACGCGTGTGAGAAGGCGGCCGCCGCGCTGGAGTCGTTCGCCTCCACCGTGACCTGGGCGCAGGGGCAGGCGCAGACGGCGATCGAGAAGTGGAAGGACGGCGTGAAGGCGTCCGAGGACGCCGCCGACGCCCACCGCAAGAAGGTCGACACGTACAACAAGGCCGTCGACCGCTACAACGCCCTGCCCGCCGACAAGCGCGACCCCTCCACGCTTCCGCCCTGCCCGGCTCCGACGTTCGACGATCCGGGCAAGAAGCTGATGAAGGAGGCGCAGGAGATCCTGGCCGAGGCCCGCAAGCAGCGCAACACCGCGGCCGAGACGGCCCGCACGGCGGTGCGCGCGGCCCGGGACATGGCGCCGGAGAAACCGTCGTACACGGAGCAACTCGGCGACGGCCTCCAGGAGTTGCAGATCATGGGGGACCATGTCGGCGGCGGCGTCATCAAAGGCACCGCCGGTCTGCTCAACTTCGTGCGCGGCATCAACCCCCTCGACCCGTACAACCTCACTCACCCCGCCGAGTACGCCACCAGCCTCAACAGCCTGGCCGCGGGGCTGGTGCTGGCCGCCAACGACCCGGTGGGCACCGGCAAGCAGATGGTCAGCGACTTCATGAAGGACCCCTACGAGGGCTTCGGCCGTCTGCTGCCGGACGTGGCGCTGACCGTGGCCACGGGCGGGGGTGGCGCCGCCGTCAAGGGGGTGCGCGTCGCCGCCGACGCGGCCGACGCGGCCCGGGTGCGCCGGCTGGTCGATGACGCGCCCGACGGCACCCACAACCGGCCGGACGGCGACCGCACCACCGACGGTACCGACCCGGTCGACCTTGCCTCGGGGCGGATGTTCCTGCCGCAGACGGACGTGGAGATTCCCGGCATCCTGCCGCTGGTGTTCACCCGCCGCACCGAGTCGGGCTGCACGGCCGGCCGTTTCCTGGGGCCGTCCTGGACCTCCACCGTCGACGAGCGCCTGGAGATCGACCCGGTCGGTATCGTCCACGTCACCGCCGACGGGCTGCTGATCACCTATCCGCACCCCGCCCCCGGCACCCCCACCCGCCCGGAGTCCGGCCCCGCCCGCACCCTGCTGGCCCGCCACGGTGACGGCGACTACACGCTCACCGACCCCGACACCGGCCTGACCCGCCGCTTCACCGCTCCGCCCGACGCCGAACCCGGCGGCGACGGAACCGCCTGGCTGGCCTGCGTCACCGAACGCAACGGCCACACCGTCACCGTGGACCGCGCCGCCGACGGCCTGCCCACGGCCCTGGTCCACTCGGCCGGCCGTCAGCTGAAGCTGGCCACCGCCGACGGCCTGATCACCGCACTGCACCTGGCCGGCGGGGGCGAGAACGGCGCCGGCCTGCCACTGATGTCCTACGGCTACGACGAGGACGGCAACCTCACCACCGTCACCAAACCCTCCGGCGCGACCACCACCTTCGTCTACGACGACCGCCGCCGCGTCACCGCCTGGATCGACTCCAACGGCAGCCGCTACGACTACGTTTACGACGACCGTGACCGTGTCGTGGCGGAGGGCGGCGAAGCGGGCCACGTCCAGATCACCCTGGCCTACACCGAACCCGACCCGGACACCGGCCACCGCACCACCACCCTCACCACCGCCGCCGGCCACGCGACCCGCCACCTGATCGACCACCGCTGCCGGGTGATCGCCACCACCGACCCGCTCGGCCACACCACCCGCTTCACCTACGACACCCGCGGCAACCTCCTCACCCGCACCGACCCCCTCGGCCGCACCGCCGTCCACACCTACGACGCCGAGGACCGGCTCCTGTCCGTCGTCCGCCCCGACGGCACCGAACTGCGCGTCACGCGCGGCCGACTCGGGCTGCCCGTGGAGCGCCACGACCCGGACGGCGCCCGGTGGCTGCAGGAGTTCGACGAGCGGGGCAACCGCACCGCGGTCACCGACCCGGCCGGGAACACCACCCGCTACACCTACGACGACGCCGGCCGGCTGACCTCGGTCACCGACGCACTCGGTGCCACCACCGGTGTGGTGTGCGACGCGGCGGGGCTGCCCGTGGAGGTCACCGACCCGGTCGGTGCCGTCTCCCACACGGAGCGCGACCCCCTGGGCCGTCCCGTCTGCATCATCGATCCGGTGGGCGGAGTCACCCGCCTCGCCTGGAACGCCGACGGACAACTCGCCCGCCGCACCGCCCCGGACGGCGCCACCGAGTCATGGACCTACGACGGCGAGGGCAACCTGCTCACCCACACCGACCCGGCCGGAGGAGTGACCCGGTTCGAGTACACCCACTTCGACCTCCTCACCGCCCGCACCCAACCCGACGGGGCCCGCTACACCTTCGAGCACGATTCCGATCTGCGCCTCACCCGCGTCACCAACCCGCAGGGACTGGCCTGGACCTACGAGTACGACGCGGTCAGCAACACCGTCTCCGAGACCGACTTCGACGGCCGCACTCTCACCTATCGCTACGACGCCGCCGGGCAGCTCACCGTCCGGGTCGACGCCCTCGGCAAAAGCCTCTCCTTCGAGCGTGACCAGCTCGGACGGGTGGTCCGCAAGGACGCCGACGGAAAAGTGACCACCTACTCCTACGACAAGGCGGGCCGCCTGCTGGAGGCAGTCGGACCCGACAGCGACCTGCGCTACCAGTACGACCGCCGCGGAAACGTCAAGGCCGAGCTCGTGGACGGCCGCCCCCTCACCTACACCTACGACATCCTCGGCCGCCGCACCCGTCGCACCACCCCCACCGGCCAGGTCACCACCTACACCTATGGGGCCGACGGAACACCGCACCGCTTGACCACCGGCAGCCAGCACGTCGACTTCACCCACGACGCCGCCGGCCGTGAGCTCACCCGCGTCCTTGGCGATGCCCTCACCGTGACCTCCACATGGGACGTGGCCGGACGGCTCACCGAGCAGGACATCACCGCCCGAGCAGGCGCCGTGAACACCCGCTCCTACACCTACCGCGCCGACGGCCACTTGCTCTCCGTCAGCGACCGGATGTCGGGCACCCGCACGTTCGACCTCGACCCGGTCGGCAGGGTCACCGCAGTCCACGCACACGGTTGGACCGAGCGCTACGTCTACGACGCCGTCGGCAACCAGAGCGCGGCTGCCTGGCCCCACACTCACCCGGGCCAGGGGGCCACCGGACCGCGTGCCTACACCGGCACCGCCCTCACGCGCGCCGGCCGCGTCCGCTTCGAGCACGACGCCCTCGGCCGCGTCACCCTGCGGCAGAAGAACCGCCTCTCCCGCAAACCCGACACTTGGCGCTACGAGTGGGACACCGAGGACCACCTCACGGCGGTGACCACCCCGGACGGGACACGGTGGCGGTACCGTTACGACCCCCTGGGACGTCGCGTCGCCAAACAGCGGCTGGCGGCCGACGGCGATACGGTGGTCGAGGAGATCCACTTCACCTGGGACGGCCGGATCCTGTGCGAACAGACCAGCCGCCAGACGGACCTCCCGCACACGGTTGCCCTCACCTGGGACCATCGCGCCGGCGTGCCCCTTGCCCAGACCGAGCGCATCCTCACGGCCGACGACCGCCATGAGGAGATCGACCGCCGGTTCTTCGCCATCATCACCGACCTCATCGGCACCCCCACCGAACTCGTCGACGACGAGGGCGACATCGCCTGGCGTTCACGGTCCACCTTGTGGGGGAAAACCGCCTGGGCCCGCGACAGCAGCGCCTATACCCCGCTGCGCTTCCCCGGCCAGTACTACGACCCCGAAACCGGTCTCCACTACAACTACTTCCGCCACTACGACCCCGAGACCGGCCGCTACACCTCCCCGGACCCACTCGGGCTCGGCGCTGCGCCCAACCCCGTCGCGTACGTCGACAACCCGCATTCCTGGACGGATCCGCTGGGACTCGCCCCGTGCCCTCGGGGCGCGTGGGCGGACAAGGCCGACTTCTCGAGCCAGAAGGTGATGAGCAAGAAGTTCCACGCTCATGCGGGTGACTTCCTCGACAGCCCCGGAAACCTGAACAAGGCCAACCTGCAACGGTTCGAAGAAGCCATGCGGGAGCACATGACAGCGGACGGGACGAAAATCTACCGATTCGACTACAGAAACCAGGGGCCCGCGGTCGGCTTCATCGATCCGACATCCCAGAAAATGGTCATGCTGCACGCCGATGGTAGATTCTGGTCGGCATGGAAGCTGGGTGACAAACAGTTCCAGGGAATCATCGACAAAGGGTTCTTGTGGTGACCGGTGCAGGAGTCGGAGAGTCATCGGACCCGAGCAGGGTGCTCGATCCGGACGGCACCTTCACGTCGTCCTGGCTGCGGGAGAAGTCGGTGGCCCCGATGCCCGTGGGAGCGCACATCGACGCAGCGCTGGCCCGCAGGATCAAGGCCGGCTGTCGTGCCGTGGGAGCCTCGCACCTCCTTGCCACGAGTCTCGCCGACGCGCCGTGCGAGACGTCCAGGATTCCCGCGGACGCGGACTTGACGGACGTGCGCCCACCCGTCCTGTTGCTTACACCCGACGAGCAGGGAGCCGTCCTCTTCCCCGAGGAAGGCTATGCGCTGATCGCGGGGACCACCGCTTTCATGGCCTCGGCCGTCAGCGAGGGCACGGACACGGCACGCGCACGCTTCGGCCGTTACGCACGCACGCTCCTGGAACGTCACCCCTCGCTCGCATCCGTGGCTGCCTCCCATCCGCCCGGTCACCGCGCCTGGTCCAGGCTCGGCGATGTCGACCCGGCCAGCGCCACAGCACAACAACTGGCACTACTGGAGGCGTTCACCGAGGCCGGAACGTGCAGCGCACCGGACTTCGCCCACGGCTGGTGGGAGGCCCGGCGGGCCTCCCAGGCGAACGGGGAGCGGGTCCGAGGCGCGCTCGGTGATCTCCTGGACGAAGTGTTCATGATCCTCGAGGAGTACTCGGTCGACCCCGACCTCGCGGAACCCGGTGACCTCGACGACGCAGGACTTCGAACCGCCGTGCGCGCGACCTGGGAGGCGTTCCGTCGCCGCACGACTGACGGGAGCCGTCCGTAGACGGCCTTCCGGGCATGGACCGGAGCACCTCTTGACCTGCCCGCCGAAACCATTTGGTCCCGACGGGCCGTCCACGAGCGCCGTTGTCACGGGTCCAGGTCGGGCGGAAGGGACCTGTCGGCCCCCGAGGCAGGGGTTCGGGAAACCGAAGCCCGCTCGTCGGCAGCGAGTGCGTCCGGTCGACCGCGATGACCATCGCGTCGCCGCCCGCTCCGCGCCCTGCCGACCGGTGCCGAGCCGGTACGTCCGGTGCCAGGGGATGAGGCCACATGTGATTCGGTCGACATGATGACCCGGGCCGTGACGCTCGTTTGACGCTCCGGGCGCCCGTACGCGGGGCAGCAAGCCGAGAAACTGGCCCTGACCTGGGCTTTTCCGTGCCTTGCTCAGGCCGACATCTTTCCGCCGTACGGGCCGAGCGCCTGGTGCGGGAGGGCAGGGACGCGCTGACCGCCGGCCGGGCCGGCCTCGCCTCCCGATGCCTCACCCGGGCGCTGGCCCAGCATGTCGCGGAACTGGAGAGCCTCAGGTCCGAGGCGGTCCAGGCGCGCATCGACGCCGATCTCGCCCTAGGGCAACACCGTGAACTGATCGGCGAGCTGCGGTCGTTGACTGCGGCGAATCCGCTGCACGAGCCGCACTGGCTCCAGTTGATGCTGGCGCTGTACCGCTCCGGCAAGCAGGCCGAGGCGCTGGCGGCCTACATAAAGTTGCGTCAGATCCTGGCCGAGAACATGGGAGTCGACCCCGGACAGCAGCTTCAGGACCTGTATCTGCGCATGCTCCGGGTGGACACGGGTCTGCTGGCCGAACCTGCCCCGGCGCTCTCGTGGCGGCCCTGATGGACGAGTCCCGGCCGCGACGTAGATCACCGATCGAATGCCGCCAGGAGCGAGTGGGTCTCGGGTAACCTCCTGCCTACACAGGTAAGTTACCGCTCAGTAGCCCCCTGGCGATCCTGCCCTCGCAGGCTTGAGGAGTCCTTTCATGCAACTCGCCGCGATCATCGTGTCGCTGGTTCTGACCGTGGTCGGCGTTGCGCTGCTCGCACGCGCCATCGGCCAGTTCGTCCGGTACTTCAGACTGGGCGTGCCGGTCCCGGCGGGCAGCCGGACCGGCAATCCGTACCAGCGCACCCTGACCGTGGTGCGGGAGTTCGTCGGCCACACGCGGATGAACCGCTGGGGCGTCATCGGCGTGGCGCACTGGTTCGTGGCGGTCGGCTTCCTCACCCTCGGCCTCACCATCGTCACCGCGTACGGCCAGCTCTTCAAAGCCGACTGGACTCTGCCGGTGCTCGGTGGCTTCCTGCCGTACGAGATGTACACCGAACTGATCGCCGCCGGCACGACCCTCGGCATCCTGACCCTGATCGTCATCCGGCTGCTGAGCCTGCCGTCCCGGGCGGGTCGCAAGTCCCGCTTTGCGGGCTCGAAGATGGGCCAGGCGTACTTCGTCGAGTGCGTCATCGTGATCATCGGCCTCGCGATCATGGCGCTGCGCGGCCTCGAGGGCGCCCTGCACCACGTGGACGGCTACGAGGCCGCGTACTTCGCCTCGTACCCGCTGGTCCTGGCCTTCAAGGGCCTGAGTGTCACGACGCAGGAGAACCTGGTCTACCTGTTCGCGATGATCAAGCTGGGCACCACCATGATCTGGGCGACGACCATTGCCCTGAACACCAACATGGGCGTGGCCTGGCACCGCTTCCTGGCCTTCCCGAACATCTGGTTCAAGCGCGAGGCCGACGGCGGCACCGCCCTGGGCGCCCTGCAGCCGATGACCTCCGGCGGTAAGCCGATCGACTTCACCGACCCGGGTGACGACGACGTCTTCGGTGTCTCCCAGGTCGAGCAGTTCTCCTGGAAGGGCCTGCTGGACTTCTCCACCTGCACCGAGTGCGGCCGCTGCCAGTCGCAGTGCCCCGCCTGGAA
>NZ_JBIWOK010000025.1:0-59987 GCF_044767675.1 Streptomyces sp. NPDC101219
GCACCCCAGACCCTTCATCTGGACCAAGACCGCCGACGAGATCCTCGACAAAGTCGCCGCCTACTGCCGACGAATCTCCGACTCAGGTCACTAGGACCTCTCGTCCGGGGCAGGCCGGATCCCGGACGAAGCCCCCTGGATCCACTCCCGCGGTACCGTCGCCCGGATCCGGTCGAGCCACTCCACGCCCATCCGGCGCCCGTCGGGCAGCTCGTCGTCCCGGTCCCAGCGCCAGGTCGTGACGATCGCCAGCACGAGGAGACGGCAGGCACGGAGCAACTCCTCATCGACGCCGGGGTAATGCCCGGCCACCTCCTCGGGCGCATGGGCGAGGTCGAACTCGACCGGCCCGCGGCAACAGGTCTCCAGGTCGATGAACAGCAGTCCGTCCCGCGTGCTGAGCAGGTTGCCCGGATGCGGCTCGCCGTGCAGCAGCTGATCGCTCCGGCCGCGGAGCCCGGCGATGACCTGGGCCGCGCCGCGCAGCACGGAGTTGAGCAACTCCCGGTCCGCATCCGAGAGTTCGGGCGTGCGCTCGCGGTCGGCCAGCAGCCGCCCGGCCTGCGCGATCCGCTCGGTGACGTGCGGCGCCGGCACGTCGAGGGTGCGCATGCCGGCGTGCATGCGGGTAAGCGCGTCGGCGTAGTCGGCCGGGGCGGCCTCCCGGGACGGCACGGATGCGTAGTAGGTCCACAGCGTGACGACGAAGCCGTCCCGCTCGTGGACACGTCGCTCCCCGCGGGGATCGAGTGCGGCCACCGGACACCCGGCCGCGACGAGCCGCTCGGCCAGCCCGACCTCGAACTCCGCGACCTGTTGCGCCACCGGGGCCACCCGCGCCAGGACATCGCACGGCAGCAGCCGCAGGGTGAGCTTGTTCGAGTTCTGCACGACGGTCGCGTCGTCCACCGGCAGACCGAGGGACGACACGACCCACCTGGCCGCGGCCGTCGCCCGCCGCACCTGAGGTGCCTGCATCGTCGTCGGTTCCCCTCACTCGCCGCGAGGTGCCGACCCTATCCTGCGGCCGACGTGCGGGCGCAGCTGTTTTCCGGGGGCCCGGACCCCCGCTGCGGGGCCACCCGCCCCGAGTACCGCGGAAGTTGCAGACACCGCACTCCTACCCCGACGGTTTACTCCCGTCTTCAACCGACCGGCGGACGCGGCCGCCCGGGCCCGCCGCGTACCGTCTCCCCGACTGCACCACACGCGGCGCGGGGGGAGGCGCCGCAGGGGGCCGGCCGGCGGAGCCGCGGCGGCCTCCGGTGGATCCGCGGCAGGCGCGAGAAGGAGCAGCCGTGGAACCCGGCCGGGCGGCTCCCGAGCGGCAGTTGAGGCGGTGGGATCGCGGAACGGGGGACGCGATCCCACCGCAGCCGCCCTCACCCGCACGGGACGTGGGGCCTGCGACGCGTCTCCGCCCTGCCCGCGCTGCGTGCCGGCCGGGGCACCCCGCGCCCACCCTTACGATGATCGGGGCTGATCGTTTCCACAGCCCGAAAGACATCCGTACCACCGGGGGAGCACCATCCACATGCGCAGGGCAAGGACCATCATCGCGATCGCCGCGGCAGCCGGGCTGCTGGCCGCGTGCGGCGGCAGCGGCGACGACGACAAGAAGCCGGCCGCCGACCAGGGAGCAGCCGCGTCGTCCGCGCCGGCCGCCGGCGGTCAGGACAAGGAGAAGGACGACGAGAAGGGGACGGACGGCGGCGACCGGGCCGACAAGACCTACGAAGTGACCCTGGAGGTCGGCGGCAGCGGCAGCACCAGCGTCTACTACGTCCTCGGCACGAACCGCACCGAGCAGGTCTCCCTGCCGTGGAAGAAGTCGGACAGCATCACCCTGAACAGCACCCAGCGCAAGGTCGGCACCATCGTGTCCGTCGTGCCGGGACCGGTCACCCAGTCCGACGGCCGGCTCGCCGCCGCGCCCTGCTCGATCACCGTGGACGGCAAGAAGGTCGTGGACGACCCGGGCGGCGCCGAGGGCAACCACATCTGCCAGTACACCCTGCACTGACCCGCACCGACGGGGGCGAGCGCGCCGCCACCGGTCCGCCGCAGGCGCCGCGCTCGCCGCCGGGCCGTCACGGTGCGTCCCGCCACCGGTCCGCCGGAGGCGCCGCGCCCGCCGCCGGGCCGTCACGGCCCGGCCGTCGCCCCCGTCCCCCGAGGTCTGCACTACCGTGGGCACATGACGCAGCCGCTCGACGTGCTGGTGGTGGGCGCGGGCCCGACGGGACTCGCGCTCGCCGCACAACTGAGGGCCTACGGCGTCGCGTTCAGGATCGTCGACCGGTCCCCCGAGCGGGTCCGGGACTCCCGCGCGCTGGTCGTCCAGCCGCGCACCCTGGAAATGCTGGCCGCTCTGGGGGCGACCGACGCACTCGTGGCCCGGGGCAACCCGGCCATGCGCCTGCGCCTGCACACGCCCGGCCGGGTCGTGGAGCTCCGGCTGTTCGACACCGGGCTGGACGACACCGCGTACCCGTTCCTGCTGTTCCTGTCGCAGGCGGAGACGGAGCGGGTCCTCTCCGACCGGCTGGCCGCGCAGGACGTGACCGTCGAGCGCGGCACCGAACTCCTCGCGCTGGAGGCGACGGGCCCGTCCGTCACCTGCCGGCTGCGGCACGCCGACGGCGCGCGGGAGACCGTCACGGCGCGCTACGTGGCCGGCTGCGACGGCGCCCACAGCACGGTGCGCGAGCAGAGCGGCATCCCCTTCGAGGGGCACGCGTACCCGCAGACGTTCCTGCTCGCCGACCTGGAGGTGGACGGGCTGGAGCCAGGCTCCGTGCACTCGTACATGACGGGGGAGGGCATGGTGTTCTTCTTCCCCCTCGGTTCCCCGGCCGGCTGGCGCCTGCTCGCCGTACGGCCGCCGGACCGCCCCGGCACGGACGTGGACCTGCCGCTGCTCCAGGAGACCGCCGACCGCGGCACCGGCGGGCAGCCCCTGGCGCTGCGGGACCCGGTCTGGATGACGACCTTCCGCCTCCACAACCGCGGCGCCGCCCGCTACCGCTCCGGTCGCTGCTTTCTCGCCGGCGACGCGGCCCACATCCACAGCCCCGCCGGCGGCCAGGGCATGAACACCGGCATCCAGGACGCGCTGAACCTGGGCTGGAAACTCGCCCTCGTCCTGCGGGGAGCGGCGCCCGGGGACCTCCTGGACACCTACGAGGCCGAGCGCGCCCCCGTGGGCCGCGGCGTGCGCGCGCTCACCGACCGCGCGTTCATCGCCGCCACCGGCACCCACCCCGTCCTGCGCTTCGGCCGCACCCGGGTGGCCCCGCTCCTCGCACCGATGCTGCTGCGCCCGCCCGCGGTCCGCCGCCGCCTCTTCCGCACCGTCTCGGAACTGGGCATCCACTACCGGAACAGCCCCGTCTCCACGGCGGGCTCCCCCCCCGCCCAGGGTCGGCCCGGAAGCCGGGGACCGGCTGCCCGACCGCCCCCTGGGACTGCACACGCGCACGGCGGCGCCGGGCTGGCACCTCCTGCTCACCGGCCCGCCCCGCCTCTGGCCCGACGCACGGCTCGCCGCCGCCCTCGACGGCAGGCACGCCCCGCTGTCCGTCCACCACCTCGGCGGCCGCAGCCCATGGCGGGGCGTCTCCCACGCCCTCGTCCGCCCCGACGGTCATGTCGGCTACGTCGCCCGGGGCACCGACCTGACCGGCCTGCTGTCCTACCTCGACCGGTGGGCGCCCACCGGACACGGCTGAGCCGGAGGGAAGCGGCGTACGGAGGGCCTCCGCCCCCGTCGTCCCCCGGTCAAAACCGCTGGCCAGTGGGGGTCCTGCTGTGGCAGGGTCCCGACGCTGACCGACCATGACAGCATCGTGATCACCCCGCTGGACGAGCGCCCGGCGCTGCTCCCCCGCCTCTACGAGATCGCCGACACCTGGCCGGCCTTCATCCCGCACGATCCGGTCGGCGAGGCCCTGCTGGGCCGGGTGGCCGAGGACTTCCTCCACTACTGCGTGGTCGCCACGGACGGCGACCGCGTCGTCGCCCGCGGACTGAGCGTGCCCTTCGACAGCCGCGCCGAAGGCCGGGAGGAGATGCCGGACAAGGGCTGGGACCAGGTGCTCGGGTGGGCGTACCGCGACCGGCACCAGGGCCACCGGCCCACGGCGGTCAGCGCGCTGGAGATCGCGGTGGACACCGCGTACCTCGGCCGTGGCCTGTCCTACCGGGTGCTGGCCGTGCTGCGGGACGCCGTCGGGCGGCAGGGCCACGAGGCGCTGCCGGCCCCGGTCCGCCCGACGGCCAAGCACCTCGAACCGCGCGTCACCATGACCGACTACGTCCGGCGACGGGGCGACGACGGCTTCCCGGCCGATCCCTGGCTTCGCGTGCACGTCAAGGCCGGCGGCAGCATCCAGCGCATCGCTCCGGCGTCGATGACGGTCAGCGGCTCACTGGAGCAGTGGCGGCAATGGACCGGCCTGCCCTTCGACCGCGACGGTGACACCGACGTGCCGGGCGCCCTCGTCCCGGTGCACTGCGACACCGCGCGGGACCGGGCCGACTACGTCGAGCCCAATGTGTGGGTCCGGCACCGGGTCGGCTGAGGCGCGGGCTCCGCCTACCGCTGCCGGGCGGCCCAGTCGGCGATCCGCGTCCCGCCGGGCCGCGCGCCCGGACCGGGCAGCAGGGTGGCCCGCCCGAGCCGGGCACCGAAGTACGGGGCCTCGGGGTCGGCCACGACCCGGCGCGGATCCCCTTCGGCGGCCAGGGAGTCACGGACCAGTTCGTCCAGCTGGAAGGACTCCGGCCCCGTCACCTCCACCACCCCGTCGACGGGCGGGCCGAGGGCCGTACGGCACACGGCGGCGGCCACGTCGTCGGAATGCACGGGGCGGATGCCGACAGGGGCCAGGCGCACGGTGTCTCCGTCGGTCGCGGCGTCCGTGATGCCCTTCATGAACTCGAAGAACTGCGTCGCGTGGACGATGGAGAACGGCATCCCGGACGCCCTGACGAGTTCCTCCTGCGCCTGCTTGGCGCGGAAGTAGCCGCTCTCCTGGAGCCGTTCGGTGCCGACGACGGACAGCACGACGTGGTGGGCGACGCCCGCCTCGGCCCCGGCTCGCAGGAGGTGGGTGGTCGAGGTGCGGAAGAAGCGCATGACGTCGTCGTCGGCGAACGAGGGGGAGTTCGAGACGTCGACGACGACGGACGCGTCCTTGAGGACCTCGGCGAGCCCCTCACCGGTCAGGGTGTCGACACCGGTCTCCGGCGCCGCCGGTACCGCCTCGTGCCCCTGCTCGGCCAGCTTCGTGACCAGCTTCGAGCCGATCAGACCGGTACCGCCGATGACTACGACCTTCATGGTGGGATCCTTTCCGGTTGGTCTTCCGGCGGTGACACGGTGCCGTGGCACCGCCCGGAGGGGTGGCCCCCGGCCGCTTGAGCCGGCCAGGGGTCCGGCGGGCTACTCCACCAGCTTCCCGACGGTCGACACGTCCTCCATGAGCGCGGAGATCTCGTCCGGGATGGGACCGATCTCCTCACGGGTGACGCCCGTCGCCGGGGACCAGACCAGGTTGACCTGGAGCGCGGGGTCGGTCTCCGGGTGGTCGCTGCGGTTGTGGCAGCCGCGCGTCTCCCGGCGTTCCAGGGCCGCCTCCAGCGTGGCCCGCGCGGCGAGGGCGGCGGACCTGAGATCGAAGGCGTGCGCGAGGTCCTGGAAGCCGGCGATGTCGGGATGGACACCGACGTCCTCCATCCGCTTCTCGGTGTCGGCCAGTTCCGCCAGGCCGGCACGCAGCCCGCGCTCGTCGCGCACCACGCCCGCGTGTTCGGTCATGGTGTTGCGCAGCGCCCGCTGCAGCGACCGCACGTTCTCCGGGCCGTCGGCCGAGAGCAGGCGGTCCACCTCGGCCCGGGCCTCGGCCACCGCTGCCGTCGACCGCTTCCGGGTCTCCAGTCCCAGCGCGTACGCCGCGGCGGCCAGACCCGTGACGCGGCCGTGGACGAGCAGCTCGATGAGACTGTTGCCGCCCAGCCGGTTGGCGCCGTGCAGGCCGCTCGCCGCTTCGCCGATGGCGTACAGGCCCCGCACGTCCGTGCTGTGGTCGTCGGGCCGGACCCACACCCCGCCCATCGAGTAGTGCGCCGTGGGCGCTATCTCGACCGGCTCCCGGGTGATGTCCAGCATCTGCAGGTCCAGCAGCGTCTGGTAGACCCGGGGAAGCCTGGTCATGATCGTCTGCCGGGGGAGGTGCGAGACGTCGAGCCAGACGCCGCCGCGGGGTGTGCCGCGGCCCTCCTTGATCTCGGTGTAGGACGCCAGGGCCACCCGGTCCCGCGTGGACAGTTCCATGCGGGCGGGGTCGTAGCGCTTCATGAACCGCTCGCCGAGGGCGTTGCGCAGGATGCCGCCCTCCCCGCGGGCCGCCTCACTGACCAGCGTGCCGGCCGCGTTCTCCGGCTCGATGATCCCGGAGGGGTGGAACTGGACCAGCTCGGGGTCCCGCAGCCGGGCACCGGCCTCCACCGCGAGCCGGAAGGAGTCGCCGGTGTTCTCGTCCCGCCGCGACGACGTGCGCCGCCAGATGCGGGTGTGGCCGCCCGCGGCGAGGATCACGGCGTCCGCGTGGATGACGTAGCGCCGTCCGTCGGTGAGGTCGAAACCGTAGGCGCCGAACACGGCGCCGTCGTGCACCAGAAGCCGGGTGATGTACACGCTGTCGAGCACCGGGATGCCGAGCTGGGTCGCCCGCCGGACCAGCGTGCGCTGGATCTCCAGGCCGGTGTAGTCGCCGGCGAAGGCGGTGCGGCGGAACGTGTGCGCGCCGAAGAAGCGCTGGGAGATGCGGCCGTCGTCCTCCCGGGCGAACTCCATGCCGTAGCGCTCCAGGTCGTCGATGCCCCGGGCCGCCCCGCGGGTGACGATCTCGACGGTGCGCGGATCGGCGAGGAGATAGCTCTCCTTGAGCGTGTCCGCGGCGTGCTGCTGCCAGCTGTCCTCGGGGTCCGTCGTGGCCAGCGCCGCGTTGATGCCCCCGGCGGCCAGGGCCGTGTGCGCGTCCTCCTTGGGGCGTTTGCCGACGGCGAGGACGTCCACTCCCGCCTCGGCGAGTTCGATGGCCGCCCGCAGGCCCGCGCCGCCGGTGCCGATCACCAGGACGAGGGTGGCGAGGCGTTGTTCGTGGATAGCCACGGTGGCTCCGATCTCTTGGGCCGTCACTGAGTACGACCGGTCGGCCGGGGCTTTTGTGACAGAGGCCGGGTCAGGGCACCTCACCGGCGCGATGCGACGAGGGGTGGCGTGGCGGGGGAGCGGGGGCGTCGGGACGGTGCCGTGCCGCCGGCTGCAGGGAGGATTCAGGCCGCGACGGACGCGGCGAAGGGTGCCAGCTTCGCCGGGTTCAGCACCCACATGACCCGGTCGATCCCCTCGGCCGAGACGTCGACCGACAGCAGCGCCACGGCGTCCTCACCGGACCGGACCAGGACGGCCGGCCGGCCGTTGGCCTCGACCCACTGGGTCCGGGTCCGCGGCCAGAATCGCGGGGCGAACGCGACCACGTAGCGGGCGACACGCGTCCGCCCGACGACCGGGATCCGCGACGCGCCGCGTGCGCCCCCGCCGTCGGCGTAGCTGACGACGTCCGCGGCGAGGACGTCCTCCAGGGCACGCAGATCACCGGTGCGCGCCGCGGTGAGGAACACCTCCAGCAGGCGCTGGTGCGCGGACCGGCTGACCCGCTCACGCCGCTCCGCGGCCAGATGCCGGCGGGCCCGGCTGACCAGCTGCCGGGCGTTCGCCTGACTCGTCTCCAGGATCTCCGCGATCCGCCCGTAGGGGTAGTCGAACGCCTCTCGCAGGACATATGCGGCCCGCTCCGTGGGGGTGAGCCGCTCCAGCAGGTGCAGCACGGCCAGTTCGACGGCCTCCGCCCGTTCCGCGCCCAGTTGGGGGTCCGCACTCGTGTCGACGGGCTCGGGCAGCCAGGGCCCCACGTACTTCTCCCGCCGGACCCGTGCGGACCGGGCCGTGTTGAGCGCGAGCCGGGTGGTCATCGTGGTGAGGTAGGCCGCGGGTTCGATCACCTCGGCCCGGTTGCCCTGCTGCCACTTCACCCAGGCTTCCTGCAGGATGTCCTCGGCCTCCGCGGCACTGCCCAGCACCCGGTAGGCGATGCCGAAGAGCTGCGGGCGCGCGGCCACGAAATCACGCGTCGCCTTCTCGAGTGAGTCCGCATCGTCGCTTTTGTGCATCGATGCCCCTTCCGGCCCGCAGTCGTGTTCATGCTACGTCCGGCCTGGACGGGAGGCCGCGCGGGCGCCACCGGCCACCCTGGCGACCGCGCCCCGTGACCGGCGTCGTCCGTCGGTCCGGCCGCCGTCGGCCGGGGCGACCACGCGGGCCGCACGCCGGGCGGGGCGCGCGCCGGGGCCGGCCCTCCTCGGGCTTCAGCCGAACTGGCCGGGACGGTAGCTGCCGGCGGGCTGGCGGTTGATCACGTTGATGCGGTTGTAGGCGTTGATGAGCGCGATGAGCGACAGCAGCGCGATGAGCTGGTCGTCGTCGTAGTGCTTGGCCGCCGTCCGCCAGGCCTCGTCGGTGACACCGCCCGCGGCGTCCGCGATGCGGGTGCCCTGTTCGGACAGTTCGAGCGCGGCCCGCTCCGCCTCGGTGAACACGGTGGCCTCCCGCCAGGCGGCCACCAGGTTGAGCCGCTGCAGGCTCTCGCCCGCGGCGGCCGCGTCCTTGGTGTGCATGTCCGTGCAGAAACCGCAGCCGTTGATCTGGCTGGCGCGGATCTTCACGAGTTCCTGGGTCGCCGGTGGCACACCCGATTCCGAGGCGATCCTCGTCGCCGAGTTGATGTGCCGCAGCACCTTGCCCGCGAGGGGGTTGCCGAAGAAGTTGACGCGCGGTTCCATGACGCTCTCCTGAGGGTGGGGTGGTTCGGGTTCACCCCTGCTGACCGGGCAGGGGGCCGATGTGTGACACCCGTCGGCGGGCGGAGTAGCGGTCCCGGCCCGGACGCACTGTCTCCTTCTGCGTGCCGGGCGGGCGGGCACCCGGCGAGCGTCCGGTCGTCATCGGGGCCAGGGTGGGAAGCATGGCCGGCGAGAGCGTCCTGGTGACCAGCTGCCCGTCCGAGGCGACGGCGCCGGGCCACCGGACCGCCGACAGGGCCATGACCGCCCCGCGGACCTCGCCCGGATCCACACCGCCGCGGCCCTCCACACGCGTCGCGCCGCGGCTCGTCTCCTCACCGGGTGCGTCACGCACCGGCTCCCGGCCCGGTCTTCTGTGCAGAAGGCCGTGACATCCCTTCCCCGTGCACCACGTCGAAAGGAAGAACCGTGAGTGACATCGTTCTCGAACCCGCCGCACAGGAATTCGCCGACGCCACCGCCAAGCCGCCGTTGCTGTACGAGCTGGGCGTCGAGGGGGCCCGCAAACTGCTCGACGACGTACAGGCCCAGCCCGTCCCGAAGCCGGACGTCGACGACCGGTGGATCACCGTCCCCGCACAGGCCGGCGACGTGCAGGTCCGCATCGTCAAGCCGGCCGGGAGCACCGGCACCCTGCCCGTGATCCTCTACGTGCACGGCGGCGGCTGGATCCTCGGCAACGCCGGGACCCACGACCGCCTGGTGTGCGAGCTGGCCGTCGGCACCGGGGCGGCCGTGGTCTTCGTCGAGTACGACCGTTCGCCCGAGGCCAAGTACCCCGTCGCCATCGAGCAGGCGTACGCCACCGCCCAGTGGATCACCACGCGGGGCGCGGAGGAGGGCCTCGACGGCTCCCGCATGGTCGTCGCGGGCGACTCGGTCGGCGGCAACATGAGCGCCGCCCTGACCCACATGGCGAAGCGGCGCGGCGATGTGACCTTCCACCACCAGTCGCTGTACTACCCCGTCACCGACGCGGCCCAGGACACCGGGAGCTACCGCACCTTCGCCAACGGTCCGCACCTGACCGCGAAGGCCATGGAGTGGTTCTGGGACGCCTACACCACCGACCCGGCCGAGCGCGCCGAGATCACCGCCTCCCCGCTGCGGGCAACGCTCGACGACCTGCGGGACCTGCCGCCGGCGTTCGTCGTCGTCGACGAGAACGACGTCCTGCGCGACGAGGGCGAGGCGTACGCGCGCAAGCTGATCCAGGCCGGCGTACCGACCACCCACCTGCGCTACAACGCCACCCTGCACGACTTCATGATGCTGAACCCGGTGCGGGAGACCCAGGCGTCGACCGCCGCGATCGAGCAGGCCGTCCACGTGCTGCGCAAGGCGCTGGGAACCGCCTGACGGACGACGCCCGCCGGGCGTCACCGAACCCTGCGGGCCGGCGCGTCCCCGGATCGACGCGCACAGGGCCGCGCCGGGCCTCCGCTCACGCGTGCCGAAGAACAGCCTCGAAAGGAAAGTCCCATGAATACGCAGAACCCCACCATTGTTCTCGTGCATGGCGCGTTCGCCGATTCCTCCAGCTGGACCGGAGTCGTCGAGAAGCTCCAGTCCCACGACCATCCGGTGATCGCCGCGAGCAATCCGCTGCGCACCCTGGCGGGGGACGCCGCCTACGTGAGGCAGCTGCTCGCCTCCGTGGACGGCCCCGTGGTCCTCGTCGGCCACTCCTACGGCGGGGCGGTCATCAGCAACGCCGCGAAGGGCCAGGACAACGTCAAGGCGCTGGTCTTCGTCGCGGCCTTCCTGCCCGACGAGGGCGAGAGCGCCATGACCCTGGCCGGCAAGTTCCCCGGCAGCACGCTCGGTGAGGCACTCCGTCCGGTGCCGGTCACGAACACGGACGGCAGTCAGGCGGTGGACCTGTACATCGAGAAGAGCAAGTTCCACCAGCAGTTCGTGGCCGACGTGCCCGAGAGCACCGCGTCGGTCATGGCCGCCACCCAGCGGCCCGTGACCGACGCCGCGCTGGGGGGCGCAAGCGCCGCCCCCGCCTGGAGGGACGTCCCGTCATGGGTCCTCGTGGCGACCGAGGACCGCAACATCCCGCAGGAGACGCAGAAGTTCATGGCGGAGCGTGCCCGGGCCACGGTCGCGACCGTCCCCGCCTCGCACGCGGTCAGCGTCTCACAACCCGATGCCGTTGCCCGTCTGATCGAGGAGGCGACGCAGGCCGCGGCCTGAACACCGGCACCCCTGCCCCCGGCACCCGCACCGCGCCCGGCGGTGCGGGTGCCCGCGTCGCCGGCCCGCTCCACCCGGCACGAGCGGGCCGTCCTCTGTGTGCCGGACACCGGCGGTGTCCCGGACCGGAGACGCCCCGGACACGACACGACCAGGGAGCACCACGGATCGCCCCGGACCACCCCGGGCCCACCACGCACTTCCCCACGGACTCTCCAGGGCGCGAGGACGACCGCCGCGGCGGGACGTTGGTCGCAGGTTCACCTCAGAGCCGTCGACCCACTTCTTCCGAGGAGCCGACCGTGGACACGCACCTGGCGGAGACCGAGACCGCATACGACACCCGGACCGGCCACGACACCGGCCTCGCGCCCCGATTCGGACCCGCGCACCCCATCGCCTCCGCGCACCCCGTCGCACCCACGCCCGGAACAGCGACCGGCACCGGCGCGAGCGGCGGCAGGACACCCGGGGCCATCGACGACCTGGCGGACGCGACGTCCCTGTTCCTCAGCGTCCGGCCGTCCCTGTTCAGGATTGCCCACCGCATCGTCGGCGACGCGAGCGAGGCCGAGGACGTGCTCCAGGAGGTGTGGCTGCGCCTGCGGCGGACCGACCGCAGGGCCGTGCACAGCCCCGCGGCCCTGCTCCGGACGATCACGGTCCGGCTGGCGATCAACGCGAGGCAGTCCGCCCGTCGCCGCCGGGAGTACCCCGCCACCCCCTGGCTGCCCGAACCCCCCGGCTCCGAGGCGACACCGGAAGCGGTGGCCGAGCGGCAGGAGGCGGTGCAGCATGCGGTCGCCCTCCTCGTGGAGCGGCTGACTCCGAGGCAGCGTGCCGCGTTCGTCCTCCACGAGGGATTCGGATACCCGCACACCCGGATCGCGGGACTTCTGCACCTCAGCGTCGTCAGCTCACGACAGCACGTGGCCCGTGCGCACCAGCGCCTCGCCGGGGCGCACACGGAACGGACGCGGCGGCCGGCGGACGCCGCCACGCACCGCCGGTTCGTGCGCGCGTTCCTGGCGGCGGCGCAGACCGGGCAGCTCGCGGGCCTGGAGAAGCTGCTCCTCGACGACACCCTCGACGCCACGGCCGACGCCACGGCCGACCGGACCGGTGCCGGCCCGCTCGCCCGGGCGGCATAGCCCGCTGCACCCGCGTCGCAGCCACCCCTGGGCCGGACGGCACCGGGCAGGCCCGGACGGCACCGGGCAGGCCCGGCCTCGCGCCCCCCACGGCCCGCTCAGTGGCTGCGCAGCTCCGACCGCACGGCACCGCGCGCGCCCCGCCGGTAGGCTCGGCGGAGGCACTGGACACGAGACCCTGGGCGCCAGGCACTGTCTTCTGGTCACCGTGCGAGGTGAACGCGATGCTGGGCCGCATACCGGAACGCGGGGTGATGGACCGGCTGGCGGCCGATGTGCGGGCGGGCCGGAGCGCGGCCCTGGTGGTGCGCGGGGAAGCGGGCCTCGGCAAGACCGCACTCCTCGACCACCTGGCCGGCCACGCACTCGGCTGCCGGACCGCGCGCGCCGACGGCAGCGAGGCCGAGATGGAACTCCCCTTCGCCGGACTGCACCAGCTCTGCGGCCCGCTCCTCGCCGGCCGGGACCACCTCGCCGCCCCCCAGTCCGAGGCACTGGACGTCGCCTTCGGCCTCGCCAAGGGCCCGCCGCCGGACGCGTTCCTGCTCGGCCTGGCGATCCTGAACCAACTGGCCGAGGTGGCGCGGGAGAGACCGCTGATCTGCCTGGTGGACGACGTGCAGTGGTTCGACCACGCCTCCGTGCAGGTCCTCGGTTTCGTCGCTCGCCGGCTGCAGGCCGAGTCGGTCGGCCTGGTGTTCGCCGTACGGGAGCCGGACGACGAGCGGACACTCGACGGGCTTCCCGGCCTCCGGCTCGACGGACTGGCCGACGACGACGCCCGCGCCCTGCTGCGGTCGGTGATCCCCGGAGTCCTCGACGAGAACGTCCGCAGCCGGATCCTCGCCGAGGCCCGGGGCAACCCGCTGGCCCTGATGGAGCTGCCCCGCAGCGTCACCGAGGCCGACCTCGCCGGAGGTTTCACCCGGCCCGCCGCACGGCCCGCGGCGAGCCGGATCGAGGAGAGCTTCCGCGTCCGCGTCCAGTCGCTTCCCCCGGCCACGCAACGGCTGCTGCTCGTCGCGGCCGCCGAGCCGAGCGGCGACCTCACCCTGCTGCACCGTGCCGCGGAGCGGCTGGGCCTGTCGATGGACGCGGCGTCGCCCGCCCTGGCCCTGGGCCTGATCGAGTTCGGCGGCCGGTTCCGCTTCCGCCACCCCCTGGTGCGCTCGGCGGCCTACCGTGTCGCGGCGGAGACCGACCGCACCGCCGCCCACCGCGCCCTGGCCGAAGCGACGGACCCGGACCTCGACGCGGACCGCCGGGCCTGGCACCGGGCCCTCGCGACGGTGCTGCCGCAGGAGGACGTCGCCGCCGACCTGGCCCGCTGCGCCGACCGGGCACGGGCCCGGGGCGGGCTCGCCGCCGCGGCGGCCTTCCTCGAACGCGCGATGGAACTCACCTCCGATCCCGCCCTGCGCAGCGCCCGGGCGCTGACCGCCGCCGAGGCGAAGTTCGAGGCGGCGGCGGTGGAGCCCGCGCACCAGCTGGCGCGGGCCGCCGCTGCGGGCCCCCTCGACGCCTTCGGCCGGGCCCGGCTGGCCCGCGTGCACGCCCGGATCGTTTTCGCCCGCAGCCGCACGAGCGAGGCGACGCCGCTCTTCCTGGACGCCGCCCGGCGGCTGGAACCGCTCGACGCGGCGCTGGCCCGGGAGACGTACCTCGAAGCCATGGCGGCCGCCATCTTCGCCGGCCGGCTCGACGGCGGGACCACGGTCCGCGACGCGGCGGAGGTCGCGCGGGCCGTACCCCGCGTCTCCGGCACGGCAAGCCGCACCGACCTCCTCCTGGAGGGCGTGACACAGCGCTTCACCGATGGCTACGCGGCCTCCCTGGGCCCGCTCCGCGAGGCCCTGGACGCCTTCCGTGCCGAGGCGGACAGCGGCGGACCGGGGGAGACCGCGCGGTGGCTGTGGCTGTCCTGCCCGGTGGCCCCCGAACCCATCGCCCCGGAGGTGTGGGACGACGAGGCGTGGCACGACCTGGCCGACAGCGCGGTCCGACTCGCCCGCGGTGCGGGCGCCCTCGCCTCCCTGCCCGTCGCGCTGTCGTACCGCGCGGGCGTGCACCTCCAGGCAGGCGAGTTCGCCGAGGCCGCCGCCCTGATCGAGGAGGCGGACGCCCTGACCGCCGCCACCGGCAACGCCCCGTCGGACTACACGTCCCTGATGCTGACAGCGTGGCGCGACGACGAACAGCGCGCCCTGCACGTCATCGGGCAGGCCGTCCGGACCGCGACCGACCGGGGCGAGGGGCGGGCCCTGGGCCTCGCCCACCACGCGACGGCCCTGCTGTACAACGGCCTGTCCCGCCACGGCGCGGCCCTGGACAGCGCCCGGCGCGCCTGCGCCTACCAGGACCTCGGCTTTTACGGGTGGTATCTCGTCGAGCTGGTGGAGGCCGCGGCACGCTCCGGCGACCGGGACGCGGCAGCCGCGGCCGTGGAACGGCTGGACGGGATGACACAAGCCGCGGGCACCGACTGGGCGCTGGGGCTGCGGGCGCGCTCACGTGCTCTGCTCAGCGACGGCGACACCGCTGAGGAACACCACCGGGAAGCCGTCGAGCGGCTCGGCCGAACACGGTCGAGGGTGGAACTGGCGCGCGCCCACCTCGTGTTCGGCGAGTGGCTGCGACGGGAGAACCGCCGCCGCGACGCCCGGGCCCACCTGCGCACCGCCCACACCATGCTGACCGGCTTCGGCGCGGGCGCGTTCACGGACCGTGCCGCCCGCGAACTGCTGGCCACGGGCGAGAAGGCTGCCGGACGCCGCACGGCACGCGTGGCGCTGACCCCGCAGGAGGCACGGATCGCGGCCCTGGCCCGGGACGGCCTGACCAACCCGGAGATCGGCGCCCAGCTGTTCCTCAGCCCGCACACGGTGGAATGGCATCTGCGCAAGGTGTTCACCAAACTCGGCGTCACCTCCCGCCGTCACCTCCGCACAGCCCTGGCCGCCCACGAGGCCGCAACGCCCGACTGAGCGCCTCCGCCACCCGGTTGTGCCGCCCAGGCCGTGCCGTCCGGGTCACGGACTCACTCGTAGCGCAGGCGCAGCGACTCGCGTTCGGCCTCCTCGAGCTGCTCGACGGTCAGGCCAGGCAGGTCCAGCTGCGCGAGGGTCACCTCGGCGCTGCTCGGCTGGGCGTCGGCCGGCAGCCACTTCTCCGGCTGCCAGGCGTGGGCGCGCATCAGCGACTTCGGGCAGTGCGGGTAGACCTCCTCGACCTCCACCACGATCGCCGTGACCGGCGGTCTGCCGACGGGAGTGAGCCGGGCGAGCAGGTCCTGGCGGGCCGTGACACAGGCACGGCCGTTGACGCGCAGCGTGGTCGGGCGGCCCGGAATGAGGAAGACCAGTCCGACGCGCCCGGTCCGCACCACGTTCTGCAGGGTGTCGAGCCGCCGGTTGCCGGTCGCGTCGGGGATCGCCAGTGTCCGCTCGTCCAGGACCGACACGAATCCGGCCGGGCCGCCTCGCGGCGTCACGTCGGCCCGGCCCTCGGCGTCCGCGCTGCCGATGAACACCAGCGAGGAACACCCGATCAGCGCCCGGGTCTCCTCGGTCAGCCGGTCGAGCTCCTTGCGGAGCGCGTTCGGGTTCGGCTCCGGGTAGAGCTCGCGCAACTGCTCGGCGCCGGTGAGGGCGTCCGCCCGGAGGGACTCGAACAGCGCGCCGCCGGCCTCGGTGTCGATCGTCATACGGCGACCCTAAGGTGCGTGTCACGGGGGCGGCCAGCACCTGGGTGATCCCCGTGCGGAAGGCCACGACCCGGTGGCGTCCGCAGGAAGAGTCGGGAGGCTCGCACACATGGTCTCATTGGTGCAGAACGTGGCGATCGACTGCGCGAACGCCCATGAACTGGCCCGGTTCTGGAGCGAGGTGACCGGCCGCCCGCTGGATCCGGACGACGGGCCTGGCGACCGGGAGGTGCAGGTGCCGCTGGGGGACGGCCCGGTGCTCTACTTCAACGAGGTGCCCGAACCCAGGACGAGCAAGAACCGTGTCCATCTGTGCCTGCGCCCGGAGACCTCGCGGGAGCAGGAGGTGGAACGGCTGCTGGGCCTCGGCGCCACTCTTGTCGCCGATCGCCGGAACCCCGACGGCTCCGGCTGGGCGGTCCTCGCCGATCCCGAGGGCAACGAGTTCTGCGTCCTGCGCAGCGAGTCCGACCGGGCCGCACGGCCGTCCTGAGCCGCCCGCTGCCGTCCGGGGCCGCCAGCGGTCGCGGGCCAGCCACGCCCAGGGCACCCGCGCCGCGTGGCGGGCCTACGCCACGACACCCGCGGAGCGTGCCGCCTCCAGCCAGTCGGGGAACTCCTGCAGCAGGTGGTCGTAGAGCTGGTGGTCCGGGACGGCCTTCGGGGCGCGGCCGGCGTGGAAGAAGCCCGCGTTGTCGACGACGCGCCGGGCCGGAACGGCGAGCGTGTCCAGTCTGCGCAGGAAGGAGAACTCGTTGTCGTCCGGATCGCCGAAGCCGACGAACTGCCAGAACAGGGGTAGCCGCGCGGCCTTGCACACATATCGTTCGGCGGCGAACCGGCTGGTGGGGCCGCCATCGGTCTGGAAGACGACCAGGGCGGGCTGGTCGCTGCCGGACTCCACGTAGTGGTCGATGACCTCGTCCATGGCCCAGTGGTAGTTGGTCCGGCCCATGTGACCGAGGTTCTCGTGCAGTTTGTCGATACGGCCGCGGTGCCCGCCGAGCGCCAGGTCCGTGCTGCCGTCGACGTCGGTGGAGAAGAACACCACCGGCACGGTGCCGTCGTCGTCCAGGTGCGCCGACAGGGACAGGACCTGCTCGGCGAAGTGCTGCATGGTGCCGTCACGGTAGTAGGGCCGCATCGAGCCCGACCGGTCCAGCACGAGGTACACCGCGGCCCGTACGGCTTCCAGGCCGTGGCTGCGCACGCTGGCACCCGCCGCCTTGTACAGACCGACGAGGTCGGGCGCCTTCTCCTGCACCTTGGTGAGGCTGACGGCCGCGCTACCTTCACGATGGTTGCTCGGAATCACGCCTCCATGGTGCGACGCCGAGACGGAAAGGACCCGGCCTTGGCCGTTTCGCAATCTTGCGCAGTGCCCTCCCTCCGGCGCGGTCACCGGGCCGGGAACGGCCGCAGCACCGTCAGGCCCTCCTCCCGGCCCACCTTCATGGCGAAGTCGAACCGGTCCACCTCCAGGCACAGCGCCACGTCGTCCGGGTGGACGCCGCGACGCCGCCCTCGGCGCAGGTCGTCGGCGGCGGGGGACGTCTCCGCGCGGTGGAGGTGAGGGGCGGAGTCGGCACGGTCACCGGCCAGCAACTGGGTCAAGTACGCGGCGCAGGCCAGGTCCTCCTCGGCGCGACCGCCGTCGCCGGTGGCCACCAGCGTCACCGAGCCGGCGCCGGACGCCGACAGGGCCCGGGCCGTCGCGCCGGCCACGACGAAGCCGGCGCACAACGCCAGTTCCGCGTCGGCCACCGCGAGGGCGCCGACCGTCCCCGCGGTCGTCTTCTGGACGACGGTACGGCCGGACAGGTCGGCCTGGCGGATCAGGCCGGGGGAGTTGGTGAGGTCGAAACCGCGGGCCGGAGCCCGGTCCTTCAGGGCGAGCCAGCCGGGATGACGGTCCTTGAGCGCCAGGGCCTCGTCCTCGTCGGCCGCGAGCACGATCCTGGTGGCGCCGAGGTGGAAGGCCCAGGCGGCGGTGGTGAACGCCCGCATCACGTCGATCACGACGACGACCTCTTCCGTGCCGTCCAGGCCGGGAATGCCGGCCACACGCGCGTCCATGACGACCGATGATCGCAGCCTGCGAGAACGCTCCACAAGACGGCCCCCCGGCGGGGGAGAGGCCGGCTGTCCGGCGTGATCGTGGCCTCAGGGCGGGGCTTCCCGGCCGTACCGGGCGGCGAGGGAGAGGGCATGGTCCCGGAGCGCGGCCCGGAGGGAGGCGGGGGCGAGGGCTTCGATGTCGGGGGCGAGCCGCCAGAGCGCCCAGTGGGCGTGCTCTGTGTCCTGGAAGGTGACGTCCAGTCGCAACCAGCCGTCCGCGTCGGGAGGTTGACCGTCCGGTGCGCGGACACCGAGGGCGGTGTCGAGCAGCTCGTCCCTGCGCCCGGGGCTGACACGCACCCGCACGGTGATGTGGTCGCCGCGGTCACGGAAGCCGGCCGCCCGCTCCTTCCACAGGCGGTCGAGGTCGACCTGGTCGGGCCGGTGCGCGGCTTCGGTGAGCGTCTCGGCGGCCCGTATGCGTGCGAGGCGGTAGGTGCGGTCGGCGCCGGACCGGGTGGCCAGCAGGTAACCGCGGTCGCCCACGGTGACCAGGCCGATCGGGTCGACGGTGCGCCACTGCGCCTGCCGGCCGACGGCGGCGTAGTGGATGCGCAGCTTCCGTCCCTCCAGGACCGCGCACCGGACCTCGTGCATCGCCGTGTCGGATATCCGGTCGGTGTCGCGGCGGCGGGCGAGCAGATCGGCCGGCGGGTCCGGAAGGAGACGCCGGGCGGCGTCGGCAGCGGTCGTGCGGTGGGTCTCGGGCAGCGCGTCGAGCACCTTGCGCAGCGCGGAGGCGAGGGCCGGTCCGAGGCCGAAGACGTGGTCCCCGCGCGCCGTGCCGGCGGCCAGGAGGGCGAGGGCTTCGTCGTGGTTGAGGCCGGTGAGCCCGGTGAGTTCGGTACGGAAGTCGTGCAGGAGCTCGAACCCGCCGTGCCGGCCGCGTTCGGCGTACACGGGGACGCCGGCCGTGGACAGTGCCTCGATGTCGCGCAGCACCGTGCGGGTGGACACCTCGAGTTCGCGGGCGAGGGCGCTCGCCGTCATCCGGCCGCGGCGGCGCAGCAGCAGGACCAGGGAGATCAGCCGGTCGGCACGCATGCGGAAACGGTAGCGGCATACATGACCAAGGGTGTCGTGATATCCGGAGAGGCTTGCCCGTGTCACACAGGGACGGCGGATGCGGGCCCCCTCGGGCGCGTGCATTCGCCGTCGTAGCAGAGGAGTTGATACGGGGATGGAACGCTCGACGGTGAATCCGTGGCCGTGGTCGGTGGAGCTGGGCTACAGCCAGGGGCAGTCGGTGCGCGGCCAGGACCGGACGCTGTACTGCTCGGGGCAGGGCGCGATGGGTGAGGACGGCAAGCCCCGTCATCCCGGCGACATGGGAGCGCAGTTGGCCCTGTCCGTCGACAATCTGGAGGCCGTGCTGGAGGAGGCGGGCATGACACTGGCGCATCTGGTGCGCCTCACGGTGTACACCACCGATGTCGACCGGCTCTTCGAGCACTACGGGGTGCTGGCGGCCCGGTTGGGTGCCGCACGGGTGGCACCGGCCACCACGATGCTCGGGGTGACGCGCCTGGCGCTTCCCGAGCTGATGGTGGAACTGGAGGGGACCGCGGTCGCCTGGGACGGCGTCCGGCCGGGGTGAGCCGGACTCGGCCGTGGCAGCCCGCATCGGACGGCTGCCGCGGCCGGGGCGGCGGCCCGCCGCCCGCCGCCCGCGGGGAGGACGGGGTCCCGGCGCAACGGAAAAGGTGTCGCGGGTGCAGGAGTGGATCACTACCCTCGGCGAAGCCGGGGTCCGGTCCAGGACCGCGGACCTCCTGCGGGGACGCACGGAGGGTCGTCGGACTGAGAGTGGGTCGCACTGTGGCGTGTCGTATCAGTGAACTGGTGTTGGGTTGCCGCGATCCCGAGGCGCTCGCCCGCTTCTGGTGCGAGGTGCTGGACTTCGTGATCCTCGACCGGGAGGACGACGGAACGCTGGAGATCGGACCCCGCGAGGGCTTCGGCGGCGCGCAGCCGACGATCATCCTCAGCCGCCGCGACGAACCGGAGAAGGGCAAGTCGCGCCTGCACATCGACGTCAACCCCACCGACCGTGACCAGGACGCGGAGTTGGAGCGTCTGCTGGCGCTGGGCGCGCGCCGGGCCGACATCGGTCAGACCGGCGACGAGCAGTGGCACGTCCTGTCCGACCCGGAGGGCAACGAGTTCTGCCTGCTGAAGGCACGCCTGAAAGCTCTCTGACCCGAGGCTCCGCACCCGGGGACCCGAGGCCGCCCCGGGCCCTGTGACCGGAGGTCCCGGCCGTCGCCGACGGCACGGGCAGGTCAGTTGGCCGGCGCCGGGGGGACGGCCTTGGGCTCGGGTGCCCCGTCCTCACCGAGCCAGCGGGCCAGTTTTCCGCGCCGGCCGATGGCCCGCAGGCGCCGCTCCGCGGCGTCCCGGGTGTCGGGGGTGGTGATGAGCAGCAGTTCGTCGCCCGCCCGCAGCACGGTGTCCCGGTCGGGCACGAGCGATGTGCCGCCGCGGACGATGAGGGTGATGACGGTCGGACGCGGCAGCCTCAGCTCGAACACCGCGACGCCGTGCAGCCGGGAGCCCTCCGGGATGGCGACGGTGAGCAGATCGGCGTCCAGGACGTCGAGGGGCGCCGTCTCCACCTGGATCTCGCGCAGCGCTCCCGCGCGGACCAGGTGCAGGTGCCGGGCGACGGTCGGCAGGGTGGGGCCCTGGATGAGTGTGAACAGGATGACGAGCAGGAACACGATGTTGAGCACGTCCCGGGCCCCGTCGATCCCGGCGACGATGGGGAACGTGGTCAGCACGATGGGCACCGCGCCGCGCAGCCCGGCCCAGGAGATGAACGTCTGCTCGCGCCAGGGGATCGGGAACGGCAGGAGGCAGAGCGCGACGGAGATCGGGCGGGCGACGAACAGCAGCACCGACCCGACGACGAGGGCCGGGACGATCGCGGACGGCAGCTCGCTGGGATCGACCAGCAGGCCGAGCATGACGAACAGGCCGATCTGCGCCAGCCAGCCGACACCCTCGGCGAAGGACCGCGTGGCCGCCCGGTGCGGCAGCTGGGCGTTGCCCAGGACCAGCCCCGACAGGTAGGCGGCGATGATGCCGCTCGCGTTGACCGCGCCGGCCGCGGCGAAGGCGATGACGCCGAAGCCGACCGTGGCCAGCGGGTACAGACCCGTGGCGGGCAGGGCGATGTGGCGCAGCGCGGCCGCCCCCAGCCGGCCGATCAGCACACCGAGCAGGCCGCCGACGGCGAGCTGGTAGAGCAGGTTGAGGCCGAGCAGCCACGGGCTGCTCGGGTCGGTTTCCATGGTGGAGAACACCAGGACCAGGATGATCGTCGGGGCGTCGTTGAAGCCGGACTCGGACTCCACCAGGCCGGTGAGCTTCTGCGGCAGGGGCAGGGCGCGCAGCACGGCGAACACGGCGGCCGCGTCGGTGGAGGAGACGATCGCCGCCAGCAGCAGCGCCAACTGCCACTCCATGCCGAGCAGCCAGTGGGCGCCGGCCGCGGTCACCACGACGGACAGGCCCACGCCCACGGTGGCGAGCACGCCGGCCGGGGCCAGTTGGCGCCGGACGTCCTCCCACCGGGTGCTCAGACCGCCCTCGACGAGGATGAGACCCAGTGCCGCGGTCCCGAGGGCCTGGGCCAGTTGAGCGTTGTCGAACTCCAGACCGGCTCCGTCCTCGCCCGCGATCACCCCGACCGCGAGGAAGAGCAGCAGGCTGGGCAGGCCGATGCGGTGGGCGGTGTGGGCGGCGACGATGCTGACCAGCAGCACGGCACCGCCGACGAGCAGGGCCAGGTACATCTCGGACAGCGTCATGGGGCGTTCCCCGTGCCGTCACCCGCCGTGCGGCGGCCGCAGCGGTCCGGGAACCGGAGGGCAGGACCGCGCGCCCCGGATCTCCCGGGCGGGGGCGGGGACAGCCCGAGGCCCAGCGACCAGGGCCGCACCGGCGCCGAGAGGGAGGACACGGGTCTTGGGCGACGGCCTCCGGCCGCGTCCGGGCGGTACGCCCTCTTCCCCATACGGGGGCGCCGGTCGTCACGGTCGGCGGTGGGGGCCATCTGCTCTCCTCGCGCGGTGGGACAACACAATCACACCAGGGGCGAAGTAGCGTAGACCACGCATAACCGGCTGCGACAGCGTCGGCGGCGAGTCGGCGACCCCCCGTCCCAGGGCGGCTGAACTGCCGGAACAGGCCGACGGACGGCTCCGCCCGGCGCTCCGCCGGGAAGCCGGCCCGGAGAGTCCCCTACCGCCGCGGGGCAGGGGGCGCCCGGACACCGCGGGCCGGCCGGTGGAATGATGACCGGCGACAGGGCGACGGCGGCCCGAGGAAGCCGGTGCGAATCCGGCGCGGTCCCGCCACTGTGATCGGTGAGCGGATCCCCGACAGGCCACTGCCCCGCGAGGGGTGGGAAGGCCGGGATCAGCTACGACCCGAGAGCCAGGAGACTCACGTCGTCGCCTCCTCACAGGACACCGGGGCGGATCTCCCCGGAGAGGGGTGGTTCGGCGTGCCCGAACAGAAGGAAGACGACAGGACGACGGGGGAATCCGTCGGCGGCGTGCCGTGCCGGATCGTCGTGTGCCGGGACTGCTGCTGCGGCACGGCGAAGGTGGCCGGGGACCACGCGGCGCAGACCGCGCGCCTGCGGGCCGAGGCGCCCGTGCGGGTGTCGGACTGCCTGGACGTGTGCGACCAGGCGAACGTCGTCGTGGTGCGGCCCTCCTCCGCGGGGCGTGCCGCCGGAGCCCGGCCGGTGTGGCTGGGGCTGGTCAACGACCCGGCGGCTACCGAGGACATCGCCGCCTGGGTACGGGCCGGCGGCCCGGGCATCGCCCCCCTGCCGGACATCCTGGACCTGTACACGTTCACCCCGCCGCGCCGCCGCACGGCTCCGTGACCGGTGACTGACCCGGGGGCCGGACGCCGCCGAACAGGGCGTCACGTCTGAGGCAGAACGCGCACGACAGCCAAGCCGCCCCCTCGTGACCGGGGGGCGCGCCCGTGAACTGTGTGGTCCGCCACCGCTGACCGCCGGTCCCCAGGTCATCGGCATGGTGGCCGCGCACATGGCAGTCGGTCGCGTGACCCGCGGTCGCGTCCGCGGGGCACGCCTCCGTGCCTGGTCGGCAACCACATGCCCTCCGGGCGGAAGGTGTAGCAGGCAGCCATACCGATGCGTTCCGGTGCGTCCTTAGAGTCGCCCCATCGATGACAGGGCCACGGCGCCGGGTCTTCACGACCCGCGGCGCCCCGGCTGTTCGGGGGGCGGGACGCACCCCTGACGGAGAGGGACCGTATGGGGCTGGACAAGGCCGTCGACAGCGCGGACGAGGCGGTGGCCGACGTCGCGGAAGGCGCGTCGCTCGCGGTCGGCGGGTTCGGGTTGTGCGGCATACCGAGTGCGCTGATCGCCGCGCTGCTGGACAGGGAGGTGGGCGGCTTCGACGTCGTCTCCAACAACTGCGGGGTGGACGACTGGGGGCTCGGACTGCTGTTGCGGGCCGGCCGGATCGCCCGTATGACCAGCTCGTACGTGGGGGAGAACAAGGAGTTCGCCCGCCAGTACCTCAGCGGTGAACTGGAGGTGGAACTGGTGCCGCAGGGGACGCTGGCGGAGCGCCTGCGGGCGGGTGGCGCGGGCATCCCCGGGTTCTACACGCCCGCCGGGGCCGGCACCCAGGTCGGGCAGGGCGGGCTGCCCTGGCGGTACGGACCGGACGGGCAGGTCGCGGTCGCGTCGCCCGCGAAGGAGACCCGGGTCTTCGACGGCCGGGAGCACCTGCTGGAGGAGGGCATCACCACCGACTTCGCCCTCGTGCGGGCAGCCGTCGGGGACCGCCACGGCAACCTGGTGTTCCACTCCTCGGCCCGCAACTTCAACCCGCTCGCCGCGATGGCCGGCCGCGTCACCGTTGCCGAGGTGGAGCACCTGGTGGAGCCGGGCGAACTGGACCCGGACGAGGTGCACCTGCCCGGCATCTTCGTGCAGCGGGTGGTCCGGGTCCTCCCCGACGACCCGGCAGCCGTCCGGCGGATCGAACGGCGCTGCGTGCGCAGCAGCCAGGAAGGCGGTGCCTGACATGGCGCTCACCCGAGAGCAGATGGCGGCCCGGGCCGCACGCGAACTGGTGGACGGGACGTACGTCAACCTCGGCATCGGCCTGCCCACGCTGATCCCGAACCACCTGCCGCCGGGAGTCGAGGTCGTGCTGCAGTCCGAGAACGGCATCCTCGGCGTCGGCCCCTACCCGCGCGAGGACGAGCTCGACACGGACCTGATCAACGCGGGCAAGGAGACGGTCACGGTCCTGCCGGGGGCGTCGTTCTTCGACTCCGCGCTGTCCTTCGGCATGATCCGCGGCGGGCACATCGACGCCGCCGTGCTGGGGGCCATGCAGGTGTCGTCCTCCGGGGACCTGGCGAACTGGATGATCCCGGGGAAGATGGTCAAGGGCATGGGCGGCGCCATGGACCTGGTGCACGGTGCGCGCCGCGTCATCGTCCTGATGGAGCACACGGCCAAGGACGGCAGCCCCAAGCTGGTCGCGCGGTGCGACCTGCCCCTGACCGGAACGGGCGTCGTGCAGCGCGTCATCACCGACCTCGCGGTCGTCGACGTCACCCCGGACGGGTTCGCGCTCGTCGAACTCGCCCCCGGCGTCGGTGTCGACGAGGTGCGGGCGGCCACCGGCGCCGACCTGCTCGTACCCGCCGGACTGGAGACCCCGGCCGGCGTCTGACTAGCAGACAGGCCCCGGCGGCACAACCGGTCCGGGTCCACACCGTCACCGGCCGGATGTGGTGGCGGCTTCCATACCGTTGCGTGTTGAACGACCCCTACGGTGCCGGACACCGGGCCGCTCCGACCGACCCACGCCCGAGGAGCGGCCCGGCATCCCCAGCACCGAGGAGCCGCCATGCCCACACCCTTCAGCGGAGCGGACGCCCCACCGTCCTCCCGCCCGACCCCACCCCCTACCGGCCCGTCACCGCGGCCGCACCGCACCTGGCGGGAGCGACTGCCCCGTCTCGTGGCCGTCGTCGTCCTGGCCCTCGCGGCCGCCCTGACCGGACCGGCCCCCACGGCCCAGGCCGCGGTCGGACTGACCAAGGTCACCTCGTTCGGCGCCAATCCGGGGGCGCTGAACATGTACGTCTACCGGCCCGCCTCCCTGCCGGCCGATCCGGCGGTCGTGTTCGCCCTGCACGGCTGCGGCCAGAACGCCCAGCTGTACGCCGACAACTCCGGCCTGCCCGAGATCGCCGACCGGCACGGCTTCCTCGTGGTGTTCGCCGAGACCACGAGCGCGAACAACGGCAGCAAGTGCTTCAACTTCTTCCAGCCCGCGGACAACCGCCGGGGCCAGGGCGAAGCCGCGTCCATCCGGCAGATGGCCGCCCACACCGTCTCCGCCTACGGCGCCGACCCCGACCGGACCTACGTCACCGGCCTGTCCGCCGGCGGCGCCATGACATCGGTCGTGCTCGCCACCTACCCGGACGTCTTCCGGGCCGGCGCGGTCGTCGCCGGACTGCCCTACGGGTGCGCCGACGACACCATGGGCGCCTTCACCTGCATGAACCCCGGCGTCGACCGGACCCCCGCCCAGTGGGCCCAGCGGGTCCGTGACGCGTACCCCTCGTGGTCCGGCCCCTGGCCGCGGGTGGCCGTATGGCACGGCGACCGGGACACCACGGTCGTGCCGCGCAACGCCCAGGAGATCCGCGACCAGTGGACGGCGCTCCACGGGCTGTCCACAACGCCGACCCGCACGTCCACCATCGGCCCCAACTCCACCCGGCACGAGGAACACGTGGCGGCCGACGGCACCGTGGCCGTCGAGGTGAACCTCGTCCCGGGCATGGCACACGCCACCCCCGTCGATCCGGGCACCGGACCGGAGCAGTGCGGCAGCACGGGCACCGCCCACTTCGCGAAGTCGATCTGCTCCAGCCACTGGATCGCCCGGTTCTTCGGCCTGGACGGCTCCGACCCCGAGCCCGAAGGGCTGCCCGCCCCCACCGGACTGGCCACCACCGGCGTCACCGACACGACGATCGGCCTGACCTGGGATCCGGTGGAAGGTGCCGCCGACTACACCGTCTACCGCGACGGCGCCCCGGTCGCCACGGTGGACGCCACGTCCCACACCGACACCGGCCTCACCGCGGGCGCATCCCACACGTACGCGGTCGCCGCCCGGGACGCCGACGGCACGCCGGGCCGCCGGTCCGCCCCGCTCACCGCACGTACCACCGGTGCGGCCGCGGCCTGCTGGACGGCCAGCAACTACGCCCACGTCCAGGCGGGCCGCGCCACGACCCGCGGCGGCTACACCTACGCCAAGGGCTCCGACCAGAACATGGGCCTGTACAACATCTTCGTGACCCACACCCTCAAGGAATCACCCGCGGGCCACTTCACCGTCGCCGACGGCACCTGCCCCTGACCCACCACGGTCACGGCCGCACGGGGACCGCCCCCGCGGCCGTGACCGGCCGTCCCGCCCCTCGCGACGGAGGAGTGGCCCAGGGCCGACAGGGCACGCGTCCCGCAGCACGCGGCGGAGAGGCCCGGCCCTCCCATGTCTCACCCGCCGCGCGGCCCGCCCGGCCCGGATCGGCCGGTCGCGGCGGGGCCCGGTCAGCCAGGAGGCCCCGCGCATTGTCTGCGACGATGGCGGTATGGACGTGCGCCGCAGGAATCATGTCAAGGTGACCGGGCGGGCCGGTGGACCGGTCGTGGTGCTGGCGCACGGCTTCGGATGCGACCAGAACATGTGGCGGCTCGTCGTCCCGCTGCTGGAGCCGGACTTCACCGTGGTCCTCTTCGACCACGTGGGGGCCGGGAACTCCGACCTCTCGCAGTGGAACCGGGAGCGCTACGCGTCCATGGAGGGCTACGCGGACGACGTGCTGACGCTCTGCCGCGAACTGGACCTCGGCCCGGTCGTCTTCGTGGGCCACTCGGTCAGCGCCATGATGGGAGTGCTGGCCGCCGCACGGCAGCCCGAGGCGTTCGCCGGACTGGTGCTGCTGGCCCCGTCGCCCAGTTTCATCGACGACCCGGCCACCGGCTACCGGGGCGGATTCAGCGCCGAGGACATCGACGAACTGCTGGAATCGCTCGATGCGAACTACCTCGGCTGGTCGGGCACCATGGCCCCGGTGATCATGGGCAACCCGGACCGTCCCGAGCTGGGCGAGGAGCTGACCGACAGCTTCTGCCGCACCGACCCGGAGATCGCGCGGCTCTTCGCCCGGGTGACGTTCCTGTCCGACAACCGGGAGGACCTCGCCGCGGTCGAGGTGCCCACGCTGGTGGCCCAGAGCTCCCACGACGCGATCGCCCCGCCCGAGGTCGGCGCGTTCGTCCACGCCCGGATTGCCGGAAGCCGGCTGGTCACCCTGAACGCGACGGGGCACTGCCCGCAGCTCGCCGCCCCGGAGGAGACCGCCGCCGCGATCGCCGCGTTCGCCGGAACCACCGCATGACGCCGCACCCCGGCGAGCAGGCGGAGGGCGGCGACGGCCCCGGACGTGAGGGAGAACCGGCCGGCGGTCCCGCCCCGTTCTCCCGTCTGCTGGAGGACACCGCCGAGGACCTGTACGAGAACGCGCCGTGCGGCTATCTGTCCACCACGCTCGACGGCCTGATCGTCAAGGTGAACACCACCTTGCTGGACTGGCTCGGCCACGCACGCGACGACCTGGTGCAACGCCGGCACTTCTCCGACCTGCTCACCGTCGGCGGCCGCCTCTACCACGAGACCCACTTCGCCCCGCTGCTGCGCATGCAGGGCGAGGTCAACGGCATCGCCCTGGAGCTCAGGGCCGCCGACGGCACCCGCCTGCCCGTCATGGTCACCTCGACGGTGAGGACCGACAGCGACGGGCAGCCCCGGCTGATCCGCACCACCCTCCTTGACGCCCGCCAACGCCGCGCCTACGAGACCGAGTTGCTGCGCGCCCGCCAGGAGGCCGACCGGGAACGCGACCGCCTCCAGCGGCTCGCCACCACCCTGCAGGCCACCCTGCTGCCCCCGACACTGGTGGACGTGCCCGGCCTGGACGTCTCGGCGTACTACCACATCGCGTCCATCGACGAGGTCGGCGGCGACTTCTACGACCTCTTCCCGCTGGCCGCCGGCACCTGGGGACTGTTCCTCGGGGACGTGTGCGGCAAGGGCGCCGCCGCCGCGTCCGTCACCTCCCTGGCCCGCTACACCCTACGGGCCGCCGCGGTCTACGACGCCGACCCGGCCGCCGTGCTCGCCAACCTGAACACGGTCCTCACCCACCAGAACCACGACGACGACCCGCGCTTCTGCACCGTCGTCTACGGCCGCCTCACCCCGGACCCCGACGCGGGCGGCTTCCGCATCACCCTGGCCAGCGGCGGCCACCCGCCCGCCCTGCTGATGCGCGCGGACGGCACCGCCGACTACCTGCCCACCCCGGGCGGGCAGCTCGTCGGGGTGCTGGAGGACGCCCGCATCGCCACCACCACCGTCTCCCTCGCCCCCGGCGACACGCTGCTGCTGTACACCGACGGCCTCACCGAGGCCCACACCGACGTCACCACGGGCGGCAGGGAACGCTACGGGGACGAAGCCCTCCTCGACTTCGGCCGCGCGCTGGCCCCGACGACCGCCCCCGACACGATCGCCGCGGTCCGTGACCTCCTCGACGCCTTCGGCGCCGGCGTCGACGACGACACCGCCGTCCTGGCCGTCCACGCGCCCCACACCGGCTGACCAGGACCTTTCGGGCTCCAGGGACGCCCTTGCCCGCCCGGGCCGCACGCCACGTCACCCGGTCCACCCGAACACGTCCACGCCCGTCACGCCGTAACCCGCCCGGCGGCAAACGCATCCAGGCCCGTGGTCCTGGGCAAGCGGAAGGGAAGGGAGGGACTGGGAGGTGCCGGTGGCGGAGAGTGACGGTCTGGGCCTGGACGAGGTCCTGCGGGCGGCGGAGGACGCCGCCCCGGTGGAATCGGTCGACGTGGTGGCGCAGAACCTCGAGAAGCGCTTCTCGGCGACCGACGTCTCGTTGTGGCTCGTCGACATGCTCGGGCAGGAGGCCGTACGGCTGCCGAGAGCCGGCACGTGCGGGGAGGCACGCGGCGAGGCGGAGCGGCTGCGGCTGGCGGGCAGCGTCTACGACCAGGTGCTGCGCTCGCAACGCCTGTACGACGAGCCGGACGGGGAGGGCGGCCGGCGGCTGGTGGCCCCGGTGACGAACCGGGGTGACTGCGTGGGCCTGCTGGAAATGGTGGTGCCGTGCGCCGACGAGGCGATCCGGGTGGCCGTGTCCCGTGCCGCCCACGCGCTCGCCTACGTCGTGGTCACCGACCGCCGCTTCACCGACCTCTACCACTGGGGCCGACGCACCGGCACGATGAGCCTGGCCGCCGAGATCCAGCACCAGCTGCTGCCGACGGCACCGTGCTGCGAGGGCGCCCACTTCACTTTGGCCGGCGGCCTGGTCCCGGCCGACGACATCGGCGGCGACACCTACGACTACGCCCTCGACCAGGACGTCCTCCACCTGTCGATCACCGACGCGATGGGCCACGACACGGCCTCGGCCCTGCTGGCCACGCTCACCGTCAACGCCCTGCGCGGCGCCCGCCGGGCGGGCCGCGGCATCGTGGACCAGGCGTACGCCGCGCACCGCGCGATCACCGACCACGGGCACGGGATGACCACCGGCCAGCTGCTGCGGGTCCAGCTGGACACCGGCGTCGGCCAGCTGGTCAACGCCGGCCACCCCTGGCCGCTGCGGCTGCGGGACGGCCGCGTGGAGCAGCTGACCCTCAAGGTCAACATGCCGTTCGGGGTGCCCGCCCCCGTCACCTACCAGGCGCAGCGGCTGCTCCTGGAGCCCGGCGACCGCCTGGTCCTGATCACCGACGGCATGCACGACCGCGCCGCCTCCGCCGTCGACCTGCCCTCCCTGATCCACGACACCCGCGGCGAACATCCCCGTGCAGTGGTCCGGGCCCTGACCCGGGCGGTCCACGACGTGTGCGAGGGGATGCTGCCCGACGACGCCACCACCCTCGTACTGGACTGGCACGGCAGCCGCTCGGGGCAGCGCAGGACGAGGAACGGCTCCAACGCGGACGGCAGGTGAACCGGCCGAGAACCGGGCCCGGCGGGGGAGGCGTGTCTCCGGCGGGCCGGGGTAACCGCCCGACGTCGGGAAGGGCTGCGGCACCTGGGGAGGTCGACGCAGCCCTTCCCTCCCGGACGCCGGGCACGGAGGCGTCGTGATCACGCCCCGACGACCCCGGGCGGGTCACGAGCGATGAGTTCCCGCGTCCGGACCGGTCCTCCCTGGTATGACACGCATCACCGCCGACATCTCGGTCTCCCTGGACGGCTTCGTCACCGGTCCCGACCCCGGCCCCCGCAACGGCCTGGGCACCGGCGGTGAGGCCCTGCACACCTGGGCGTTCTCCGACGCCCCCGACGACCGCCGGATCGTGCGCGAGGCGACCGCCCGCTCGGGCGCCGTCGTCCTCGGCCGCCGCCTCTTCGACCTGGTCGACGGACCGGACGGCTGGAACGACGAAGTCGGGTACGGCGCCCGTGAGGCCACCAAGCCCGCGTTCGTCGTCGTGACCACCGCACCACCGGAGTCGGTGCGGCTGTCCGGCCTCGACTGGACCTTCGTCACCACCGGCCTGGCCGACGCCGTCGCCACCGCCCGCGGGCGGGCCGAAGCCGCGTCGTCGGCCGCGGGCCGGGATCTCGACGTCGTCCTCATGGGCGGCGGCGCCACCGTCCGCTCGGCCCTCGACGCCGGACTGGTCGACGAACTGACCCTGCACCTCGCGCCCGTGGTGCTCGGCGGCGGAACACCCCTGTTCGCCGGCGGCACCCCCCGCACCCTGGTGCAACGGACGGTGGTCGCCACCTCGACCGCCACACACCTGACGTACGACGTCGGCCGCTGACCGTCGCCGCGCGTGCCCGCGCCGGCCACCGTCCTCCGCCGCAACCACGGCCGTCCGTCCGCGACTTGGACGCACGGACATCCGGGGCTCGGGACAACTCGCCGGAGGGCGTGCGAGTTCCCGCGGTTCCGCACGGCCGGCGGTGCGGGATGCGAGGATGTCGTCCGTGACCGGATCGTCTTCGCCGCCCGTTGCCGAGGCCACGTCCCGCCCCTCCGGTCCGGGGCCACGCACCGCCGCCGCACTCGTGTTCGGCTCGTCGGCCGCGGTCCTGGTCGTCGAGGTCGTCTCCCTGCGGCTGCTCGCCCCCTACCTCGGCCTCACGCTCGAGACCAGCACCATGGTGATCGGCATCGCCCTCACCGCGATCGCCGTCGGCTCCTGGCTCGGCGGCCGCCTCGCGGACCGGGTCGAGCCGCCGCGGCTCCTCGGCCCGGCACTCGGACTGTCGGGTGCGGTCGTCGCACTGACCCCCGCCGTGCTGCGGACCACCGCCGAGTGGGCACCCGCACTGCTCCTCCTCGTGGCGGCGCTGACCATCCTCGTTCCCGGCGCGCTGCTGTCCGCCGTCACCCCGATCGTGACCAAGATGCGCCTGACCAGCCTCGCCGAGACCGGAACGGTCGTCGGCCGGCTGTCCGGAGTGAGCACCGTCGGGGCCATCGCCGGCACGGTCCTCACGGGATTCGTCCTCGTGTCGAGGCTGCCGGTCAGTGCGATCCTGATCGGTCTGGGAACCGCGCTGCTGGTGGCCTCGGCGCTGGTCCAGTGGCGACGGCGCGGCTGGAGCGGCATCCCCGCCCTGGCACTGGTGGTCGTCGCCGGCGGACTCGCCACCCTGGTCGCGCCCGGCGGCTGCGACGTGGAGACCCGCTACCACTGCGCGCGGGTCGTCACCGACCCCGACCGGGCCGGCGGCCGCACCCTCGTCCTCGACGGGCTGCGGCACTCCTACGTCGACCTCGACGACCCGACCGTCCTCGAATTCACCTACGTACGGGCCATCGCCTCGGTCACCGACGCGGCCTTCCCCGAGAGCGACCCACTGACGGCCCACCACATCGGCGGTGGCGGGCTCACCCTTCCCCGCTACCTCGCGGCCACCCGCCCCGGCACGCGCAGCCTCGTCTCCGAGATCGACGGCGGCGTCGTCCGCATCGACCGCGACCGGCTCGGACTGCGCCCACGGTCCGGCATCGAGGTGCGCACCGAGGACGGCCGGCTCGGCCTGCGGCGCCTGGCCACCGACAGCCGCGACCTCGTCGTCGGCGACGCCTTCGCGGGCGTCAGCGTCCCCTGGCACCTGACCACGGCGGAGGCGATGGCCGACGTGCGGCGGGTGCTCGACGACGACGGCCTCTACATCGCCAACCTCATCGACCACGGCGAGCTGGCCTTCGCCCGCGCCCAGGCGGCGACCCTCACCGACACCTTCGGACACGTCGCCCTTCTCGGCGAACCCGCCGACATCGGCCGTGCCCCGACGACCGGCCCGGTGGGCGGCAACCTCGTCCTCGTCGCCTCCGACCGGGCCGTCGACCTGAGCGCGGTCCAGCGGGCGCTGGACGCCCGGCAGACCGGCTGGACCCACGTCGCCGGTGCCGACCTCACCTCCTGGATCGGTGACGCCCCCCGGCTCACCGACGACCACGCCCCCGTCGACCAGCTCCTCCAGCCGTACGGCACCTCGGGCAGCCGCTGACCGCAGGCGGCGCCCCCCACGTGCCCCGCCCACGCGCGGTTCCCGCCCCGGCCCTCCCACGCGCTCCGCACCGCACGCCTGGAGGCCGCGACGGCCGGGTCACACGGATTGCGCCCCGTTTCCACGGGCAGGAGCGCTGGGTGACCAAACCAGCTTCGGAAGTGAGGCGGACCCGGTGGACCCTGCTGCCCACGGCGCGGACAGGAGGCCGCCGGCCGGCAGCCCGATGGCTGTGTCCGTCCTGTTCGAGGCGGGAGCGGAGATCGGGGAAGCCCGGGACATCGCCCGCGACTTCCTGCGGTCCGTCCAGGCCACGCGGGGTGTCCCGGTGTCGGCACAGGCCATCGGCCTGGTCCAGCTGGTGGTGAGCGAGCTGGTGACCAACGCCCGCAAGTACGCGCCCGGCGCCTGCCTGCTGGACCTGGTGTTCCGGGACGGGGCCGTCCAGGTCGGCGTGTGGGACAGCAGCACCACCCTGCCGTCGGTGCGCGGACGCGACCCCCACCGGGTCGGCCGGCACGGCCTGGAACTCGTACGGGCCGTCTGCCGGACCTTCCACGTACACCGGGAGGGGACGGGCAAGCGGATCACCGCCCTCGTCCGGCTCGCCGACGACCCCGGCACCGCGCACCCGGCGCCGCCGCGGCCGGGTCCTTGATCCACGGCCCGCGCGGACCGGGACGACACCCCGCCCGCGCGCCCGCCGTCCGCGCCGCGCGGTGCCCCCGCACCACGGCCCGGCCGGACGACTAAACTGCCCCGGAAGTCCCCCGTCCCAGCGCGCCGACCGCCAGGAGTCTCCCGTGCCCCGCCGCTTCCTCCCGTGAGCCAGGAACTCCGCATGGCGACCAACCGCACGGCCAAGAGCGTGGCCACCCAGCCCGTGCTCGTCCTGCGGGACGAACGTGACGAGCTGGCCGTGCACGGCCAGCTCGTCACGGAAGGCCATCGACGCCTGCGTGCGACCGCCGTGGACGAGGTCGGTCGTTGATCTGGTCACCGGTCTGGTTGGTCGTGGCGAAGTCCAGTACCGACTCACCGATGAGCTGCTCCCCGGACGAGGGGCCCTTGTTGCGCAGCATCTCGGTGAACGCGAACACGTCGTCGACGGTGGACACCGCGCCGACTTAGGGCATCTCGGCGTCCTCGCGGTCGATGACGTCGTTGAGGCACTCGATGTCCTCCGGCTTGAGCCAGGAGTCGTTGGCGACGATGACCTTCAGCGGCACGGCCCGCTCACGCCATTCGGCGGGCATCCCGAACCTGGTGTGCGTCATGCCGAGCGGCTCGAAGCGTGCCGGGGCGGAGCCGGACCACCCCTGATCCGGGAGCCGGGCGCATCCGCTGCAGGCGCGGCGTCCCGGAAGCGGCCCTCGGCCGGCCGCGTAGGCTCGGGTGCTGAGACGGCGCAGGTGCGGGACGAGAGGCTGATGCGGTGTCCGACGTGACGGTGGCCGAGGTGATGACCCAGCTCGCCGAACTGGAGGATCCGAAGGTCCGCGAGGTGAACGCGCGGCACGGTGACGACCACGGGGTGAATCTCGGCAGGCTGCGTGCGCTCGCAAAGCAGCTGAGGACGCAGCACGCCCTGGCCTGCCGGCTGTGGGGGACGGGCGACGGCGCGGCACGGCTGCTCGCGCTCCTGATCTGCCGGCCCAAAGCGTTCGAGACCGCGGAACTGGACGCCATGGTCCGCGAGGCACGCGCCCCGAAGGTGCACGACTGGCTCGTGAACTACGTGGTCAGGAAGCACCCGCACGCCGAGGACCTCCGCCCCGCCTGGCTCGCCGACCCGGATCCGGTCGTCGCGAGCGCCGGCTGGGCGCTGACCACCCACCGGGTGGCGAAGCAGCCGGAGGGCCTCGACCTGGCGGGCCTGCTCGACGTCATCGAGGCGGAGATGAAGGACGCCCCGGACCGCCTGCAGTGGGCGATGAACCACTGCCTGGCCCAGATCGGCATCGAGCACGCGGAGCACCGCGCCCGCGCGGTCGACATCGGTGAGCGCCTCCAGGTGCTCAAGGACTACCCGACGTCGCCGGGCTGCACGTCCCCGTTCGCCCCCGTCTGGATCACCGAAATGGTGCGGCGGCAGCAGGACGGGAGCTGATCAGCGGCCGGGTTGCCGGGCTTCCGTGTGGCTGCCTGCCGGGCTTCGGCGCGGTGGGCTCGCCGGGCTTCCGCGCGACCGCGTCCTCGGCTTGCGCGCGGGCCAGTCCCTCGCTTCCGGACGGCCGCGTCCCCGGCTGCTTCCGGACGGCCGCGCGCGTCCCCGGCTTCCGGCAGCGGGGTCTCCGGCCTTCGCGCAGCCGTGCCCCCGGCCGTCCGCAAGGCCGGCGTGGGTAGGCGCGGGTGGGATCACCCGGCCTCCGCCCGGCCGGTCAGTCGGCGCTGTGGGCTGTCGGCACCCGCTCTGCTCCCGCAGTGGCCGATGCGCCCGACGCGGTGATCACCTCGGAGCGGCGGCCGTCCCGGTTCATCAGGCCGCCCGTGACGGCGAGGCCCAGCCCGGCCACCGCGAGGGCGGCGCCGACCAGGGCGGGGGAGGTCCAGCCCCATCCCGCCGACAGGGCCAGACCGCCGAGCCAGGCACCGCCCGCGTTGGCCAGGTTGAACGCGGAGTGGTTGGAGGCGGCCGCCATCGTCGGGGCCTCCTTCGCCTTGGCCATGAGGAGCATCTGCACGGGCGTGGTGATGAAGGACCCGAGCGCCCCGATGAAGGTGATGGTCACCAGGGCGGGCCAGGTGCTGTGCACGGTGAAGGAGAACGTCACCAGGGCCGCCGCGAGCAGGGCGAGCCCCGCGTACAGTGTCGGGCGCAGGGCGCGGTCCGTCAGCGGCCCCGCGACCAGCGTGCCGAGCGTCATGCCGACGCCGTAGAGCGCGAGCACCAGGGTCGTCGACGCCTCGGAGAGGCCCGTCACGTTGGTCAGGATGGGCACCAGGTAGCTGTAGACGGCGAAGAACCCGCCGAAGCCCACCACGGCGACGGCCAGACCGATCGCCACGTGCCGGTTCCCCATCGCCCGCAGCTCCTGCCGGGCGCCGGACTGCGCCCCGCGCGGCTGGTGCGGGACGAACCGGGCCAGCGCGGCGAGCGCGACGAGGCCGATGACGGCGATCGCGAGGAAGGCGGTCCGCCAGCCCAGCTGCTGGCCCAGGGCCGTGCCGGCGGGGACCCCGACGATGTTCGCGACGGTGAGCCCGAGGAACATCCTCGACACGGCGCGCGCCGCCCGGTCGGGGGCGACCAGCCGGGCCGCCACCACGGCGCCCACGCCGAACAGCGCCCCGTGCGGCAGCCCCGTGAGGAAGCGCGCGCCGAACAGCAGGCCGTAGGTCGGGGCGAGCGCGGACGCGACGTTGCCGACCACGAACAGGCCGGACAGGAGCAGGAGCAGCCGCTTGTGCGGCACGCGCGCACCGATGCCCGTCAGCACGGGCGCGCCGATGACGACACCGAGCGCGTAGGCCGAGACGAGGTTGCCGGCCTCAGGCACGGAGACACCGACCCCGTCGGCGATCTGGGGCAGCAGCCCCATGGTGGCGAACTCGGTCGTGCCGAGGCCGAAGGCGACGACGGCCAGAGCCAGCAGAGCCAGTGGCATGGTGCAGAGAAACCTTTCGCGAACAGCAACGGGCCGGATGTCGAGGGAGAGGACGGCCCGAAGCCGTCCCCGGCTCTCGTGGCCGGTCGCGCTGAGCACCATTGCCCGGCGCCCCCCTGGGCACAGCAGACCTCATGGGCAGGGCCGGCCCACGAAGAGGGGAAGCAAGGAGAGCCGGCCGGACATTCCAAGATCGGGCCCATCGGGGCGGTGAGCTGCGTCACCGTCCCGCGCGCAGCCCGCCCCCGGGGCCGTCCGCTCCCGCCACCGAGCCCGCTGACCGGACGCCGCGTGCGGACACCGCCAGTCTGGCACGCCGGGGCCGGGGGAGGACGCACCGGGGCCACGCACGGGATCCACGCGCGGATGCCGGGGCGAGCGCCGGGTCGGGACCGGGGCTCCGTCCTCGCCGGACCGGCGGCGCGTTCGTCGGCGGCGAAGCCGGTGGTGATCCCCGTGCCGCACCTGCGAGGGTGTGCCGATGAACACGACACCGGACGGACGGCCGATCCCGCCCCCGCACGCCGACGAACGCACCATGCTGGAGACATGGTTGGACTTCCACCGCGCGACCCTCGCCCTGAAATGCTCGGGCCTGAAGGACGACCAACTGCGGCGCCCGGCGGCAGCACCCTCCTCGATGACGCTGCTCGGCCTGGTGCAGCACATGGCCGAGGTGGAACGCAACTGGTTCCAGAGGGTGTTCGCGGGCCTGACCCTCCCGCCCGTCCACGGGGAGAGCAACCCCGACGGCTTCGCCGTGCACCCGGACCGCGGACTCGACGAGGCGACCGCGACCTGGCGCGCGGAGATCGCCCGGGGCCGTGAGCTGACGGCCGACGCGTCGCTGGACGACTCCGGGCGCCTGTCCGGGCCGGAAGCCGGCCACGTCGGTGACCAGGGGGTGTCCCTGCGCTGGATCATGATCCACATGATCGAGGAGTACGCCCGGCACAACGGTCATGCGGACCTCATCCGCGAGCAGGTCGACGGAGTCACCGGCGCATGAGCCAGGGCTGCGCGGACGCCAGGACCGCGCAGCACCCGGCCGCCCCTCCGGCGCCGCCGCCGGAACGCTCCCGCCGAACGCCGAACGCCGAACGCCGAACGCCGAACGCCGAACGCCGAACGCCGCCCCCCAGCTCACGGCTTTACGGCGGCCCCCTCACATGATCAGCTTTGCCTGTCATGAACAGGAAGCCTCGGTGAGGCTACGGGGGACGGGACGGCGCACTCATGGGCAGTGCCACGGAAACAGCGACCGGGCAGTGCCCGGAGTGCGGGGCCGGGCTTCGCGAACACCGCCTGTTCGTCACCTGGTGCGCGGCATGTGACTGGAACGTGGATCCCGCCCTGCCGGACCCCGAGCCGGGCCGGCTGGAGAGGACGCGGCGCACCCTGGCGCGTCGGCACGGCGAGAGGCTGCTCGCCGAAGTGACGGCCGGCGGGACGCTGAGGCCCGGACGGGACACCCCCGCCCTCGCCCTCTGCGTCCACGGCGTGACCTTCGCCCTGCTGGCAGGCGGCATCTGGTGCGTCGTGACCGGATGGGGCGGCTCCCTGATGGTGGTGGGCCTGTTCCTCCTGGCGCTCGCCTGGCCGCTCCGGCCGCGGCCGGGCGGGTTGCCCGACGACGCGCTCCTGCTGTGCCGCGCGGACGCGCCCGAGCTCTACGCACTCGTGGACGACGTCGCCCGCGTGGCCGGCACCCGGAGCGTGGACGTGATCGCGGTGGACGCCGAGGTCAACGCGTCCGTGACGTCGTACGGCCCGCGCGGCCGTCGGCTGCTGACCCTGGGGCTGCCCCTGTGGGAGGTCCTCACCCCCCAGGAGCGGATCGCGCTGCTGGGCCACGAACTGGGCCACTTCAGCAACGGGGACACCCGGCACGGGCTGGTCGTCGGGACCGCCTACCGTTCCCTGACCACGTGGTCCTACTACTTCACCCCGGAGGAGGACCCGACCCCGAACGAATGGGTCGCCAACTGGTTCTACCTCGTGCCGTACTCGCTCACCCAGGGCGTGCTGATGCTGCTCGACCAGTTCACGCTGCGCGCCACCCAGCGTGCGGAGTACCTCGCCGACTCCGTGGCCGCCCGCGCCGGTTCCACCGAAGCCGCCGTGGGACTCATGGACCGGCTTCTCGTCGCGGAGTCGGCCGAGGGCGCGATACGCAGCACGGTCAACAGGATCCGGTCCGCGGGCCGCGGCACCCGGGGGGCAGCGGACCGTGCGGACGAGCTGTGGGAGCAGCTCGCCGCATACGTGCGGGCGATCCCGGAGCACGAGTACGAACGCCGGCGGCGGGCCGGCCGGCTGAGGGGACACAGCATCGACTCCACCCACCCGCCGACCCATCTGCGCCGTCAGCGCCTGCTCACCGTCGAGCCGGACCGGGCGGGCGTGCTGGCCTACGCGGGCAGGGAACGCCGGGTCGCCGCCGAACTCGCCGACGTGCGTGCCGAGGTGGCCCGGAGGATCATCCGGGACGGGTTCGACGCCACGGCGAACGCGGCGATGATGACGGCGACACGGACGTAGTGGTACCGGCTCCAGCGGCCCAGCTGCTCCTCCCAGTCGGCGGGCCGGTTCTCGGGGGTCCAGTTCTTGTTCCGGTTGTTGATCGGGACGAGCAGCAGGACCGACATCAGCACGCTGAGGAGCAGCAGCCCGGCGGCGGCGACCACGAGCCGGGTGCCGGGCCGGTCCCGTGCGGCGACGGCCCAGACCGCGCTGAGGGCGAGCGAGCCCCCGTACCAGAAGGGCATCAGGGCACCGAGCAGCCGGCCTCCGTGGGCGTGGCCCTGCTGGCGGCTGTCCCCGGGGAGCGCGTCGAGGATGCGGCTCATGATGACGGCGACGGAGAACTCCACCCCCACCATCAGGCCGACGATCACGGTGGTGACGACCTGGAGCGTGCTGAGCATGACGGACCTCCGCCATGCTCTGACCCCCGCCCCCCACGCGGTCGGGTCGACGGCGACGGAGCCGGGGGCGACGAGCTGAGCCTTCGCCGGGTCGCGTCCGTGACCGTCCGGGACGGTCAGCCCGTGAAGGACTCGGGCCCGAAGCGGCCCCACGCCAGGAAGAAGGCGAGGGCGAGGTAGACCACGTCGCCCGTGATCGTCGCTGTCTCGCCGCGCCGGAGGCGCATGGTCAGCGCGCAGACGAACAACAGCACCAGTCCGGTCGCGGCGAGCGGCACCACGACCGGCGCGATGTCGAGCACGGCGGGCAGGACCAGGCCCGCCGCGGCGAGGAACTCGACAGCACCGATGGCCTTGAGGGCGCCGGGGCTGAAGTCCTCGACCCAGCGGGTGGCCGCGCCGCCCGCGGCGGCGAGCCGCTCCTTGGGCACGAACATCTTGGCGCTGCCGATCAGGCAGACGGTGGCCATCAGACCGGCCACGATCCAGAGTGCGAGGTTCATCATCGGCTCCTTCAACGGCGAGGGGGACTGCTCTCGACTGCTCTCCCCGGGACGAGACAGCACCCCGCGCCTGTGACATCACCCCCCGCCGGTTACCTCGCCCCTCCCGCCCGTGACGTCTTCCCCCCTCGCCCGTGACGCCCCACCGCGCCCATGACGTCCCCCCCGGTTCGAGCGGCGGGCGGTGCGGAGCACGCACGCGGTCCGTGACGTGTCACAGGACGCAGGGCTGTCTCGTCCCAGGGGTTGGAGCCACCGACGAACCGAGGGAGAACACGATGGACGCGCGACTGGACTACTTCGCCGACCCGACCGCCGCCAAGGCCCTCCGGCACCTCATGACGGCCGGCCGCACGGTCCAGGAGTCGTCCCTGCCGGCCACGACGCAGCAGCTCGTGGCCCTGCGGGTGAGCCAGATCAATGGCTGTGCCGTCTGCGTCGACATGCACACCAAAGAGGCCGCCGCGGCCGGCGAGACAGCGGTGCGCATGCACCTGGTGGCCGTGTGGCGGGAGGCCGGGGTCTTCACCGAGGCCGAGCGTGCCGCGCTGGAACTGGCGGAGCAGGGGACCAGGGTCGCGGACGCCGGTGAGGGGGTGAGCGACGACGTCTGGACGCGTGCCGCGATCCACTACGACCAGGAGCAGCTCACCGCCCTGGTGTTCCTGGTCGCGTTCATGAACACGGCGAACCGGCTGAACATCATCGCCCGGCAGCCGGCGGGCGACTACGTGGTCGGACAGTCCCACTGACCCGAGCCGAGCGGACCGGACGGCGACGCCCGGCCGGGGCACGGTCGGTCACGCACCCGGGAACGCATCTCTGCGTTGCGCGGCCCGCCGACGAGGCGAACGATCGTCGGAACGTGCCCGGACCGGCCGCAGCGCCCCGGTGCACCATCTTGAGGAGGACGAGGCATGAACAAGGCCGAGGAGTTCGAGGAGCTGCGGCCCCTGCTGTTCTCGATCGCCTACCGGATTCTGGGCAGCGTGAGTGAGGCCGAGGACGCGGTGCAGGAGACCTGGCTGCGCTTCGACGGCTCGACGACCCGTCCCACGTCGGTCAAGGGGTTCCTGTCCGCCACGGTCACCCGGATCGCGATCGACGTGCTGCGCTCCGCCCGGGTGCGGCGGGAGACCTACGTGGGCACGTGGCTGCCCGAGCCGCTGCTGAGCGACCCGTACCAGGATCCGGCCCGTTCGGCCGAACTGGCCGACTCGGTGTCGATGGCGGCATTGCTCCTGCTGGAGCGGCTGACCCCGCTGGAACGCTCGGTGTTCGTGCTGCGGGAGGTGTTCGGCTTCGGTTTCGACGACATCGCCGCCACGGTGGGGCGTTCCCAGGCCGCGTGCCGGCAGCTGCTGGTACGGGCGCGCCGGCACATGGAGGCCGGGCGGCCCCGGTTCGAGGCGGACCGTGAGGAGCGGCAGGAGCTGGCGAGGCGGTTCTTCGACGCCCTGCGCGAAGGGGACGTGGCCGGCCTGCGGGATCTCCTCGCCGCCGACGTGCAGTTGGTCGGGGACGGCGGCGGCAAGGCTCCGCAGCTGGCCAGGGCGGTCGTCGGCGCGGAGAACGTGGCCCGGCTGCTCGCGTCCGTCTTCCCGCTGCTGGCCCGGATCGAGGTGACGTGCGAGCCGCACGAGGTCAACGGCCAGCCCGGCGCGATCTTCCGCGACCGGGACGGCAAGGTCCTCCACACCCTGGCCCTCGACGTGCTCGACGGGCAGATCCAGACCATCCGCTCGGTGATCAACCCCGACAAGCTCGGCCACCTCGGACCGGTCGCGGACGCCTGGGCCATCGACGACGAGGTGAAACGGGCCCGCCGGCAGATGGGGTGACCCCCGCCGCCGGCGGACACGGGCCGGCGGCCCGGCCGGCACCTCGCACGGCCCCTCGCCGCTGCACTGTCCCCGGCGTTCAGGCCGAGGTGGTGGTGACGGCGGAGTCCCAGCGGAACGCGTCGGGGTCGGTGAAGTTCCCGGCGTGGCCGTGGAGGGTGATGCGGTGCGAACCGGTGCCCTCCTCGGACACGCCGGCGAGTTTGGCGAGACCACGGCGCTTGTAGAGGGCAAGACTGACCGCGTCGGCGTCCTGCGGGGCGAACTCGGCGTACTTCCCGCCGAAGCTCTTGGCGGCTTTGAGGCCCTGCTCGGTGTAGAACTGCTTGCTCGCCTTGACGTCCTGGACACCGAGGAGCAGGACGACGTTGTCGATCGTGCGGGTGGCGGGGCCGGTGTCCTTCTTGGTGCTCGTGACGATCTGCCAGATCGTGCCGTCGGGTGCCTGCACGATGCCGCCGTATCCCCACAGGGACTTCGCGGGCGGCTTCAGCTGCGTTGCCCCGGCCTGCAGGGCCGTTTCGGTGAAGCTGTCCACGTCGGCCGGCCGGGGGACGTCGAGCGACAGGGTGAAGCCGCGGAACCCGGAGGTGGGCTCGGTCGAGGCACGCAGCCGCACCTGCGGCCCCAGGCCGAAGGCGGCGGTGTAGAAGCGGCGGGCGGCGTCGGGATCGTCCACCTCGAGGGTGACGTGTGCGAGGGAGTTCATGACGATCACGCTAGTCGCGGGCCCGGCGGATCGGCTTCTTGATTCCTGCTCGGTATGTCCCGCCCACCGCGCGTCGTGGACGCGGACTGCTTACCCGCGCACGGACATTCGATCCCATCCTGCTTCGGCGCGTCCGCGCATCCCTTACGGAGCCGTGACGTACGGGCGCGGCCGCGGCGTCCCGAGCCGGTACGGGCCTAACGTGGCCGCATGCGCGTACTGGTCACCGGCGGTGCCGGCTTCATCGGGTCCCAGGTCGTCGCCGCCCTTGCGGGTGGCGGACACGAACCGCTCGTGTTCGACGTGCGGGCGGACCCCGCCGCCGACGTGCGGGACCCGGCAGCCGTCGGACGCGCCCTGTCCGGCGTGGACGCCGTCTGCCACCAGGCCGCGATGGTCGGACTCGGTCAGGGCGTCGCCGACGCGGCGGAGTACGTCTCGCGCAACGATCTCGGCACCGCCGTGCTGCTCACCGCCATGGCGGAGGCCGGCGTCGGGCGCCTCGTGCTCGCCGGGTCCATGGTCGTCTACGGCGAAGGACGCTACGCGTGCCCGCGGCACGGGACCGTACGGCCCGGACCACGGGCCGTCACCGATCTCGACGCGGGCCGGTTCGAGCCGGCCTGCCCGGAGTGCGGGCAGGGCCTGCGCCCCGGCCTGGTCGGCGAGGACGCCCCGGCCGACCCCCGCAACGTGTACGCCGCGACCAAACTGGCCCAGGAACACCTGGCCGCCGCCTGGGCCCGCTGCACCGGCGGGTCGGCGGTGTCGCTGCGCTACCACAACGTGTACGGCCCCGGGATGCCCCGTGACACCCCGTACGCCGGTGTCGCCTCCTTCTTCCGCTCCGCCCTCGCCCGGGGTGAAGCACCCCGCGTCTTCGAGGACGGGCGGCAGCTGAGGGACTTCGTGCACGTCCGGGACGTGGCGGCGGCCAACGCGGTGGCGCTTGAGGCGGAGGCCGCGCCGGGCGCCCTCACGGCGTACAACACCGGCAGCGGTGAACCGCACACCGTCGGCGAGCTGGCACAGGCGCTGGCCGCCGCGTACGGCGGACCGGACCCGGTCGTCACCGGCGAGTACCGGCTCGGGGACGTCCGGCACATCACCGCGGACTCCTCGCGGCTGCGGTCCGCGCTGGGATGGAAGCCGGCGACCGGCTTCGCGGAGGGCATGGCGGAGTTCGCGCGGGCCGGCATGCGCGGGGCGTAGGGTCCGCCGTGGACCGGTGGTGCTGCCCGCGATCAGGAAGCGGCGGCGGGCAGCACCACCTCGAAGCGACACCCGCCGGGCGTGTTGCGCACGGTGGCCCGGCCCTGGTGGGCCTCCACGATCCCCCGGACGATGGCGAGGCCCAGGCCCGCACCCGCCGGGGGCGTCCGGGCGTGCGTACCGCGCCAGCCGGTGTCGAAGACGCGCGGCAGGTCCTCCTCCGGGATGCCGCCGCAGCCGTCCGTCACCGACAGCACCACCCCTTCCGCGGACCGCTCCGCGGTGACGGCGACCGTGCCGTCGGCCGGGGTGCGGCGGATGGCGTTGATCAGCAGGTTGCCCAGCACGCGGCTCATCTCCCTGCCGTCCACCTCCACCGGGACGGGCTCGACCCGGTCGCCCACCAGCCGCACCCCGTGCTCCCGGGCGAGCGGGTCGGCTCCCGCCAGCGCGTCACCGACCAGGTCGTACAGGGAGATCCGGGTCGGCGTCAGCGGCAGGGTGCCGGCGTGGATGCGGGACAGCTCGAAGAGGTCGCCGACCATGCCGTCCAGACGCTCCACCTCGGTGCGCATCTGCTTCAGGTAGCGGTCGGGGTCCGCGGCCACGCCGTCCTCCAGGGCCTCCGCCATGGCGCGCAGCCCGGCCAGGGGAGTGCGCAGGTCGTGCGAGATCCACGCGACGAGTTCACGCCGGGACGTCTCCAACGCGGCCTCCCGCGCACGGGATTCGGCCAGCCTCCCGCTCGTCGCCGTCAACTCACGGCTCAGGTACTCCAGTTCGGCCGTCGCCGGACCGTCGGGCGCGGTGAAGGCGGCGCCGTCGCCGAACGCGCGTGCGGCCACGGCGAGTTCACGGCTGCGGGCGACGACCCAGCGGCCCAGGAGCAGCGCGGTGAGCAGGGACACGACGGCAGCCATGGCCACGACGGTCGTGACCACGGTCAGATCGTGCGGCGACAGGAACATCGCCCGGGCCACCGCGAGCGTGCCCGCGAGCATGGCGACGACCCCGACCGCCGCGACCACCGCGAGCGAGGCGGTCAGCGAGCGGCGCCGGATCAGCCGCAGCAGACCGGCACCGGCCAGGCCCGTGGCGGCGGCACCGGCGAAGGCGTACACGGCGATGAGGAGGGTGTCACGCACGGTCAGTCCTCCTCGCCCGTCGGGTCGAAGCGGTAGCCGACCCCCCACACGGTCCGGATCAGGCGGGGCCGGGCCGGATCGTCCTCCACCTTGCCGCGCAGACGGCGCACATGGACGGTGACGGTCGACAGGTCACCGAAGTCCCAGCCCCACACCTCCCGCATCAGATCCTCCCGGGCGAAGGCCCGTCCCGGGTGGCGCAGGAAGAAGGACAGCAGGTCGAACTCCCGGAGCGTGAGGGCGAGTCCGGCGCCGTTCTTCGTGGCCCGGCGGGCCGCCGGGTCCACGGTCAGCCCGGCCGCCGCCAGATGGCGCCCCGCGGCGGCGGGCCTGCTGCGGCGCAGCACCGACTCCACGCGCAGCACCAGCTCGCGCGGGCTGAAAGGCTTGGTGACGTAGTCGTCGGCACCGACCTCGAGACCCAGGATGCGGTCCTCCTCGTCCCCGCGGGCGGTGAGCATGATGACCGGCACGGGGTCGTGCCCGCGGATCCGCCGGCACACCTCCAGGCCGTCCATGCCGGGCAGCATGAGATCGAGCACGACCAGGTCCGGCCGGTGCGTCCCCGCGCGGGCGAGGGCCGCAGGCCCGTCGCCGGCCCGGTCGACGACGTAACCGGCGCGATCCAGGTACCCGGCGACGACCTCGGCGACGGTCGGATCGTCGTCCACGACCAGAATGCGGGACGCCCCGTCGGCGGCCCGCCCCGCCGGGGACTCGTACGGCTGCTGCTCCATGCCCCCAGCCTGGCACCGCGCCGCCACGGGTGCGCCCCCGATCACCGCCCCCACGTCGGACGTCTGCGTTTCGTAAGAAGCAGAAGTCCGATATGCACCCTTCGTGTTCGTAGGGTGAGACCGTGACGACGACTCCTTCCGAAGACGTCGACGTGGTGCTTCCCTGCCTGAACGAGGCCGCGGCCCTTCCCTGGGTGCTCGAACGCATCCCACCGGGCTGGCGCGCCCTCGTCGTCGACAACGGCTCCACCGACGGTTCCCCCGAGGTCGCCCGCGCATACGGGGCGACCGTCGTGCACGAGCCCCGCCGGGGCTTCGGCGCCGCCTGCCACGCCGGGCTGACCGCCGCCACCGCCGACGTGGTGTGCTTCTGCGACGGCGACGCCTCCCTCGACCCCGCGCTCCTCATCCCCTTCGTCCGCGAGATCCGCGACGGCGAGGCCGACCTGGTGCTCGGACGGCGGCGCCCGCGCGGCCGCCGCGCCTGGCCCGCCCACGCCCGCGCCGGCAACCTGGTGCTCGCGCGGATACTGCGCCGCCGCACCGGACTGCGCCTGCACGACCTCGGCCCCCTGCGCGCCGCCCGCCGCGAACCCCTCCTCGCCCTCGGCCTCACCGACCGCCGCAGCGGCTATCCGCTCCAGATGGTCGTCCGCGCGGCCGACGCCGGCTGGCGGATCACCGAACACGACGTGCCGTACCTGCCGCGCACCGGAGCCTCGAAGGTGACGGGCACCTGGCGCGGCACCTGGCAGGCCGTCCGCGACATGAGCCGCGTCCTGGGCGAACCGCCCGCGCCCGAAGGAGGAACCCTCCGTTGACCACACTCCTCGTCATCGCCAAGGAACCGCGCCCGGGCCGCGTCAAGACCAGGCTCACCCCACCGTTCACCCCCGGCCAGGCGGCCCGGCTGGCCGAGGCGGCCCTCACCGACACCCTGCACGCCGTGGCCGCCGCGCCCGCCCTCCGGCGCGTCCTCGTCCTCGACGGCAGCCCCGGCCCCTGGCTGCCACCCGGCTTCGACGTCGTCCCGCAGGGCACGGGCGGCCTGGACGAGCGGCTGGCGGACGCCTTCGCCCGCTGCGACGGACCGGCCCTGCTCATCGGCATGGACACCCCGCAGGTGACGCCGGAACTCCTCGCCGTGGACTTCACCGACTGCGACGCCCACTTCGGCCCCGCCGAGGACGGCGGCTTCTGGGCCCTCGGCCTGGCACGCCCCGACCCGGCCCTGCTGCGCGGAGTCCCCATGTCGACGGCGACGACGGGAGCGGCGCAACGGGGCCGGCTCCTCACCGCCGGCCTGCGGGTGCGCGACCTGCCGACCCTGCGCGACGTCGACACCGCCGCCGACGCCCACGCCGTCGCCGCCCTCGCCCCGCACGGTCGCTTCGCGGCCCAACTGGCCCGATGCACAGCGACGGCCGGCGCACCGGACGCCCTCCCGGCCCCCGCGGCGGGCCCCCCACCGCCCCCGCCACCGGGCCGGCAACCGGACTCCCCGCCCACCTCACCGACCCCGCCCCGCCACGGACGTCCGGGCCCCCGTCCGCCCGGCCGGCCCGACTCCCCGCCGGCCGCGCGGCCCGTCACCGGACCGACCCCGCCCCCGGCCGCCCCCCGATGAGCACACCCCCCACCACCGCCCTCGCCTGGGCCACCGCCGACCCCTACACCGCCGCCCTGCGCGCCGGGCGCGGCCCGCTGTTCCTGCGCCGCGCCGACGGCTGGCTGCTGCCGCTGGACGTCGAACGCTGGTGCGCCCGCGCCGACGCCGTCGACCGGGACGCCCTGGACCGCTGCGAGGGAACCGTCCTCGACGTGGGGTGCGGACCCGGACGGCTGGTGGCCGAACTCGCCCTGCGGGGACGGGTGTCCCTCGGCATCGACGTCAGCCGGGCAGCCGTCGACCACACCCAGCGGCTCGGCGGCCGGGCCCTGCGGCGCTCGGTCTTCGAACCGCTGCCGGGCGAGGGCCGCTGGGGCACCGTCCTCCTCATGGACGGCAACATCGGCATCGGGGGCGACCCACGCGCCCTCCTCGACCGGGCCGCCGCGCTCCTGCGGCCCGGCGGCCTGCTCATCGCCGAGACCGCCCCGATGGACGTCGACGAACGCGCCCACGTGCAGGTCGTCGGCCTCACCGACGCCCGCGGGACCCACGCCCTGTTCCCCTGGGCACGCCTCGGCACCCGCGCCCTGCACCACTACGCACAGGACTGGCAACGCGCCGGTCAGTGGACGGCCGGCGGGCGCTGCTTCGCCGCCCTGCGCAGCCGCAGCACCCGCAGCGCCAGCAGCAGCCCCGAACCGCCGAAGAGGACAGCGGTGATCAGCAGCCAGCGGGTCAGGAACACGTCCGCCGACAGCCCGGTGCCCAACCGGTAACGCCGCTCCACCGACCCGCTGATCAGCGGGAACCACACCAGCAGGAGCAGCCCGGAGAGAGCCGCCGGCACCCGCACGTACGACACCCACCCGCACGGCGCCGACGGCACCCCCGTCCGGCGCCGGATCGCACCCACCCCCCGGACGAGCGCCCGGTCCACGGCCGCGTAGAAGGGCAGCAGCACCAGGTCGTGCAGCAACGCCACCCCGACGAACCACAACGCCACGCCCCACCAGTCGTCCGCGAGCAGCCGCACACCCGCGTACCCGGCGAGCGCGAACGAACAGGCGAGCAGCACGATCTGCACCGGGCTGCCGACCGGAATGCGGGAAAACCGGCGCAGCATCACAGGTCTCCGAACGTCAGGCGGGCCACCCACTTGGTGTTGAGCACACCGGGCGCGGCGGGCACGATGACCCGCGCCGGATGTCCGTGGTCGGCGGACAGCTCCTCGCCGTTGACGTACAGGGCGAGCAGGGAACGCGGGTCCGCCACCTGGTTGGAGCGCAGGGCCGCCCTCCGGAAGGCGCCACGGCGCTGCAGGGACTCGACGAACACGTCCGGCGGGTCGTCGTCGTACCCGACGAGCGCCGCGAGATCACGCAGCCGCACACCCCGCCACCACTGGTCCGACGTCGACCACCCCTCCACACACGCGATGGGCAACGCCGCACTGTGCAACGGCAGTTGCAGCACATCGTCCCGGCTGAGGCGGACGGTGCCGGTGCGCCCCGTCACGACGAGCCGCCACACGTCCGCGCCCGTCTCCGCCGCGTCGATCCCCGCGTACGCGGCCGTCTTGTTGATCTGGAACCCGTTCGGGCCGCTGCCCGGATCACCACCGCCGTGCGGCGCGAGGAGTGCGGTACGCCGCAGACCGTCGGAGTTCTGCCCCACCGTGGTGGCGAACAGCAGCAGTGACCCGCCCCCGACGAACCACAGGGCACCCCGCCGGGACACCGTCGGCTCGGCGGGTCGCGGAGACACCAGCGTGACCCCCTCCTCGCACATCCCCCGCTCCTCACGCATCCCCCGCACCCCGCGCAACGCCGCAGGCAGCTTCAGCAGCACATGGACGACGAACGCGGCGAAGAACACCCATGCCCCGTAGAAGTGCAGCGGATAGAACGAGCCGGAAAACACGTACTCGAGCTGGACGTTGAGCACGCCCGTCACGAACTCGAACAGCGCACCGCCCACCAGGAGCAGCAGCGAGATCCGCTCCAGGGCATGCGCCAGCGAGCGGGCCGGCGGCAGCGCGAACAGCCTCGGCACCACGGACCACAGCTTGGCGAGCAGCACGGGAATCAGGACGATGCCCAGGGTGACGTGCACCCCCTGATTGAGCCGGTACAGCCAGTGCGGGTCCGTCGGCCAGGCGAAGAGGTAGAAGCCGAGGAGCCCCTTGTCCGGCGTCTTGTCGTTCACCGGCGACAGATCGGGGTTGTAGGCGGCGTACGAGGCCAGGCCCGTCACGAACAGCACCGTGATGCCGACGAGCAGGACGAGGCCCAGCACGGACGTGAACCAGGGGCCGCGCAGAGGACTGCGCCAGAAACCGGGCGAGGAGGGGAGCCGCGGGGCGTCGGGGTCGCGCATGTCCCGACCGTAGACCGCGTCCGCCCCGCGAAGGGGTGCGCGACTCATGACGAAACGCTGACACCGGGCCCGGACGGCGCCCCGTGACGGGCCGCGCGGCCTAGCGTTCCGACGTGATCCGCACCCCGCCCCTCACCGAGCCCGCCGCCGGGCGCTCGGGACTGTCCCGCAGCGCGCGCCGTGACCTGTACGCCGTCGGCGCCGCCGTGCTGCTCGTGACGGCGGCCGCGCTGGCCGGCCACCACATCCAGCGGACCAGCCGGACCCTGTTCGTCCACTGGCCCCCGCTGCTGGCGTCCTGGCACCCCCACCTCGGCCCCGGCACCCCGGCCGCCGTCCTGGTGGCCCTCGCCACCGTGGCGTACGGCCCCACCCTGGCCGCCCGCCTCTCCTGGCGGGCCCTCCTTCCGGCCACGTGGGGGGCGGCCCTGGCGTGGTCCTTCTCCCTCGCCCTGATCGACGGCTGGCACCGGGGCATCGCCGGCCGGCTCACCACCCGCCACGAGTACCTCCGGGCCGTCGACCGCTTCCACGACATCCCGGCCGCCCTGCAAGGCTTCACGCAGCACATCCTGCTCGACGCCCCCGACAACTGGCCCGCCCACGTCGCCGGCCACCCGCCCGGCGCCACCCTCACCTTCGTCCTCCTCGACCGCATCGGCCTGGGGGGCGGGGCCTGGGCCGGCCTGTGGTGCATCACCGTCGGTGCGACGGCCTGCGCCGCCGTCCTGGTCACCGTCCGCGCCCTCACGGACGAGAGCCTCGCGCGCAGGGCGGCCCCCTTCCTCGCCCTCGCCCCGGCCGCCGTCTGGATGGGCACCTCGGCCGACGCCTACTTCGCGGCCGTCGCGGCGTGGGCGGTGGCGCTGCTCGCCCTGGCCGTCACCCGACGGTCCCCGTGGTGGGCGGGAGCGTCCGGACTGCTGTTCGGCCTGACCTGCTTCCTCTCCTACGGCCTCACCCTCGTCGCCCTGATCGCGGCCGCCGTCCTGATGCTCGGCCGCCACGGCATCCGCGAGCGCCCCGCCCTGCTCCTTCCCCTGCTCGCCGGCCTGGCCGTGATCCCGGCGGCGTTCACGCTCGCCGGGTTCAACTGGTGGGAGGCCTACCACCTGCTCGTCACCCGCTACCACCAGGGCGCCGGCGGCATCCGTCCCTACGGCTACTGGGTATGGGCCAACCTCGCCTGCACGGCCCTCGCCGTGGGCCCGGCAACGGTGGCGGGCCTGCGCCGCACCGGCACGGTCCTCCTCCGACGCCGGCACCGCGACCGCGACGACACCGGTAAGGGCTGCCGCACCGCGGATTCGTCGGCCGGCTCCCGCCCGCGCCGTGCGGATGCGTCGGCCGGCTCCCGCCCGCGCCGTGCGGATGCGTCGGCCGGCTCCCGCCCCCGCCGTGCGGATGCGTCGGCCGGCTCCCGCCCCCGCCGTGCGGATGCGTCGGCCGATGTCCGCCTCGCAGTGATCGTGACCGCGGCGCTCCTCGCCCTGCTGATCGCCGACCTGTCCGGTATGAGCAAGGCGGAAACGGAACGCATTTGGCTCCCCTTCACCCTGTGGCTCCTCCCGGCCTGCGCCTTCCTCACCCTGCCCGAACCCCGCCCAGCTCCGGGCCGGACCCGGGCCTTCTCCACCCGCGCCTGGCTCGGCGCCCAGGCCCTGCTCGCCCTGCTCATCAACCACCTGCTGTTCACGGGCTGGTGACGGCGTCCGGCCGCGCTGCCGATGGCAGCCTCCGGGCTGTCGGCCGACGCGGCCCGGAGAGTCCGTCCGTACTGCGGCCGTCCCTTTCCGGTCGTGACCGATCCGGCGCCGTTGACCGTCCGCGACCCGCGTGCGAGCGTGCCCGCGGTCCGCCCGACCGGGGCGGATGCGACACAGGGGAGGACACACGATGACCACGATCGGACGCAGAGGCTCATTACGCACCCGTGCCGCGCTGACCACCGTCGCCGTCACGGCAGCCGCCGGACTGCTGGCCGGTGTCGCCGGCGCCGGGGCCGCGCAGGCGCAGCCGGCCGCCGTCGAACGCGCGGCGGTGGAGCGTGCCGCACCGGCCGCCGCCGAGGCCGACCCCACGCCCGAGGAGCAGCAGCGGCTGCGGGAGATAGCGGGTGCCATCTGGACGCCGCAGCTCGCGGCGGGCTGGAACATGAACAGCGAGGTCGAGGCGGTCCTCTCGACCGCGACGGGCGAGATCCTCACGTGCTCGGAGGCGTTCGCACTGGTGCCGCGCCCGCCGGCGTTCCTCCCCGGACCGAGCTACCTGCGCCAGTACTGGAAGCAGATCCGGGACTACTTCCTGGTGGTCAAGGAGAACCGGACCTACCGCGTGTGCGTCGTCGCCACGGCGGCGAACTACCGCTCGGCGATCGAGATGGCCTCCATGGGCATCTGACCCGCCCGGCCCGGGGGCCCGGTCTCACCCAGCCCCCGGGCCGTACGGGGCCGGGCCACGGACCCGGACCGGTGCCTCCGGCCGGGGCGGCGGGAATCGCCCGATCAGCGGCAGTCCCCCAGTGACAACGAACGCCTCGCAGCGGTGGGAACCCCTCCGCCTGCGGACCCTCTACGAGTACGTCCAACGGCACACGGAAGGGAAGCACGGCATGAGCGGGACGCGGTCCGACGGCTGACGAAGTAACACATCCGTGAGGTACGCCAGGCAGGGGCACCCCGTACCCTGCGTCTCGGCACACCATCGTCGCCGTGAACAACCGCCCCCGGTCCTCCCGTTGGACCGCGCCTCCACAGGAGCCAGCAACCCTTGGACGCCAATACCTCCGCTCCGGTGCCCCCGCCCGGATGTCCCGCTCACGGGCGGATACCCCTGTACGGGCCGGACTTCGCCGCCGACCCCCAGGCGTACTACACCTACCTGCGGCACCACGGCCCCGTCGCGCCCGTCGAACTCGCCCCGGGGGTCGACGCGACGCTCGTCACCGACTACGCCACGGCCCTGCACCTGCTCCAGGACAACGCCGCCTTCCGCAAGGACGCGCGCCACTGGCGGGACTTCAACGAAGGGCTGATCGCGCCCGACAGCCCCGTCGTCCCGCTGCTCGCCCACCGCCCCAACGCCATGTTCAGCGACGGCGCCGAACACCTGCGGCTGCGCCAGGCCATCACCGACGCCATGGCCCGGGTGGACAGCCGCCGACTGGCCGGCAGCACCGAACAGATCTCGGACTACCTCATCTCCCAGTTCGCCACCCGCGGTTCGGCCGACCTGATGGCCGACTACGCCAAGCAGCTGCCGCTGTTCGTCTTCAACGAACTCTTCGGCTGCCCGGCGGAGGTCGGCGACCGGGTGCTGTTCGGCATCTCCGCGATGTTCGACGGCGTAAACGCCGAGAAGGCCGCCGAAGTGCTGTTCGGCGCCGTGGGGGAACTCGTGGCGCTCAAGCGCCGCCAACCCGGCGACGACGTCACCTCGTGGCTGATGCAGCACGAGGCCCGGCTGACCGACGAGGAGATGGTGCACCAGCTCGCGCTGCTGCTGGGGGCGGGCGCCGACCCGCTGCGCAACCTGATCGGCAACACCGTGCACCGCATCCTCACCCACGACGAGTACGCCCACCAGGGGGGACTCATCGACGAGGCGATGGACGACACCCTGTGGGAGAACCCGCCGGTGCCCAACTTCGCCCCGCACTACCCGGCCACGGACATGGAACTGGCCGGGCACGAACTCCGCGCGGGCGACCTGGTCATGGTCAGCTTCGCCGCCGCCAACAACAGCCCTGCGCTGACGGCGGCACGCCAGTCCGGCAGAGGCAACCGCTCACACCTGTCGTGGAGCGCGGGCCCGCACGGCTGCCCCTCGAAGGACCCGGCCCGGCACATCACGGTGACCGCCGTCGAGAACCTCCTCAACAAGATCCCCGACATCGCCCTCGCCGTCCCCGAGCACAGCCTGACGTGGCGCCCCGGCCCCTTCACCCGCGGCCTCACCGCCCTCCCGGCCCGCTTCACCGCACTGCCGGCCCCCACCCGGGCACACGCCCCGCACCCGGCCGCCACGGACGCGGGCGCCACGCAGCCCGACGCGGAACGCCACCCCAAGGGAGCCGGCCGGTGGAGCCAGTTCCTGAAGTGGCTCAAGGGCTGAGCACCGCACCGCTCCGCCGGCACCAGATGCCCGCGTAGAGGGGCGCTCAGCCGGACCGTCCCCGCATCGTCCCCGCCCCTGGCGGCGGCCACCCACCCTCCGGGCCGGGTGGCCGCCTTCCGCCACCGCCGAGGGGCGCGCCCTGGCACTGGACCCGCTGGCCCGGGCCGCCGTCGGGCCGGCGGACGCACCGCACGGCCCTTGCCGGGAATCGGCTCACGTTGTGCTGGGCGGGCCGGCGGACGCACCGCACGGCCCGCCGGGAATCGGCTCACGTTGTGCTGGGCGCCTCGGCGAGGGACAGACTGTTCCCGTCCGGATCCGTCACGACGACATGACGCACGCCGTTGCCGTAGGTCTCGACCGGTTCGTGGCCGATCCCGTGCGCGGCGAGCCGGGCCAGGATGTCGTCGAGATCGTGCACACCGAGCGTGATTCTGGCCCCGCCCACGCGCCCGGTGTGCGCGTCCCGGTCGTCGACGACGACCCACGCGTTCTCACCGGCCTGCCACAGATGCTCCTCGCCGATGATCTCGTCCGCCGGACGCCCGAAGAACACCCCGAACCATTCCAGTGCCTTGCTCCGGTCCCGCACGCACATGACGCAGTACAGATCCACCCGGGATCACTCCTCACAGTCGTTCGACAGACGGACCACTCCCGTGATCGAAACTCATCGGACAGGAAGGTGAGGACGGGCACCGTCGGAGCAATGCCGCAGTCCCGCCCAGGGGGTCGCGACGCCGCGGAATCCGTGCTGTGCTGGAAGGAGCAGCAGCAGGAGAACGCGCCGATGCGTCACAGCCGGATCCCCACCGTCGAATCCGCCCGGCCGCCCGCGCCGACCGGAGCGGGCGGAGGCCTGCTGCCGACCCGGGAACTCGCCACCGCCTGGCTGCTGATCGTTCTGATCGCGGTGCCCGCCTGGGTGCTGACGATCGGGCAGGCCCGGGACATGGGGGTCGGCCCCGGCACCATGGGCACGGCCCTGCCGCTGTTCCTGCTGCTGTGGGTGACGATGATGGCCGCCATGATGCTGCCGTCCATGGCGCCGGTCGCCGTCACCTGGGTACGTGGGATCGGCCGCCGGTCCTCCGGCTGGACGCGGACCGCGCGCACCACCGAGTTCGTCGGCGGATACCTGCTGGTGTGGACCGCCTTCGGCCTGCTCGCCTACGCGGCTCTGGCCCTCACCGGCAGTCTGGTGGAGGACCACCCGGCCGCAGGGCGCTGGATCGGCGCCGCGGCCTTCCTCCTCGCGGGCCTCTACCAGCTCGGTCCGCTCAAGAACGTCTGTCTGCGGCACTGCCGCGACCCGATGGGCCACCTGGTGCGCTACGCCGGGTTCCGCCGGCCCGCCCGTGACCTTCGCGTAGGCCTGCATCACGGCGCCTACTGCGTCGGTTGCTGCCTGGGCCTGATGGTCGTCCTGGTGCCCCTCGGCGTGATGAACGTGGCAGCGATGGCGGGGCTGGCCGTGGTGATCTTCATCGAGAAACTGTGGTCCCGCGGTCCGCTGCTCGCCCGGGCCGTGGGCGTCGTGTTCCTCGTCCTGGCCGTGCTCGCGCTGTCCCAGGACTGGCTGCTGCCGGGACTGCAGGAGACGATGCCGATGACGGACGACATGTGAGGTGACGGACGACAGGTGAGACGGACGGGCACCGTGTGACACGGCGCCCGCGTCCTCAGCCGTCGGGGCCGCTCCACTCGAACGGGAAGTGTTTGCTCGACTTCCCCGAGCGTTCCCAGGAGAAGCCGAACGCGTCGGCACGGTCGCTGGTGGCCCGCCCCCAGGTGGCGACCTGGCCCGGTCCGACCTCCGCACCCGGGGCGTTGAGCACTTGCACCCGCGCGCCGTCCGGCGTCGTCGGGCCGGTGAGCGCCTCGGCGGCGGCCGTGACCCGGCCGGGCACCTCCGCCCGCCACGTGGCGAGGTCCTCGTCGATCTCGACGTGGACGGGGGCGAAATCCATGCCGCGCATCTCCGGATGGAACATCTCCCCGAACTGCGCCGGCCACCCGCCCGCCTCACCGCCGAAAATGGCTCCGAGCGCGGCACGCTGCTGCTCGTCGGCCCGTTCGTCGAGGAACACCGCGGCGTACGGATCGGTGTGGGTACCGGCCCAGGGATTGCCGGTGAAGGAGCCGAGCATCAGCACGTTCAGATCATCGAGCCGCACGTCGCCGAAGCTGCCTTCCCGGATGTGCCAGACCAGCACGCCCTCGCAGTCACCGTAGGTCGGGGGCTGGGCGAACGTGCAGGGGCACGGTATGGCGCACTTGCACACGTCGAACCAGTCGCCGGTCAGATGCCAGCGGGTATCGGTGGTGACGTCATCGCTCATCTCGCTTCCCTCCTGCCGAGCCCCCAAGGGCTCACTCGGAGTGGCGAGACCGCGCGCCTTCGAGCCCGCGCCCGACACGACGAGGCGGCCTCCCCTCCAGCTTGCACCCCCGCCACCCCACGAGGGAACCCCCACCGACCAGCGATTCGGCCGGCGCGCAGGTCACACGACCCAGGCGGGGCGGCCGCGCGGCGGCGCCGGCGTTCGCCGTAGCCGGCAACGGCCTGCCGCGGACGGCGTGGGTCGGTTGGCGCCAGATGGGCGGCCGCGTCGTGCACGCTGACGGGCCCCGCCGGCCCGGTCGGCGACCGGGGCCGACAGGGTGCGCGCCAGAACATGGATTCTCGCCCCGCAGTGCAGTTCCGATCCGATCTGTCCGCCAGTCAACGATCACGGCCGATACCTCCGTCAACCGAACCGGACCCCGCGCCGTCAGTCCGACGTCATGATCCGGTGAGCGGACGGTGCCGAGCACGGAGGCACGGGCATCTGAAGGCGGGGGCTTCTCACATGCCGCGTTCAGGGCCCTTCCAGCGGATCATCGCGTCCGTCACGGTCATCGGCAAGCTCTCGAAGAGGCAGTGCTCCGCGCGACGCGGCTGCTCTGCCCCTGCCGGAGCCGCACCGCGAGCAGGGCTCCAGGCCTGCCCGCGGCGGCTCTGCCCCTGCCAGAGCCGCACCGCGAGGGGGGAGTAGGAGCTTACGGCTCCAGGCCTGCCTGCGAAGCGCTGCCGCTCCGCTGACCTGGTCGGCTGGAGCGGCGGGTGTTTCTGGCGCGGTTTCACGGCGCGGCCGATGAGTCTGTGGCTCCCGGCCGGTCGACACTCGTGACACCTCAGGAAAGGACACCGCCATGTCGGAGCTTCTCGTCGACTTCATCACCTCCCTCGACGGCTACGCATCGGGCGAGGGATGGCCCGGTTTCTGGGGCCTGGAGGGCCCGGAATATCTCGCATGGCTCGGCGAGCAGCCCGAGGCCACGTACCTGATGGGAGCAAACACCTACCGCCTGATGTCGGGCTTCGCCGCAGGCAACGTCCCGAGCGGCCAGGACGAGTTCAGGCCCGAGGAGGAGGCGTCCGTCGACGAGCTCACGCAGGCGTCCAAGGTGGTGTTCTCCTCCTCACTCGAGGAGCCGCTGACGTGGGCCAACGCAACGCTCGTCCGCGACGACGCCGTCGAGGCGGTCCGCGCCATGAAATCAAGTGGCTCGGGGCTCCTCAGCACGATCGGCAGCCTCAGCCTGTGCCGGTCCCTGCTGCGAACAGGACTCGTCGACCGCTTCCGGGTCGTGATGTTCCCGGTGATCACCGGGGCCACGGGCGCGGAACGCATCTACGACGGCTATCCGGACGTCGCCCTGGAGATGATCGGGCATCGCACCTTCGACGGTCGTATCCAGCTGGTCGAGTACAAGCCCACCGTGCTCGAGGCTCCGCCGCTCGGCGTCCCGGCATGACGTCGCCATACCAGCCCACCGGGCAGGCGCGGAGGGGCGCGCTGGAGTGGTCCTTGGCCGACCTGGCGGCGGTGCGGTCCTCGTCGGCACGCTGGCCGGTCTCCACCTCGCGCCGGGACCGCCCGGATGTCGCGGACGGGGGCGCCTGCGCTCTCGGCGCGGGGAAGGGCGGCCCGGTCCCCGCCTGCGCGGGGCTTCCGGCGCACGGCCGGGAGGTGCGGACAGGAGCATCTGCGGCGAGGGAGTAGCCAGAGGCGCTTTGCCCACACACCTGGATGCCCCGTGGTATGAGGCCGGCGCTGCTCCTTCCCGCAGGCTGCGGTGTGGGCACTCCCCGGGGATCCAACTTGACCTGAACCGGGCTCGAGGTCGAAGAGTGGGGCACCGGACGCAGTTTCAGCGAAAGGGTGTGGCTCATGCGTGCGGTCCAGGTGACGTCGTTCGGCGCTCCGGAGATGCTCGTTGCGGTGGATCTTCCCGACCCGGTGCCCGGCCCCGGTCAGGTCGTCGTCGGCATGGCCGCAGCCGACATCATCTTCCTGGACACGCTTCTGCGGAGCGGCTGGGGCCAGGACTTCTTCCCGCGAACACCGCCGTACGTACCGGGCGGCGGCGGGGCGGGCAGGGTGGTCGCGGTCGGTACCGGAGTGGACCAGGCGTGGGTCGGCCGGCGCGTAGCCGTAAGGACCGGCACCGGGTACGCCGAACAGGTCCTCGCGGATGAGGAAGAGATCATGCCGGTCCCCGACGGGCTGGCTCTCAGGGAGGCGGCTGCCCTCGTGCACGACGGCGTGACCGCGCTGAATCTGCACCGGCTGGGCGCGCCGCAGGAGGGGGAGTGGGTACTGGTGTCGGCAGCGGCCGGCGGGGCGGGCACGCTCCTGGTGCAATTGGCCGTGGATGCCGGAGCCCGGGTGGTGGCCGCCGCCTCCAGCGACTCCAAGCTGGCCCTGGCCCGCGAACTGGGTGCTGAAGCCGTCGTCGACTACACGCACGCGGACTGGATCGGGCAAGTGCGCGAGATGACGGGCGGTGGTGCCGCGCTCATCTACGACGGCGCGGGAGGGGCGCTCGGCACGGCCACCGTGGACGCTCTCGCCGACGGCGGCCGGTTCGTCACCTACGGCACTGCCGACGGCTTCGCGGCCCCGGACAGGGAGTCGGCCGCCCGCAGGGGCGTACGCCTGTTCACGCCGCTCATGGACGGCCCACCGGACCAGGAGACGGTCCGGGAGCTGCTGGGCCAGGCGCTGGAACGCGCCGCGCAAGGGCGCCTGCGCCCGGCGATCGGCGCAACCTACCTGCTGGAGCAGGCCGCCGAGGCCCACCGCTCCCTGGCCGCACGCACCACCGTGGGCAAGTCGTTGCTGCTGATGAGCAGTTGATGCGTGCCGTAGCGAAGGACTGGCCATCCGTCCGGACGTTTCTGTCCCACGAGTGACCACCCACGTGGTGTGGGACCGTACCGAGCCGCTGACGCCGACTGGTGCTGGGACAGGGGTGGGCCGCCACCGTTCGATCACCGGACGCCGTTGCCGGCTTCGCCATGGCGGGCTGTCCCAGCAGAGACGACAACGAGCCGTGCCTACGCAGCGTCTTCCTTCCCGACCTCGCCCGGTTCCCCTGTCGGCCGGGTCATCCCGTCGTCCGGGGCCGCACGGCGGCTTGGCTCGGTGTGATCGAGGTCCCAGTGATACTGGCACTCCTCACACCTCGGCCCGTCCATGACGGCGTCCTCCCCGTTCGGACAATCCGTGCCGTCCCCGCGTCCCGCACACACCTCACCGGCATGCTCCATACCTTCGACGGTGCGCGCATGCAGCCGCCTCGGGAAGAGGCCCGGCGGGGGCGCACAGGTGCCTGATCCCGGCATCACGCCTCGCCGGCCATCACCCGTCCCGCCGCATCACACTGGACCCACATCAATCCGCCGCCGACCGGCCACAGCGGATGCCAGCAGGAGCCGCGTCATCGGCGTCAAGCGGGGGCGCTTGTCCCGTACCCCCCTCAGGCACCCTTCTGCCCACCACGAGAGGCGAGTGCCTTCCAGAAGGCGTAGTGGTGATGGACCGCGGAAGTCGGTGCGACCGATGCGGCCGGCCGCGAGCCGCTGCACGTAGGGGGAGCGGTGGGTGAACCGTTTCCACGTGGGCAAGCCATGCCCGTTCACCTGTCCGGTGGACGCGAACCGGCTCCAGTAGCCGACCACGGTGTCCGACAGCCGGGCCTGCGTGTCATCGAGGGGCTCGAACAGATCATTGTCGAAGAGAAAAGTCAGGTCGACCATGCGGCCGGTGCCGAGCGGGAAACTGGTCGGCCGTGGCACGTTCTGGAAGTACGGTGCCTCGGCTTCGGCGAAGTCGCAGGAGTGGACGGGGGTGTGGCGGGCCTTCGTACGCTGGCGGCCCACCTGCCCGAGGAGGCGTGAGGGTCAGCCCCCGGACCGGAGGCGACGGCACCCCCACCGCCTGCGTTCGACCGGCGGAATGCGCCTGCAGCCCCCCGTCAGCAGCTCGGGTGAGCTCTTTCGGGGGGGGTGCCTCTATGTCTTTCGTCAAGCTGCGAGGGGGCTTCTCGGTTCGTAGAAGGTTCCGTCGCGGAGCATGGCGAACAGGACGCTGATGCG
>NZ_JBIWOK010000026.1:0-59752 GCF_044767675.1 Streptomyces sp. NPDC101219
AGGGCGAGGTCATCAAGACGGTGCCGGAGTCGAAGATCGTCGAGACGTTGATCGAAGAGGCGATGAAGATCGCCGAACAGATGGAGAAGGACGGCGTCGCCTCGGGCGAGCCCGAGATCTCCGTCGCAGGCTGACCCAGCCCCCTCCCCGCGAGAACCCGGCCTCCCTGCGAGAACCCGGCCGGGCCCGCCCCGGCCGGGACAGGGGCCCGCCGGGCAGCGGCCCCCGGGGGCGCCGAAGACAATCCGGCAGGCACCGGCACGATGCGGCGCACATGCGGCTCCGCAGGTACAGTGCGGAAACCAGCAGACCCCAGTGTGTGAGGCCCCCGCGCGTGTTGACGCAGACCACCTCCCGGGTCCTCGAACCGAGCGACCTGGACGCCGCCCTCGCGGTCCTCGACCGCGAGCCGGTCGCGAACGCCTTCGTCACGTCCCGGGTGCAGGTCGCGGGCCTCGATCCCTGGCGGCTCGGCGGCGAGATGTGGGGCTGGTACGAGGGCGGCATGCTGACCTCCCTGTGCTACGCGGGCGCCAACCTGGTCCCCATCTGCGCCACCCCCCGGGCCGTGCGCGCCTTCGCCGACCGGGCCCGGCGGGCCGGCCGCCGCTGCTCCTCCATCGTCGGCCCGGCCGGCCCCACCGCCGAACTGTGGCGGCTGCTGGAACCCCAGTGGGGCCCCGCCCGGGAGGTCCGCGCCCACCAGCCGCTCATGGTCACCGACCGCATGGCCGAGCACATCGCCCCGGACCCCTACGTCCGCCGCGTCCGCAAGGACGAGATGGAAGCGGTCATGCCGGCCTGCGTCGCCATGTTCACCGAGGAGGTCGGCATCTCCCCGCTGGCCGGCGACGGCGGCCTGCTCTACCAGGCCCGGGTCGCCGAACTCGTCGGGGCGGGACGTTCCTTCGCCCGGTTCGACGCCGACGGCAAAGTGGTCTTCAAAGCCGAGATCGGTGCCGCGACCGACCGCGCCTGCCAGATCCAGGGCGTCTGGGTCGCCCCCGAACACCGGGGCACCGGAGTGGCCGCCCCCGGCATGGCCGCCGTCCTGCGCTACGCCCTCGCCGACATAGCCCCCGTCGTCAGCCTCTACGTCAACGACTTCAACACCCCCGCCCGCCGCACCTACCGCCGGGTGGGTTTCCGGGAGGTCGGCGCGTTCATGAGCGTGCTGTTCTGAGCCCGGCCCGCCGAGCCGTTCTGACCGGCCCGGACGCCCTGTAGTCTCCCCGGCATGCTGCGCTTTCCCGGTCACGGCCGCCCCCACGCCGACGACATCGTGATCGGCCCCCTCGACCTCACCGCCCACGTCGACGCGGCGCTGGCGGTCCAGGCGGTGGCGTTCGGCCTCGGCCCGGACGAGGTGGCCGTACGCCGGCAGATCGTGCTGCGCCACATGACCCTCCCCGGAGCCCGCGCGTTCGGCGCGAGAACCGCCTCCGGACGGCTCGTCGGATTCGTCTACGGCATGCCCAACGACCGCGGCCACTGGTGGTCCACCGTGGTGGAGCCCTATCTGCGCTCCCTCGGCCACGCCGACTGGCTCGACGACTCCTTCGTCATCACCGAACTGCACGTCCACCCGCGGCACCAGCAGCACGGCATCGGCCGCGCCCTGATCACCACGATCACCGACGGCGCCGACGAACCCCGCTCGATCCTCTCGGCGATCGACGTGGAGAGCCCCGCCCGCCGCCTCTACCGCTCCCTCGGCTACCGCGACCTGGCCCGCCAGGTCCACTTCCCGAGCGCCACCAAGCCCTACGCCGTGATGGGCGCGCCCCTGCCGCTGCTGCGCACCCCGCGGCCCGGGTCATAACCGATTTCCGCCGTCCCGTCCCGCCCGGCTAACCTCTCGTCATCACCCAGCCCCCCTCCCGGCTGCGTCCGGGCCCGGGGGACCCACAGCAGCAGGAGTACGAGAGCCATGGCGAACGCACCGGTCCAGCGCATGTCCCAGTTGATGGCGAAGACGCTGCGCGACGACCCGGCGGACGCCGAGGTCCTCAGCCACAAGCTGCTCGTCCGCGCGGGCTACGTGCGCCGTACCGCCGCCGGCATCTGGAGCTGGCTGCCGCTGGGGAAGAAGGTGCTCGCCAACGTCGAGCGGATCGTCCGCGAGGAGATGGACGCCATCGGCGCCCAGGAGGTGCTGCTGCCCGCCCTGCTGCCGCGCGAGCCCTACGAGGCGACCGGCCGCTGGGACGAGTACGGCGGCGAGCTGTTCCGCCTGAAGGACCGCAAGGGCGGCGACTACCTCCTCGGCCCGACGCACGAGGAGATCTTCACGCTGCTGGTGAAGGACCAGGCGTCCTCCTACAAGGACCTGCCGGTGATCCTCTACCAGATCCAGACCAAGTACCGCGACGAGGCGCGTCCCCGGGCGGGCATCCTGCGCGGCCGCGAGTTCCTGATGAAGGACTCCTACTCCTTCGACGTCACCGACGAGGGGCTCGGCGAGTCCTACGCCCTGCACCGTCAGGCGTACCAGCGCATCTTCGAGCGGCTGGGCCTGGACTACCGCATCTGCGCGGCCACGGCCGGCGCGATGGGCGGCTCGAAGTCCGAGGAGTTCCTGGCCCCGGCGGAGGCCGGCGAGGACGTGTTCGCCGACTGCCCGAACTGCGACTTCGCCGCGAACACCGAGGCGATCACGTACGAGGTGCGCCCGGTCGACGGTTCGGGCGTGCCCGCGGCGGAGGACATCCCGACCCCGGAGACCCCCACCATCGAGACCCTCGCCGCCTCCCTCGGGGTGCCGGCCTCCGCCACTCTGAAGAACCTGCTGGTGAAGGTGGACGGGGAGATCGTCGCCGTGGGCGTGCCCGGTGACCGCGAGGTCGACATGGGCAAGCTGGAGGCGCACTTCGCGCCCGCCGAGGTCGAGCTGGTCACGGAGGCGGACTTCGCGGCCCGCCCCGACCTGGTCCGCGGCTACGTCGGCCCGCAGGGCCTGGAGAAGGTCCGCTACCTCGCCGACCCGCGCGTGGCGCCGGGCACCTCCTGGATCACGGGCGCCAACAAGGCCGACACGCACGCGAAGAACGTCGTCGCCGGCCGGGACTTCGAGGTCGACGCGTACGTGGACGTCGTCGTCGCGCAGGACGGCGACCCCTGCCCGAAGTGCGGCACCGGGCTGCGGCTGGACCGGGCCATCGAGATCGGCCACATCTTCCAGCTCGGACGCAAGTACACCGACGCCCTGAAGCTGGACGTGCTGGGCCAGAACGGCAAGCCGGTCCGCGTCACCATGGGCTCCTACGGCATCGGCGTGTCCCGCGCGGTCGCGGCCCTCGCCGAGCAGCACGCCGACGACAAGGGCCTGATCTGGTCCAAGGAGGTCGCGCCGGCCGACGTGCACGTGGTCGCCGCGGGCAAGGCCCTGCAGACCGAACTGGCCCTGGACGTCTCCGCGAAGCTGGCCGCGGCCGGTGTCCGGGTCCTGGTGGACGACCGGGCCGGGGTCTCCCCGGGGGTGAAGTTCACCGACTCCGAGCTGATCGGTGTACCGCAGATCCTGGTCGCCGGGCGGCGTGCCGCCGAGGGCGTCGTGGAACTGAAGGACCGCCGGACCGGCGAGCGCGAGGAACTGACGGTCGAGGAGGCCGTCGCCCGCCTGACCGCCCTCTGAGGCGTCCCGTCGGCCGCCTCCGGCCGCCCGTTGCGGGCCGGAGGCGCCGTGCGGTCCCGGTCCGGCCCGGTCAGTGGGCCCCGACCGGGACCGGCTGGCCGGCGAGGCCGACGGGGAGTTCGAGCCGGGCACCGCAGAAGCACAGCAGCGCGGTGCCGGATCCCTCGGGGGCGCCGAGGTCGATGGTCAGCAGCGCCCGCAGTTCCCGGACGACGTCGAGCACCCGGGAGCCCCGCGCCACCAGGACGCTGACTTCGTCGGGATCCCATACGACGATGTCCGGCAGATCGTCCGCCACGAACACGTGGATGCACATGACTGTCTCCCCAGGGATGCACAACGGCATGAAGTTCCGCTTCGGGAGGCCAGCGACCATCCGATGGTAGCGATGCGTCGGTGCACCTGTGGGGTTTTCGGTGCATTGGTCGGTCGTGTGCGGCGGTGTGCCACGGGTGGGGCTCAGGAGATGCGGCTGACCTGGAGCATGGCTTCGGCGTCCTTGATCAGGGCACGCTGGCGGGCCTCCGGCAGCTGGCGGTAGAGCTTGAGCAGCCGGGCCTCGCGCTCGTCGCGGCCAGGACCGGGCACCGGACGCCCGACGGCCTCGAAGAACTCCTTGGGTGTGGTGCGCACCCCCCAGCGGCGGAACACCTCGACCATGGCCCGCAGGCGCTCCGGGGAGATGCGGGAGGTGCCCCGGGTGCGGTTCATCCAGGCGTTGAGCGTCTGGTACGAGATGCCGGCCTCGCGGGCCAGGTCCTTCTGGCTGCGGCCCGGGGACTGTGCGAGGAGTCGTTCGAGCAGTGCCGCCAGATCCTCGCCCGGACGCCCGGAGGTGTCTGCGGCGTCGGGGGAGGAGAGGGGTGTCTCTCGGCTTGTCACACGTCAGAGGATCGGCCATGGCCATCTACAAGCGCAAGTAGATCGCAGATCGAGGGCGGATCATGCGGTGTACGCCCGCGCATTCCGGCCGCCCGCGCACAACCCCGGCACATTTTCTTCACTCCGTGTCCGGAGTGCGCCTCCCGCACCTTGACACGATCTACATCCACACGGAGACTGTAGACGGTTTCGGGAAGCCGGATGTCCGGCCGCGTCGGCGGCGGCCGGGTGCGGGCCGGCCGGGCCGCCCGGTCGGACGGGCCCTCTCGGGTGGTGAGGCCCTCGCCCGAGTCCGGTCGAGAAATCTACATCCACATGAAGATCGCAGGCAGCGTATCGCCCTGCGCACCCTCGCGGGCCCCGGCGCACCGGGCACCCGTCCCACCGAACAGACGTCGAAGGAGTACCGACCGTGTCCTTACAGACCGGCAGGGGGACCACCCCGGAGCCCGCGTGGCTCGCTCGTGCCCGCACCGGGGACAGGGAGGCATTCGCCCACCTCTACCGCGAGCACTACGCATTCGTGTACCGCTACCTGCTGTGCCGCACCCGGGACCGGCACCTGGCCGAGGACCTCACCCAGGAGGTGTTCGCACGCGCCCTGCGCGGTATCGGCGGCTTCGCCTGGCGGGGCACCGACCCGGCGGCCTGGCTCACCACCATCGCCCGCAACCTCCACCTCGACGAGGTGGGCCGCAGCCGCACCCGGTGGGAGACCCTGGTCCCCGAGTTCGGCGACCCGGAGCAGCCCGGCCCCGGCACCGAATCGCTGGTGCTGCGCGAGCTGGACGCCGTGGAAGCCGGCGAGACCGTGCGGCGCGCGCTGCGCACCCTCGCACCGCCCCAACGGCACTGCGTGGAACTGCGCTTCCTCGGCGGGCTGTCCGCCGAGGAGACCGCCCACGCCATGGGCCGCACCGTCGGGGCCGTCAAGGCGCTGACCCACCGCGCCATGCACAAACTGCGCTGGGCGGCGGGGGCGGTGCCGTCATGAACGACCACCCCCTCCACGCCGTGGACCAGCACCTCCGGGCGGCGGCGGACTCGTCGCCGGCGTACGCCCACCCCCTGACGGCGGACGCGTTCCCGGCGTACGCCCACCCCGTCGTCCACACCGTCTCCGTCGTGCGGGTGACCGTGGCGGCCCACCGCCCCGGACAGGTCGTCGCCGTCACCCTGCCGGCCGCCCTCCTGCCCCGCCCCGCCGGTCCCGTGGACCTCCCGGCGGACCTCGCACCGCGCCCGGCCGCCGGCCACCTCCGCGCCGTACCGGCGCCCGCCGGCCCGGAGGACGCGGACCCGGACCGGGGCGCCGCCGGGGCGCGGGCACGCGCCGTCGCCCGGGCCGTCGAGCACGAGGCCGGCACCCATCCGGACGTGCGGGCCGTCTGGGCGGACGGCGACACCGTGCGCGTCCTCCTCGGCCTCCGTCCCCCGTTCGACCGCTGGGACGCGTGGTGTGCCTACTTCGGCATCACCGCGGTCGGTGAACAGCCCGGCACCGGCGGGCCGGCCGGCGAGGGCCTGCGCGACGGAGTCCCCGTCACCGTCTTCGTCCGCGGCCCGGACGACACGCCCCACCGGGACGAGAGGACCTACCGGTACGGCGACGTCACGTACGACCTGGAACTCCCGCACCGCGACGCCCACGGCGAGACCTGGTACTTCCAGGGTCTGCGCACCCCCGACGGGATGCCCCTGCTGTCCGTGGACGGCCGTCCGGAGCGCTGCTCCCTCGCCAACGTGGCCGAGTACGCGGGCCCGCTCACCCCCGTCCGCGCGACCCTGCCGGCGGCCGAGGGGGACCGGTGAGGTCCCCGGCCGCCAAGGGGGCGCCCGGACGACGTCACGACGGCCTGATCCGGCGGCTGCTGCGGCACCGCGGGGCCCGCCGCCGGGAGACCGAGGAACGGCTCCGCCTCCAGCACGAACTCGCCGTCAGCAGACAGCGGCTGGCGCGCTGGCAGCAGCACGCCGACTCCTACGAACGCCACCTGGGCCGCGCCCAGCGGGAGCGGGCCCACCTCCTGGCCTGGCTCGCCGCCCTGCATCCGGCCAGCGCGGTCCTCACCCCCCTCACCGGCCCGGGGCAGCCACACGACGGCGCCCACCGCCTGTGCCTGGTCGCCGGCGGCTGGCACCTGTCGTGGCGGATAGCGCCGGGCGACCTCGCCCTCTTCGCCCACGTGCCCCCCGGTGCCGAAACCGCCCCGCACCCGGCGTCCGACGGCGACGACCCCGCCCAGGACGCGGTCATCCGCCGCCACACGCAGCTGCTGGCCTGCGAGGGAACCCTGGCGGCCGGTCTCGCCGCGGCGGCCGGACGCCGGGCACCGGGGCCCCCGCCCGGCCCGTGAACCGTCGCCGGCGGACACCCGGGGAGGACTCCGGTCGGCAAGCTCGGGAGGCACGCCGACCGGACCACCGGCGCCCCCCTGCCGCCACAACCGGCAGGGGGGCGCGTCCGCCCGCGTGCCCGCCGCGCCCGGGAAATCCGAGGAATCAGAGCCAGGTGGCGAACTCCAGCAGCAGCTCCGCGTCCTGCGCGCGGCCCACGCGCCGGGCGCGCACACCCGACTCCACCGCGCGGAACAGGGTCCAGCCGCGCAGCCGCTCCTGGTCCACGTCCAGGGACTCCGCGAGACGCTTCACCCGGCGGCGCGTCGTCGCGGCCCCCGACGGCTGGGCGATCAGGTCCTCCACCCGGTCGCGCACCAGCCGGGCCAGGTCGAACGCGCACTCGCCGACCACCGGGTCCGGACCCACCGCCAGCCACGGCAGCCGCTCCGCCGCCAGCACTTTGCTCTGCCGGAACGTGCCGTGCAGCAGCCGCAGTTCGGGCGGCGCGGCCAGCAGTTCCTCCCGCGCGTCCAGCGCCGCCCGCACCAGCGGGGCCGCCTCCGGGTCCGCCGCGGCACCCGCCCGCATCGCCTCCGCCTGCCGGCCCGTCCGCTCGGCCACCGTCTCGAAGACGTGGTCCTTTGGCGGCGGCACCCACAGGCGGCGCAGCGTCCCCGCCGCCTCCAGCAGCGCCCGCGCCTCCGGCAGCGACCGCACCGACACGTCCGGGTGCAGCCGCTCCAGCAGCAGCACGCCCTCCGGCGCGTCCGGCGAGCTGCCGGCGTCCAGCAGGCGCACCGCGCCCCGGCCCGCCCAGTGCGCCAGCGCGGCCCGCTCGCTCTCCGGCCGGAACCGGCGCGGCGCCAGCTTCAGCACCGCGGGCGTGCCCTGCGCCGTGACCACCAGCACCACCAGGCTGCTGCGCCCGCCGGGCACCTGCACCCGCTCCACGGTCAGCCCCAGCGCCGCGACCGCCCGCCGTGCCGCCCCGGGCAGCTGCTCCAGCCAGCCGTCACCGTCCGGAACCGTCTCACCGAGTGCCCTGACCAGACGCTTCGGCGGGTCGAAAACCATGCGCGCGTCGTTCCCTTCGTGCTGTCGTGGAGCCTGCCGCCCCTCGGGCGCCCGTCCTGCCGCCGGCGTCGTACCGTCCCGAACCGCCCCGCCGACGGCGGCCTCAGCCGTCCGCCGGGGACCGCTCGGCGAGCCCAGGGAAGGCTACGCTCCCGCCGCTCCAGCGGGCCGACCGCACCGCCGCCTCGCGCAGCGCCCCGGCGGCGGACCGGCGCCGCTCGCCCCCGCTGTCGCGGACCAGGTCCGCGTAGACCCCGGCGAGGCGGTTCTCCAGTTCCGCGGCCAGCCGCAGGGCCGCCGCCGCGTCCGGCACCGGGAACGGCAGCGCGTACCCGGCGGCCGCGGCGACCGGCGTGCCGCCCGCCTCCCGGACCTCACGCACCAGGGTGTCCCGGCGGGCCCGGTGGGCGTCGTAGGCCGCGCGGGCCTGCGGTGCGCGTTCCTTGGCGATCCGGCCGCCGACGACGCCGTAGCCGTACACCGCCGCGTGTTCCGCGGCCAGGGCCGCCTGAAGGGCCCGCAGCTCCCGGTCCTCCGCCTCGCTCACGCCCGTCCCTCCGTCAGCAGATACACGTGCGCCGCCCCGGCGGCCGCCGCCGAGGCCAGCAGCCGGGCCAGCTCGCCCGGCGCGTCCAGCAGCTCACGGGTGCGCCGGTCGGCGAGTTCACGCTCCGCCGCGGCGAGGCCGGCCAGGGCCTCCTTCGGTGTCGCGGGCACGGCCGGGGATGCGGACGGCGCCGGGGACGACGCCGACGCGGAGGCCGACGGCGACGGCGAGGGCGACGGCGCTGAGCCCTTCGGGGGAGCGAAGGCCCCGACGTGCCGGACGACGTCCGCGCGCAGCGGCCGCAGCCGTTCCGCGAGCCCGGGGTGGGCGGCGATCACCGCGTCGTACCGGGCCGCCAGCTCCCGGCTGTCGCGGGCGGCACGCGCGCGCGTGCGCTCGGCGGCCGGGGGACGGGGGCCGGCGGCGGCGGAGTCATCGGACCCGGCGGAACAGCCGGCGGCGAGCAGGGCCGCCGGCGCGACGGCGAGCAGGCTCCGTCGGCGGGGCCCCGAGCGGGTGCCCGGAGAGAGGGGGAACGGCACGGGAGTGGTCCTCGGGGGGCTCGGTCGAACGTGGCGACGACAGCGGGGGCCGCAGGCCCGTGATCACGGTACCCGGGGCAGCACCCGGCAGCGGTCAGCGGCACCCTCCGTCACCGGGTGGACGGCAACACCCTGCGCGACCGGATACCCTTTGACCAGACACGCGCACCGTCCCACAACAGCACACGCGGCCGAGGAGTCACCCGGATGAGCACCACCCAGAGCGAGAGGCTGCGAGAACTTCTGGAACCGCTCGTCACCTCACAGGGGCTCGACCTCGAAGAGATCGCCGTCGACTCGGTGGGCCGCAAGCGGGTGCTGCGCGTCACCGTCGACTCCGACACCGGCGCCGATCTGGACCGGATCGCCGATGTGAGCCGCGTGCTCTCGGCGAAGCTGGACGAGACGGACGCGATGGGCAGCGGGGAGTACACCCTCGAGGTCGGGACCCCGGGCGCGGAGCGCCTCCTCACCGAGCACCGGCACTACGTGCGTGCCACGGGGCGCCTGGTGAGGTTCCAGCTGACCGAGGGCGGCGAGCTGACCGCCCGGATCCTGACGGCCGACGACGAGGGACTCGACGTCGAGGTGCCGGGGGTCAAGGGGCGCAGGCCCACCGCGCGCAGGCTCGCCTTCGGCGACATCAGACGCGCGCGCGTCCAGGTCGAGTTCAACCGCAAGGACGACAAGTCCGACGACGCGTCCGCCAGGCAGGACGACGAGAAGGAAGAGGAGGCGTAGCCGTGGACATCGACATGAGTGCCCTGCGGGGCCTGGTGCGGGAGAAGGAGATCTCCTTCGACCTGCTGGTCGAGGCGATCGAATCGGCCCTCCTCATCGCCTATCACCGAACCGAGGGAAGCCGCCGGCAGGCGCGTGTGGAGCTCGACCGGGAGACCGGACACGTGACCGTGTGGGCGAAGGAGGACCCCGAGGACCTCGAGGAGGGGCAGGAGGCCCGCGAGTTCGACGACACCCCGTCCGGCTTCGGCCGTATCGCCGCCACGACCGCCAAGCAGGTGATCCTGCAGCGGCTGCGCGACGCCGAGGACGACGCCACGCTCGGCGAGTACGCGGGCCGCGAGGGCGACATCGTGACGGGCGTGGTCCAGCAGGGCCGCGACCCGAAGAACGTGCTGGTCGACATCGGCAAGCTGGAGGCCATCCTGCCGGTGCAGGAACAGGTCCCGGGCGAGACCTACCAGCACGGCATGCGGCTGCGCAGCTATGTCGTGAGGGTCGCCAAGGGCGTGCGCGGCCCGTCCGTCACGCTGTCGCGCACCCACCCCAACCTGGTCAAGAAGCTGTTCGCCCTGGAGGTGCCGGAGATCGCCGACGGCTCCGTGGAGATCGCCGCGATCGCCCGTGAGGCCGGTCACCGCACCAAGATCGCCGTCCGCTCGCTGCGCTCCGGACTGAACGCCAAGGGCGCCTGCATCGGCCCCATGGGCGGCCGGGTGCGCAATGTCATGGGCGAGCTGAACGGTGAGAAGATCGACATCGTCGACTGGTCGGACGACCCGGCCGAGATGGTGGCCAACGCCCTGTCGCCCGCCCGGGTGTCCAAGGTGGAAGTCGTGGACATGGCGGCCCGGTCCGCCCGGGTGACGGTGCCGGACTACCAACTCTCCCTCGCCATCGGCAAGGAGGGGCAGAACGCCCGGCTCGCCGCCCGCCTGACGGGCTGGCGGATCGACATCCGGCCGGACACCGAACCGTCGGGCGAACAGCCCGGAGAACAGTCCGCCGAGTAGTCCGCGCGGCGGTCCGCGGGGACCGCCGCCGGCCCGGCCGGGGGACGGCCGGGGAATGGATCCAGGCCGCAGGTCGCTGAGATCACGACAGCTTTGCGTGCGGCACATGTTCGATCCTTGCCCCGTAGGGGTGAGGTCGGTCCGGGGAGGTAGACTGAGCTGTGTCTGGCCGGACACCTACCCGTGCATGCCCCGAGCGCACCTGCGTGGGGTGCCGGGAGAGAGCGGTCAAGAAAGAGCTGCTGCGGATCGTGGCGGTCGAGGGCGCTTGCGTCCCCGATCCTCGCGGTACGCTGCCCGGCCGGGGTGCGTACGTCCACCCCGTCCCGGTCTGTCTGGACCAGGCGGTGCGCCGCAGGGCGTTCCCGCGGGCGTTCCGCGTCCCGGGACCGCTCGACGTAAAGGCGTTGCGCCACTACGTCGAGCAGGCACAGGGTTGCTGACAGCAACCCGACAGGAAGACATGCCGTACGGAACCCCCCGTGCGGTCTGGTACCTCGCGAGTCGAAAGCAGGTCGAGATTGCGATGAGCACTCGATGAGTACGCGATGAGTACGCCCATGAACTAGCGACGGTCCGGACGCAACCCGGACCTCAAAGGAGCGAAGTGGCTAAGGTCCGGGTCTACGAACTCGCCAAGGAGTTCGGCGTGGAGAGCAAGGTCGTCATGGCCAAGCTCCAGGAACTCGGTGAATTCGTCCGTTCGGCGTCTTCGACCATCGAAGCGCCCGTAGTACGCAAGCTGACCGACGCCTTCCAGGGCGGCGGCAACGGCAAGTCCGCAGCGAAGCCCGGCGCGCCCCGCAAGGCGGCCCCCAGGCCCGCAGCACCCTCTCCGGCGCAGTCCGCCGGCACCTCCCGCGCCGCCAAGGCGCCGGGCGACCGTCCGGCCGCGCCCAAGCCGCCGGCCGCGCCCAAGCCGGCCGCGGCCCAGCAGCCCGCGGCCCCGTCGGCACCCTCGCCGGCGACTCCCGGTCCGCGTCCGACCCCGGGCCCGCGCCCCGCGCCGCGTCCGGCTCCGGCCGCGCCCGAGTTCCAGGCCCCGCCCGCGTCTCCGGCCGCCCCGTCCGGGCCGAAGCCCGGCGGCGCGCGTCCCGGCGCCCCCAAGCCCGGCGGTCGTCCCGCCGGTCAGGGGCAGGGCGGTCAGGGCCGTCCGGCAGGCCAGGGCCAGCGCCCCGGTGGCGGTCCCCGTCCGGGCGCCCGTCCGGCCGGTCCGCGTCCGGGCAACAACCCCTTCACCTCGGGTGGCTCCACCGGTATGGCCCGCCCGCAGGCGCCGCGTCCCCAGGGCGCGCGTCCCGGCGGTCCCGGCGCCCCCGGCGGTCCCCGTCCCCAGGCACCCGGTGCCCAGGGCGGCGGTCCGCGTCCGCAGGCTCCGGGCGGGCAGCGCCCGACCCCGGGCTCGATGCCGCGTCCGCAGGGCGGCAGTCCCCGTCCCGGCGGCCCGCGTCCGAACCCCGGCATGATGCCGCAGCGTCCCGCTGCCGGCCCGCGTCCCGGCCCCGGCGGCCGCGGTCCGGGCGGTGCGGGTCGTCCCGGCGGCGGTGGCGGCGGTCGTCCCGGCTTCGCCGGGCGTCCGGGTGGTGGCGGCGGCGGTGCCGGTCGTCCCGGTGGTGGCGGCGGCTTCGCCGGCCGTCCCGGCGGCGGCTTCGGTGGCGGCGGTGGCCGTCCCGGCTTCGGTGGCCGTCCCGGCGGTCCCGGTGGCCGCGGTGGCACGCAGGGCGCCTTCGGCCGTCCCGGCGGTCCCGCGCGTCGTGGCCGCAAGTCGAAGCGGCAGAGGCGCCAGGAGTACGAGGCCATGCAGGCCCCGTCGGTCGGCGGCGTGATGCTGCCTCGCGGCAACGGCGAAGCCATTCGCCTGTCGCGCGGTGCGTCGCTCACCGACTTCGCGGAGAAGATCAACGCCAACCCGGCGTCGCTCGTCGCGGTCATGATGAACCTCGGCGAGATGGTCACCGCGACCCAGTCCGTCTCCGACGAGACGCTCCAGCTCCTCGCGGACGAGATGAACTACACCGTTCAGATCGTCAGCCCGGAGGAGGAGGACCGCGAGCTGCTCGAGTCCTTCGACCTGGAGTTCGGCGAGGACGAGGGCGACGAGGAGGACCTGGTGGTCCGTCCGCCGGTCGTCACCGTCATGGGTCACGTCGACCACGGCAAGACCCGTCTGCTCGACGCGATCCGCAAGACCAACGTCGCCTCCGGCGAGGCGGGCGGCATCACCCAGCACATCGGTGCCTACCAGGTCACGACCGAGGTCAACGAAGAGGATCGCAAGATCACCTTCATCGACACCCCGGGTCACGAGGCGTTCACCGCCATGCGTGCCCGTGGTGCCAAGTCGACCGACATCGCGATCCTGGTCGTCGCGGCCAACGACGGCGTCATGCCGCAGACGGTCGAGGCGCTCAACCACGCCAAGGCGGCGGACGTGCCGATCGTCGTCGCGGTCAACAAGATCGACGTCGAGGGCGCCGACCCGACCAAGGTGCGCGGTCAGCTGACCGAGTACGGCCTCGTGGCCGAGGAGTACGGCGGCGACACCATGTTCGTCGACATCTCCGCCAAGCAGGGTCTGCACATCGACAGCCTCCTCGAGGCCGTCGTCCTCACCGCCGACGCCTCGCTCGACCTGCGGGCCAACCCGAAGCAGGACGCGCAGGGCATCTCGATCGAGTCCCGGCTCGACCGCGGCCGCGGTGCCGTGGCGACCGTCCTCGTCCAGCGGGGCACGCTGCGGGTCGGCGACACGATGGTGGTGGGCGACGCCTACGGCCGCGTGCGCGCCATGCTCGACGACACCGGCAGCAACGTCGCCGAGGCCGGCCCGTCGACGCCGGTCCAGGTCCTGGGCCTGACCAACGTCCCGGGTGCGGGCGACAACTTCATCGTCGTGGACGAGGACCGTACGGCCCGTCAGATCGCCGAGAAGCGCGCCGCCCGTGAGCGCAACGCCGCGTTCGCCAAGCGCACGCGCCGCGTCTCGCTCGAGGACCTGGACAAGGTGCTCAAGGCCGGCGAGGTCCAGCAGCTGAACCTGATCATCAAGGGTGACGCGTCCGGATCGGTCGAGGCCCTGGAGTCCTCGCTGCTCCAGCTGGACGTCGGCGAAGAGGTCGACATCCGCGTCCTGCACCGCGGCGTCGGTGCGGTCACGGAGTCCGACATCGACCTGGCGATGGGCTCCGACGCCATCGTGATCGGCTTCAACGTGCGCGCCGCCGGGCGGGCACAGCAGATGGCCGAGCGCGAGGGTGTGGACGTCCGGTACTACTCGGTCATCTACCAGGCGATCGAGGAGATCGAGGCGGCCCTCAAGGGCATGCTGAAGCCGGAGTACGAAGAGGTCGAGCTCGGTACGGCGGAGATCCGCGAGGTCTTCAAGTCGTCCAAGCTGGGCAACATCGCGGGTGTCATCATCCGCTCCGGCGAGGTCAAGCGGAACACCAAGGCGCGCCTCATCCGCGACGGCAAGGTGGTCGCGGAGAACCTCAACATCGAGGGTCTGCGTCGCTTCAAGGACGACGTCACCGAGATCCGCGAAGGCTTCGAGGGCGGTATCAACCTCGGAAACTTCAACGACATCAAGGTCGACGACGTCATCGCGACGTACGAGATGCGCGAGAAGCCGCGGGCGTAACCGCCACGGTCCACGCGCCGGCCGACGGGACGCTCCATGTCCCGTCGGCCGGCGCGTGCCCGGTCCCGGTCCGGCCGGGGGCCGCGGGGCGCAATATCCGTCGATCACGCGGCCCGCTTCGTTGTACCGTTCGTGATGTCCCCGCCCACTGGATGGCGGGGCCATCGATCCCGTGCCGGCGGGTGAACCGGTTGCACATGTATGTGGGGACGCTGTCCTTCGACCTCCTCCTCGGCGACGTACGGTCGCTGAAGGAGAAGCGCTCCGTCGTCCGCCCGATCGTCGCCGAACTCCAGCGCAAGTACGCGGTGAGCGCGGCCGAGGTGGACCATTTGGACCTCCACCGCAGGGCCCTCATCGGCCTGGCGGTGGTCTCCGGCGACGCGGGGCACCTGACCGACGTGCTGGACCGGTGCGAGCGGCTGGTCGCCGGGCACCCGGAGGTGGAGCTGCTGTCCGTCAGGCGGCGCTTCCACGGCGAAGACGACGACTGACGACCAGGCTTTCGAGAACGAGATCAGGAAAGAACGGGAGACGGACCAGTGGCCGACAACGCGCGGGCGAAAAGGCTGGCGGACCTCATCCGAGAGGTGGTGGCCCAGAAGCTGCAGCGCGGGATCAAGGACCCGCGGCTCGGCTCGCACGTCACCATCACGGACACCCGGGTCACGGGTGACCTGCGGGAGGCGACCGTCTTCTACACGGTGTACGGGGACGACGAGGAGCGCCAGGCCGCCGCGGCGGGCCTGGAGAGCGCCAAGGGCATCCTGCGCTCCGAGGTGGGCCGGGCGGCCGGCGTGAAGTTCACGCCCACCCTGACCTTCGTCATGGACGCCCTCCCGGACACGGCACGCAACATCGAGGACCTCCTCGACAAGGCACGCCAGTCCGACGCCAAGGTGCGCGAGGCGTCCGCGGGCGCCACGTACGCGGGCGGGGCCGACCCGTACCGCAAGCCGGAGGATGACGAGACGGACGAAACCGCCGAATGACCCAGAAACCCCCCACGCCCGACGGCCTTGTCATCGTCGACAAGCCGTCGGGTTTCACTTCGCACGACGTGGTCGCCAAGATGCGGGGCATCGCGCGCACCCGCCGGGTCGGCCACGCCGGCACCCTCGACCCGATGGCGACGGGTGTCCTCGTGCTCGGCGTCGAGAAGGCCACCAAGCTGCTCGGTCACCTCGCGCTGACCGAGAAGGAGTACGTCGGCACCGTCCGGCTCGGTCAGACCACGGTCACCGACGACGCCGAGGGGGACATCACCTCCTCCACCGACGCCTCCCACGTCACCCGCGAGGCCCTCGACGCCGGGGTCGCCGCACTGACCGGCGACATCATGCAGGTCCCGTCCAAGGTCAGCGCCATCAAGATCGACGGGGTGCGGTCCTACAAGCGGGCCCGCGAGGGCGAGGACTTCGACATCCCGGCCCGGCCGGTCACCGTCTCCTCCTTCGTCCTGCACGACGTCCGGGAGGCCGTCGCCGAGGACGGCACCCCCGTGCTCGACCTGGTCGTGTCCGTCGTCTGCTCCTCCGGCACCTACATCCGGGCCCTCGCCCGCGACCTCGGTGCCGGACTCGGCGTCGGCGGGCACCTCACCGCGCTGCGCCGCACCCGCGTCGGCCCCTACCGGCTCGACGCCGCGAGGACACTGGACCAGCTGCAGCAGGAACTCGTCGTGATGCCCATCGCCGAGGCCGCCGCGGCCGCCTTCCCGCGCTGGGACGTCGACGCCCGGCACGCCCGGCTGCTCACCAACGGCGTGCGGCTGGAGATGCCCGAGCTGTACGCGGGCGCCGGTCCGGTGGCCGTCTTCGGTCCCGAGGGCGCCCTGCTCGCCCTGGTCGAGGAGCACAAGGGCAAGGCCAAGAGCCTGGCCGTCTTCGCCTGACGGGCCGCAGCCGGTGTCACCTCGCCGGGCGGGTGTGCCGCACCGGAGGCGGGGCACGGTCGGGCCGGCCCCACCGTCGCCCTGTCGACGTGCCGCTTTGTCGGCACGTCGACAGGGCGACGGTGTTCCCGCGCCGGACACCGGTTCCGGCGGCCCGCCCGTGGAGCGGCGTCACGGGGATTCACCTGCCGCCGCTCCACGGTCCCCCTCGGTTCCCCCACCCCTAGGGTGTATCCACCAGCCCCGCCCTGTTCACCCGTACGTGCAGGCGCGCGGAGTGAACCGGGGGAGCGGAAGGGGGCGCGTTCGCCGCAGGGCGTTTCCCGCTGATCATCGTGGCCTACTGTTCAGAACGAAGGCACGGTGGTACGGCAGGACGGCGGGGAGGGTCGACGATGACGTCGCGGAACCGGCTCCGTCGCGGATCCGACACCCCTGACGGACCGGACACCGCTCAGGTGCCCGGCGGAGGCCCGCCCGGGCCGCCCGCTCCCGACGACCTCCTGGTCCGCGTCCACGACCTCGCCGGCAGGCCGCGCGGCACCGGCTTCCTCGCCGACCACCACGGCACCGTGATCACCAGCCACGAGGCCGTCGACGGACTGGCCCGCCTCGTGCTGCACGCGCCGGGCGGCCGCCACTGCGTGGTGGACGCCGACGCCGTCACCCCGCTGCCCGCCCTCGACCTCGCCCTGGTCCGCAGCGAGGGACTCGGCCTCGACCCGCTGCCCGTCACCGCACGCGACCGGGTCGCCAGCGGCACCTACGTCACCCTCGCCGCCGGATGCTGGCGCGAGGCGCGCGTCCTGGGCGCCACCACCGTGACGTACACCGCCACCGACCGTTTCCACCGCCTGGACGACGCCCTCGAACTCGCCATCGGCACCGCCGGCCGGGACGCGCTGCGGCTCGGCTGCGGCGCGGCCGGCGGCCCCGTGGTGGACTCCGCGACCGGAGCGGTGCTCGGCGTGCTCGGCACCGCCCTCCGCTCGGCCCACCGCGACACCGGCTTCGCCGTCCCCCTGCGCTCCCCGGCCCCCGCCGGGACCGACGGCACCACGAGCCCGCCCGAGGACCTCCCCGCCCGGGCCCGGCACTCCGACGGCCCGCTCGCCGCCCTGCTCGCCGAGAACGCCACGACCGTCCCCGCCTACGGGGCGGACCTGAACCTCGCCGGGGTGCTGCACCTCACCGCGACCTCCGCCGCCCAGGACGGCCCGCCCGGCCTGTTCACCGGTGACGCCGACGCCCCCGGCGGCGTGCCACGCATCGAACGGACCGGCGTGACGGCCCGGTTCACCGCGTTCGAGCAGGGGCGGGCGGCGGTGCTCGGCCTCGTCGGGGCGCCCGGCACCGGCCGCACCACCGAGCTCGCCGCGTTCGCCGCCCGCCGCCACCGCGCCGGACGGCCCACCCTGTGGCTGCGCGGCGCCGACCTCCGCGAGGACGACGCCTGCCTCGCCGACGCGGCCCGCCGCGCCCTGGACCGGGCCGCCCGGATCGTGGCCGCCTCCCGCAGCCCCTTCCCCGCCGGCCCGGACGGCCTCGGCGACACCGGGCCCGAGCGTCTCGCCGACCTGTCCGGCAGGGCCGGACGCCCCCTGGTGATCCTGCTCGACGGTCCCGAGGAGATGCCCCCGGCCCTGGCCCACCGCCTCGCCGAGTGGACCGACGGCACGGCCCGCTGGCTGCGCCGCACGGGCATCCGCCTGGTGGTGGCCTGCCGTCCCGAGTACTGGGAGAGCGCGGCGGCCCGCTTCCCGGCCGGGCTGCTGCACCCGGGGGAGGACCCCGCGGACCCCGCCGACGGAACCCCCGCCTGCGTGCGCCTCGACGACCTGACCGTCGAGGAGGCCCGCCTCGCCCGCGCCCGCCACGGCCTGCCCGACGGCGACCTGACCGGCGCCGACGCCCGCCACCCGCTCGCCCTGCGGCTGCTGACCGAGGTCCGGGCCGCGCTGGGCGGCAGCCCCGGAGCGCGGGTGCACCGCGACGACCTCCTCGCCGCCCACCTGGACCTCATGTGCCTGCGCGTCGCCGTCCGCCTCGCCGCCGAGAACGGCCTGCGCGGCACCGCCGTGCGCCGGCTCGCCGCCCGGGTCGCCGGGCAGGTGCACGAGGCCGCCCGGCGCAGCCTCGGCTCTGGCCAGGGCGCTCTGGAGCGGGCCGAGTTCGAGGCGCTGTTCCCCTGGGGGCCCGCCCCCGCACACCTCGGCGGCGGCACCGGCTGGGCCACCGCGGTGCTCGCCGAGGGCCTCCTGGTGCCCGCCGGCACCGGCTACCGCTTCGCCCACGAGGAGTTCGCCGACTGGATCCAGGGCGTCCACCTCGACCTGGACGAGGCGCTGCGTGCGCTGGTCCACGCCCGCCGCACCGCCGACGACGGCCCGGACCGCGTCCCCGTCCCGCACCACCGGGCCGGCCCCGTCGTCGAGGCCCTGCTGCGTCTGGAACGCCACGGCGGCACGGGCCCGACCGCCTCCCGGCTCGCCGACCTGGTGCACGCCCTGGACGCCGACCCCGGCTCCTGGTGGGCCGCCCGGCTGCTCACCGCGACCCTCGCCCGGGTGCCCGACGCCACGCCCTACACGGCCGTGCTGGGCCTGCTCTCCCACCGGATCGTGGCCTGGCGGCAGCAGCGGCGCGCCGTGCCGGCGGAACTCGGTCCCGCCTTCTGGAGCGCCCTCGCCCTGCGCCCGGACACCCGCTTCGCCCTGCTGCGGCGGCTCGTCCACGCCGACGGCCCGCCCTGCGAGGCCGGCCCCCGCTTCCTCGACGCCGCCGCCCGGCTGCTCACCGCCGACCCCGTCGGGACCATCCCGCAGCTCGTCCGCTGGTTCGACGACGACCGGCCACTGCCCGCCACCCCGCACGCGACCGTGGCGACGGCCGCACAGGCGCTGCTCCACACCCACCGCGACCGCGCCCCCGACACGCTCACCGAGGCACTCGCCGACAGCACACACCGCCGGGCCGGCCAACTGCTGGGCGTCCTCGCCGAGGAGGAACCCGCCGCCGTGTGCCGGGCCGTCCACCGATGGGCCCGCGACGAGCGCTCCGCCCGCCGGGCCGCGGCCGTGACCTACGGGCTCCGGGTGGTCCCCCACGTCCGGGACGGCGCCGACCGCGCCCTGCTCCGCCACGCCGCCCTCGTCCTCCTCGACCGCAGCGACGACCCCGCCCCGCACGGCGGCGCCCTCGCCCTGCTGGTCCGCGACCCGAGCAGCAGGGACCGCCACCTGGCCCGCGCCCTGAAACACTTCGCCGCCGGGGACCCGCAACTCCCCCCGGACGCGCTGACCGGCGCCCTCGTCACCCACCCCGGGCCGGTCCTCGCCGCCTTCGGCACCCGGCTGGAGCGCGCCGACGCCGCCGGGACCTTCCGGACCCTCGCCGACGCCACCACGCCGGGGCTCGCCGGACAGGTCGCCGCCCTGCTGCGGGACGCCGTCCGACGGCGGCCCGAGCTCGCCGGCCACATCGCCGGGTACGCCGACCGGCGCCTGAACGGCGGTCCCGCCGCCCAGGACGTCCTGTTCCCGCTGCTCACCGGCCTGCTCGACGGCGGCCCCGCACCCCTGCGGGCAGCACTCGCCGGGATCCTCGCCGACCCCGGCACGCCCGCCTCCCGTCCGCTGCGCCGCGTGCTGCTGGACACCCTCCTCGACCGCGAGCACGACCCCGACGTGCTGACCGCGGTGCTGCACGCCGCCGCCCGCACCACCGGCGGCGAACTGCGCGCCCTCGTCCACCGCGCCGGCCTGCCCCTCGCCCGCACCCCGGACGGCGCCGCCCGCCTCGACCGCGCGCTGGCCGACCTGGCCCGGCACGTCCCGGGCTTCGCCGCGGCGGTCGCCGGCTGGCTCGCGGACGCCCCGCGCGTGTGGGCGCCCCTCGTCGGCACGACCACCCGCCGGACCGTGGAAGACGTGGTGGGTACGAGCGTTCCGGCCTGAACCGGGCGAGCCGGGCGGCCCGGCCGCAACCCGTCCTTGCGACCATGCCGCTGCGCGTTCCGGGCGGACGGCATGGCACCCTTAGACCTGCGCGGACGAAGTCCACGCGACGTCCACGGACTCGGCTCGACAAGGTTTCGACAAGGAGCAGGCACAGTGCAACGCTGGCGTGGCTTGGAGGACATCCCCCAGGACTGGGGGCGCAGCGTCGTCACCATCGGCTCCTACGACGGAGTCCACCGCGGGCACCAGCTGATCATCCGGCACGCCGTGGACCGTGCCCGCGAACTCGGCGTCCCGGCCGTCGTCGTCACCTTCGACCCGCACCCCAGCGAGGTCGTCCGCCCCGGCAGCCACCCGCCGCTGCTCGCCCCGCACCACCGGCGCGCGGAACTCATGGCGGAACTGGGCGTGGACGCGGTCCTGATCCTCCCCTTCACCAGCGAGTTCTCCAAGCTGTCCCCGGCCGACTTCGTGGTGAAGGTGCTGGTCGACAAGCTGCACGCCAAAGCGGTCGTCGAGGGCCCCAACTTCCGCTTCGGCCACAAGGCCGCGGGCACCGTGGACTTCCTCGCCGAGCAGGGCAAGATCTACGACTTCGAGGTCGAGGTCGTCGACCTGTACGTGTCCGGGGAGGCGGGCGGCGGCGAACCCTTCTCCTCCACACTCACCCGGCGCCTGGTCGCCGAGGGCGACGTCGACGGCGCCGCCGAGATCCTGGGCCGCCCGCACCGCGTGGAGGGCGTCGTCGTGCGGGGCGCCCAGCGTGGACGCGAGATGGGCTTCCCCACGGCCAACGTCGAGACCCTCCCGCACACCGCCATCCCCGCCGACGGCGTCTACGCCGGCTGGCTGCACGCCCAGGGCGAGGCCATGCCGGCCGCCATCTCCGTCGGCACCAACCCGCAGTTCGACGGCACCGAACGCACGGTGGAGGCGTACGCCATCGACCGCGTCGGCCTCGACCTGTACGGCCTGCACGTCGCCGTCGACTTTCTCGCCTTCGTGCGCGGCCAGGCCAGGTTCGAGACGCTGGACGCCCTGCTGGAGCAGATGACCCGGGACGTGCAGCGCTGCCGCGAACTGATCGCGGCGGCGGAACCGCCGCAGGCCTAGGTGTGCTGTCCCGGGGCCGCGCGGCGCTGGGGCGGGCCGGCCGCAGCCGTGGGCAGAGGGACCGACGGATCCCGTAGAGCGGTCGGGTGGCGGCCGCGGTGGGCGCGCGTCAGCGGTGGAGGCGAGACCCGGTACACGCCGGCCCCGCGCGAGGTGGCCATCCGCCGACTGCTGCAGCCCCAGCCGGAGGGCGACGCCTGCACCGCCCTCTCGGTGGCCGAGCGTCAGCGGCGGAGGCCGGCCCCGTACCGCTGCCGCCCGCGGTCGCCGAGCGCCGGATGCAGGGGCTGACCGGCCCGTAGTGCTGCTGCCACCGGTCGCGGCGGCCGAGCCTGCAAGGGGTAGGGGCCGAGCCCGACCGGATGCCGTGGCGCTTACCGGGTGTTGGTCACGGCGGCCGGGCTGCAGGTGTTGGGCTGACGGGCTCCGGCGGTGCTGTCGCGTGCCGGCCGCGGTGGCCGAGCGGCAGCGGCGGAGGCGAGACCCCGTACCCGCTGCCGCCCGCGGTCGCTACGCGTCGGCCGCAGAGGCCGGCCGGCCCGCGGGGCGCCGCCGGGCACTCGTTGCGGCGGCGGAGCCGGGCCGCAGGGGACTGTCCGCGGCGGCCGAGCCGTAGCCGCCGCAGGGTCCGGTCGGCGCCCGTCGAGCCCTCCCGTGGGCCGGCCCGGTCGGCGGTCGCCGCGACTCTCCCGCCGGCCCGTCCGGCCGGTCCCGTCGACCGGTCAGGTCAGTGTTCCGACGGCACGCCGTCCGCCTCGGCGGCCCGCGGCGCGTGGGCCCAGTGGCAGGCCACCTGGGCCGTGTCGCCGCCGTCCAGGATTCCGGGGTCCACGGTCCGGCACGCGTCCGCGACCCCCGCACGGCCGGCCTCCCCGCTCGCCAGGACCTGGCAGCGGGCGTGGAAGCGGCAGCCGCCCGGGATGCGGGACGGGTCCGGCGGCTCGCCGCTGAGCACCACCGGCTTGCCCGGCGCCTCGGGCAGCACCGACAACAGGGCGCGGGTGTAGGGGTGCCGGGGAGCGGTCAGCACCTGCTCCACCGCGCCGCTCTCCACGATCCGGCCCAGATACATCACCGCCACCCGGTCGGCGATGTTCCACGCCAGCCCCAGATCGTGCGTCACCACCAGCGCGGACAGGCCGAGTTCGTCACGCAGCCGCAGCAGCAGGGCGAGGATCTCACCGCGTACCGAGGCGTCGAGGGACGCCACCGGCTCGTCCGCGACGAGGAGTTCGGGGTCCAGCACCAGCGCGCCCGCGATCACCACGCGCTGCCGCTGCCCGCCGGACAACTCGTGCGGGTAGCGCAGGAAGAAGCGCTCCGGAGGCCGCAGCCCGGCCCGGGACAGCGCGTGGGCCACCGCCGCCCGCTCGTCGCCGGCGTGACCGTGGATGCGCAGGCCCTCGGCGACCGCGTCGTACACCGTGTGCCGGGGGTTGAGCGAGCCGCTGGGGTCCTGGAGCACCAACTGCACCCGCCGGCGGTACGCCTTGAGCGCCCGGCCGGAGTACTCCAGCGGCCGGCCGTCGAAGGCGACCCGGCCCCCGGTCGGCCGTACCAGACCGAGCAGCGCGCGGGCCAGCGTCGTCTTGCCGCAGCCCGACTCACCGACCAGGGCGACGATCTCACCGGCGCGGATGTCGAGGTCGACGCCGTCCACGGCGCGGGCACCCGGCGTGCCGCGCCGTCCGGGGAAGGCGACCCGCAGGTCCCGGGCGCTCAGCAGCGGGCCGGCGGGGGTGGGGGAGCTGGTCATGGGGTGCTGCGCCTCGCCTTCTGCAGGGGTGCCGCCGCGGGCGCCGCCGTGTCGTCCTCGCCGACCCGCACACAGGCCGCCCGCCGGTCCCCGTCCACCTCGCGCAGGGGCTGGTCGTCCACCGCGCAGGACTCCAGCGCCACCGGGCACCGCGGATGGAACGTGCAGCCGGGCGGCAGCGCCGACGGGTCCGGCGGGTCTCCCGCAAGACCGCGCGGCGCGAACCGGGAGGAGGGGTCACCGATCAGGGGAAAGGCCGCCGCCAGCGCCGCCGCGTACGGGTGGCGGGCGGCGGTGTACACCTCGGCGGCGGGGCCCTCCTCGACGACCCGGCCCGCGTACATCACCGCGAGCCGGTCGCAGGTGTCGGCGAGCACCGCCAGATCGTGGCTGATCATGATCAGACCGACGTCCTGGTCGGCGACCAGCCCTTCGATCAGCCGCAGGATCTGCGCCTGGATCATCACGTCGAGCGCGGTCGTCGGCTCGTCGGCGACGATCAGCCGCGGATCGCAGGCCAGGGCCATGGCGATCATCACCCGCTGGCGCTGTCCGCCGGACAGCTCGTGCGGGTAGGCCGCCGCCCGGGCCGCCGGGAGGCCCACGTGTTCCAGCAGTTCCCCGGCCCTGCGCCGGGCCCCGGCGGGTGTCGCCCGACGGTGCAGCAGGACCGGCTCGGCGATCTGGTCGCCGATGCGGTGCACCGGGTTCAGGGAGTGCATCGCGCCCTGGAACACGATCGAGGCCCCGGCCCACCGCACCGCCCGGACCCGGCCCCACTTCATGGCCAGCACGTCCTCACCGTCCAGCAGCACCTGGCCGCCGGTGCGCGTCCCGGCGGGCAGCAGCCGCAGCAGGGCCAGCGCCAGCGTGGACTTGCCGCAGCCCGACTCCCCGGCGATCCCCAGTTTGCGGCCCGCCTCCAGCCGCAGGTCCACCCCGCGCACGGCGGCCGCCCCGCCGGGGTACGTCACGGTCAGGTCCCTGACCTCCAGCAGACTCAACGGGACACCCCCAGCCTGGGGTTGAGGACGGACTCCACGGCCCGCCCGCACAAGGTGAACGCCAGCGCCACCCCGGCGATGGCCAGGCCCGGCGGCACCAGGTACCACCAGTGGCCGGAACTGACCGCGCCGGCCTCCCGGGCGTCCTGCAGCAGTCCGCCCCACGACACCACCGTGGGGTCGCTGAGCCCGAGGAACGCCAGCGTCGCCTCGGCCAGGATCGCCGACGAGATGATCAGGGTGGTCTGGGCGAGCACCAGCGGCATCACATTGGGCAGTACGTGCCGGCTCATGACGTGCCAGTGCCCGCCGCCCAGTGCCCGCGCCCGCTCGATGTACGGCCGGGTCTCCACCGCGAGGGTCTGCGCCCGGACCAGCCGGGCCGTGGTCGGCCAGGTGGTCACCCCGATCGCCACCACGATGGTGACCAGCGAGCGCGGCATCACACTGGCCAGGGCGATCGCCAGCACCAGGGTCGGCATCACCAGGAACCAGTCGGTGACGCGCATCATCACCGTCGCGTACCAGCCGCGGAAGTGCCCCGCGGTCACCCCGATCAGCGTGCCGATGGCCACCGACAGCACCGCTGCCAGCAGCCCCACCAGGAGGGACACCCGGGCGCCCCAGATCACCAGGCCGAGCAGGTTCCGCCCGAACTGGTCGGTGCCGAACGGGAACGCCGCACTGGGCCCCTCCAGGGCGTCGCCCGGCGCGTCCGTCACGTTGTCGACGTCGGAGCCCACCAGCAGCGGCGCGGCCAGCGCCAGCAGCCCGAACAGCAGCAGCGCCGCCAGACCGCAGACACCGGCCCGGTGGCTGCGGTACTGCCGCCAGAAGCGGACCACCGAGGCGCGCCGCCGCTGCCGGGCCGGTGACCGCCCGGACGTCTTCCCGCTGCCGGGAGCCGGTGTTCCCCGGCCGGCGGTGGCGGCCGCCGCGGGCGGGGCGGCGGGATCCTGCTCCGGGACACCGGTGGAGCCGTCGTGGTCGGTCGTCATCGGCCCACCCGGGGGTCGAGCAGCGGATAGATCAGGTCGGCCAGCGTGTTCATCAGGATCACCGCGGCCGCGAACACGAAGAACAGGCCCTGCACCAACGGCAGATCGGGCACGCTCAGCGCCTGGTAGAACAGCCCGCCGAGGCCCGGCCAGGAGAAGACCGTCTCCACCAGGATCACGCCCGCCACGGTCCGCCCCAGATTGATGAAGATGAGCGTCACGGTCGGCAGCAGCGCGTTGGGCACCGCGTGCCGGCGGCGCACCAGGTCGTCGCGCAGCCCCTTGGCCCGGGCGGTCGTCAGGTAGTCGCTGCCCATCTCGTCCAGCAGCGCCGACCGCGTCACCAGCAGCGTCTGCCCGTACTCGACCGCCACCAGGGTCACCACCGGCAGCACCAGGTGGTGCGCCACGTCCAGGACATGCGCGAAGCCCTCCTCGCCGCCCGACTCCATCCCGCCGGTCGGGAACAGTCCCGGAACCGGGCCGATGCCCACCGACAGCGTGATGATCAGCAGCAGCCCGAGCCAGAACGACGGCACGGAGTACAGCGTCAGCGCCAGACCCGTGTGGACCCGGTCGCCCAGGCGCCCGTGCCGCCACGCCGAGCGGGTGCCGAGCAGGATGCCCAGCACCGTGTAGAGCACGAAAGCGGTGCCGGTGAGCAGCAGGGTGTTCGGCAACGCCTCCGTGATCTTGTCGACGACCGGCGCGCGGAACTGGTACGACGTGCCCAGATCGCCGGTGAGTGCTTTGGCGCAGTAGTCGGTGAACTGCTGCCACATCGGCAGGTCCAGCCCGAACTCCCGGCGGTAGGCAGCCAGTTGTTCCGCCGACACCTGACGTCCTCCGGTCATGAACTTCACCGGGTCGCCGGGGATCAGCCGGAAGAGGAAGAAGCTGGTGACGAGGACGGCGAACAGGGACACGGCCGCACCGGCCAGCTTGCCCGCCACGTACCGCAGATAGCCGGTCGCGGTGCGGGCCCGCGGGCCGCGGCAGGCCGCCGGTCCGTCCTTCACCGGACCGGCGGCCTGCGGCGCGCCCTCCACGGGCGCGGATGCTGCGTCAGCGGTCATCGGGAGCCGTTCGCCGCCTACTCGCGGTCGTCGGCGGTGGCCCGCCGCCGCAGCGCCACGAACGCCCCGAGCCCCGCGAGGACCACGGCTCCCGCGACGATCCCGACGACCACACCGGTCGACGAGGAGCCGTCCCCGGTGTCACCGGAGTCCGCCGGCACCGCCGACCACCAGCTCCAGTAGCCGTCCTGGCCGTAGATGTTGCCCGCCTTCGCCGGCATCGTCGTGATCGACTCGATGTGGTCCGTGCGGTACGCCTCGACCGCGTTCGGGTAGGCCATGACGTTCATGTACCCGAGGTCGTACAGCCGCGACTCCATCTGCCGTACCAGGTCCGCGCGTCGGTCCGGGTCGTACTCGGCGAGCTGCCGCCCGTACAGCTCGTCGTACTTCTTGTCACAGATGAAGTTGTCGGTAGCGCCGGTGTCCTTGGGCGTCGCCGGCAGCGCAGCACACGTGTGGATGGACAGCACGAAGTCCGGGTCCGGGTTGACCGACCAGCCGTCGAAGGCCAGGTCGTACTCGCCCGCCAGCCATGGATCGGTCACGTTGTCCAGGCAGTTGAGCGTGACACCGATACCGAGGTCGCCCCACCACTCCTGGAGGTACTTGCCGATGGCCTTGTCGTTCGGGTCGGTGGCGTGGCACAGCACGCGGTACGTGATCGGCTTGCCGTCCTTGCCGACCCGCTTGCCGTCACCGTCGACCGTGTACCCCGCCTCGTCGAGGAGCGCGGCCGCCTTCTTCGGGTCGTACGCCAGCTCCTGCCCGGCCGACGGCTCCCAGAAGTACTGCGGGAAACGCGGCGGTATGTAGCCCGCGCCCTCGACGGCGTGCCCCTGGAACACCTTGTCGATGACCGTCTTGCGGTCCACCGCCATGAACAGCGCGTTGCGCACCCTCTGGTCGAGCAGCGAGGGGTGCCCGTCGCCCATCTTCTCGCCGTTCTTCGCCTTCGCGCCCGGGTTGGTGGCGAGGGCGTAGAAGCGGCGGCCGGGTGCGTCGTTGACCCGGATGTTCTCGTCCTTCTCCAGCGAGGCCGCCTGCGCGGGCGTCAGCGACGGCGACCCGGCCACGAAGGACACCTCGCCCTTGCGCAGCGCCGACACGGCCGCGTCCTGGTCCTTGTAGTAGCGGAAGACCAGCTCGTCGAACTTCGGCGCCCCGCGCCAGAAGGACTTGTTGGGCTTCAGCCGCACATAGCTGTCGGCCTTGTAGTCGGTGAGGACGAACGGCCCGTTTCCGACGAGGGGGAAGTCCTTGTCGTTGTTGAACTTCGCGTAGTCGTCGACCTTCTCCCACACGTGCTTGGGCACGATCGGCACGTCCAGCGCCGTCATCGTGGCCTGCGGCTTCTTCAGCTTGATGACCAGTTCGGTCGGGCTGGGCGCGGTGACCTTCTCGAAGTTGGCGACGAAGCTGCCGTTGGCGGTCGCCGCCCCCTCGTCGGTCATCATCGTGTTGAACGTCCAGGCCGCGTCCTCGGCCGTGGCCTGCTTCCCGTCGGACCACGTGGAGTCCGAGCGGATGGTGTACGTCCAGGTCAGCTTGTCCGGCGACGACTTCCACTCGGTGGCCAGACCCGGGACGACGTGGTTGTCCTCGGGGTCGTAGTTCGTCAGGTACTCGTAGGTGAGCCGGTGGATGCTCGTGCTGAGCAGGCGCACCGCCAGGAAGGGGCTCAGCGAGTCGACGCTCTGCGCCACCGCGACGGTGAGCACCTTCTTGCCGTCGTCGGCCGCCTCGGCCTGCTGCGGCGCCGGGTTGAGCGGAGTCACGAGCCCGGCGGTCAGTGTCAGCGCCGCCGCACCGGCCGCCGCGACGAGCCGGAGCGGGCCGCCCGGGAGGGAACCGCGCCGGGGCCCGGAGCGGGGGTGCGGGCGCCGCTCGCCGGGGGCCCCGCCGTACCTGTCGTTCATGTCCATAAGAGGGCTGACCTCGCGTCATCGCTCGCACGGAAAGGACGGGTTGATCAGGTGAGTGATGAGTGTGTCTATCAGCGGTGTCTGCCACCGTCAACGGCGCGTGCACCCCATGTGGCCTGCGGAAATAACGAATTGACGAGCATTTCGCGCCCATTGGTCGAGACCGCTGAAGCGCTCCAGGCCAGGGCCTGACGGCCGGATTCCGCCCTTTGGCGCACGACGGCCCGCGCCGTCCGTCGACGACGCGGGCCGAAAAGCGGACCGGCCCCTCGAAAGGGGCCGACCGGGGTGAACGGTGCCGCTCCGCGCGGCCCGGCGTGTGGTCTCCTGCTCGGGCGGTCTCCTACTGCTGGGGCGGCGGGGTCTCCCCCGGCTGCTGCTGCGGATGGGCGGGGGGCTGGGGCTGTGCCTGCGGCTGGGCCAGCGGGTAGGACTGGTCCGCCGGCGGCTGCGGGTACGGGTACGCCGCCTGCGGCGGGACCGGCGGCTGTCCCGGCTGGCCGGGCTGCCCGGGAGGCTGCGCCTGGGAGTGGCCGGGCGGTGCCTGGTGGGCGTGCGGAGAGGCGCCCTGCGGGTTCGGCTGGGCGTGCGGGTTCGGCTGGCCGGGGGGCTGGGGCTGTGCGTACGGCTGGTGGGGGTACGGTGCCGGCCCGGCCGGGGCCTGTGGCCCGCCGGGGGCTTGCGGCCCGCCGGGGATCTGCTGGCCGGGCATGGGCGGCTGACCGGGGGCCTGCGGTTGACCCGGGACCTGGGGATGACCCGGGGCCTGCGATTGACCCGGAACCGGGGGCTGGCCAGGGACCTGGGGCTGGCCGGGGACCTGGGGCTGCCCCGGGTACGGCTGGCCGGGCGGCATCTGGCCGGGGACGGCGTGGCCCGGCAGCGGAGGTGCGGCGACCGGGGGCGGGTTGCCGTCGGAGGTCCACAGGCCGTGGGACTGCTGGTGCCGGACGAAGTCCTCGGCGACGAGCGCCGCCAGGTTGAAGTAGGCCTCCCGCACCTTCGGCCGCATCATGTCCAGGTCGACCTCCGCACCGGCGGCCAGATGCTCGTCGAACGGCACCACGACCACTCCGCGGCAGCGCGTCCGGAAGTGCGACACGATGTCGTCGACCTTGATCATCTTGCCGGTCTCGCGCACCCCGGAGATGACCGTCAGGGACCGTGACACCAGCTCCGCGTACCCGTGCGCCGACAGCCAGTCCAGCGTCGTACTGGCACTGGACGCGCCGTCCACCGACGGCGTGGAGATGATGATGAGCTGGTCGGCGAGGTCCAGCACCCCGCGCATCGCGCTGTAGAGCAGACCGGTGCCGGAGTCGGTCAGGATGATCGGGTACTGCCGGCCCAGCACGTCGATGGCGCGCCGGTAGTCCTCGTCGTTGAACGTCGTGGACACCGCCGGGTCCACGTCGTTGGCGATGATCTCCAGCCCGGAGGACGCCTGGGAGGTGAACCTCCGGATGTCCATGTACGAGTTGAGGTACGGGATCGCCTGGACCAGGTCACGGATCGTCGCCCCGGTCTCCCGCCGCACGCGTCGGCCGAGCGTGCCGGCGTCCGGGTTGGCGTCGATCGCGAGGATCTTGTCCTGCCGCTCGCTGGCCAGGGTGGACCCCAGCGCGGTGGTGGTGGTCGTCTTGCCGACGCCGCCCTTCAGGCTGATGACGGCGATGCGGTAGCAGGACAGCACCGGGGTCCGGATCAGCTCCAGCTTCCGCTGCCGCTCCGCCTCCTCCTTCTTGCCACCCAGCTTGAACCGCGAGCCTCCGGCCGCCGGCCTGCTGCTCTTCGCCTTCTGCCGCTTGCTGTTGAGCAGCCGGTCCGAGGACAGTTCGACGGCCGCCGTGTAACCGAGCGGTGCCGCACCCGGATTGGTGGGCTGCCGCTGGTCGTGCTGGACGGGCTGCGGCCAGGCGGCCCCGATGCGGGGGTCGACGGGAGGCTGCCCCGGCTGCTGTTCCGGCTGGTGCCCCTGCGGCGGGACCCCCGGGTGCTGCGGCCCGCCCTGGCCCGAGCCGTGGGGCGCCTGCCCCGGTCCCTGCTGGGCAGGCTGTGCCTGGGCGGGCTGAGCCTGGGGGTGCGGCTGCGGGGGCTGCTGGTGCGGGAAGCCGTAACCGCCGGGCTGCGCCGGGGGAGTCGGCGCGGGACCGGGCTGAGGGCCGCCCTGAGGCCCGCTCTGGGGACCCGGGTGCGGGAAGCCGTAACCGGCCGGGGCGCCAGGGCCGGGCGCACCGGCCTGCGGGAACCCGTAGCCGGGCTGCGGCGCGTGCTGTTCGGGCCGGCCGGGCTGCTCGGGGCTCTGCTGCGGCGGGACCGGCGCCGCGGGCGTCTGCCAGGCGGCCGGAGCGGGCTGCGGGGCCTGCGGCTGGAACGCGGGCGGCTGCGGGGCGGGGGCGCCCGGCTGGCCCTGGTCCTGGCCCGCGGCCGGCGGAGCGGGCTCGCCGGGTGCGCCGGTGCCCTCGGACTGCGGCGCGGGTGCCGGAGCCTGCGGGGCAGCGGTCTGCGGGGCGGGTGCCTGCGGGGCTTCCTGGGGCTGGGCCGGCCACTGGCTCGCGGGCGCGGGCGCGGCGGGGTAGGCGGGCGGCAGCGGCGGCACCTGCTGCGGCGCCGGGGGAGGAGTCCAGGCGGGCGGTGCCGTCTCGGGTGTCCCCGGCACGGCGTCCTGCGGTTCGCCGGTCCGGGGCGCGTCGGCGGGCGGTACCGCGGACGGGTCGGCGGCACGGTCCGAGGCCGCCGCGTCACCGGCCGCCGCGTCGTCTGCCGGTCCCGGGCCTTCGGGCTCCTCGGCGGCCGTGGGGGCGGGCTCCTCGGCAGCCGTGGGCGCCGGGTCGTCGGCCGTGGGCTCGGCGTCTCCCGCCGCGGGCGCGGCTTCCTCGGGAGTCGCGGACCCGGTGTCCTCGACCCGCTCCTGCTCGGGCGCGGGGGACGTGCCCGCGTCGGCGTGGGGCTCCGCGGCGGCGGTGGCGTCAGGCACGCCCTCCGCATCGCCTTCGGCAGCACCCCCGGCAGCACCCACGGCGGCTCCCTCGGCGCCGTCTGCGTCCGTGCCGTCGGTGTCGCCCTCGGGGGAGACGCCCGCAGCGACGCCGGCACCGGCGCCGTCGGAGCCCTCGTGGGGCCCGGCATCAGTTCCCGCCGGGGCCTCGGCACCGGGGGCACGGTCCTCGGCTGCGCCCTCGGCACCATCCGCGTCCGTACCGCTCCGGGGCGCGCCGGAACCGGCGGGCTCGTCGGAGCCCCCGGCCGCGCCCGGCTGTCCGTCGGGCTGCGCGCCGACTTCGGGACGCGCCTGCGCCTCGGCCTGCGCCGCGGCCTCGGCGGCGGCGTCGCGCTGCTGGAACTCCCGCTTCAGGGCGGCGGCGGAGAACCGCATGGTGGCGCCGCTCTCCAGATCACCGTTGCCGGGGTCGGACGGGAACCCGTAGCCGCCCACCGGTGCCGGAGGAACCGATGCCGGACGGCCGGGCTCCGCCGTCCGTCCCGCCTCGGCGCCCGGCCCTTCCGGTCCCGGCTGGTGCGCGTCGGGCGGCGGAGGCTGCTGCGGCTCGAAGCCGCTGCCCACCGGCAGCCCGGGCACCGCTCCGGACCCGGCCGGAGGCGGACTCCCGGCCGAACCCGCACCGCCGCCGGGGGCGTTCTGCGTGTACCAGGCCGGCGGTGCGTAGTCGATGGTGAACTCGCCCGTCGCCTCGACGGCGGACTCCGCGTCGGACTGGTCATCGCCGGGTGTGGCCCAGCCCCCGCGGTTCCCGTCCCGATCGCTGTTCACAGTTCCTCCTGGTGTGGTGGCGCACCCTCATGCCGTGCCGGGGCGACCGTGATCGTCGTCCGAAGTTCTTCGGGGCTGTCCGAGGCCGCTGCGGAGTCGTCCGTTTCAGGCTGACCCCCGACCGGACCCAGCCTAATCACCATCACCGGCACCCCGGCAGGCCCCGTCGGCCCCTCGGTGCGCAGCCGCGCCCCTGCGCCCCCGCGTGGTTCCGCGCGCGTTCAGTCCATCCGCCGGGGCGTACCCAGCAACCCGATCTCCGCGTCGGTCGGTTGCGTCATCACGTACTGCCGGTCGCGGTCGGCGCACCACAGGGTGACGCCGTCGGGCAGGGTCGGCAGCGCGTCGATCTCCGTCCGGGGCAGCCCCATGGTGCGCCCGAGTTCCGCCGACTCGTCCGGCGAGATCCGCTGGACGCCCACGAGCCGCGCCTGACGCACCAACCGCGGTGCGACCGGGCTGAGATAGGGCAGCAGCGTCAGCACCGACTGCCAGCGCCCGGACACCACCCGGCCGCGCGGCGGACGCATCCCGCAGTCCCGCACGACCAGGACCGGCGTGCCGGCCGAGGCGCCCTGTGGCGGCACCCGCCCCACGTCGTACACGGCGAGCCCGTTCTGCCCGCCGCCCATGGCGTGCACCATCTGCGTCCATGCCTGCGGCCGCCCGGTCTCGACCGCCACCCGCGCGCCGGTCGCCGCGGCCCGCAGCGCCAGCACCTGGACCGTCCACAGACTGCCGATGAGCACGATGTCGTACGGGGTGGGCCGGTTGAGCCCCAGCACGGCCGGCTGCCCCTCGGCGTCGACCCCGATGACGACACCGTCGTCCCCGATGGGCAGCGCCAGCGCGTCCAGGTCGTCGGCGGACAGGGTGTGCCGGCCGTGGCGGGGGCCGAGCAGCCCGAAGCCGTTGCGCAGCAGCCCGGCCGCCCGCGTCGGGGCCGGTTCCGGCGCCCCGGCGCCCGCCGGCACCGGCGATCCCGGCGCGCCGCTCCCGGTGGCGGGGACGCCCGGAGTGGGTCCTGTCGTCATGGCCGTCACCGCACGCCTCCCAGGGGCAAAGTGGCCAGTACGCCGGGCAGTTGTTCACGGTCCAGGCGCGTGAGGGCCGCACCGGCCTCCCGCGCGGCAGCCTCCAGCGCGCGCCGGGCGTCGGTCAGCTCCTCGGCGCTGCGGCCGGTCACCCGCAGGTGGCCGCTGAGCGACAGCTCCCGCCGGTCCTCGGCGGCGAGGGTGAGACTGACGGTGGTGGCGAGCGCCGGAACCGCGGTGACCCGGGCGACGAACTGGGGGAGCGAGAGCCCGCCCTCGCCGCCCAGCGCGGGCCACTTGCGGACCCAGTACGTCGTGTGTCTGCGGTTGTCGCACCGCCAGCTGCGGCCGGACTCCTCGGTGCGCCGCTCCTGCCGGGGGGCCCGCCCCGCCTCCGCCGTCACCAGCGGATTGGCGCAGGCGGAGGTCGCGATCGCCGAGGTCAGCTCCTCCTCGTCGAGCACCGTGGCCCGGAACCCGGCCCCGGTCAGCCGGCTGGCCAGGTGGTCGGCCACCCGCACCACGCACTTCTGCGCCCCCACCAGCCCGCCGCCCCGGGCCGCCACGGCCTCCGGACACAGCTCCGGATCCACCTTCAGGGCGATCCAGGTGATGCGCACCGCGGGAGCACCGGTCTGCTCCTGCAGCGGCGCGTAGTTGCTGACCGCCACCGACTGCCGCGGCAGGTGCAGCGCGGGGGCGGGCTGGGTGTGCAGGACGATCTGTGCCGACTCCAGCCGGATGCCGTCCACGTCGAGCGCGTCCCGCACCAGGGCCAGCGGCAGCGGCCGCCGGGAGCGCTCGGCCCGCAGGGCCGTGGCGTCGGCCTCCACCTGCACCACGGCCGTGACGAACGTCCCGTCCCCGACGATGCCGACGGGGCGCCGCTCCCGGCCGCCGAACGCGTACGTACGCAGACTCGGATCACACTCCACCGCCGGAGCGAGCCCCGGTTCGGTGCCCGGCGGGAGCTCCGCCCCCGCCGCCCGCTTCTGCCGGGAACGCAGCGCCCGCACCGTGGCGATCCACTCGGGCAGCGAACGGCCGCGGCGGCGCACGAAGGCCAGCAGCACCAGCACCGCCGCGACGACCGCGGCGGGCATCAGGACGAGCGGGCCGAGGACCCAGCCCGCGAGGAGGACGGCGGCGGCGAGCTCCAGCAGGACGATCCGTTGCAACCGGAACGAACCGGACCGCCCCGCACGCACCTTGAGCTGGAGACCTCCGCGCGGGGACGCCTGCCCGGCCGACCGCGCGTCGGGCGCGGCGGCACCGCGCGACCGGCCGCGGCCACGACCCGGAGGCCGCCTTCCGGAAGCCATCACTGCATTCCCCCAATTTGTTCACAACACGCAGGAAATCCCGCATCCCACCAGGCCCCACAGGGCCCAGGCACCCTACCCGCTCCGCAAGTTGCTCCCCACACCAGGCATAGTAGGGGCCCGGTCCGACACCGGCGGGCGGACGAGGGCGATCCCCGCCCCCGGAGAAGGTGCGGGCGGGACACGGGCGGAACACGGGGAGAGACACGCACCAATGGCATCTCGGCGGGATCAGCTCAACGCCTACACCTTCGCGAAGCGCCGCTTGCTCGCGGCGTTCGTCCAGTCGTTCCCGCAGGGTTCGGAGGAGGGAGCGCCCCGCCCGCTGCGCGGCGTCGTGCCCGGCATCATCATCGGCGTGATCGTCATGGCCGTCTTCGGCGCCTGGGGCATGCTCAAACCGACCGCGCCCAAGGGCTGGGACACCCCCAACGAGAAAGTGATCATCGCCAGCGAGTCGACCACCCGGTACGTCGTGCTGAAGACCGGCAACGAGGCCCAACTGCACCCCGTGCTCAACATGGCGTCCGCCAAGCTGCTCCTGGCCCCCGGCAAGGGCGACGTCGTCACCGTCAGCGAATCGCTCCTCGACAGCGGCAGGATCCCGCACGGCGCCACCATCGGCATCCCCTACGCCCCCGACCGCCTCCCCTCCGCCAAGGAAGCCGGCGCCGCCAAGCGCTGGGTCGTCTGCGAACGCCCCAGCGCGGGCGGACAGTCCCTCCAGAAGGCCGCCCTCGTCCTCGCCGACCGCGAGCACAAACTGACCGAGGGCAAGCAGAAGCTGAAGGGCGGTCAGCTCCTCTACGTCGTCGACCCCGACGGCCACCGCCACATCGTGGACGCGAGCGGCACCGCCTACCGCGTCGACGAACTGGACAGCGGCGACAAACTGGAACTGCTGCTGCGCACGATCGTCGGCTCCGGCAGCACACCACAGCGGGTCTCCCGTGAGTGGCTGGCCACCCTCCACCGGGGCGACCCGGTCACCTTCCCGGAGCTCGACGCCGCCCCCGGCACCCCTGCCGACGCCCCAGGCCGGCTCGACCCGTCGGCCGACAAGGTCGGCACCGTGCTCAAGGCGCTCGACAACAACAAGGAGCAGTACTACGTGGTCCTCCCCGGCCGCGTCGCCCCCGTCTCCGCCTTCGTCGCCAAACTCCTGCTGTTCAGCGAGGAACTGGCCGCACTCGACCAGGCCGGACACGCCCTGGAGACAAGCCCCGGCGCGATCGTCCCGGGCAAGCCCTTCGGCGAGGAGCACGACTGGCCCACCGGCACCCCCGAGGCGGTCAACGAGGCGTCCGCCGCCAAGGGCAGCCGCAACACCGTCTGCAACGTCCTGCACGACGTCGGCGCCAAGGGCACCACCACCCTCACCACCTGGGCCGGCACCGACTTCCCGGCAGACCTCCCCGCCGGCTCCTCCAGCGCCTACGCCACGCCCGGCTCCGGACAGCTCTACCGCCAGTTCCAGGGCACCGAGACCAAGGCCGGCCCGGTCTTCCTCGTCACCGACACAGGGCTGCGCTACGTGCTGCAGTCCAACGCGGACAGCGCCACCGACGACGCCGGCATCGGCACGTCGGCCGAGGAGCGCAAGCAGTTGGAGCAGGAGGCCCAGCAGGCGCAGACCCGCCTCGGCTACGCCGACGTGGACCCGGCACCCATCCCGGCCGCCTGGTCCGCGTTCCTGCCCACCGGACCCCGCCTGTCCACGGCCGCGGCCCGCCAGCCGCAGGGCTCCTGACCGGGGGACGGCATGCGACGCACCCACCTCGCCCTGCTGCGGACGACGACCGCGGCGATCCTCCTGGCCACCCCGGTCGCCCTCGCCCCGCCGGCCGCCGCCGAGGACTCCTTCTCCGACCAGTGCGAATACCCCAACGCCTCCTACCCCGGCCGCCCCTGGTCCCTCCAGCGCGTCCAACTCGACGCGCTGTGGGCCCAGTCCAAGGGCAAGGGCGTCCGGGTCGCTGTCATCGACACCGGCGTCGACGCCGGCCACCCGCAGCTCAAGGGCGCGGTCGACGCCAAGAGCGGCCGCAACTTCCTGCCCAAGGGCCTCAAGGACGACAACGGCGACCCCGTGGACCGCGGCAAGGAGAACGGCACCACCGACACCGTCGGCCACGGCACCAAGGTCGCCGGCATCATCGCCGCCCGGCCCGCCGACAAGACCGGCTTCGTGGGCCTCGCCCCCGAGGCGACCATCATCCCGATCCAGCAGAACGACGCCGACGGCAACGGCGACACCAGCACCCTCGCCCAGAGCATCCGCTACGCCGTCCAGGCCAAGGCGAAGGTCATCAACATCAGCCAGGACACCTCCCACGCCGCCGAACCCGACCCGGACCTGAAGGCCGCCGTCGACGAGGCCTTGGCCCAGGACATCGTCGTCGTCGCCTCCGCGGGCAACGACGGCGCCGGAGGCAACGTCAAGAAGACCTACCCCGCCTCCTACGAGGGCGTCCTCGCGGTCGCCGCCTCCGACCGCAACAACGAACGCGCGTCCTTCTCCCAGTCCGGCGACTTCGTCGACGTGGCCGCACCCGGCGTCGACATGATCTCCACCGTCCCCAAGGGCGGCCACTGCCTCGACAACGGCACCAGCTTCTCCGCGCCCTACGTCGCGGGCATCGCCGCGCTCATCAAGGCCAAGCACCCCAAGTGGACGCAGCGTCAGATCACCGCCCAGATCGAACAGACCGCGGAACGCACCATCGCCGGCCGCGACCGCCTGGTCGGCTGGGGCGTCGTCGACCCGGTCGCCGCACTCACCGAGGACGACCGCCCCATCGAGTCCCCCCGCCCCCGCGAGGGCCTCACCCGAGCCGAGGCCCCCGCCGCGGCCCCCCTCCCCCTGGGCGAAACCGCCGACGAACGCAACACCCGCCTCGCCACCTACATCGCCGTCGGCACAGCCATCCTGGTCGCCGGCCTGGGCGGCACGGCGGTCGCCATCCGCGACGCGCGCCGGCGAAAGCGGGCGGTCACCCTTCGCCCTGACGACGGCGCGGTGTGAGAAATACCGCTGGATGACGTGAGACACGTCAGCAACCGGGGCCGTATTCCGTACCGTCCCGTGAAGAGAAGGTGAGGAACCATCGGCGGGCACGGCCGTGACTGTATATGGCAGTTGGGACTGTCGGTGCGGATCACTAGAGTGGTTCCGTTGCGGTCGTGATGGCTTCAGGGCGCGGACGGAACAACGCCCGAGCGGGTCCGACCGGCCACGGCACGGGGACAACGGGGCAGCAGTACGCACGGGGAGGATGAAGCATGGGGGATCCGGAAGCAGTCAGGGCCGGCGTACCGACAGGGCCGGCCGGATCGGCGGACCTGCGGCGCGGCATGATGGCGCTGTCGAAGTTCAAGGAGAAGGTGGACGACCTCCTCGAAACCTTCGAGGGGTCGGACGGCGGCCCGGCCAAGGTCTCCGCCCACAGCCTGCCGCAGACCGCCTTCGGCACAGGTGCCTTCCCGGAAGGCAAGCAGCTCCACCTGGAGTACGAGCGCGTCCATGAACGGATCACCGCGCTGTCCAAGTCACTTGGCCTGCAGCTCGAAGCCATGCGGATCGCGGTGCACGGCGTGGACGTCGACTTCGACAACCTCGAGGAAGAGCAGCGCTACCGGTTCCATGCGATCCGGGCCGAGGTCAACCAGACGCGTGACGAGATGCTGAACGAGCACCTCAAGCGGGACAACAACGCGGACCACACCGACGCGGGGTACTGATGAGCGGCGACAAGAACAGGCCGGACCCTTACCAGCAGGAGCGCGAGGACGCCACGACACAGAACGGCGCACTCGATGCGGTCATGACCATGACCCGCATGGTGAACCCGTTCAGCCCCCTCAGCCCCGGTTCCCGAGGTTTCCACTTCGCGTCCACCAACTTCGAGGGCTACGACCTGAACGACATGGTCGACATCGTGGAGTCGGCCAACCCCGAGCTCCTCGAGTCCGCGGGCGAGGCACTCCTCGCTGCCCGCACGGCGATCGAGGAGGCGGCGGAGGTCCTCGACGGCGACATCAAGAAGATCAACTGGGAGGGTGAGGCCCACGACTCCTTCCAGAAGTGGGCCAAGAGCCTCGTCACCACCGCCAAGGGCCTGGCGACCTACGCGGAGACCGTCGGCACCCAGGTCATGGCCGCCGGCTCCGGCCTCGCCTCCGTGCGCAAGTCCATGCCGCCGAGGGACTCCCGCAGCAACCCCAAGACCGTCGACGACATCCCGGTCGTCCAGCGGATCGACACCAACGAGGAGTTCACCGCCGCTCGCAAGGCGGAACAGAACCGGCAGGAAGCCATCAACCAGATGTATCGCCTGGCGTCTTTCTACAAGGTGTCGCAGGGGATGATGGCGAAGGCGGAGGAGCCGGTGTTTCCGAAGATGCCGGACGTCGGGATTCCGGCTCCGCCGCCGTCCTATGGACCGGTACCTCCGGGAGCGCCGAGGGAGACCCCGATCCTCGGTGAGGTCGGTACGACGCCGCAGGGCACGACAGTCACGGGAGCGACTGCCGTCGGGTCCACGGCGGAGCCGACGCTCGTGAAGGGGACCTCCGAGCCCTCGACGCTGCCGAAGCAGCCCGTGGGCACGGAGATCAACAGCGTCGGGACGCTGCCACCACAGGAAGCCGTGCGTCCGAGCACGGGCGCCGCGCCGCCCATGACCGGAGGACCTGCCGGTCAGCCGGGCCCGGTTCCCCCGATGGCGCCCAACACCATGCCGCCTGCCGTACGTGGAGCCACAGGGCGATTCACAGGGCCCGGGGCTGTGCCTGCGAGCAGGATTCCCCCTGCGGCGCAGGGCCGGATCGGCGGGCCCGGGGCGCAGGGCCCGCTCGGGCGCGTGGGACCGGGCGGGACGACCACCGGCCCGGGTAGCGGCTCCGCCGGACCGATGGGAAGGGCAACCGGGCCCATGGGGCCCGTGGGGCGTGCCGCAGCGCTCGGCCAGGGTGCGGCCTCCGGGAATGGCTCCGCCGGACCGATGGGAAGGGCAACTGGGCCCATGGGCCCCTTGGGGCGTGCCGCAGCGCCCGGTCAGGGTGCGGGCTCCGGGAACGGCCCCTTGGGTCGGGGCATCGTGGGTGGCGTACCGCGGGCCGCGGCACCCGTGCCCGGGCCCGCCGGTGGTGTTCCGCGCGGCACGAGCGGCCCTCTCGGGGCTGCCCCGGCCGGCCGCGGCGGAGCGCCCGGTCGAAGCGCTGACGGAGTGGTCGGCGGGCGTCCCGTCGTCGGAACATCGCCCGGCACCGGTGCGTCCAGACTGCCGCGCAGCACCGTCATCGGCGGCGAGAGGGACGCGACCTCCGGCACCAGCGGGCAGCGACCCGGCCGGCAGGGCGTGATCGGAGCGCCGCAGGCGACAGGGAACAGTGGGCAGACGCCTCGCCGCCCCGCCGCCGGCCCCGACGGAGTCGTCGGTACCCCCACGGGAAGAGGTTCGGCTCCCAGGAAGAGCGAGCGCTCATCCGAGACCCCCACGGGCCAGCGGGGTCCGTCGGGCGACCGGACTTCCGCCGCCGGCCGAGAGGGCCGCCGGAAGCGCCGCAACAACGCGTCGGCGTCCGACTGACCGTATGAACAAGGGACAAGCAGAAGCATGGTGTCAAGGATGAGCCGATCCGCCGGCCGGGACGCGACCGCGTCGTCTCACACGCAGCGCAGGAGACGGCGTTCAGGTGTCTGCTCGCTCCTCGGAGCTGCCCTGCTGCTGTCGACCGGCCTGACATCAGGTGCCGCGGCCGCGGACGCCCAGTCCACGCAGTGGGCGCTGTCCGCGATGAACGCCGAGGAGATGTGGAAGGTCAGCACCGGAGAGGGCGTCAAGATCGCGGTCATCGATACGGGCGTGAACCCGGACACTCCCGCGCTCAAGGGCCAGGTGCTTGCCGACGAGGTCCCGGAATCCCTGGCCCACAAGGCGACCGAGGACGACGAGGGCCACGGGACGACCATGGCGGAGCTGATCGCTGGCACGGGAGCCGGCGGCGGGCTGAAAGGGCTGGCTCCCGGGGCCAAGGTGGTGCCGTACCGGGTCGCGATGAAGGCCGAGACGGGGCCGGAGAGCAGGAAGTTCCCGGACCTGGCGGATGTGATCCGTGCCGTCGCCGACAGTGACGTCAAGATCATCAACATGTCCTTCGGCGGCGAGTTCCACGTCCCGGACATCGAGAAGGCCATCACCTACGCCCATTCCAAGGGCAAGCTGATGATCACGTCTGCGGTGACCAACCCGGAGTCGAAGCATGCTGTCGGCTACCCGGCCGCCTACCCCTACGTGGTGGGTGTTGCGGCCACCGACGCATCAGGAAAGGTCATCAACCGCTCGGAGGAGAGCAACTTCGTCGACGTCGCGGCGCCCGGGCAGGACCTCGCCTCGTACTGCGACACAGTGCGCCGCTCCTCCTGCGACGGGAACGAAGGCATCGACGGCGCCGCGGCCCTCACCTCGGCCTCCGCCGCGCTGGTGTGGTCCGCGCACCCGGACTGGACGGCCAACCAGGTTCTCGGCAGCATCATCGACACCGCCGGACGCGACTGGGAGAAGGACGACCCGAGCACCTTCCTCGGCTACGGCCTGGTCCGCCCCCGCAGGGTGCTCGAAAACCCGGACTTCAAGCCCGGCCCGGCCGACACCGATCCCCTGGCCCGGGAGAACGACCGAAGCATGTTCGACAAGTCGGGTAAGCCGGCCGCCGAGTCGGGCAAGCCGGCCGCCGAGGACTCCTCCGACAGCAACAACACCACCCTGTGGGTGGTCCTCGGAGGGGCCGCCGCCGCCCTGGCGCTCGGCGGCGGAGCCTTCGCCGTGCTCCGTTCCCGGCGGAGCTCCTAGTCCAACCCACCACCCAACACCGCGCGGTGAGCCGAACGCACCACCTCCCACCGCACCACCGCACTCACGAAAGGGACCGCCGACATGGCTGACGGCCGCAAGCTCTACGAGGCCCAGGTAGAGAAGCTCCAGACGAACGTCATCGACCGGTACGACTCGATCCGCCAGCAGCTCGCGCGCCTCCAGGGCACGATCGACATGATCGAGAAGCACTGGACGGGCCAGGGCGCCATCGCGTTCGACAAGAAGCAGACGGAGATCAACGGCCACATGGCCTCGATCGGCCGGATGCTGGACGACTTCCTCGAGGGCATCGAGCTGAACAAGAAGGACAAGCGCAACCTCGAAAGCCAGATCGAGGCGGACATCGTCAAGATCTCGGTGGACGACCTGGGCGGCAAGACCTCCGCCCTCAGCCAGTACTGACGCGAGCCGACCACCTTCCGGCTTTCTACGAAACGAGGAAATCATGTCCGGAGTCCACTACGACGAACTCGCCGTAAAGTACGGCACGATGGACGCGCTCGCCACCGAGCTGGGCGACCAGGCCAAGAAGCTGGAGGAGGACCTCGAGGCCCTCAAGAAGGCCGTCCTCGACGCGGCCGCGGGCTGGGGCGGCGAGGCCTACGACGAGTTCACCAAGAAGAGCAAGGAGTGGGACCGCCACGCCCGGGGCATCCACCAGGCTCTGACGAGCATCGCCCAGCGCGTGGGCACCGCCGGCGGTGACTACCGCGGCGGCGACCTGAAGGGCTCCAGCTACTTCATGTAGGCCCGGGGCACCGGGGCACGCACACATCACACGAACGGGTGGGCACGCACGGGAGGTGCCCACCCGTTCGTGCGCCCTCGACCCGGCCGGCCGGGTTCGCGGGATCCTCGGCACCGGGCGGCGCCCCGGGAGCCCTCCTCGGCGATCCGTCGAGAACCGCCCGCTCCACCGGGAAGCAGGTCCGATCCCCGCCGAGCTCCGCCCGGATGCCCTCACGGCGCTCGGAGCACCCGGGAAAACCGCCGCCTCACAACTCCTCCTCCGCCACCAGCCCCGTCTGCACCAGCGGGCGCCCCCGGCGCCGGGAGACGAACACGCCCCGGCCGGCCGGCATCGGGCGGGGGCGGACGCCGCCGAGGACGTCGCCCTCCCCGGGGTCGCCCGCGAGGACGACGCCCTGGGCGCCGAGTTCCTTGATGCGCTGCATGAACGCCTCGTAGGAGGCACGGCTCGCGCCGGCCGTGGAGCGGGCGATGATGAAGCGCACGCCGACGTCCCGGGCGAACGGGAGGAGTTCCGTCAGGCCGCTCAAGGGGTTGCCGCTGGACGTGGCGACGAGGTCGAAGTCGTCGATGACCACGTACACCGTCGGGCCCTGCCACCAGCTGCGGTCGCGGAGTTGCTGGGCGGTGACGTCGGCGGTCGGGGTGCGCCGCTTCATGAGGTCGGCCAGGGCGGCCATGTGGTGCTCCATGGCGTTGGACATGGGGATGTACTCGGCGAGGTGGGTGTCCGGTGTGACACCCAGCAGGGAGCGCCGGTTGTCGACCACGAACAGCTTGCACTCGTTGCCGGGATAGCGCGCCGTGAGCTGCTTGATGAGCAGCTTGAGCAGGTTGGACTTGCCGGACTCGCTCTCGCCGAAGACGAGGAAGAACGGGTCCTGGTCGAAGTCGACGAAGACCGGTTCGAGGTTGTCCTCGTCGAGGGCGAAGGCGACGCCGCGCTGCGGGAACCGGTTGCCCGGCGGCAGCTGCTCCGCCGGGAACTGGCGGGGCAGCAGCCGGACGGCGGGCGCCTCGGGGCCCTGCCAGTGCCGGGACACCTCGGCGGACAGGGCCGCGGTGGCGTCCGCCAGGTCCGTGTCGGAGGTGAGGCCGTCGATGCGCGGCACGGCCGCCATGAAGTGCAGCTTCTGCGGTGACAGACCCCGGCCGGGGACGCCGGCGGGCACGTTCGCGGCGACCTTGCGGTCGAGTTCGGAGTCCATCGTGTCGCCGAGCCGCAGCTCCAGCCGGTTCAGCAGGTTGTCCTTCAGGGCCGACCGCACCTCCATCGAGCGGGAGGCCGACAGGACCAGGTGGACGCCGTACCCGAGACCACGCGTGGCGATGTCGAGGATCACCTGATCGAGTGCCTCGTAGTCGCCGCGGAAGGTGGCCCAGCCGTCGATCACCAGGAAGACGTCGCCCCACGGCTGGTCGGTGACGGGGATGTCGCCGCGGGCCCGCCGGGCCCGGAACTCGGCGATCGAGGAGATGCCCGACGCGCGGAAGTACTCCTCGCGGCGGTTCAGCACGCCGTAGACCTCCGCCACGGTCCGCCGCACCTTCTCCGGGTCCAGGCGGGAGGCGACACCGCCGACGTGCGGCAGCCCGGCCACCGCGGCCATGCCGCCGCCGCCGAAGTCCAGCCCGTAGAACTGGACTTCCTGCGGGGTGTGGGTGAGCGCGAAGGCGCAGATCAGCGAGCGGAGCAGCGTCGACTTGCCGGACTGCGGGCCGCCGAGGATCTGCATGTGGCCCGCCGCGCCCGAGAAGTCCACCCACAGCGGGTCGCGGCGCTGTTCGTACGGCTTGTCGACGAGGCCGACCGGGACGAGCAGCCGGCCCGCGCCCTCGTAGCCGGGCTGGGTCAGGCCCCGGCCCGCCACGGCCGTCAGACCGGGCAGCAGGCCGTCCAGTGAGGGCGGGCTGTCCAGCGGCGGCAGCCACACCTGGTGGGCCGCCGGTCCCTGCGCCTCCAGCCGCCGCACGACGACGTCGAGGACGGTGTCGGCCAGCGCGTCGTCCACCTCGTCGGCGCCGTCCGCCGCGCCCGTCCGCTGCTGCGGCACGGGCGCGTAGTGCACCGGCACCTCCGCGGCCGTGAACAGCACCGGCCGCCGGTCGACCGGCAGCGGGCCGCCCGCCGCCGGGTTCTGCTGCCCGCCGGAGCGGTAGACGCCCGAGACGTAGGCGGCCTTGAACCGCGTCATCTCGTCGGTGCCGAACTTGAGGAATCCCGAACCCGGCACGTTCGGCAGTTCGTAGGCGTCCGGCACGCCCAGCGCCGCCCGCGACTCGGCGGCGGAGAAGGTGCGCAGACCGATGCGGTACGACAGATACGTCTCCAGGCCGCGCAGCCGGCCCTCCTCCAGTCGCTGCGAGGCCAGCAGCAGGTGCACGCCGAGCGACCGGCCGATGCGGCCGATCTGCACGAACATGTCGATGAAGTCCGGCTTCGCGGTGAGCAGTTCGCTGAACTCGTCGATCACCAGCAGCAGCGACGGGATCGGCTGGAGCGGCGCGCCGGCCGCGCGGGCCTTCTCGTAGTCGTGGATGTTGGCGTAGTTGCCCGCGTCGCGCAGCATCTCCTGGCGGCGGTTGAGCTCACCGCGGATGGAGTCGCCCATGCGGTCGACGAGCGTCAGGTCGTCCGCGAGGTTGGTGATCACGGCGGCCACGTGCGGCATCTGCGCCATGCCGGCGAAGGTGGCGCCGCCCTTGAAGTCCGCGAGGACGAAGTTCAGGGTCTCGGAGGAGTGGGTCACGGCGAGCCCCAGCACCAGGGTGCGCAGCAGTTCCGACTTGCCGGAGCCCGTCGCGCCGACGCACAGGCCGTGCGGGCCCATGCCCTCCTGCGCGGCCTCCTTGATGTCGAGCATCACCGGGCGGCCGTCCTCGCCGACACCGATCGGCACCCGCAGCCGCTCCGCCTGCGACCGCGGCCGCCAGGTCCGCCGGGTGTCGACGGAGGCGGCGTCGCCCAGGTTGAGCAGGTCCGTGAACTCCAGGTTCGCCAGCAGAGGTTCGTCGTCGTCCCCGCCCTCGGCCATCCGCAGCGGCGCCAGCTGGCGGGCCAGGGCCTCCGCGGACTCGTACGACAGGGCGTCCGGAATGCCCTCGTAGACGACGCCGTGCGCCGACTCCAGGTGCAGCGACCGCGGCCGTACGACGACGGAGAGGTCGCCGCGGACACCCGCCGGCTCGCCCTCGGTCACCTCGACGAGCGTGACGCCCTGCAGGCCCTCGGGGCTGAGCAGCAGGGAGTCCGGGGGCAGGGACACCCCGTCGAGCACGACGACGATGTGCGGTGTCTCGGGCAGCGGGGCGGCGTTCGGGTGGAAGCGCGGGCGCCCGGTCAGCCGGGCCGACAGCAGCTCCTCGGTCTCCCGCGGGTCGCCGCCGATCAGCCGGCGGGTGCCGGCACCGTCCGCGACGCCGGACAGCTGCACGTGCGGCAGCCACTTGGCCCACTCCCAGTGCGGCAGCGCCTCCCGCCCGGCCACCACCGCGACGATCAGGTCCTCGGGGGAGTGCAGGGCCGTCAGCGAACCGACCAGGGCGCGCGCGGAGGACCGCACGGACTCCGGCTCCCCGCCCAGCGTCACGTGGTAGAAGGCGCGCAGCGACACGGCCATCGGCAGCTCCTCCAGCGTGCGGTGGACTGCGACGAACCGCTGCATCGACCCGGCGGCGAGCGGCTCCAGCTGCTCCACGGGCGCCGTCTCGGGGGTGACCAGCTCGGTGGCCAGGGCCTGCGGACCGAGGCCGATGCGGACCTGCCCGAAGTCCTCGTCGCCCGGCCGCCGTTCCCACACCCGGCTGCCCTCGGCGACCAGGGCCCACAGTTGCTCCGGCGACGGGTGCAGGTAGTACTGGGCGTCCCGCTGCTTGCGTGCCGTCTCCTGGACGGTCCGGCGGGTCTGCGACAGATAGCTCAGGTAGTCGCGGCGCATATCGGCGAGCTGGCCCTGGGAACCGCGGCGGAAACGGATCACCATGGCGATGGACATGGCGATCGTCGACGCGATCATCACCATGCCCATGATCCGCATGAACGGCTGACCGCTGGTGAAGAAGAAGACCACCGAACCGCCCATGCCGAGCGTCGGCAGCAGCTGCATCAGCACGCTTTCCCGGTGGTCCCGCGGCAGTTCGGGCGGCGGCTGCACCACGACCTCACCGGACGGCACCTCGGGCGGGAGCGCGCGTGGCGGACGCTTCACGACGATCTGGGTCACTGCTCACCAATTCCCTTGGCGGCCCGCCGGGTTTGTCGTCCACCACCCCGTGTCAGGCGGACGAGGGCCGCCGCGCGATCCTACTGATCCCACCACGTGCCGCCGGACGGTAGGGTGCCGGATGTTCGCGTCAGCACACCTGAACCCGGCCGGAGATATGGGGCATTCCATGAGATCCGGCACGGTGCGGAACGCCGGGCCCGGCCGGATGGCCTCCGCTTGTGCCGTCCGGTGGCCGAACCGGCCGCTCCACGGCAGGCGGTGGCGCCGACGGAAGATGTCACAAGCCCTTCACATCGCGCACATTGCGCACATCGCGAACACCGACGCAGGACCGAGGGGGAACAGCAGGTGAGCATGACGGCCTCGACGACGGCCACCGGCCCGGGAGGACCGGGACAGGGCACGGCTCCGCCGCGGGCGGCGCAGGGACTCGGCTTCTGCCGGGTCACCATCGTCGCCCCCGACAGCCGGATCGACGTGGCCCTGCCCGACGACGTACCGGTCGCCGACGTCTATCCCGAGATCCTGCGCCTGGCCCGGCAGACCGCCGCCGAGGGCGCCCCGGTCGGCTACCACCTGGTGCGGCGGGACGGGACCGTCCTCGACAGCTCCCGCTCCTTCGCCGCGCAGCGCATCCTCGACGGTGAACTGCTCACCCTGCGCCCCTTCGCGGAATCGCTGCCGCCGGCCGTCTTCGACGACGTGTCCGAGGCGGTCGCCTCCGCCGTGACCCGCGACCGCTCCCTGTGGCGGGACGACCTCACGCGCGCGGCGGGCCTGACCGGCGGCGGGGTGCTGCTCGCCCTGCTCGCCTTCGTCGCTGGGACCGCCGACCCGCGGCACGACATGCACGGCCTGCCCGGCATCCTCGCGGGCGTCGCCGGAGTGCTCCTCGTCGTCCTCGGCTGTGTCCGCGCCCGCGTCTACGACGACCGGGCCGCCGGCGTCGCGCTGGGTCTCGGCGCGCTGCCGAACATGGGCGTGGCCGGTTCCGGCCTGCTGTCGCTGTCCGAGGGGCAGGGCATCGGCAAGCTCCAGTTCCTGCTGGCCTGCGCGGCGGTCCTGGTGGCCTCGGTGGTCCTCACTCTCTGCTCCCCGCGCGGCGACGGACCCTTCGTCGCCTTCGCGGTCGCCTCCGGACTCGCCCTGACCGCCACCTTCGTGGCGCTCCTCGGCCACTGGACCCCGTCCGAGATCGCCGCCCTGTGCGCGCCCCTCGCGGTCGGCGCGCTGGCCTTCCTGCCGGGCATGTCCATGCGTTTCGCACGGCTGCCCATCGGCTTCGACGCGCCCAACACCGCGCAGCGCACCGCGTACGGTGCCGAGCCCGAGCCGCAGGAACCGGTCGACGCCGAACGCATCGCCGCGCAGGCCCGGCGCGGCCACGAACTGCTCGTCGGCCTGGTCGGCGGCTGCGCGCTGCTCGCGGTCGGCTCCGCGCTGGTGCTCGGCTTCTCGGACGACGTGTGGGCCCGGCTGCTGGCCCTGGCCACCGGCATCGCGCTGCTGATGCGGGCGCAGCTGTTCCGCTACACCGCTCAGGTCGCCGGTCTGCTGGCGGCCGGCCTCGGGTCCCTGGTGGCGCTCGGGCTCGGCCTGGCGCTCAACCCGCCGCACGCCCTGATCCGGGACGCGCTCGCCGGGGACCGGGCCGGCCTCGACATCCGTACGATCTGGTTGGTCGCGGCCATCGCCCTGGCGGCGGCGATCATCACCTCGATCGGGCTGACGGCCTCGCGCAGCGGGCTCACGCCGTTCTGGGGCCGCTTCCTGGAGATCGCCGAGGGGTTCGTCCTGCTCACCCTGGTGCCGCTCGCGCTCGCCGTCTTCGAGGTCTACCAGTCCGTGCGGTCCATGACCGGCTGACGGCACCGGCCGCGGGCACGGTCCTCGACCGCCCGCCGGAACGGCGCCCGACCACTCGCCGGAACGGCACCCGACCGCCCGCCCGAACAGGCTCCCGCGCGGGCGGCCGCCCGGTCCGACGGCCACACAGTGACCGTCGGGCACACAGTGACCGTCGGGCACACAGTGGCCGTCGGGCACACACGTGCGCCCGCCCGGAGAGCCCCAGCGCCCCGCGCGTGCCCGCTCGGGCCGCTGCTCCGCACGATCGGTCACAGGTCCGCGCGGGGCCGGCGCCGCCGCGGTGGCCGCCGGCCGACTCGCCAGCGACGCCGCCCTCAGGGCGCTCCGCGCGATCGGTCACAGGTCCGCGCGGGCCACTTCCCGTGCACGCTCCCCGCACGCCCAGCGCCCCCAGCGCCCCCCGCGCACGCCGCGCACGCGGGGCACGCGGCCCCGCCCGTCACTCCGCCTCGGGGCCCGCCGGCTCCAGGTCGAACTCCCCGTCCCGGGCACCCAGCACGAACGCCCGCCACTCCGCCTCCGTGTACCGGAGCACGGTGTCCGGGTCGAGGGACGACCGCATGGCCACCGCGCCACCGGGCAGGTAGGCGATCTCGACCCGCTCCTCGTGTTCCTCGGTGCCCGGCGCGCTGTGCCACTCGACGCCGGAGATGTCGAGCCCGTACAGCTCGTCCTTCTCCCGCTCCTTGCGCGCCCTGATCTCCTCAGCCGTCTCCGCCATGCGCAGCGACCCCTTCCCGACTGTCCCGTGCTCCGGACGTTTCCAACGGTGCGGCGCTCACCCTAGTGGCCGCGGCCCGCCGGCCAGGGCGGTTCTCCGGAGCGGGGGAAGGAGCCCGGCCACCGCCTGGTAGGCTGGCCGACGGCCGTTTGTGTACGCACCCCCGGAGCGCCGCTCTGGAGGCCGCGCCCAGCGGATCCCCGCCTTCCGAGTCATGGAAGATCCCCCGAGACGAAGACCGGGGGCACTCGGTGGCCACTCACAGACTATGAGGAGTACGCGTGTCGCTCGACGCCGCTACGAAGAAGCAGATCATCTCCGAGTTCAGCACCAAGGAGGGCGACACCGGCTCCCCCGAGGTCCAGGTCGCTCTGCTCTCCCGTCGGATCTCCGACCTGACGGAGCACCTCAAGACCCACAAGCACGACCACCACTCCCGTCGTGGTCTGCTGATCCTGGTCGGTCAGCGCCGCCGGCTGCTGCAGTACCTGGCCAAGAAGGACATCGCACGCTTCCGTGTGCTGGTCGACCGCCTCGGCATCCGTCGCGGTGCGGCGGGCGCCAAGTAGGACGCCGTGGTGGGGAGCGGTTCCCTGAAGGAACGGGGACCGCTCCCTTTGCTGTACGTGCGGAGTGTCACCACCCCTTTGTAGTGTGGTAACACAACGCCATAGGAACGACTCACCGTGATGAGCCGTACCGCACCGGCTGTGCGGTCATCACTGGACGCCCCTCGGGGCGTCACGACGAACGGGGAGAAGCGCACCTCGCCGCCGCCGGTCCTCGGTAGTGGCCCCCGGGCAATGCGAACCCGGGTGCTTCGATCGAAGACCGGCCCGCACCAGACGGAGCGCTTCTCCGCCAACGTCCCCCACGCCACACGGGCGCGGAGGGACGAAAAGACGACAAGTAACGGAGAAACCGCTGGTGGAGAACGAGACCCACTACGCCGAAGCCGTCATCGACAACGGCTCCTTCGGCACCCGCACCATCCGCTTCGAGACCGGTCGCCTGGCCCGCCAGGCCGCCGGTTCCGCTGTGGCCTACCTGGACGACGACACCATGGTGCTGTCGGCCACCACCGCTTCCAAGAACCCCAAGGACCAGCTCGACTTCTTCCCGCTCACGGTGGACGTCGAGGAGCGGATGTACGCGGCGGGCCGGATCCCCGGCTCGTTCTTCCGCCGTGAGGGCCGTCCCTCCGAGGACGCCATCCTCACCTGCCGCCTCATCGACCGCCCGCTGCGCCCGTCCTTCAAGAAGGGCCTGCGCAACGAGATCCAGGTCGTCGCCACGATCATGGCGCTCAACCCCGACCACCTGTACGACGTGGTGGCCATCAACGCCGCCTCCGCGTCCACGCAGCTGGCCGGCCTGCCCTTCTCCGGCCCGATCGGCGGCGTCCGCGTCGCGCTGATCCGCGGCCAGTGGGTGGCCTTCCCGACGCACACCGAGCTCGAGGACGCCGTCTTCGACATGGTCGTCGCGGGCCGCGTCCTGGAGGACGGCGACGTCGCGATCATGATGGTCGAGGCCGAGGCCACCGAAAAGACCGTCAAGCTGGTCGAGGGCGGTGCCGAGGCCCCCACCGAGGAGATCGTCGCGGCCGGTCTGGACGCCGCGAAGCCCTTCATCAAGGTGCTCTGCAAGGCGCAGGCCGACCTCGCCGCGAAGGCCGCCAAGCCGACCGGCGAGTTCCCGATCTTCCTGGACTACCAGGACGACGTCCTCGAGGCGCTGACCGCCGCCGTCAAGCCCGAGCTCGCCCAGGCGCTCACCATCGCCGGCAAGCAGGAGCGCGAGGCCGAGCTCGACCGCGTGAAGTCCCTCGCCGCCGAGAAGCTCCTGCCGGAGTTCGAGGGCCGCGAGAAGGAGATCTCCGCCGCGTACCGCGCGCTGACCAAGTCCCTGGTCCGCGAGCGCGTCATCAAGGAGAAGAAGCGCATCGACGGCCGCGGTGTCACCGACATCCGCACCCTGGCCGCCGAGGTCGAGGCCATCCCGCGGGTGCACGGCTCGGCGCTGTTCGAGCGTGGCGAGACCCAGATCCTGGGCGTCACCACCCTCAACATGCTGCGCATGGAGCAGCAGCTGGACACCCTCTCCCCGGTGACCCGCAAGCGCTACATGCACAACTACAACTTCCCGCCCTACTCCGTCGGCGAGACCGGCCGCGTCGGCTCCCCGAAGCGCCGCGAGATCGGCCACGGCGCCCTCGCCGAGCGCGCCATCGTGCCGGTGCTGCCGACGCGCGAGGAGTTCCCCTACGCGATCCGTCAGGTCTCCGAGGCCCTCGGTTCCAACGGCTCGACGTCCATGGGCTCGGTCTGCGCCTCCACCATGTCGCTGCTGAACGCCGGTGTGCCGCTCAAGGCCCCGGTCGCCGGTATCGCCATGGGCCTGATCTCCCAGGAGATCAACGGCGAGACGCACTACGTCGCCCTCACCGACATCCTCGGTGCGGAGGACGCCTTCGGCGACATGGACTTCAAGGTCGCCGGCACCAAGGAGTTCGTGACCGCCCTCCAGCTCGACACCAAGCTGGACGGCATCCCGGCCTCCGTCCTGGCCGCCGCTCTCAAGCAGGCCCGTGACGCCCGCCTCCACATCCTCGACGTGATGATGGAAGCGATCGACACGCCGGACGAGATGTCCCCGAACGCGCCGCGGATCATCACCGTGAAGATCCCGGTCGACAAGATCGGTGAGGTCATCGGCCCGAAGGGCAAGATGATCAACCAGATCCAGGAGGACACCGGCGCCGAGATCACCATCGAGGACGACGGCACCATCTACATCGGTGCCGCCGACGGCCCGGCCGCCGAGGCCGCCCGCGCCACGATCAACGGCATCGCCAACCCGACGATGCCCGAGGTCGGCGAGCGCTACCTGGGCACGGTCGTGAAGACCACCACCTTCGGTGCCTTCGTCTCCCTGCTGCCCGGCAAGGACGGCCTGCTGCACATCTCGCAGATCCGCAAGCTGGCCGGCGGCAAGCGCGTGGAGAACGTCGAGGACGTGCTCGGCGTGGGCCAGAAGGTCCAGGTCGAGATCGCCGAGATCGACTCCCGCGGCAAGCTCTCCCTGATCCCCGTCATCGAGGGCGAGTCCGACAACGGCTCCGACGAGAAGAAGGACGACGCCGACAAGTGACGTCCCCTGGCTTCGAGGCGACGGCCCGCACCTCTCCGGAGGCGCGGGCCGTCGCCCGTACCCGAACCCTGATCAAGGGCGACAACGGCACCGGCACCGTCCGCAGGACCACCCTCCCCGGCGGCCTGCGCATCGTCACCGAGATCCTGCCCTCGGTCCGCTCCGCCACCTTCGGTATCTGGGCGCACGTCGGCTCCCGCGACGAGACCCCGGCGCTGAACGGCGCGACCCACTACCTGGAGCACCTGCTCTTCAAGGGCACCTCCCGGCGGTCCGCGCTGGACATCTCCGCCGCCCTGGACGCGGTCGGCGGCGAGATGAACGCGTTCACCGCCAAGGAGTACACGTGCTACTACGCGCGCGTGCTCGACACCGACCTGCCGCTCGCCATCGACGTGGTGTGCGACATGCTCACCGGCTCACTGATCCGCGAGGAGGACGTCGACGTCGAACGCGGCGCCATCCTCGAAGAGATCGCCATGACCGAGGACGACCCCGGCGACTGCGTGCACGACCTGTTCGCGCACACCATGTTCGGCGACAACCCCCTCGGCCGCCCCGTCCTCGGCACCGTCGACACGGTCAACGCGCTCACCGCCGACCGCATCCGCCGCTTCTACCGCAAGCACTACGACCCCACCCACCTGGTCGTCGCCTGCGCCGGCAACATCGACCACGCCACGGTCGTCCGCCAGGTCCGGACCGCCTTCGAACGGGCCGGCGCGCTCACGGACCCCGCGGCCACACCGATCGCCCCGCGCGGCGGACAGCGCGCCCTGCGCACCGCCGGCCGGGTCGAACTCCTCGACCGCAGGACCGAGCAGGCCCACATCGTCCTCGGCATGCCCGGCCTGGCCCGCACCGACGACCGCCGCTGGGCACTCGGCGTGCTCAACACCGCCCTCGGCGGCGGCATGTCCTCCCGCCTGTTCCAGGAGGTCCGCGAGAAGCGCGGCCTGGCCTACAGCGTGTACTCGTACACCTCCGGCTTCGCCGACTGCGGCCTGTTCGGCGTGTACGCGGGCTGCAGGCCCTCCCAGGTGCACGACGTGCTGAAGATCTGCCGCGACGAGCTCGACCAGGTCGCCGAGCACGGTCTGCCCGACGAGGAGATCGAACGCGCCATCGGCCAGCTGAGGGGTTCCACCGTCCTCGGCCTGGAGGACACCGGCGCGCTGATGAACCGTATCGGCAAGAGCGAGCTGTGCTGGGGCGAGCAGATGTCGGTCGACGACATGCTCTCCCGGATAGCCTCGGTCACCCCGGACGACGTCCGCGCCGTCGCCCGCGACATCCTGGGACGACGGCCCTCCCTGTCGGTCATCGGCCCGCTCAAGGACAAGCAGGCGTCCCGGCTGCACGACGCCGTCGCCTGACCCCTCCCGTAAGGAAGCAACGAACATGAGCAAGCTGCGCGTGGCGGTCCTCGGAGCCAAGGGCCGCATCGGGTCCGAGGCGGTACGGGCGGTCGAGGCCGCCGAGGACATGGAGCTGGTGGCCGCCCTCGGCAGCGGCGACAAGCTGGAGACCCTCGTCGAAGCGGACGCCCAGGTCGTCGTGGAACTGACCACGCCCGCGTCCGTGATGGGCAACCTGGACTTCTGCGTGCGGCACGGCATTCACGCCGTCGTCGGCACCACCGGCTGGACCGACGAGCGCCTCGCGCAGCTGAAGGGCTGGCTCGACCAGTTCCCGGAGACGGGTGTGCTCATCGCGCCCAACTTCTCCATCGGCGCCGTCCTCACCATGAAGTTCGCCCAGATCGCGGCGCCCTACTTCGAGTCCGTCGAGGTCGTCGAACTCCACCACCCGAACAAGGTGGACGCCCCCAGCGGGACCGCCGCGCGCACCGCACAGCTCATCGCCGAGGCCCGCCGGACGGCCGGCACCGCCCCCGCCCCGGACGCCACCGTCACCGCCCTGGACGGCGCCCGCGGCGCCGACGTGGACGGCGTGCCGGTGCACTCCGTGCGGCTGCGCGGGCTCCTCGCCCACCAGGAGGTCCTGCTCGGTGGCGAGGGCGAGACCCTCACCGTCCGTCACGACTCCCTGCACCACAGCAGCTTCATGCCGGGCATCCTCCTCGGCACCCGCCGCGTGGTGTCCACTCCGGGCCTGACCTTCGGCCTGGAGCACTTCCTCGACCTGAACTGAGCCCGGACCCACCCCATGCGCGCGAAGATCTCCTACGCCCTCACGGCCGCCGTCCTGGTCGTCTACTTCGTCCTGGTCGGCAGCCGCGGCGTGCTGCTCATCCGGGCCGGCACCCTGCTGACCGTCACCCTGGGCGTCGCGGTGCTGGTCCTGCCGGTCATCGGCGTGTGGTTCCTGTGGAAGAACACCCAGTTCGTGCGCGACGCCAACCGGCTCGCCGCCGAACTCGACGCCGAGGGCGGACTGCCCGTCGACGACCTGAAGCGGCTGCCCAGCGGCCGGGTGGACCGTGACTCCGCCGACGAGGTCTTCGCCCGGCGCAAGGCCGAGACGGAGGATGCCCCCGACGACTGGCGCACCTGGTTCCGCCTGGCCGTCGCCTACCACGACGCCCGTGACACCCCGCGCGCCCGCAAGGCGATGCAGCGGGCGATCAGCCTGCGCAAGGCGTCTCCCTGACGCCACCCCCGCACACCGGACGCACACGCGCTCGGGTCCCGGTCCGCATCCGGACCGGGCCCCGAGCGCGTCGGACCGAGGGGCTCAGCCCGGCCGGTACTCGTCCGTCCAGACCTCCACCGCGTCCGCCGCCCGGTCGAAGGCCGGCTCGCGTCCCAGGAAGTCCGCGTTGTGCGTGGTCAGCAGCGGCACCGCGGGCTCGGCGGAGCGGCCCTGCCGGACCAGCAGCAGGGCCTGCCCCTGCACCGTCCGCGGCAGCCCCAGCCAGCGCACCGGCTGCTGCACGGTGCGCACCGAGGCGACCTGCGCCCAGGGCGTGGTCCGCGTGGTCCAGAACACCACGTGCCGCAGCCCCCGGGCGCTCACCCACACGCCCATCCGCAGCAGGCGCAGTGCGCAGGCGATGCCGGCCAGCGCGAGCGCGAACACCACGCCCGCCGACGACATCGACGCGGTCGCCGCGATGATCACCGCGGCGAACAGCACGAACGACGCCAGCAGCAGCACGACCGCCGCCGCCCCCACCCGCCACGGTCCCGGACGGTACGGGCGCCGCCAGAGGTCACGGTCGTCGTACGGAAGCGCGACGTCGTCCGCCGTGTCGAAGGCACGGTCGGCCGTCAGGAAGGGCAGGGGCACGGCTGGTCCTCACTCGATCCATGCGGGGGCAGTGCCGGTGAGGCTACCGAGCTGTGGGGTGAGTCACCACCATCGGGGTCCGGACGGCGCCGGGGCGGCGCGTCCGGCGGTTCAGCGTCTCTCGGACGCCTGCGACTGCTCGGTCCCCGGACCCGAGGTGTCGGGGGTCAGCGCCGGCGTCCCGATGACGAGGGACCCCACGAGTCCGGCGGTGACGGTCAGCCCCAGCAGCCAGCGTCCGGCGATCTGAGCGGCGGACGCCCGCTCACGGGGCGGGGGAGTGACATTGCTACGGAATCTGTCGGCCTCGGCGAGGAAGGCGAACGGCACGGGTTCACGCCGACCGAGCATCGGGTGTGTGTCTCCCTTCGGGTCGAACGAAACTGCTGTTACCCCTTCATACGAACGGACGCCCCAAAAGGTGCCCGGACGCACAAAGTTCCCAGGGCCGGAACGAGTCGGGCGCCTGCCGCCCCCGGCCGGACGCCCCGTAAAGTGGGCGCCGCGCGCCAGCCCCGGGCGCCGCCGCCAGACCTGATGGGAAGGACCCTCTTGAGCCCCGCCGACGATCCCCAGCCGACCCCGCACGCAGATGTCGCCCTGCGGAGCGACGTCACGGTCGAGCTGGTCAAGTCCAGCGCCTCGGACGCCGACGTACTCTTCGCCGCCCGCGTCTCGACTCTCGGCGAGCAGTCGATCGGGGAACTGCAGAAGGACCCCGAGCGCTCCAAGGGCCTGATCAACTACCTCATGCGGGACCGGCACGGCAGCCCGTTCGAGCACAACTCGATGACCTTCCTGATCAGCGCGCCGATCTTCGTCTTCCGCGAATTCATGCGGCACCGGGTGGGCTGGTCGTACAACGAGGAGTCGGGGCGCTACCGCGAGCTGGAGCCCGTCTTCTACGTGCCCGACGCCTCGCGCAAGCTGGTCCAGGAGGGACGCCCGGGCAAGTACGTCTTCGTCGAGGGCACGCCCGACCAGCACGCCACCGTGCAGCGCGTCCTGACGGAGACCTACCAGCAGGCGTACGCCGCGTACCAGAAGCTGCTGGCCGAGGGCGTCGCCCGCGAGGTCGCCCGTGCCACGCTGCCGGTCGGCCTGTACTCCTCGATGTACGCCACCTGCAACGCCCGTTCACTGATGCACTTCCTGGGTCTGCGCACCCAGCACGAGCTGGCCAAGGTCCCCTCCTTCCCGCAGCGCGAGATCGAGATGGTCGGCGAGCGGCTGGAGGCCGAGTGGGCCCGTCTGATGCCGCTCACCCATGCCGCCTTCAACGCCAACGGACGTGTCGCCCCGTAAAGGGGAACGGTGGGATTCCGCGTGCAGGCGCGGTGAATTTCCGCGCCAGGCACAGATGTGCGGTTCAGCCCTACGAAGTGTCCGGATTGCGGCGTTTCGCGAAGTTCATCTAGCCTGATCGAACGGACCCGGTACTGCCTGAACCCCCGAGCAGGCAGTGCCGGGATCCGCCTTTGTCCCGCGTTGTCGCCTCCCCCGAGGGCAGACCCCGACCTGAGCAACGAGTAGCGTGTAGCCCATGGCACCGACCTCCACTCCGCAGACCCCCTTCGGGCGGGTCCTCACCGCCATGGTCACGCCCTTCACGGCGGACGGCGCACTCGACCTCGACGGCGCCCAGCGACTCGCCACCCACCTGGTGGACGCAGGCAACGACGGCCTGATCATCAACGGCACCACCGGCGAGTCGCCCACCACCAGCGATGCGGAGAAAGCCGACCTCGTACGGGCGGTCCTGGAGGCGGTCGGCGACCGCGCGCACGTCGTGGCCGGAGTCGGCACCAACGACACCCGCCACAGCATCGCGCTGGCCCGCACCGCCGAGCGCGTCGGCGCCCACGCCCTGCTGGTCGTCACCCCGTACTACAACAAGCCCCCGCAGGAGGGCCTGCTCCGGCACTTCACGGCCATCGCCGACACCACCGAGCTGCCGGTGATGCTCTACGACATCCCCGGCCGCAGCGGCGTCCCGATCAACACCGAGACGCTCGTCCGCCTCGCCGAGCACCCCCGGATCGTCGCCAACAAGGACGCCAAGGGAGACCTCGGCCGCGCGAGCTGGGCCATCGCGCGCTCCGGCCTCGCCTGGTACTCCGGCGACGACATGCTGAACCTCCCGCTGCTCTCCGTGGGCGCGGTCGGGTTCGTCTCGGTCGTCGGCCACCTCGTCACCCCCGAGCTGCGTGCCCTGGTCGATGCATACACCTCCGGAGACGTCCAGAAGGCCACCGAGATCCACCAGAAGCTGCTCCCCGTCTACACGGGCGTCTTCCGCACCCAGGGCGTGATGACCACCAAGGCGGCGCTCGCCCTGCAGGGACTGCCCGGCGGACCCCTGCGCGCCCCGATGGTCGGGTGCGCGCCGGAAGAGATCGAGCAGCTCAAGATCGATCTTGCCGCCGGCGGGGTACAGCTCTGACAACGGGCTTCGCGCGATCGCGCGCGCATGGACTTCACAACTGAATAGGCGGGCCACCGGTGCCCGCACCCCACAACGACAATTGCTTCTGCACGAACGTCATGCGCGCCACGTGCCCACCGGTACGTGGCGCGTGTGGTTGAGGAGAGTCTTTTGAGTCATCCGCATCCTGAACTGGCTCCGCCCCCGCCGCTGCCCGAGGGCGGCCTGCGCGTCACCCCGCTCGGCGGCCTCGGCGAGATCGGCCGGAACATGACCGTTCTCGAGTACGGCGGCCGCCTGCTGATCGTCGACTGCGGAGTGCTCTTCCCCGAGGAGGAGCAGCCCGGAATCGACCTGATCCTTCCGGACTTCTCGTCCATCCGTGACCGCCTCGACGACATCGAGGGCATCGTCCTCACGCACGGCCACGAGGACCACATCGGCGGCGTCCCCTTCCTCCTCCGGGAGAAGCCGGACATCCCGCTGATCGGCTCCAAGCTGACCCTCGCCCTCATCGAGGCGAAGCTGCAGGAGCACCGCATCCGCCCCTACACCCTGCAGGTGGCCGAGGGGCACCGCGAGCGCATCGGCCCCTTCGACTGCGAGTTCGTCGCGGTCAACCACTCCATCCCGGACGCGCTGGCCGTCGCCGTCCGCACCCCCGCGGGCATGGTGGTCCACACTGGCGACTTCAAGATGGACCAGCTGCCCTTGGACAACCGGCTCACGGACCTGCACGCCTTCGCCCGGCTCAGCGAGGAGGGCATCGACCTCCTCCTGTCCGACTCGACGAACGCCGAGGTGCCGGGATTCGTCCCGCCCGAGCGGGACATCTCCAACGTCCTGCGCCAGGTCTTCGCCAACGCCCGCAAGCGGATCATCGTGGCCAGCTTCGCCAGTCACGTGCACCGCATCCAGCAGATCCTCGACGCGGCGCACGAGTACGGCCGCAGAGTCGCCTTCGTCGGCCGCTCCATGGTGCGCAACATGGGCATCGCCCGCGATCTCGGCTACCTGAAGGTGCCGCCGGGCCTCGTCGTGGACGTCAAGACCCTGGACGACCTGCCCGACCACGAGGTGGTCCTGGTCTGCACCGGTTCCCAGGGCGAGCCGATGGCCGCGCTGTCGCGCATGGCCAACCGGGACCACCAGATCCGCATCGTCGAGGGCGACACGGTGATCCTCGCGTCGTCCCTCATCCCCGGCAACGAGAACGCCGTCTACCGCGTGATCAACGGCCTGACCCGCTGGGGCGCCAACGTCGTCCACAAGGGCAACGCCAAGGTGCACGTCTCGGGGCACGCCTCGGCCGGCGAGCTGCTGTACTTCTACAACATCTGCCGCCCGCGGAACCTCATGCCGGTGCACGGCGAGTGGCGCCACCTGCGGGCCAACGCCGAGCTGGGCGCCCTCACCGGTGTCCCGCACGACCGGATCGTCATCGCCGAGGACGGCGTGGTCGTCGACCTCGTCGAAGGCAAGGCGAAGATCTCCGGCAAGGTGCAGGCCGGCTACGTCTACGTCGACGGCCTCTCCGTCGGCGACGTCGGCGAGCCCGCCCTGAAGGATCGCAAGATCCTCGGTGACGAGGGCATCATCTCCGTCTTCGTGGTCATCGACTCCTCCACCGGCAAGATCACCGGCGGCCCGCACGTCCAGGCCCGCGGTTCCGGTATCGAGGACTCGGCCTTCGGCGCGGTGATCCCCAAGATCACGGAGGTGCTGGAACGCTCGGCCCAGGACGGCGTGGTCGAACCCCACCAGATGCAGCAGCTGGTGCGGCGCACGCTGGGCAAGTGGGTGTCGGACACCTACCGGCGCCGTCCGATGATCCTCCCCGTCGTGGTGGAGGTCTGACGGTCCGTCGGCCGACGCGCACGCGCCAACACGGAGCGGGGCGCCTCGATTTGCATCGGGGCGCCCCGCTCCAGTACGTTTACAGCTCCCCCCGATCGGGAACCCGACTGCTCCGCGCGTCGGTGCCAGTCCCTGGCGGGGTGGAAAATCCGACCGAGAACATCTGATAAAGTCGGGTCCGCCGGAAAGGGAAACGCGAAAAGCGTCGACCTGGAAAGCACTGAGGAAATCGGATCGAAAAGGTCTGATAGAGTCGGAAACGGAAACACCGAAGGGAAGCGCCCGGAGGAAAGCCCGAGAGGGTGAGTACGAAGGAAGCGTCCGTTCCTTGAGAACTCAACAGCGTGCCAAAAGT
>NZ_JBIWOK010000027.1:0-57977 GCF_044767675.1 Streptomyces sp. NPDC101219
CGCATCAGCGTCCTGTTCGCCATGCTCCGCGACGGAACCTTCTACGAACCGAGAAGCCCCCTCGCAGCTTGACGAAAGACATAGAGGCACCCCCCTGGCGGCGGTTCCTCCCGGCGCCGACCCCCGGCGAGGCCGAGCGGAGCCCCCGGACGGCACCTGCCCACCCCCGCCAACGGGCGGCCGGTTCGACAGGCACCGCAGACCGGGATGCCTGCCTGCCCCCGGATCACTGCTGGGCGGCGAGCCTGGCCTCGAGGTCCGCGACGTAGCGCGCTTCGGCCTGCCTGCGGACGGCCGTGAACCGCCGGTCGACGACCAGCACCGGCAGGGCCCAGAGAAAACCCCAGAGACTGAAGGAGTCCACGATCCCGCTCTGACGCAGCACCGTGTTCGTGACGACGCACAGGCCGGCACACACTCCCCAAGCGGCGCTGCGGTACCGGCCTATGAAGCGCACCGGCGCGTTCCACGGACCCGACAGCGCCTCCAGCGTCGCGGCGCGCACGGCGGCTGCACGCTCGTCGGCGTCGGCGTCCGCGTCACGCACGCTGACCCCGCGCTCCGCATCCTTCCGGTCCGCATCGAGAGTGCGTGCCTGCTCCTCGGTCGCGTGTCCCCCCAGCGCGGTGACCGCTGCTTGCATCCTCAGGTCGTCCCAGTAGCTGCGCCGAGCCCAGCGCTCCGCAGCGGATAGCCGATCGGCCTCGGGGGACTGCGGAGCCACCTCCTTCAGACGCCGTGAGAGGTCCACGGCACGCGCCGCACGGCCGGGATGGTCGAAGGCATCGGCGCGCAGGCACAGTTCTGCATATCCGGCGAGCAGGCCAGGATGCCCGGCCTCCAGCGCCAGTCCGGCCCGGAACGCCTCTTCCGCAAGGTCATCGTGGTCGTCTTCGTCCTCGGCGGCATGCCCCAGAGCCAGCCAGCAATAGAGCTCGGCCAACGGCCCGAGCTCGTCGAGCCCTTGCTGCGCCGCTCGCCGCACAGCCGCGTATCCCCCGGCCAGGAACAGCTGCTCACAACGATCCTGGTAGGCATCGATGGTGGTCGGCATACAGGATTCTCTCGATTCTTCCTCTACAGCGGCTGGGGAGTGCGGCCTGATCTTTCCAGGAAGCAGGAAGCAGGAAGCAGGAAGCAGGAAGCAGGAGGCGGGGAGCAGGGAGCAGGGCAGTAGGCTCGCGCCGATCCGCTCCAGGCCAGGAACCGGCTCTGGAACAGACGTCCGACTGGCATCACACTGGCCGCCGCACCCGTCGCCGGCCAATATCGCGAAGATGTCGTCCGGTATCGCGCTCACCGATGAGGACCGTGGGCCCTGGCTGGACGCGATCGGCGCGTGGGCGCGTGATCGCACGGGGCCGGCGGGGTGATCAGCGGGTCGGCGCTGCGCAGGGCCTACCGAAAGCACACAGGGTCGCCGGGGCCGCCGGGTCGCGCGAGCCCGGTCCCGGCGTTCCGAGCCGCAATGCGCTTACCGTACGGCTCCCACTGCGCCTGAACGGGGCTCGTCGGGGTATTCCCGGGTGCCGGAGGGGCGCATGGAGCACATCCTTGACTCACCGGCGAAGGACAGGAAGAGGGGTTGTGCGATGAGCGGACCGGTCAGCACTGTCGATGCGCCTGCCGATCAGGCCGACACCGGCCATCCCGAACCGCCCTGCCTGGAGGTGAGCGACAGCCGTGAGGCGGCCGTGGGCGCGATCCGGGTGCGGCGGGCCCTGCCCCGTCGGGGCCGGCGCACGGTCGGGGCCTGGTGCTTCGCCGACCACATGGGACCCGCCGACGTCACCGAGCACAGCGGGCTGGACATCGGACCGCACCCTCACATCGGTCTGCAGACGGTCACCTGGCTGACCGACGGCCATGGTGGCCACCGGCCGGACACCGGTCACCGCAGGCCTCGGCCTTCAAGCGGCGGGGGTGCGGCTGACCGGCCGCGGGTTCGTCGCCGTCGACGATCACCTGCGCACCACCGCCGACGGTGTGTGGGCGGCGGGGGACGTCGCGGGCAGCCCACAGTTCACCCACGCCTCCTGGCACGACTTCCGCATCCTGCGGGCCAACCTCACCGGCGGCGACGCCGTCACCAGCGGCCGGACCGTGCCCTACACCGTCTTCACCACGCCCGAGCTCGCCCGCATCGGACTCACGGAGACCGAGGCCCGTGCGCAGGGATACGACGTGAAGGTGGCCCGGCTCCAGGTCGCCGCCATCCCGCGCGCCAAGACCCTGCACGAGCAGGCCGGCACCTGGAAGGCTGTTGTCGACTCCGCGACGGACCGGATCCTCGGCGCCGCCCTGCTGGGCCCCGACGCCGGGGAGGTGCTCTCCGCGGTGCAGATGGCCATGCTCGGCCGACTGCCCTACCAGCAGGTCCGCGACGCGATCTTCACCCACCCCACCATGGCGGAGGGCCTCAACCTGCTCTTCGACACCCTGGACGACCAGACAGCGCACCGGTGACCGAACGAGGACGGCCCGCCCACGGGGCCGCACCGGACCCGATGCGGCCGGACCGGGGGCGGAACGGCAGCCGCAGGCTGGTCGAACAGAACCCTCCCACCACCCCACCGATGGGGCCCGCCAGGTCGGAGTGGCCCTGCACCGACGGCGATCGCGAGCCTCGCTCGAGACCGTCTCCCTCGCCGTCATGGCCGGGGGATCGGTCCACCGGTCGGATGCACGGCCCCGACGCCGGGGGGACGCCGAACGGCTCCAAGGAGCCCAGGGAGCCCAGGGAGCCCAAGGACCCGAAGGAGCCGAAGCACGCTGCACGGTCACAGATCCCGGCCCGGCACTGTTGACCGAGGGGGGGAACTCAGGTGTCGGTGCGGCTGTCCGCCGCGTGCGGTCGCAAGAGGTCAAGTGCGTCGCCCCAGGCGTCCAGCACGGAGCCGTGACCGGCGTCCCGGGCCGCCTGCTCGACTCGGACGAACATCTGCCGTTGCAGGGATTGATCGCCTGCTGCCGCGATGCGATCCACGGCATGCAGCAGCATGCCGGTGTCCCAGCCCGGCAGTGGGTACCGGGCGAGCTCCCAGTCCAGATACTTGTTGTAGGGGCGGGGACGACGGTGGAGAGCGAAAAGAAACTCGAGCAGGAACCGCATGCTGTCTGCAGCGTCGAGGCGCGCCGCCAGCGCCAGGCCGTCCCGGTGGTTCTTGAGCGATCGGTAAGAGGAGTTGGCGTAGGCGTCGAGCCATTCGCCGCAGTCGCGGAACGCCTCATCGGCATCCAGCCGGGCCCGGTCGGCAAGGACACGGGCGATGGCACCGTCGAGCCGGTCGAGCACGACCCGAGCACGGGCAAGGGCATAGCGTTCCCATTCGGGCATGCCGGCCCCGCAGAACTCGCTCAGAGTGACGACGACGAGGTCGAGCCCGGCAGTGCGGCCACCCGCGAACCGGGTCAGGCCGGTCCTGGCGCCGTCGGCCACGATCACGTACAGGTCGTGGTCGGAGTGCGCAGTGGTCATGCCGTCATGGGCGCGGGAGCCCTTGAGGACGAGACCGACGACGGCTGCGTCGGCGACGGCGAGTTCGACGAACGCGTCATAGGTGAGCGGCTGCTGAGCAGTCATGGTGTGGACCTCCTATGTGGCGACGACGGGTATGCCTGCCAGGGGAAGCCTCGTCACGAGGCCTCCCGCATCGTCTGCGGCCGCACTTGGCTGCCGCCCGGAAGATCAACTCACGTGTGGGAGCCTACCGCCCGCCCCGATCGTCAGGCAGCGCCGAAAGACCAGCCACCGCTACCCCGCCCTCACCCTCAGGGACGGAATACCCCTTCCGGTCGACGGCTTCGTCAGCGCTGCGGGGCACGCAACAGGGAGCCGGGCAGGTAGGCCGACGTGATCCCCAGCTGCCATCCATGCGCGAGGCACGCGAGAGCGGCCAGGGCGGCGGCTCTGACCGGCAGCAGGGTCCGCGGCGCTGCCGGACCGGCGGCCATCCCCGTACGGTGCGCCACGAGCTCTTCAGCAACGTCGTGGCGCGCCACGTACGTGATCGACATGCCCGCCATCCTGCCAGCAGGCACGGACAGTGCCGTACTAGTTGGCTTCTCCTGCCCCGGGCACAGCCCGGGAGCGAACCGTTCCCCAGCTGGCCCGAGAGGGCCCCTGGGCCGGTGCCGGACCGGCAGTGCCTACAGGGCATCCCCACGATCCGCGGAGCGGTCCTGGGCCAGGAGCAGGAAGTCCATGCGCACTTGCACACGCGGCCCCTGCATGCCTCCGCGGCGGCGCGGTTGTTGTCATGAGTCGCCGTACTCATGCGCGGGAGAGTGCCAACGGGTCAGACTGCCATGTCCATGTCTTGATGGCGCATCAGAGCAGAGGAGACATCACCATGCGCGTACGCAGGATGGCGGCGATCACGCTGGCGGCCGCCGCAGCGACAACTGCGATGGCGGTACCGGCAGCGGGAGCAGAGGACGTGCTGCTCCCTCACCCGGGCCCCGAGGGCCTGGTGTGGGTGCCGGAGCGGACGGGAGACGGCGGGGTCGCGTCGGGCGGGGCCTGGGACAGGCTGCCCACAGTGCTCACCGTGGCATGTGAGGGCGGCGGCAGCGTGGCGGTCTCGATGGACTCCCAGCAGGAGCGGGTGGCCGACTTCTCGGTGGACTGCCCCGCCGACGGTGTGGGCGTGGGTGCGGTGACCATGGACCCCGGGGTGGTGAAGCAGGGCTCGTTCACCATCGGCGTGGACGCCTCGAACGACAGCATCCGTTGGTCCCTGACGGTGACCCAGCCCGAATAGCGGACCGTCTTCGGAACGAGTTGAGCTGCGGGTGTTGTGCTCGGCCATTGGTGGTCGGCAGGGGATCCCAGGTGCGTGCTGATCTTGTTCCTGACGACTTGTGGGAGCGGGTGGCTTCACGGCTGCCGCCCGCTCCCCAGCGGTGCCACCGGCATCCCGGGCAGTTGCGCGGTGCCACCGGCATCCCGGGCAGTTGCGTGTTCCTGACCGAACAGCACTCGCCGGCGTCCTGTTCGTACTGCGGACCGGTGTCGCGTGGCGGGACTCCCCGGCGGAGACCGCGGGCTGTTCCGGCGTGACGGTTTGGCCCCGGCTGCGGGACTGGACCGAGGCCGGCCGTCTGGCCACGCCTGCACGCCGCGCTGCTGACCGAGCTGCGCGGCGCCGAACTGCTGGACCTGGACGACTGTGCTGTGGACGGATCGCATCTCCGGGCCTTCAAAAGGTGGGGGACCACGTTGGACCCTTATTCGTCGACCGCGTTCGCCCCGGCTCCCAGCACCACTTGATCGTCGATCGGCACGGAACCCCGCTCGCCGTCACGCTCACCGGCGGCAACACCACGATGTCACCGAGCTCGAGTCCCTGCTCGACGCGGTCCCGCCGATTCGGGGAGCCCGGGGGCGCCCCCGCCGCAGACCTCGACGTCGGTATGCGGACTGGGGCTACGACTTCGACACGTACCACCGCCCGCTGTGGGTGCGGGGCATCAGCCGTCGATCGCCCGAAGCGGCGTCGCCCACGGTTCCGGGCTGGGTCAGGTGAGCTGGGTCGTCGAGCGCACCTTCGCCTGGCTGCACCGGTTCAAACGCCTCCGCACCCGCTACGAGCGACGCGTCGATCTCCCTCAGGGCCCATCAGGGCCTGCTCGAACTGGCCTGCAGCCTCATGTGCCTCCGCCGTCTGCGGGCCTCATCCTGGAGCGATCAGCTGGCTACGCTGAACCACCCCGGCCGCACCTCGACCAGCAGCGGTTGCAGCGACCGCACTGCGGACCGCAGGTCCTCATCCGTGACGTAAAGAGGATTCGGCAGGCTCAGCCCGTACCAGCGCAGCCGCCAGAGGTCGAAAATTGCGCTCCCGCCGGCTGCGAAGTCCACATCGACCTCAGCGCCGTTGCCGCTGAGGAATCGGCATCCCGCCCCATGAACCCTGTAGGAGTAGCTACCGATGTGCCCACTCCGGCTGATCCGGCGCGAACAGGCCAGGCCAAGGACATCGGCCAGCCGCTCAAGCGAGGGAATCGCCACCCTCATGGCCTCATCAATCGCGTTCAGAGCACGGACGTAACCGAGCACGAGGTCTCGCGCAGTTCCAACCCCTGACATACGGCATCACCCCCGGAGCCCGTGGCTGAAGCGATTCTTCCAGGGATCGCCAGTGTCTCCCCAGGACACCATTCTGAAACGATCAGTAAGACCCCGGCCCCGTGCAGGGCGGCGACGGACTTCCGAGCCCGCGCCGCCCCGCCCCGCACGGCTGCGGTCAGCCCTTGACGGCGGAACTGGCGACCCCTTGGACGAACCAGCGCTGGAAGAAGGCGAAGACGACGAGGACCGGCAGGACGAGCAGGACGCCGAAGGCGAGGATCTGGCCCCAGTCCGGAGGCTGCTGCCCCTGGAAGACGCTCATCTCCAGCGGGAGGGGACGCACCGACGGGTCGGACACCATCAGTACCGGCCACAGGAAGGAGCCCCACTGGATGAGGAAGGTGAGGATCGCGACCGAGGCGAACACCGGTCTCGACATCGGCACGATGATCGCGAAGAACGTGCGCCAGGGGCCCGCGCCGTCCAGCCGGGCCGCCTCCTCGATGCTCGGCGGGATCTTCTTGAAGAACGTGTGGAACTGGTACACGGCGAAGGCGTTGGCGACGAAGGGCAGCGCCTGGATGTACAGGGTGTTGCGCTGGCCGTTGAACATGTAGAACAGCGGCACCGCCACCGACTCGAACGGGATCAGCATCAGCAGCAGGACCAGGGTGAACACTGCGTTCTGCCCGCGCCACTTCAGCCGCGTCAGCCCGTACGCCGCCATCGAGTTGACGATCAGACCGCCCGTCACCACCACGAACGACAGCAGCACCGACACGCCCATGAACTGCCAGAAGTAACCGGTGCTGTCGGAGTTGAGGCTGTCGAAGACGGCAGCGTAGTTGTCGAAGGAGAGATGGGTGGGCAGGAAGCCGGACAGGCCGTTCAGGACCTCGTCGGACGGCTTGAGGCTGCCGAGGAAGAGGTAGAGCGCGGGCAGGGCGAATACGAACGCCAGGACGCTCAGGACGGCATAGTCGAGGACGCGGCGTGCGGGCATGGGGGTCATGGCCATGATGGAGAGTCAGTCCTCGTTGTCGGGCCGGACGACGCGGCGCTGGACGATCGTCAGAGCGACGACGATCAGGAAGAACACCACCGTGACGGCCGAGGCCTGCCCGATGTCGTTCTGGTCGAAGGCCGTGGTGACGGCCTGGTACATCATGGTCCGGGTGGCGTTCTCGTCCAGGCCGCCACCACGGATGAGGATGTACACCTGGTCGAAGACCCGGAAGGACAGCACCGACGTCAGCATCGCGACGAAGACGACGGTGCCGCGGATGCCGGGCAGGGTGACGTGCCGGAACTGCTGCCAGCGCGAGGCCCGGTCGAGCTGGGAGGCCTCGTAGAGCTCGCCCGGTATCTGCTGGAGGCCGGCCAGCAGGATGACCATCTGGAAGCCTACGCCCTGCCACACCGACAGCACGACGATCGAGCCCATCGCGGTGAGGCCGTCGCCGAGCCAGTCGAAGGCACCCCAGTTGCCGAACGTCACCGCGTCGAGCAGGGAGTTGAGCATGCCCTGCTCGCTGCGGGCGAGGATCAGCCGCCAGATCACGGCGACCAGCGCCATCGGGAAGACCACCGGCATGAAGAAGAAGGACCGGAACAGGCCGATGGCCTTCAGCTTGCGGTTGAGCAGGATCGCCAGCGCCAGCGCGAGGCCGGTCTGGAGCGGTACGACGACCGCGGCGAAGGTCAGGTTGTTCAGCAGCGCCCGCAGGAACGGGCCGGACAGGTCGGGGTCGGTGAACAGCCGCCGGTAGTGCTCCACACCGAAGAAGGCGGGTTCCAGCGGCGAGCCGAGACGGACGTTGTAGAAGGACAGCACCACGGCGTAGCCGAACGGGATGCCGACGAAGGCGATCAGCCCGCCGACGGCCGGGGCGGACATCAGCAGCCCGTGCAGCCGGTCACGGTTGCCGCGTGAGGGACGCGAAGGTTTCGCGACAGGCGCAGGCGAGACGGCCTGCGCCCGGCCAGGGGCCGCGGCGTGCGCGGTATCCACGGTTTTCACGGGAGGGTTCCTCTTCCCGGCCGGGGCGGGCGTGGTCGGTACGTCGCCGGTGGCCCGCCCCGGCCGATGCGTCCTGCGGGCTACGGGATCGCGTAGCCGGCGTTGTCGGTGAAGTCCCGGTCTATGGCCCGGGCGGCCTTGCGCAGGGCCTCTTCGGGGTCGGCACCGCCGTAGATCGAGTTCAGGGCGGTGTTGAACTTGGCGGTGACCGTGGGGTATCCGGCGGTCACCGGCCGGGTCACGGCGACGCAGGAGGCGTTGACGTCGCTGTCACCGCAGGGCCGGGCGAGCTGGTCGGCGAGGAGCTGGAGCGGGCCGCCCTCCTTGTACAGCTCGCTCTTGGCGAGCGCGGTCCTGGTGGCGGGCACAGCGCCGTTGGCCTTCGTCATCGCGCCGACGTTGGTGTCGTTCAGCAGGTGGTCCAGGAAGGTGCCGGCGGCCTTGCCGTTCTTGCTCCCGGCTCCGATGCCCCAGGCCCAGGAGCCCTGCCCGGTCTTCGGGCCGTTGCCGAAGTCGGGCAGCGGCAGCACGACGAGGTCGTCGCCGAGGGCCTCGCTGTAGGCGGGGTACATCCAGTGGCCGACCCAGCTCAGCGCCACCTTGCCCTTGGCGAAGGCGTTGCCGTCGGTGTTGGGGTCGACGTACGTCTTCCAGGACTGGAAGGTCTTCATCGCGGCGACGGCCTTCGGACTGTCGAGGGCGCCCTCCGCCCTGCCGTCCTTCAGCAGGGCCCCGCCGGACGACCAGAGGATCGGGGAGAAGCCGAAGGTGCCCCACTCCGTGGCCAGGCCGTACTGCTCCGACAGGTCGAGGACCTTGCCGTCGGAGTCCTCGGCCTTCAGTGCCTCGAGCGCCTTGCCGAACTCCTCGGCCGTCCAGGCGTCGTCCACCCGCGTCGGGTACTTCACGCCGGCCGCGTCCAGCAGCTTCTTGTTGGCATACACGCCGAGCCCGGCGTCGAACATGCCCAGGCCGTAGTGCTTGCCGTCGATCTCGCCCTGCGCCTTGACGGCGTCGGTGGCGTTGCCGAGGGTCTTGGCGGAGACATGGCCGTCGACCGGGGCGACCTTGCCGTTGTAGACGAAGTTCGCCATCGTCGGGCCGTCGAACTCCAGCACGTCCGGCAGTTCGGCGGGGTCGGTGGCGGTGATGGTCTTCGTGTAGTCGTTCTCGGGGATCAGCTTCAGCTCAACCTTGATGTCGCTCTGCGAGGAGTTGAAGGTCCGCACGGCCTTCTGCAACGCAGCCGTCTCGCTCGCCTGGCCCTGGTGGGCCCAGACACTGATGGTGCCCTTGCCGCTGCCCTCCTCGGCAGAGGCGTTGCCGGCGCCGTTCCCGCCGCCGCAGGCGGCCAGCGCGGCCAGTGGCAGGAGGGCGAGGGCGGTCAGGCCCGTGCGACGGTGTCTTCCGGGTCCGTTGGTCATGGTGGTGCCTCCGAGCGGTGTGCGGTGGGTGCGGGGACAGTGGGGGAGCGGGGCAGGGGCGGGTGGGAACGGCCCTCCGGTGGGAATGGCCCTCCGGTGGGAATGGCCCTCCGGTGGGAATGGCCCTCCGGTGGGAACGGCCCTCCGGAAGCGGGCGGTCGACGAGGCGGCTGGGCTACCGCCGCCGGCTGCTGTGCGGCGGAGCGGTGGTCTCGCGGAGGACGAAGCGGATGGGCATCTCGACGGGGTCCGCCGGCCCGGCGTCCGGGTCGTCCAGCCGCGCCAGCAGCAGCCGGGCCACCTCCCTGCCCTGAGCCGCGACCGGCTGGGCCACGGTGGTCAGCCCGACCACCTCGGACAGCTCGTGATCGTCGAAACCGACGACGGACACGTCTTCCGGAACCCTCAGCCGGTGCCGGCGCAGGGCGCGCAGGGCGCCCATCGCCATCTCGTCGGACTGGGCGAACACGGCGGTCGGCGGGTGGCGCAGCGCCAGCAGCCCGGTCATGGCCCGCTCGCCGCCCTCGACCGTGTAACCGCCGTCCGCCTCCAGGACGGGGTCGGGCTCGATCCCGGCGTCGGCCAGCACGTCGAGGTAGCCCTGCCGGCGGTCGAGGGGCGTGGTCCAGTGCAGTGGCTCGCTGGCCCCGGAGATCATGCCGACCCGACGGTGACCGAGGTTCACCAGGTGCCGTACGGCGCTCTCCGCGCCGCCCCGGTCGTCGATGCCGACCACAGTGAAGCCGGGCCGGGCGCCGCCGACCGTGGTCGCCAGGGGCACGTCGAGGGAGCGCAGCGCGGCGGCCTCCTCCGGGTCCGGGATCAACAGGGACAGCACGGCGTCGACCCGCTTGCGGATCGGCAGCTTGGTGAAGAAGCGCTTGCGCGCCTCCGGTGAGCCGAGGTTGTACAGCAGGACGTCGTAACCGGCGGCACTGAAGACCTTCTCGGCCGCGTCCAGCACCGTGCCGAAGAACCAGCGGCCGACGTACGGGACGACGACGCCGACGGTGTGGGTGCGCCCGCTAGCCAGGCTGGAGGCCGAGCGGGAGGCGGTGTAGCCCAGTTCGGCGGCGGCCGCGACGATCCGCGCCCGCATCTCCTCCGACACCCCGGGACGGCCGCGCAGGGCGCGGGACACGGTGGACGCCGAGACTCCGGTGGCCTCGGCGACATCGGTGATGCTGACCGTCACGGAACGCTCCTTGATCGGGTGCACGCCGCGTGGCCGGGGCCCGGCAGCACGGCGGCGGGAGGGGGAGTGACGAGACCGTAAACCCGACCACCCAGTTGCGCAAGCGTTTGCGTTCAGATTTACTTCGGCTGACTCCCCGAGGGACCCCCGCCAGCAAGTTCACAGCGCACACGTTTGAGTGCCGCTGTCGGCAGACAGGACCTGTCCATGCGATACGCGCCGCCCGGCCTCTGCGTGAACGACTTCGACCTCCTGCGCCATGCGGACGGCACCTACACCGTGCTGCACCTGCAGGGCCCGTGGACGGCCGAGTTCGACCACCTGCGCATGGAGACCTCCTACGGCCGGGCCACCTCCGCCGACCTGGTCCACTGGGAGCCGCAGGGCACCGCCTTCGGCAACGGCCTGCCGGGCCGCTTCGACCAGCAGGCGGTGTGGACCATGCACGCCTTCCCGCACGGCACCGGCATGGCGATGCTCTACACCGCCGTCTCCGGCCTCACCCCGGACGGCTGGCCGCTGCAGTCGGTCGGCCTGGCGTACTCCGATCGCACCGACGGCACCGGCTGGCGCCGCCACGGCACGGATCCGGTGGCCGAGGCCGACCCGCGCTGGTACCGCACAGGCGAAGGCATGGCCTGGCGCGACCCCTTCGTCGTCCGCGACGACGAGTCCGGCGGCTGGGTCATGGTGGTCTGCGCCGCCGACGCCTCCCTGCCGGTCGAGGCCGGCGGCTGCGTCGCCTGGGCCACCTCCGACGACCTGGAACACTGGACCGTCCACCCGCCGCTCGTCTCTCCCGGCGACGTCGACGAGCTGGAGTGCCCGGTCCTCGAGCGCCTCGACGACGGCAGCTGGCTGCTGCTCGGCTCCATCGGCGCCACCCGGGGCTTCGAGGCGTGGACCGCGCCCCGCCTGCGCGGCCCGTGGACCCGTCGCGGCCCGCTCGGCCCGACGGGCGCGTACGCCCCGCGTGTCGTCGCCGCCCCCGGCGGCTCCCGCGTCGTGCTGCACACCACCCCGCGCCGCGTCGGCCTCACCGACACCGGCGACCGCTGCCGCGGCATGCTGGCCCAGCCCAAGTCCCTGATCACGTCCGCGGATTCGGCGCCTCGACTGGAATGGTGGCCGGGCCTGGAGACCTGGCTCGGCCAGGAGACGTACGACGCCCCCTTGCACGCGGTCGGCCGCGTCGACGTCGGCGGCCGCACCGAGGTCGTCCTGCGCGCCGAAGGTGCGGGCAACGACCGTGCCGCCCTCGCCGTGGCCTGCGACGGCAAGGACCTCCGGATCACCGGGCCCGGCGGAAGGGTACTGGCACAGAGCGTCCTGTCGAGTCCCCCCGGCGCGTTGCGCATCCTCACGGTCGGCGAATACGTCGAGGTCTACGCCGACGAGACCTTCGCGCTGACCGCCCTGTGCTATTCCGGTCGGCCCGTCCCCTGGACGGCGGTCACCGGCAACGGTGCCGGCCCGGTCCCCGTCCGCCCGATCCGCCTGCCCGACCCGTACCGGGACGACGCCTCGGCCGTGTGGCCCGGTCCGACGGCAACGACCGCGGCCGCCGCCGGTCTGCGGTGAAACCGGGGCGGAGGTGGTCACGGCGCGGCTGGTGCGTGTGGGTCTCCGGCCCGGGTGACGGGCCCCTGCAGCGCCGTACCGGTGACCACGGCGGCCGCCGCCCTGTGCCATGGGGCCCAGTACTGCAACGGTGCTTACGTGACTGCCGGCCAGGTCAGGGGCTGTTTCCGAGTCGTTCGTAGTGGCTGGTTCGGGCCTGGTGTTGTCGTTCTCGGCGCCAGGCCGACCAGTACAGGATGTGCTCGACGGGGGCGGGTCGGCGGTCGGTGAGACGGGTGATCAGCCGTCGTATCCCGGCGAGGCCGAGGTGAATGAGCCGGGATGATCCGTTTCTGCTGTCCCGGTGTCCGGCTCGCGGGCGCGCAGGACGGTCAGGCAGGCGTGGGCAGTCATGGCCAGGGTCATGTGCGACCAGTGCGCGGCTTGCGCGGAGGGCGGTGGCCGGTTACGGCAGGCTGCTCCAGTACGGCCAGAAGCGGGTGAGGACGAGAAGCGCGATCACGCCGTACCAGGCGCCGAGGAGCAGCCAGTGGGTGTCGCGGACGACATGCAGCACGCCTCGGGGCACGGGGACGATCCCCCGTTCCAGGCAGTGCAGGGTGACGTACCAGAACAGGGCGATGGTGACGATCCAGACCACGGCGCAGTAGGGGCAGAGCTTGTTGAGCTCGTAGAGCGACTGACCGATCAGCCAGTGCGCGAACACCACTCCCACCAGCGCGCCGGCGGTCAGCGCGAGCCACAGCCGGCGGTGCAGTCGCGCCCCGCAGAGCACGGCGATACCCAGGGCGGTCACCGCGGCGAAGGCACCCAGCCCGAACAGCATGTTGGGGAAGCCGAGCAGACTGCCCTGCGGACTGGACATGACGCTGCCGCAGCTCACGACGGGGCTGATGTCGCACGGCGGCTGGTATGCGGGGTCGCGCAGCAGCCGCCAGTCGTCCACGGTGAGCTGGAAGGAGGCCAGCCAGCCGACGATCCCGGTGAGGACCATCACCCATCCCGTGCGGCGGCTCGCGCCCACCGCGGCGGGAGACCGGGTGGACGGGGCCGCCTGCGCAAGCGCGGGTCCGTGATTCATGCGGCTCGCCGGGAGCCCGAGGCCGGCCGGGGCCGGCCGCCCGTCGTCGTGGCTGCCGTCGGTGTGGTGCGCCGCCGGTAGACCAGGTACGGGCGGACCAGGTAGCCGATCGGGGCGCTCCACACGTGGACCAGCCGGGTGAACGGCCAGGCGGCGAAGAGCAGGAAGGCGGTCAGGGCGTGGAGCTGGAACAGCAGCGGGGCTCCGGAGATCGCCTCCGGGTGGGGCTGGAGGACGAACAGGCCGCGGAACCAGACGGAGACGGTGGAGCGGTAGTCGTAGCCGGCGCCGAACACGTTGTGGGCGGCGGTGGCGGCGATGCCGAGCAGGACGGTGGCGGACAGCAGGGGGAAGAGGAGCTTGTCGCTGCGGTCGGTGCCCCGGCGGATCTGGCGGTTCAGCAGCCGGCGGGCGCACAGCATGCCGAGTCCGGTGACCATGGCGACGCCGGCGACCGATCCGGCCCAGACGGCCGTGGAGTGGTAGGTGTGCTCTGTGATGCCGACGGCTTCGGTCCACGCGTGCGGGATGGCGAGGCCCACGACATGTCCGGCGATGACCATGAAGGCACCGAGGTGGAACAGCGGGCTGCCCCAGCGCAGCCAGCGGTGTTCGAGAAGCTGGGTGGTGCGGGAGGTCCAGCCGAACTGGTCCTGACGGTAGCGCCAGATGTGCCCGACCACGAACACGGCGAGGCAGATGTAGGGGACGGCGACCCACAGGAGCAGATCGGCACCACTTGCCGAGGCTGCGGCCGCGGGGGCGGGTACGGCGTTCATCGAGGGCCTTCCGTACGGCTGGTCGGGGCGGGCGGGACTCGGGTGGACGGGGCCTGCATGGGTGGTACGAAGGTGCCGGGAGGTGCGAACTCCCCGTCCCCATAGGTCCCGTAGGGGTCGAGGCCGACCTCCTCGTCGGGCGGGCCCTCGGCGACGAGCCGGGCCACTGCCGCGCGGTCGGCCTCGGTGGGCGGGGGCAGCAGGGTGAGCAGCGCGGCCAGGAGGTGTCGGTAGGGGGAGTCGGCGTCGGTCAGAGCCCGTTGGATCAGTTCCAGGCCGCGTCGGTGCTGGCGCAGGGGGGCCTCGCCGCCACCGGGGCCTGCCAGGGCGGCGAACTCCAGGACGACCGGAAGGTGGTCGGGGAGTTCACCGCCGCCGGTGTCCCAGCCGGCGGCCCGGTAACGCTGGTTGAGGGTGAGCAGGGCCATGCCGCGGCGGCGGGTGTCGCCGTGCAGGTAGTAGGTGAGGTAGAGGCTGCTCTTGCGGCGCAGGTCGAACATCTCGACGTAGTGCCGCTCCAGCGCCTCGGGATCCTGTGCGCCGAACCAGTCGGTGAACCGGGCGAGGTGTTCCGCCGCGGGCGTGGCCGGCAGAGCCGCGACTACGGTGGTCAACTCAGCACGCGCTGCGGTCAGTTCTGCGTCCGGATACTGCAGAAGCAGCGATACGAGCCGCAGTGTCAGCGCCCGGCCCGCCGTCTCCTCGGGGGTGAGCCTGGCTGGGCGGCGTACGGCGGCCCGGACGCGGGTGCGGACGAGGGCGGGAATCGATGCCGGCAGCGGGCTCACGATCGGCCTCCGGCAGTGGTGTTGCGGCGCAGGGTGGGGATGCCGAGCATGATCTTGCGGGGCTCGGGGTCGCCGGACGTCTCGACCGGGCAGCGGTTCTCCATCGCGGTGAGCGCGGCGGCGTCCTCCTTGTGGGCGGCGGGGACGACGTAGCGGTCCTGGTATTTGGCGACGGCGAGGAGTCGGTGCAGGTCCTCCGCTTCGCGCACGGTGAGCCCGACGGCCTTGAGCACGGCCTCGTCGCCGGCCTCGCCGAGGGTGCGCTCGCGCATGTACGAGCGCAGCGCGGTGAGCTTCATCAGCACTCCGGCGACCACCTCCGAGTCGCCGGCGGTGAACAGTTCCGCCAGGTACTCCAGGGGGATGCGCAGCCGGGTGACGGCGGCGAACACGTGGTCGGGGTCGTCCTGGTCGCCGCCGGCCGCGTCGACGGCGTCCAGTACCGGGGAGAGCGGCGGTACGTACCAGACCATGGGCAGGGTGCGGTACTCCGGGTGCAGGGGCAGCGCGACCCTGTAGCGCATGACCAGGTCGTACACGGGGGAGCGGCGGGCCGCCTCCAGCCAGTCCTCGGGTATGCCCGACGCCCGGGCGGCGGCGGCGACCTCGGGGTCGTGCGGGTCGAGGAAGACGCCCCGCTGGGCGTCCAGCAGGTCCTTCTCGTCCGGGGTGGCGGCGGCCTCGCCGACGCGGTCGGCGTCGTACAGCAGCAGGCCGAGGTAGCGCAGCCGGCCGACGCAGGTCTCGGAGCAGACGGTGGGCTGCCCGGCCTCGATGCGCGGGAAGCAGAAGGTGCACTTCTCGGCCTTGCCGGTGGTGTGGTTGACGTACACCTTCTTGTACGGGCACGCCGTCACGCACATCCGCCAGCCGCGGCACTTGTCCTGGTCGACCAGGACGATGCCGTCCTCGACCCGCTTGTACATGGCGCCCGACGGACAGGCGGAGACACAGGCGGGGTTGAGGCAGTGCTCGCACAGCCGGGGCAGGTGGAAGAGGAAGGTCTGCTCGAACTCGAACCTCACCTTCTCGGCCCACTCGCCCGACAGGTTGGGGTCGGCGCCGGCGTTCTCCGGGGCGCCGCCGAGCCCGTCCTCCCAGTTGGCCCCCCACGTGATGGCCGTGGGCTTCCCGGTGAGGACCGAGCGGGGCCGGGCGACGGGCACGTCCGGGCCGGCGGGGGCGCTGATGAGGTTGTCGTAGTCGTAGGTGACCGGCTCGTAGTAGTCCTCCAGGGACGGCAGGTCGGGGTTGGAGAACAGCGAGAGCAGCCGCTTGACCCGCCCCCCGGAGCGCAGGACGAGACGTCCGCGCCGGTCGAGCATCCAACCGCCCTTCCACTGCTCCTGGTCCTCGTAGCGGCGGGGGTAGCCGACGCCGGGCTTGGTCTCGACGTTGTTGAACCAGGCGTACTCGACGCCGGTGCGGTTGGTCCACGTCTGCTTGCAGGTGACCGAGCAGGTGTGGCACCCGATGCACTTGTCGAGGTTCATCACCATCGCCACTTGAGCCATCACGCGCATGTCAGTACTCCACATCCTGCGAGCGACGACGGATGACGGTGACCTCGTCGCGCTGGTTGCCGGTGGGTCCGTAGTAGTTGAAGGCGTAGGTGAACTGGGCGTAGCCGCCGGCGAGGTGGGTGGGTTTGAGCAGCAGGCGGGTCAGCGAGTTGTGGATGCCGCCGCGGCGGCCACTGACCTCGGTCTTCGGGACGTTCACGTTGCGGTCCTGGGCGTGGTACATGTACACGGTTCCCTCCGGCATCCGGTGGGTGACCACGGCGCGGGCGGCGACGACGCCGTTGCGGTTGTACGCCTCGATCCACTCGTTGTCCTTGACGCCGATCTTCTCGGCGTCCTCCAGGGACATCCAGATGACCGGGCCGCCGCGGGACAGGTCGAGCATGTACTTGTTGTCCTGGTAGTTGGAGTGGATGGACCACTTCGAGTGCGGGGTGAGATAGCGGACGGTGACCTCGGCCCGGCCGTCCTCGCGCAGCTGCTCGTCGCCGTAGTGCCGGGGGGTGTTCAACGGCGGCCGGTAGACCGGTAGTTGCTCACCGAGTTCGGCGATCCAGTCGTGCTGGACGAAGAAGTGCTGGCGGCCGGTGAGGGTGTGCCAGGGCTTCTTGTGCTCGGTGTTGATGACGAACGGGGAGTAGCGGCGGCCACCCGTCTCCGAGCCCGACCACTCGTAGGAGGTGATCACGGAGCGTGGCTGGGCGCGGGTGTCGGCGAAGGTGATCCGCTCGGCCTCGCGTTCGGAGGCGAGCTCGACGAGACCTTCGCTGCCGGTCTGCCGCTCGAGTTCGCGGAAGCCCTCGGTGGCCAGGCGGCCGTTGGTGGTGCCGGACAGGGCGAGGATCGCCTCGCACATGTCGGAGGCGGTGGCGAGCGAGGGCCGGCCGGCGGCGATCCCGTCCCGGACGGTGCCGTTGCGCCGGCGCAGGTCCTCGATCTCCCGGTCGGGGCGTACGGTGACGCCCTTGGTGGTGGTGCCCAGGGTGTCCAGCAGCGGGCCGACGGCGCGCATCTTCTGCGCGATCGTGGCGTAGTCCCGTTCGATGACGGCCAGCTTGGGCATGGTCCGGCCCGGTATCGGCTCGCACTCCCCGGTCTTCCAGTCCCGCACCACCCCGCCCGGCTGGGCGAGTTCGTCGGGGGTGTCGTGCAGCAGCGGCACCGCCAGGACGTCAGTACGCGTGCCCAGGTGCTCGGCGGCCAGCTCACTGAACCTGTCGGCCATGGTCAGGAAGGTGTCGTAGTCGGTGCGGGCCTGCCAGGGCGGGGCGATGGCCGGGGTGAAGGCGTGCACGAAGGGGTGCATGTCCGTGCTGGACAGGTCGTCCTTCTCGTACCAGGTCGCGGCCGGCAGGACGACGTCGGAGAACAGACCGGTGGAGGTCATCCGGAAGTCCATGGTGACCAGCAGGTCGACCTTGCCCTCGGGCGCCTCGTCCCGCCACACCACGTCCTTCGGCCTGTGCTCGGCCGGGGTCTCCTCGGAGCGGACTGCCGCGTCGGTGCCCAGCAGATGGCGCAGGAAGTACTCGTTGCCCTTGCCGGAGGAACCCAGCAGGTTCGCCCGCCACACGGTCAGTACGCGCGGGAAGTTGGCCGGGTCGTCGGGGTCCTCGGCGGCGAACCGCAGCCGCCCCGACTTCAGTTCGTCGACGATGTGCTCGGCGACCGGCCGCCCTGCGGCGGCTGCCTCGTCGGTCAGGTCGAGGGGATTGCGGTTGAAGCCGGGGTGACCCGGAGTCCAGCCCAGCCGCACGGCCTGCGCGAGTGTGTCCGCGAACGCCTTGCCCTTGAACCGGCCGTTGCCGAGCGGGGAGGCCAGCTCGTCGGGTCCGAACGCCTCGTAGCGCCACTGGTCGGAGTTGAGGTACCAGTACGAGGTGCCCGCCATGTGCCGGGTGGGCCGCTGCCAGTCGAAGGCGAACGACAGATGCTGCTGCCCGGTGACCGGGCGGACCTTCTCCTGGCCGACGTAGTGCGCCCAGCCGCCGCCGTTGACGCCCTGGCAGCCGGTCATGGTGGTCAGGGCCAGGAAGGCGCGGTAGATGGTGTCGGAGTGGAACCAGTGGTTGGTTCCGGCACCCAGCGCGATCATCGAACGGCCCTGGGTGCGCTCGGCGTTGCGGGCGAACTCCCGGGCGATCCGGGCCGCCTGCTCCGCAGGAACCGAGGTGATCGTCTCCTGCCAGGCGGGCGTGTACGGCTCGCTCGCGTCCTCGTACGACGACGGCCATGTGCCCGGCAGCCCGGGGCGCCGTACCCCGTACTGGGCGAGCATCAGGTCGAAGACGGTGGTGACGAGCCGGCCGCCGATCCGGCGGACCGGAACGCCCCGGACCATGACCGAACCGCCCTCCGTGGTTCCCTCGTCGAAGCGGGGCAGCGCGACCTCCGCCGTGTCCACCGCACGCTCCAGAAGGCTCAGCTCAGGGATGACGTCACCCAGGTCGAGGTTCCAGCGGCCCCGCCCGGCTTCCCCCCACCGGAAGCCGAGCGAGCCGCCGGGGACCACGGGCTCGCCCGTGACCCGGTCCAGGAGGACGGTCTTGGACTCCGCGTTCTCCTCGCCGTCCCGGCCGAGGTCCGCGGCGGTCAGGAACCCGTCCGGGACGAGACCGTGGTCGTGCTCGCGCAGGGTCACCAGGAACGGCGCGTCGGTGAACTTCCGCAGGTAGTCCTGGAAGTAGGGCACCTCGCGGTCCACGAGGAACTCGCGCAGGATCACATGCCCCATGGCCATCGCCAGCGCCCCGTCGGTGCCGGGGTGCGGGGACATCCACTCGTCGGCGTGCTTGACGTTGTCCGCGTAGTCCGGGCTGACCGCGACGACCTTGGTGCCGTTGTAGCGGGTCTCGGTCAGGAAGTGCGCGTCGGGTGTGCGGGTGACCGGGATGTTGGAGCCCCACATGATCAGGTAGCCGGCGTTCCACCAGTCGGCCGCCTCCGGCACGTCCGTCTGGTCGCCGAACACCTGCGGGGAGGCGATCGGCAGGTCGGCGTACCAGTCGTAGAACGACAGCAGCGTGCCGCCGATCAGTGAGTGGAACCGTGCCCCTGCCGCAAAGGACGCCATCGACATCGCGGGGATGGGCGAGAAGCCGGCGACGCGGTCGGGACCGTACGTCTTGACGGTGTGCACCTGGGCGGCGGCGATCAGCTCGCTCACCTCGTCCCAGTCGGCGCGCACCAGACCGCCCTTGCCGCGCACCCGCTTGTACGCCCGCGCCTTCGCCGGGTCGCCGGTGATCTCGGCCCAGGCGGCCACCGGGTCGCCCAGCCGTCTGCGGGCCTCGCGCCACAGCTTCAGCAAGGCACCGCGCACGTAGGGGTAGCGGACCCGGCTGGGGGAGTAGGTGTACCAGGAGAACGACGCCCCCCGGGGGCAACCGCGCGGCTCGTACTCCGGGCAGTCCGCGCCGATCGACGGATAGTCGGTGGCCTGGTGCTCCCAGGTGATGATCCCGTCCTTGACGTACACCATCCACGAGCACGAACCGGTGCAGTTCACCCCGTGCGTGGAGCGCACCACCTTGTCGTGCGCCCACCGGTCCCGGTAGAAGCCCTCCCACTTCGGATCGCCCGTGCCGAACACGGCGCGTCCGTCGGCGGACACCTCGCGGCGGGTGAGCAGCCTGCGGGCGGCCAGCGGCCAGCTTTCACCGGCGCGCAGCGCCTCACGCCGTGCGTTCTGATCGTTCTCCATGACCGGGAACGCTAGGCGGCACACCGCGCCCCCCGCCTGGGACTGGCGGTCCCTGCCGGATGGCCTTCCGACCCCATCCTGCAGGTCGCCACAGGGCCCGATGGTCCCTGTGGCGGGGACCGGCCGGCCGAGAGGCCAGCGCGCCCGACCCTGCATGCCGGGCATGGATCGAGCCGCGGGTGCCCATCGGTACGACCGCATTCCGTGCCGGCCGGGCGGCCCTTTCCCGTCCCTGACCGCCGCAGGCGCAGCGCGTACGGCGACGTGGCCGACTGCCGCAGGGGATCCCCGCACGCGCTGCCTCTCCGACGGTCCGTCCGGCCCTCTTGCACTGGCACGAAGAAGGACCAACGGCCCTGTCCGACAAGACCATCGGCCGCCGCGCCGGCCACCGCCGCCGGTGGATGCTGACGGCGACCGATCCGGAGGTGTCCCGTGCACGACCACATCGACCGCCCTCGAGGCCGATTCCACCGCTGTCGCTCGCGGTGGGTGCCGCGCCCTGTCCGGTCAGGTCACCGTCCGGCCGCCCGCCTCGTCTGCCCCGACTCCAGGGCGGCCGGACACAGCCTCCGGGCGCTCGGCCGGGCTGCGCGATGAACGCCGTCGCCCAGCCCATCCGGCGTCAGCGGCACGACGCGGGGGAGCGGCCGTTCATCGTCATCTGGGAGTCCACCCGGGCCTGCCCGCTGGCCTGCCTGCACTGCCGTGCCGAGGCCGTGCCCGACCGCGACCCGCGCGAACTGGACACCGCCGCCGCCAAGGACCTGCTGCACCAAGTGGCCGCCTTCGGGCAGCCCGCCCCGCTGTTCGTGATCACCGGTGGTGACCCGTTCCAGCGCCCCGACCTGACCGAGCTCATCGCCTACGGCAGGGAGACCGGCGTCCGGGTCGCGGTGTCCCCCTCCGGTACGCCGACGCTCACCGCCGAGCGGCTGCGGGAGCTGCACACGGCGGGTACCGTCGGCCTCTCACTGAGTCTGGACGGTTCCACCGCCGACCTCCACGACACCTTCCGAGGCGTGGCCGGAGTGTTCCGCTGGACCCTGGACGCCTGGGACACCGCGCGCGCACTCGGCATGAAGGTGCAGATCAACACCACGGTCGCCCGGCACAACCTGCACGACCTCCCCGACATCGTCCGCCTGGTCGCCGAGCACGGCGCGATGCTGTGGAGCGCCTTCTTCCTGGTGCCCACCGGTCGCGGCCGCACTCTCGGCGTACTCACGCCGGCGGAGACGGAGGACGTCCTCAACTTCGTCCACGACGTCGGCCTGACCGTACCCGCCAAGACCACCGAGGCGCACCACTTCCGCCGCGTCGCCCTGCAGCGCAGGATCCTCGCCGCCACCGGTGACGACCACGTGGCGGTCCTCGGACTCGGAGCGCTGTACCGGGAGTTGCGCGAGCGGGCCGCCGAGCTGGGCCTGGACGCCGCAGCGCGCCGGGCGAGGCGTCCGCCGCTGGACGTCAACGCGGGCCGCGGCTTCGTCTTCATCTCCCACACCGGCACCGTGCACCCCAGCGGCTTCCTGCCGCTGGGCGCCGGAAGCGTCTGCGAGACGCCGCTCACGGAGATCTACCGCACCTCCGAGCTCTTCACCGGACTGCGGGACGCCGACCGGTTGGGCGGCCGGTGCGGAGCCTGCGAGTTCCGCCGGGTCTGCGGCGGCTCGCGATCGCGCGCGTACGGCGTCACCGGCGACCCGTACGCCGAGGAACCGTGGTGCGGATACGTCCCCGGATCCTTCCCCTACCAGGCGGAGTTGACCGCGCTGCTGCCCGGCGGCAACGACGGCGGGAACGCTTCGCACCAGGACAGCGACGCGGGTTCGCAACAGCACCGAGGAGTGGCATGACCACCGTTGCCGACGGGCCCACCGGGACAGGCGACGCGAGCGGACCCGCCAAGTACCCGAACAGATTCAGGGCGTCGGGCGTGCAGGCCCGGCATCTGCGCGCCCACGTCCTGGTCGCGGCGTGGCTGGGCCTGGCCCTGCTCGCGGCCGCGGTGCAGGAGACCATGCCGGTGGCCCGCTGGCTGTCCGTGCACATGTTCCTGCTCGGTGCCGTCACCACCGCCGTCCTGATCTGGAGCGAGCACTTCGCCGTCGCCCTGCTGCACGCGAGGATCCCCGACCAGCGCTGGAGCACCGCCCGGCTCGTGACGGCCAACCTCGCCGTGGCCGGACTGCTCCTCGGGGTGTGGACCGCCACTGCCGTCCTCACCGCCGTCTCCGCCGCGTCGCTGGTGGCCGCGGCCGGCGCGCACCTGGTGATGCTGGTCCGCCTGGGGCGGGGCGCACTCGGCGGACGGCTCAAGCCGATCGTCTCCTACTACCGGGCGGCCACCGCCGCTCTGATCGCCGGCGCCGTCCTGGGCTGGATGCTGTCGAGCGGCGGGGCCGGCGGGCCCGGCCGGTACGCCGGACTGCGCCTGGCGCACCTCCACGTCACGTTGCTCGGCTGGATCGGGCTGCCCGTCCTGGGCACGCTGTTCATGCTGTGGCCGACCGTGCTGGGCGTACGGATGAAGGACCGCACCACCACGGTGTCCCGATGGGTGCTGTGGCTCACCGGCAGCGGACTCCTGGTCGCGGCCGCCGCTCTGGCCCTCGGCCGGCGCCTGCCGGCGGCGGCGGGCGTCGCCCTCTATGCGGCGGGCGCGGCTCTCGCAGTCCACCTGCTCGTGCGTACGGTACGCGGCAGCCGTCCCGTGTCCGCGGCAGCAGCCTGGATGCTCGCCACGGCCACCTGCTGGCTGCTGATCGCCGTGGCGGCCGACCTGGCACGGCTCGCCGCCCGACCGCTCGCGGAGGCACAGGCCGCGATCGACGCTCTGCTGCCGGTGCTGCTCATCGGCTTCGTCGCCCAGATCCTCATCGGGGCCCTCACCTACCTGCTCCCGGTCGTCCTCAGCAGCGGCCCCGGAGACCGTGCCACCGTACGGGCGCTGCTCGAACGGGGTTGGCTGCCGCGGCTGGCGGCCCTCAACACCGGTGTAGCGCTCGCGGCACTCCCGCTGCCCGATCCCGCCGCCACGACCGGCATGCTGCTGGCCGCGCTGGCCGGGGCCGCGTTCCTCACCCTCGCGGTGCCCGTACTCGTCCGCAGCGGCCGGAAGGCGTCCCCGGACGCGGGAGCCGCCGGTGCGTCTCGGCGCCCCGCGCTGTGGGGCACGGCCGCGGGCGTCGTCCTGACCGTGCTGGCCGTGCTCGTGGCCAACAGCGGAGGTGACACCGGCGATCCGGCCGTCGCCTCCGCGGCGGGAAGCGGAGCTGCGACCGCGACCCGCACCATCGAGGTGACCCTCGCCGACATGCGTATCCGCCCGGCCCGGCTCGACGTCGCTGCGGGAACGGCGCTGCGGCTGAAGGTCACCAACGCCGATGTCCAGCGCCACGACCTCAAGGTCGAGGACGGCCCGTCGACTCCGATGCTCGGCAAGGGCGACAGTCACACCCTCGACCTCGGAACCGTCACCGAGGACCGCGAGGCGTGGTGCACGCTGCCGGGCCACCGGGCCGCCGGGATGACCATGGACATCGTCGTGAAGGACACCGCGAAGAACGGCACGGCCGAGCACGCGGACGGTCACGACGGGCACTCCACCACCGCCTCGAACGGACTGGACCTCGCCGCCGACTTCTCCGACGGCTGGCAAGCACGCGACGCCGGACTGGCCCCCGCGCCCGGCGGAACCGTCCACGAGGTCGAACTGCACGCCGCCCACACCACGGTGGAGGTCGCCCCCGGCGTGAAACAGCAGATGTGGACCTTCGGCGGCACCGCACCCGGCCCCACCCTGCGCGGCAAGGTCGGCGACGTCTTCGAGATCACCCTCGTCAACGACGACACCGGCATGGGCCACGGCATCGACTTCCACGCCGGCGCCCTCGCCCCCGACAAGCCCATGCGCACCCTCGACCCGGGCGAGCAGTTGGTCTACCGGTTCCGTGCCGAGAAGGCCGGAGCGTGGCTGTACCACTGCAGCACCTCGCCGATGCTCCAGCACATGGGCAACGGCATGTACGGCGCCGTGATCATCGACCCGCCCGGCCTGGCGAAGGTCGACCACGAGTACGTGCTGGTCTCCTCCGAGCTCTACACCGGCACGCCCGGCAGCACGGCCCAGGTGACGAAGATGCGCCGGAACACCCCGGACGCCTGGTTGTTCAACGGCATCGCGAACCAGTACACCCAGCGGCCCCTGAAGGCGAAGGCCGGCGAGCGGGCCCGCTTCTGGGTGGTCGCCGCAGGTCCCAGCGACGGCATCGCCTTCCACATCGTCGGCACCGTCTTCGACACCGTGTACAAGGAGGGCGCCTATGCGCTGAAGTCCGGCGATGCGGGCGGTGCCCAGGTACTGGATCTGGCCCCGGCGCAGGGCGGCTTCGTCGAGACGACGTTCCCCGAGGCCGGCCACTATCCGTTCGTCGACCACGACATGCGCCACGCCGAGGCCGGCGCGCACGGCATGGTGGAGGTGAGCGAGTAGTGGACACCGTCGGCTGGTGGTCCCTGGTGCGTTTCGCGCACGTGGCCGGCGCCGCTCTGTGGGTCGGGGGCCAGCTGGCACTCTCCCTGGTGGTCCTGCCGCTGGCCCGCCATCTGCTCGCCCCGGAGGCCAAGGACGGCTTCACCGCCGCGGCCGGCCGCCGGTTCGGGATGCTGACCGGGGCGGTGTTCCTGCCCGTGCAACTGGTCACCGGCTGGGCCATGGCCTGGCACAAGGGAGTCACCTGGGCCTCGCTCGCCGAACCCGGCTACGGCCGCACCCTGACCACCAAACTCGCCCTGTTCGTGATGGTGATGCTCGCCGCGGCCGGACACGGCATCGCCCACGCAAAGGGCCGTGCGGACCTGGCCCGCGCCCTGGCGGTCGCGTCCCTCGTCGGCTCACTCGGTGTCGTCCTGCTCGCCACCGCCCTGCCCGTCACCTGACCAGCAGCCACGAAGAAGAAAAGGGAAGAAGAAGGAAAAGGAGAAGGCATCGTGCGTACCCGAGCCGTCCTGGACGCAGCCACCGTGGAGTCGCTCCTGACGGCCGCCGTGGCGGCCCCGTCGATCCACAACACCCAGCCCTGGCGCTTCCGCCTCGACCCCCACCACCAGGTGCTGGAGGTCCATTCGGCACCGGAACGCACGCTGCCGCTGACCGACCCCCTGCACCGCGCCCAGTACCTGTCCGTGGGCGCCGCCGTCTTCAACCTCCGTCTCGCCGCCCTCCACCTGGGCCGGCGCCCGGAGGTGAGGCTGCTGCCGGACCCGCACAACCCCGGCCTGTCGGCCACCGTACGACTGACCGGTCCCCTCGGCGCGGACGAACGGCCAATGAGCCACGGCCTCTACGAGGCCATCGCACGGCGGCACACGAGCCGGATGCCGTTCACCGGCCGCCCCGTGCCCGAGCCGATCGTGGCGGAGATGACGTCGGCGGCACACGCCGCCGGCGCACGTCTTCACGTACCGGACTTCGCCGGAACACGGCGGCTTCTGCGCCTGACCGCCGCAGCCGAGGCACGCAACCGGGCCCACCCGGACCGCACCGCCGAAACCCTCACCTGGATCACCGCTCCAGGAAGGGATGCCCCCTACGGCATACCCGCCACCGCACTCGGCCCGCCGGATGCGGGCAAGCGCATGCCGATGCGGGACTTCACCGGTCCCCTCTCCGCCGGCCGTCGGCCCGCCCTGTGGTTCGAACGCCACGCCCAGCTCGGTCTGCTGTGGACGGCACACGACCGGCGGGAGGACTGGTTGCGGGCGGGCCAGGCCCTGCAGTACGTCCTCCTGACGGCGACCGCCCACGGGGTGCGCACGTCACTGCTGCACCAGGCCATGGAATGGCCCGACCTGCGGGCCGCGACCGCGCTTCCGCGACCCAAGCGGTGCCACCCTCACGTGCTGATCCGCTTCGGCTACGGACCGGACGGCGCCGGCACACCGCGAGCCCCCGGGCAATCCGCTGCTCGGCCAGCACCGCCTCCCGCGGCCGGAACCGAGGAGGACTGAGCGCTGCACCGTCCTGCTCCGGACACCCGGGGCCTGGCCGTGTGCATACGAGCCAGGTGACCCTGCGGAACAGGAGGCAGATTCCGTGGAGTTGACGAGGGCCGGGTCCCCGGGCGCGTCGCGACAGCCGGCCCCGTATGCTCCCGGTGCCCGGCATGGTGCCCGGCATGGTGCCCGGCATGGTGCCCGGCATGGTGCCCGGCAACGGGGTCCTGCCGGAGGACAGCGCCGCGGCGAGTAGTCCATCGGAGGGCTGCGGTCGGGACGTCCCGGGCTGATGGCGTATCACCGGGCCCGTGCCGCCCGACCGCCCTGCCTGAGGTCGCGGCGGCCGATATCCGTTCGACGTGCCCGTGCGGGTGCTCCTCGGAAGAGGCCGAGCCTTTGCCGACCGACACCGCAATCCAGGCGGCCGGAGCCCAGGGCCGCGCCTCACCGCATGCCGGGCGTTCCCCTGAGTTCGCGTCCGGTGACCATCTCCGACTCGATCCGTACGAACACCTCGTCCTGCAGGGGCATCCATGACGCGGGGCCGGTCTCCGAGAGCCGGGCGTGCTCGTCGGGACCGGTCACGACGGTGGCCCGTCCGGTGACGACCACGCTCCAGCCGGAGCGGGTAGCGGCGTCGAACTCGTCCGCCTCGAAGGCGACCACGACGCCGTCGATGGCGCGGACGAGGTCCGAGTCCGGGGACGTGCGCAGCAGGACGGAGGCGTCCGTGTCGAGGGAGAAGTTGATGGGCAGGACCGCGGGCAGTGCGTGTCGGGTGTAGACCACGCGGCCGACCGGCACCTTGGCGAGCAGGCGCAGGCACTCCTGCCGGTCGAGTGCGCGGAAGGCATCGTTGTGGGACATCGGTCCATCGTCCCCGCGGATGCCGTGTGGGGGTAGGGCCGACCGGCCCTACCCCCATGGGCCCCTCGCGGTGTGAGGACGGCCGACCGCTGCCGTCGTTTCGCGGGAACCGTGCGGGTAAGCCGGTGGACGAGGGACGCGGCCGCGCGGAGGGACGCGGCCGCGCGGAGGGACTGCCGGGTCCGGGTCAGGGGACCGTCCGTCCGTCGGCAGGGACTGTTGGCCCATGCCTGCGGTCGGCCCCGATGCGGACAGTGGTTCCTGAAGGCCGCTCCGCAGGCAAGGGGCCTGCGGCCATGGGTGGTCCAGATGCGCAGAACCACCACAAGACGAAAGGGACGGACAACATGGCCCAGCCGTTGAAGTCGAAGAGCGGCAGTTCGCCGTCGGACGCCCAGGTCTCCGGCCGGGCTTGGCTGATGCTGGCCCTGGCCACGGTCGGCTTCGCCGTGAACTTCTGGGCGTGGGCGCTGCTCAGCCCACTCGGCCCCCGGTTCAAGGACGGCCTCGACCTGTCGTCGTTCGAGCAGTCGCTGCTGGTGGCGGTTCCGGTCGTGGTCGGCTCCCTGGGCCGCATCCCCGTGGGCGCCCTGACCGACCGGTTCGGCGGCCGGGTCATGTTCCCGATCGTGTCGGCGGCCACCATCGTGCCCGTGCTCTACCTCGGCCTGGCCGGACACGACTCCCTCGCCGCCCTGCTGATCGGCGGCTTCTTCCTCGGTATCGGCGGCACCGCGTTCGCCGTCGGCGTGCCGCTGGTCAACGCCTGGTTCCCGCCCGAGCGGCGCGGCCTGGCCATCGGCGTCTTCGGCGCCGGCATGGGCGGCACCGCCATCAGCGCCCTGACCACGGTGAAGCTGGTCGACGCGAACAGCATGTCCACCCCCTTCCTGATCACCGCCGCGGTGCTGGCCGGCTACTCCGTGGTCGCTGCGCTGCTGCTGCGGGACGCACCCGGCCGCACTGTGCCGACCGAGCCGCTGGGCCGCCGCCTGGCCACCACCGCCCGGCTGCCCATCACCTGGCAGGCGTCCGCGCTGTACGCGGTCGCGTTCGGCGGCTACGTGGCCTTCTCCGTCTACCTGCCCACCTACCTCAAGACCGGCTACGGCCTCACCCAGGCCGACGCCGCCAACCGCATGGCCGGCTTCGTGCTCCTCGCCGTGGCGATGCGTCCGATCGGTGGCTGGCTGTCCGACCGGTTGGGCCCGGTCCGCGTGCTGGCCGGCTCGCTGGTCGTGGTCGTGGCCGGAGCGGTGACTCAGGCGTTCACCCCGGCGCTGGCCCCGGCAGGCACCATCGCCTTCCTGGCCATGGCCGCCGCGCTCGGCGCGGGCAGCGGAGCGACCTTCGCCCTGGTGGCCCTGCGCACCCCGGCCGACCAGGTCGGCTCGGTCACCGGCGTGGTCGGCGCCGCGGGCGGCCTGGGCGGCTTCCTGCCGCCGCTGGTCATGGGCTCGCTGTACGGCCAGTACGGAACGTACGCGGCCGGCCTGGCCCTGCTCGCCATCGTCGCCGCCGCCGCGCTGGCCTACACCCTCACCGGCGTCCGCACGGCGGCCGGTGGTGGCAAGCGCACGCCGCGTGCCGGCCGTCGGCACCAGCACCGCACGAGCGCCCGCACCACCGCGTAAGGGCGGCGGGAACGAACAGGGTCCAAGGGCGGCACACGATCCGGGGACAGCGAGCAGCAAGGAGAAGAACCGGTGTGCGAGTACTGCGGATGTCAGTCGCTGGCATCGATCGACGAGTTGACCCGCGAACATGACGAGGTCGTCCGTCTGATCAGCCACCTCCGCCCCGCCCAGCCGGCAGGAGACGTGGCCGGAATGGCGGAGGTCGCCCGCGAGATCGCGACCGTGCTCGGTCCTCACACGCACGTGGAGGAGCACGGCCTGTTCCCCGCGATGGCCGGAGACTTCCCCGACCGGATCGCGGTCCTGGAGGCCGAGCACCGTCACATCGAGGCGGTGCTGGCCGAGGTCGCCGACGGCGTCACGCCCGCTGACCGGACGTGGCCGGACCGGCTGCTGGGTGCCATGGACCTGCTCCGTTCCCACATCCTCAAGGAACAGGACGGCGTCTTCCCGGCCGCACTCGCACATCTCAGTACCGAGGAATGGGAAGCGGTCGAGGCCGTGTGCGAGCAGGCGGGCAGTGCCCTGCCCCGGCCCGTCACCTGACCGGCCGCACTCGGCCTCATCAGCGGAACAACCCATGCCTGTGCCCCGCTCAGCCGAGCGGGGCACAGGGCCGACATGCACAGGTGTGGTCACTCGGAGTCCGGGTAGCCCACCCTGGACGCAGACGATCTTCACCAAGTCGCACGCTGTTGTGGAGTTGGTTGTTGACCTTGCCGGGGGCGGCGGTCGTAGAGTCGTCAGCGGCCGGAACCGATCACGATTCGAACGGGCGTCTCGGGTGCCCGGAGCGGAGTGGCACGGTGAGTACGGAGACCAGCCCGGAACGGGCACGGGCGGGCATGGACGGCGATCTGGCGGAGGCGCTGGTGCGCAGCCGCCGCTTCTTCACCAGGGCGGAGGTCTCTGACGACCTGCGCACCCTGCACCGCAAGGGCGGCCGGCAGGCGGACGAGTTCTACCGGGACCGCTGGTCGCACGACAAGGTGGTGCGGTCCACGCACGGAGTGAACTGCACGGGTTCGTGCTCGTGGAAGGTGTACGTCAAGGACGGCATCATCACCTGGGAGGCCCAGCAGACCGACTACCCCTCCGTCGGCCCGGACAGCCCCGAGTACGAACCGCGCGGCTGCCCCCGGGGCGCGGCCTTCTCCTGGTACACCTACTCGCCCACCCGGGTCCGCTACCCGTACGTGCGGGGCGTGCTGCTGCAGATGTACCGGGAGGCCAGGCGGAGGCTGGGCGACCCGGTGGCGGCCTGGGCGGACATCGTCTCGGACCCCGAGAAGGCGCGCCGCTACAAGCGGGCGCGGGGCAAGGGCGGCCTGGTGCGGGCGAGCTGGGACGAGGCGGTGGAGATGGTCGCCGCCGCGCACGTGCACACCATCAAGGAGTACGGGCCGGACCGGCTGGCCGGCTTCTCGCCGATCCCGGCGATGTCGATGGTCTCCCACGCGGCCGGGGCCCGCTTCTACTCACTGCTCGGCGGGGCGATGCTGTCGTTCTACGACTGGTACGCCGACCTGCCGGTGGCCTCGCCGCAGGTGTTCGGCGACCAGACCGACGTCCCGGAATCCGGGGACTGGTGGGACGCCGGGTATCTGATCATGTGGGGGTCGAACCTGCCGGTGACCCGGACCCCGGACGCCCACTGGATGGCCGAGGCCCGCTACCGCGGCCAGAAGGTGGTGGCGGTCTCCCCGGACTACGCGGACAACGTGAAGTTCGCCGACGAGTGGCTCGCGGCCCAGCCCGGCACCGACGGGGCGCTGGCGATGGCCATGGGGCATGTGATCCTCAAGGAGTTCTTCGTCGACCGGGCCACGCCGTACTTCACCGACTACGTGAAGAAGTACACCGACCTGCCGTTCCTGGTCGCCCTCGACGAGATCGACGGCACGCCGGGCACCTACCGGCCGGGCAAGTTCCTTACCGCGGCCGACCTGGGCGGCGAGCACGCCGAGGCCGAGCACGCGGAGTTCCGCACCGTGCTGCTGGACGCGGCCATCGGGCAGCCGGTGGTGCCGAACGGCACTCTCGGCGACCGCTACGGCGAGGCAGGGGCCGGGAAATGGAACCTGGATCTCGGCACCATCGACCCTCTCCTGTCCGCCGGAGGCACTGACGAGGCACCGGTTGCCGTCGACTTGCCCCGCTTCGACGTACCCGACGGCAGCGCGGGACGGCTGCGACGTGGCGTACCGGTGCGCAGGGTGGCGGGCCGCTTGGTGACCACGGTGTTCGACCTGCTGCTGGCGCAGTACGGGGTGGGCCGCGATGGGCTACCGGGTGAGTGGCCGGCGTCGTACGAGGACGCGAGCGAGCCGTACACCCCCGCCTGGCAGGCGGCGATCACCGGGGTCGCCGCGGAGAAGGCGGCCAGGATCGCGCGTGAGTTCGCCGCCAACGCCGAGGAGTCCGGCGGCCGTTCGATGATCATCATGGGGGCGGGCACCAACCACTGGTTCCACTCCGACACCATCTACCGGGCCTTCCTCACGCTCACCACGCTCACGGGTTGCCAGGGCGTCAATGGCGGCGGCTGGGCTCATTACGTCGGCCAGGAGAAGGTCCGTCCGATCACCGGCTACTCGGCGATCGCGACCGCCGCGGACTGGAACCGTCCGGCCCGGCTGATGATCCAGACGGCGTACTGGTACCTGCACAGTGACCAGTTCCGTTACGACCCGTTCTCCGCCGATACCCTCGCAGCGGCGGGACAGGGCGGCCCGTTCGCGGGGAAGACCACCGCCGATGTGATCGCGCAGTCGGCACGGATGGGCTGGATGCCCTCGTATCCGACCTTCGACCGCAACCCGCTGGACCTCGCCGACGAGGCGGAGGCCGCGGGCCGTGACGTGGGCGCGCACGTCGTGGAGGAGCTGAGGTCAGGGCGACTGGGGTTCGCGGGTGAGGATCCTGACGCGCCGGAGAACTTCCCGCGGGTGCTGACCGTGTGGCGGGCCAATCTGCTGGGTTCCTCGGCGAAGGGCAACGAGTACTTCCTCAAACACCTGCTCGGCACCGACGCGTCGGTGCGTGCCACGGAAGCGCCGCCGGACGCCCGCCCGCGGGATGTGGTGTGGCGGGAGGAGGCCCCGGAGGGCAAGCTCGACCTGCTGCTGACGCTGGACTTCCGCATGACCAGCACCACCGTCTTCTCCGACGTCGTCCTGCCGGCCGCGACCTGGTACGAGAAGCACGACCTGTCCAGCACGGACATGCACCCCTTCGTGCACGCCTTCAACCCGGCCATCGCCCCGCCCTGGCAGACCCGCACCGACTTCGACGCCTTCCACACCCTCGCCAAGGAGTTCAGCCGCCAGGCCGCCGAACACCTCGGGGTGCGCAAGGACGTGGTCGCCGCGCCGCTGCTGCACGACACCCCCGACGAACTGGCCACCCCGCACGGCAGGGTCCGCGACTGGAAGGCAGGGGAGTGCGAGCCGGTGCCCGGCCGCACCATGCCGAAACTGATCACGGTCGAGCGGGACTACGCGGCCGTCGCCGACAAGATGGGCGCCCTCGGCCCGCTGCTGGACACCCTGGGCGCCACCACCAAGGGCGTCACCTTCAAGGTCGGCCGTGAGCTGGAGTACCTGCGGCACAAGAACGGCACCGTGAGGGGCGGCCCGGCCGACGGACGGCCCTCGATCGCCCGTGACTCCCAGGCCTGCGAGGCGATCCTCGCCCTGTCCGGCACCACCAACGGGCACCTGGCCACCCAGGGCTTCCACACCCTCGAGGCCCGCACCGGCACGCAACTCGCGGACCTGGCCGCCGAGCACGAGGGCAAGCAGATCACCTTCGCCGAAACCCAGGCCGCTCCGGTCCCGGTCATCACCAGCCCCGAGTGGTCCGGCTCGGAGACGGGCGGACGCCGCTACTCCCCGTTCACGGTCAACGTGGAGCGAGACAAGCCGTGGCACACCCTCACCGGCCGCCAGCACTTCTACCTCGACCACGACTGGATGACCGCTCTGGGTGAGCAACTCCCCGTATACCGACCGCCGTTGAACATGGACGCACTCTTCGGCGAGCCACGTCTCGGAGAGGTCGGTGAACTGGGCGTGACGGTCCGCTACCTCACCCCGCACAACAAATGGTCCATCCACTCCGAGTACCAGGACAACCTGTTCATGCTCTCGCTCTCCCGGGGCGGTCCGACGATCTGGATGAGTACCCAGGACGCGGAGAAGGTCGGCGTGAGCGACAACGACTGGGTGGAGGCCGTCAACCGCAACGGTGTCGTCGCCGCCCGCGCGGTCGTCTCGCACCGCATGCCGGAAGGCACCGTCTACATGCACCACGCGCAGGACCGGCTGATCGACGTGCCCCGCACCGAGACGAGCGGCCGGCGTGGCGGCATCCACAACTCCCTGACCCGCCTGCTCATCAAGCCGACCCATCTGATCGGTGGCTACGCCCAGTTGTCGTACGCCTTCAACTATCTCGGCCCGACCGGCAACCAGCGCGACGAGGTCACCGTCATCCGACGCCGCGCGAACCAGGAGGTGGAGTACTGAGATGCGTGTCATGGCCCAGATGGCGATGGTGATGAACCTCGACAAGTGCATCGGGTGCCACACCTGCTCGGTCACCTGTAAGCAGGCGTGGACCAACCGCACCGGCGTCGAGTACGTGTGGTTCAACAACGTCGAGACCCGGCCCGGCCAGGGCTACCCCCGCCGCTACGAGGACCAGGAGACCTGGAAGGGCGGCTGGGAACTCAACAAGCGTGGGAAGCTCGCGCTGAAGGCGGGTGGCCGGTTCAAGAAGCTGATCACCATCTTCTCCAACCCCGTCATGCCGTCCCTGGACGACTACTACGAGCCCTGGACCTACGACTACGAGACCCTGACCAACGCCCCGCTGCAGGAACACACCCCCGTCGCCCGCCCCAAGTCCCTGATCACCGGCAAGGACATGAAGATCGCCTGGTCGGCGAACTGGGACGACAACCTCGGAGGATCGGCGGCGACCGGCGAGAAGGACGTCCTCCTCAACGAGGTCTCGGAGAAGATCAAGCTCGAGTTCGAGCAGACCTTCATGTTCTACCTGCCGCGCATCTGCGAGCACTGCCTCAACCCGTCCTGCGCGGCGTCCTGCCCCTCCGGGGCGATCTACAAGCGCGAGGAGGACGGCATCGTCCTGGTCGACCAGGACCGCTGCCGGGGCTGGCGGATGTGCATCACCGGATGCCCCTACAAGAAGGTGTACTTCAACCACCGCACCGGCAAGGCCGAGAAGTGCACCTTCTGCTTCCCCCGCGTCGAGGTCGGCCTGCCCACCGTCTGCTCCGAGACCTGCGTCGGCCGGCTGCGCTACATCGGGCTCGTCCTCTACGACGCCGACCGCGTCCTGGAAGCCGCCTCGACGCCTGACGAGACCGGCCTGTACGAGGCGCAGCGCAAGGTGTTCCTCGACCCGCACGACCCGACCGTCATCGCCGCAGCCGAGAAGGCCGGCATCCCGCGGGACTGGATCGATGCCGCGCAGCGCTCCCCGATCCACGCCCTGATCAACACCTACAAGGTGGCGCTTCCGCTGCACCCGGAGTACCGCACCCTGCCCATGGTCTGGTACATCCCGCCGCTGTCCCCGGTCGTCGACGCGGTCCGTGACACCGGCCGGGACGCGGAGGACCACGGCAACCTCTTCGCCGCCGTGGACGCCCTGCGCATCCCCGTCGACTACCTGGCCCAGCTGTTCACCGCCGGCGACCCGGCTCCCGTGGACGCGGTCCTGCGCCGGCTGGCCGCCATGCGCTCCTACATGCGCGACATCAACCTCGGCCGCGAACCGGACGCCTCCATCCCCGAGTCGGTCGGCATGGGCGAGGAGCAGATGTACGACATGTACCGGCTGCTCGCCCTCGCCAAGTACGACGAGCGGTACGTCATCCCGGCCGCCCACGCCGAACAGGCCCATAGTCTCGAGGAACTGGCCACCGAGTGCAGCCTCGACTACGAGGGCGGCCCCGGCATGGGCGGCTCCGGCCCCTTCGGCGAGACCTCCGGCGGCGCCGCCCCCATCGCGGTGGAGAACTTCCACGCCCTGCGCGACCGGCAGACCGCCGACACCCCGGCAGCGCCCACCGACAAGGCCGCCCGCGTGAATCTCCTGAACTGGGACGGCAAGGGCTCCCCGCCCGGCCTGTTCCCGGACCGGCCATCCGACGGCAGCAGCGCCGACGGGGACAGCGACGGGGAGGTCGATCCGAAGCCGTGAAAGCCTTCAAGAAGAAGACCACCCGCACCGATCGCACCGACTCCTGGCACCCCTACGCCTGGCAGGCCCAGTCCTTGCTGCTCGCCTACCCCGACGAGCAGTTCGAGCAGCGCCTGACCCTGGCCGGCCGAGTCGCCGCTTCCCTGCCCGAACCGGTCGCCGGCCCTCTGCTCCGCTTCACCGCACACGCAGAGCAGACCGCCACCGCCGACTTGACCACCGCCTACGTCGCCACCTTCGACCACCGCAAGCGCTGCTGCCCCTACCTCACCTACTACGCCCACGGCGACACCCGCAAACGGGGCCTCGCCCTGCTGCGCCTGAAGCAGACCTACGCCGCGGCCGGCTGGCGCCTGACCGACGACGAACTGCCCGACCACCTCGCCGTCGTACTCGAATTCGCCGCGACAGACCCGGCCACCGGAGCGCGCCTGCTCACCGAGCACCGCGCCGGACTGGAGCTGCTGCGCCTGGCCCTGAACGACGACGGCTCCCCCTGGGCACACGTGCTGGACTCCGTCTCCGCCACCCTGCCCGCACTCGCCGGCGACGACCGCGAAGCCGTCCTGCGTCTCGCCGCCCAGGGCCCGCCCGAAGAACAGGTCGGTCTCGACCCGTACGCGTCGTCCCCCGTGTTCCTGCCCGACCCCGTCGTAGGAGGCCCCCGATGACCGCGTTGGCGCATCCCCTCACCCTGGCGGCGGAGTCAGGCACCGGGGGCATCTTGTTGTGGGTGGTCCTGCCCTATGTCGCCCTGGCTGTCTTCGTCCTCGGCCATGTCTGGCGTTACCGCTACGACAAGTTCGGCTGGACCACCCGCTCCTCCCAACTGTACGAACGGCGCCTGCTGCGCATCGGCAGCCCGCTGTTCCACTTCGGCATCCTCGTCGTACTCCTCGGACACATCGGGGGCCTGCTCATCCCGAAGAGCTGGACCGAGGCGGTCGGCGTCAGCGAGCACATGTACCACATCGGCGCGGTCGTCCTCGGCACGATCGCGGGTGTCGCCACGCTCGGCGGAACGGCCATCCTGATCTACCGCCGCCGCACCGTCGGCCCGGTCTTCTCCGCCACCACCCGCAACGACAAAGCCATGTACCTGTCTCTGACGGTGACCATCGTGCTCGGCCTGGCCGCCACGGTGGCCGCGAACGTCGTGGGCGGAGGATACGACTACCGCGAGACCATCTCCCCGTGGTTCCGTTCCATCTTCTACTTCCAGCCCGATCCGGACCTGATGACCGGCGCGCCGGTGCTGTTCCAGCTGCACGCGATCAGCGCCCTGCTGCTCTTCGCGGCTTGGCCCTTCACCCGGCTCGTCCACATGCTCACGGCCCCGCTGGGCTACCTCACCCGCCCCTACATCGTCTACCGCAGCCGCGACACCCGGCTCGGCGCACGTCCCCCGCGCCGTGGCTGGGAACGCGTGGGGTGACGAGAAGAACCGGATCGCTCCAGGTCACGACCGACGAGTCGTAGCGAGCCGATGCCGGAGGTGCTGTTCCCGAGAGCCCGGGTGCGCCGCGACGGCCGGGTGCTCGACGTCGAGGCCCGCCGTCTCAACCGCCGCCGGCACCCGGCTTCGGCCGTGGTCGGGGCCCGTGGCCGGGCGGCGTCGAGCAGGTCCGCCACGTCGGTGGCCTCCCGCTCGTGGCGTCTTCGCAGTGAAGTGAGGGCGGGGCGAGGGCTGCGGCCCGCCGGGGCCCGGTCACTCCTTGCCGCGGACGACGGTGACAGGGCAGTGGGCGTGGTGCAGCAGGGCCTGGCTGACCGATCCCAGGAGCAGGCCGGTGAAGCCGCCGCTGCCGCGGGCTCCGGCCACCACCAGCTGGGCCTCCTTGCTGGCGTCGATCAGCGCGTTGCGGATCCGGGACCGCGTCAGGCGCCGCTCGACGGTGACCTGCGGGTAGCTCTCCTGCCATGTGGCCACGGTCCGGTCGAGGAGCTGCTGTTCGGCCTCCCTCAGCCGCTCGGCGTCCGCCACCACCGAGGTCAGCGGATCGCCGGGTCCCTCGTAGGCGCGTTCGCTCCAGGTGTTCCACACGTGCAGTGCCACGAGCGGGGCGCCGCGCAGGGCGGCCTCGGCGAACGCGAACTCCACGGCCCGTTCCCCGGCCGGGGAGCCGTCCACGGCGAGCAGCACCGGTCCGGCCGGGTCCGGCCGGCCGCGCACCACCATCAGCGGGCCGTGGCCGTGCGCGGCCAGATGGACCGCAGTCGAGCCGAGCAGCAGCCCGGAGAAGCCCGTGAGGCCGCGGCTGCCGACCACCGTCAGCGCCGCCGACCGCGACTCGATCTCCAGGACCTCGATCGGGTCACCGGGCACCACCGAGCGAGTGATCTCGATGCCGGGTGCGACCGCGTGCGCGCTCTCCTCCGCCCGGGCCAGTCGTCCGTCCACCATCGGTTCCAGGCCGTGGTCGGCAGGACTCCACGGCGCCGCGCCGGACGGCAGGTGCGCGGACGGGCGGCCGATGGCGTGGACGATGCGCAGCGATGTGCTCCGCAGGCGGGCCTCGCGGGCCGCGACATCGACCGCCGTGAGACTCGACGCCGAGCCGTCCACTCCCACGATCACCGGATCACTCACTGTGCTCTCCCTCTTCGGGAGGCCGCGGATGCGGCCCCTCGCTTTCACCCTCCAGCAGGATGATCATCAAGGTCAAGCGCTGACCAGGTCAGGACCCGGGACGTTCGACCCCGGCCCGACCCTGGCCCGATCCCGGCCCGACCCCGGCCCGATCCTGCCCGGCCGGACACCGAGGCGCCCGTACTCGGGTGGCCTGCCGCGCTTGCCGAGGGCACCGAGTAGGGCGGGGCCCCGGGGTGGATCCCCGCCCGGCACCGCCCCGAAGGACGGGGCGGTGGGCGAGGCGTGTCAGTGAGAACCGTCCGCTCCCCGCACCACCGCCACCGGGCAGTGCGCGTGGTGCAGAAGGCTCTGACTGACCGATCCCAGCAGCAGACCCGCGAAGCCGCCCCGGCCCCGGGCACCCACCACCAGCAGCTGGGCGGAACGGCTCGCCTCGATCAGCGTCTCGCGCGGACCGCCGTGCACCACCTTGCGCTCCACCACCACGTCCGGACAGCGCTCCTGATGGCCGGCGAGCGTTTCGGCCAGCAGCCGCTCCTCAGCCTGAGCCAGTGCACCCGGAGGGTTCGCGTCCGGCTCCGACGGGTCCTGAGGAGAGGGCAGTGGGGCGTTCCAGTTCGTGTAGGCGTGCAATGCCAGAAGAGGCGCCTTCCGCAATGAGGCCTCGGCGAAGGCGAACTCCACAGCCCTTTCGCCCGCGGCGGAGCCGTCGACGGCGAGCACCACCGGACCGTCGTCCTGCGGCTGCTCGCGCACCACCAGCACCGGGCACCGGCCGTGCGCCGCCAGGTGGACCGCCGTCGAGCCCACCAGCAGGCCGACGAACCCGCCCATCCCGCGGGAGCCGACCACGACCAGCTCGGCGGCACGGGACTGGGCCTCCAGCACGGTCAGCGGTTCACCGGTCACCACGACGTGACTGACGTCGACGTCCGGCGCCGTCGCACGGGCCCGTTCCACCGCCTCGGTCACCAGACGGTCGACCATGCCGCGCAACCCGCCCTCCGGCGGGCCCATCGGCGACGGTCCCAGCGGCACGTGCATCGCGGGCCACAACCACGCGTGCACCACGCGCAGTGCCGCCCCGCGCAACCGGGCCTCCCGCGCCGCCACCTCCACCGCCGTGAGACTCGACGCCGATCCGTCCACGCCGACCACCACGACACCGCTCACCGTGCCTCCTCGTCCGAGTCTCCTGTTTCCACGGCCGGCCTCCCTCAGGACACCGTCAGCCGACAAGGGCCGGGGCGGATCCGCTCGGAGGCCGTCCGGATCATCCCACAAGCCGGGAGACGTACGACCACCGACGGTGTCCCGTACGGCCGTTGCCGCCGCCGGGTGTCCGTCGGCCTTCGAGCGGCCCACCGAGTTCGTCGGCCGGGCCCACTCACGGGAGGGGGCGCACGCGCTCGCCCGCGAGCGCGGCTGGCACATCGCCAAGGACACCACGGGGTGGCGCCGCGTCGTGCCGTCCCCGACGCCCGAGGCCATCGTCGAGGCGGACACCGTCCACGCACTGCTGAGCAGCGGCACCCTGGCCGTCTGCGCCGGCGGCGGAGGGGTTCCGGTGACGGCCGACCGTGGCACCGGCGGGCTGACCGCGGTCGAGGCCGTCGTCGACAAGGACCTCACGGCAGCGCTCCTGGCCGAGGAACTCAAGGCGGACCTCCTGCTCATCCTCACCGACGTCCCGAACGTCTACGCAGACTTCGGCACGGCCGGCCAGCAGCCGGTGCTCGACGTGACCCCCGCACAGCTTCGGGACGGCGCCTTCCCCGAGGGGTCGATGAAGCCCAAGGCCGAGGCCGCCGCCCGGTTCGTGGAACGGACCGGTGGTCTGGCCGCGATCGGAGCCCTCGATGCCGCGTACGCCATCGCCCACGGAACGTCGGGGACGCTCGTACGGCCTGAACTCGCCCTCTGACGACGGTGGGCGGCGAACCGGTGGGCCGGACACCGGGACCGTCGGATGCCGGGCGAGGACCAGCGGCCCCTGCCGCCACCGCCCCGCGGAACGAACACTCGAAGCAGCCTGAAGGAGGTTCACCATGACCCGCACCATCACCGTCGGACTGGACGGCTCGCCCGCGAGCGTGGCTGCCGCGGACTGGGCCGCACGCGAGGCACAGCTCAGGGACCTGCCCCTGCGGCTCGTGACCGCATGGCAGTGGCAGCCACCCGCCTACGCGCCGCCGGCCGCACTCGGCGTGCCGGTGCCGCCGAGAGACCTCCAGCACGCAGGAGCGCAGCGCCTGCTGGACGAGACACGGAAGCGCGTCGCCGAACGCCGTCCCGGGCTGCGGATCGACACGGACGAGATCTCCGGGTTGCCCGTCCCTGCTCTGCTGAAGGCCGCCGAGGACGCCGAGCTGCTGGTCCTGGGATCCCGCGGACTGAGCAGGACGGCGGGATTCCTGCTCGGTTCCGTCTCCCTCCCCGTCCTGGCCTCGTGCAGGCGGCCCGTCGTCCTCGTCCGGGCCGCCGGACAAGGCGGGAAGGAAGACCGGCCGGAGCCCTCGGCACCAGGACTCTCCGCTGCCACCGACCACCGCGACGTCGTCCTCGGCCTCGACCTGCACAAGCCCGACGACGCGGTGATCGACTTCGCGTTCGACGCGGCTTCGCGGCGCGCCGCACGCCTGCGGATCGTCCACGGCTGGACGCTGCCGCCCTACACCTACGGCGGCGACCTCATGCCCGGCCTGAACGACCGCACGGCCGCCCAGGTGCGGCGCGAACTGGCCGACGTCCTGCGGCCGTGGCAGGAGAAGTACCCCGCCGTGGAGGTCAGCGCGCAGGCCACGGTCGGTGGTGCGGGCGGCCACCTGATCGACGCCTCCTACGACGCCGCTCTCGTGGTCGTGGGCCGGCGGGTCCGCCGGGCGGCGGTCGGTGCGCGCATCGGGCCGGTGACCCAGGCGCTGCTTCACCACGCCGCCGCTCCGGTAGCGGTGGTCTCGCACGACTGACCGGAAGAAGTACGCGGGACGACGGCCGTTCCCAGGGGGACGGAGTCCCGGGTGAACGGCGTGCCGACGCGCGGCACTCGCGGGGTGCGAGGCCCCGGCCACGCCTGCTCGGGTCCCCGGCCCGCCCGTGACGCGGGCGGGCCGGGGACCCGCCGTGCACCGGCGGGGTCCCCGGCCCGATCACGCCCCGCGCAACGCGCCGCACGGGCTGCCGCCCGGACCGCCACCGAAGCCCCCGGCACAGCTCGTTGGTCAGGGCCGGCCTCGGCACAGCCGATGACCGTCCCGCGCGCCGCCGGTCGTGGCCGAAGGTCCCTGCTGTCCGGGACTGTTGAGTCCTCGGGTGCGGACCTTCGGCGTCGGGTGCGGGGTGGCGGGAGCCGGGAGAGTGGGTGGTGTCGGGAAGCAAGCCGGAGTCCGTCCGAAGGAGTCACTGTCATGGCCGTGCACCAGTCCACGCACCGTGGTTCGGGTTTTCACCTGCCGTCGTTCCGCCGCGACCGCGCGGTTTCCGCGCCGGAGGCGGCTGTGCCGGCGGAGGCCGGCGCGCTCACCGCACGGGCCTATGTCCTGGCCTCGGTGCGGGTGTTGATGGGGTTCGTCTTTCTGTGGGCGTTCCTCGACAAGACGTTCGGCTTCGGTTATGCCACCGCGTCCGGCAAGGGCTGGATCGACGGGGGCTCGCCCACGGAGGGTTTCCTGGGGCATGTGGCGGTCGGTCCGATGGAGTCGACGTTCCACGCGTGGGCCGGGGCGGCGTGGGCGGACTGGCTGTTCATGCTGGGTCTGCTGGGGATCGGGCTGGCCCTGACTTCGGGGGTGGCGCTGCGCCTGGCGGCCTTCGCGGGCACGGTGATGATGGCGTTGATGTGGGTGGCGGAGTGGCCGCCGGCGAAGCACTTGTCGGACGGGTCGGCGAGCATGTCGACGAACCCGTTCGTGGACTACCACCTGATCTACGCGGTGGTGCTGATCGCGCTGGCCGCGGTCTCGGCCGGTGACGCGCTGGGTCTGGGCCGCCTGTGGGCCCGGCTCCCGATCGTCCGCGACCACCGATGGCTGCGTTGAACCAGGCCGGTGAGACGGACCCCTCCCAAGGACCCGCCCCACCAGCACGCCGACAGGCCCCCGGCGGGAAGTTCGCCGGGGGCTGTCCCGCGGCCGTCCGCCTGTCGGACGGCCCGCGATGACGACCGGCGAGCCCGGCCCCGCAGGGCACGCTCCGGGGCACGGGACGGTACGCGAGGCGCGCCCGAGGAAACCCGGCACACCAAAGGAAGCACGGTGAGGAGGAGACGTATGGACGTAGACGAAGTGCTGCTTCCCGGCGTGGGGCTGCGCTGCGGGTTCGTCCAGGGCTGAACCGTGCATGCCCCGTCACCCTGTTGCGGAACCGGGCTTCACATTGACCGCGTTGAGCCTGCTCGGCGCGGTCACCAGACGCTTCGCCCCGACACCCGTAGCGCTGTACCTGCTGGCGGGACTCGCCTTGGGCGACGGTGACGGTGGATCGCGCCGGTCCCGGCGGCCCGTGCGTTCGTCGACACCGGCGCCGCGATCGGGCTGATCCTCCTGCTGCTGACTCTCGGTCTGGACTTCACTGTCCGGGCATTCACGGCCGGCTTGCGCCGTCACCGGTCCTCCGCGGTCGTGGACCTGGTCCTCGACGCCGCCCGGGCGCCGCGGCGGGATGGCTGCTCGGTCTCGACGCCGCGGGCGTCCTCGCCCCGGCCGGTGCGACCCATGTCTCGTCCTCCGGCATCATCGCCCGCCTTCTCGGCGATCCGCGCAGACTCGGCAACCGCGAGGCGCCGGCGGTGCCGTCGGTGCTGGAGGGGTCCACGACCAGATCGGGGCGCGGGTACGCGGTGAGGGCTTCCCGGTGTGCCGCGACGATCGGTGTCACGGCGATGTCAGAGGTCCCCGCGCAGCTCCACGACGGTCGTGTCACCAACGTCCCGGGACAGCACACCTAGGGCCCGATGGTCCGTGCGCCGGGGTCGTGGACCCCTCCGGCATGTCGGCCGGTACCGCCCGGCACGGCGAAGCCGCCGCGAGGAAGCGGTCAGGCTCCCGTACGGCGGCTTCCGGCACTGCCGTGTTCAGCCGTGGTAGGCGGTGCGCATGAGTTCCTGCATGTCGTCGAGCATCGGCATCCTCGGGTTGGCGGGTGCGCACTGGTCCTCGTAGGCGTTGAGGGCCTGCTGGGGCAGGGCGTCGAGGAAGGCGCGCTCGTCGACGCCGAGGGCCTGGAACGTCGGCTCGATGCCGACGGCGTCGCGCAGGCGCTCGACGGCGGCGGCGAGGGATTCCACGCCCTCGGCCGGGGTGGCGGCGGGCAGGCCGAGAGTGCGGGCGATGTCCTGGAAGCGTTCGGGGGCGCGGTAGTTCTCGTACTTGGGCCAGCCGGTGAGCTTCGTGGGGACGGTGCCGTTGTAGCGGATGACGTGGGGGAGCAGGACCGCGTTGGTGCGACCGTGCGCGATGTGGAAGGTGGCGCCGAGAGTGTGGGACATGGCGTGGACGATGCCGAGGAAGGCGTTGCCGAAGGCCATGCCCGCGATGGTGCCGGCGTTGTGCATCTTCTCCCGGGCCTCAGCAGCCTCTCCACGGTTGTTCACCGATGCCTCGAGATGGCCGAAGATCAGACGGATGGCGTGGAGGGCGAGGCCGTCGGTGAAGTCGTTGGCGTAGACGGACACGTACGCCTCGATGGCGTGGGTGAGGGCGTCGAAGCCGCTGTCGGCGGCGAGCGCCGGGGGCAGGGCGGTGGTGAGGAGGGGGTCGACGATGGCCACGCTGGGAGTCAGCGCGTAGTCGGCCAGCGGGTACTTCTTGCCGGTGGCGGGGTCGGAGATGACGGCGAAGGGGGTGACCTCGGCGCCGGTTCCGGAGGTGGTGGGCACGCACACCAGGCGGGCCAGCCTGCCCAGGGTGGGGAAGCGGAAGGCGCGCTTGCGGATGTCGGAGAACTTCTGCCGCATGTCGGCGAAGTCGATGCCGGGCTGCTCGTACAGCAGCCACATCACCTTGGCCGCGTCCATGGGCGAGCCGCCGCCGAGTGCGATGAGCGTGTCGGGGCGGAAGTCCCGCATGAGGTCGGCACCGTGCTGTACGGAGTCGATGCTGGGTTCGGGCTGGACGTTGTCGATGATCTGGAGGGTGACCGGTTCCCGGCGCCGTTGCAGGACGCGGCTGATCCGGTCGACGAATCCGAGACGGGTCATGGTGGCGTCGGTGACGATCGTGACGCGGTGGACGTCCGGCATGGAGGCCAGGTAGCGGATGGCCTGCGGCTCGAAGTAGATCTTCGGCGGGACCTTGAACCACTGCAGGTTGTTGCGGCGGGTGGAGACCCGCTTGACGTTGAGCAGCTGGGCGGCGGAGACGTTGTTGGACACCGATGTGCTCCCCCAGGAGCCGCAGCCCAGGGTGAGCGAGGGCAGCAGACCGTTGTAGACGCCGCCGATCGCACCCTGCGAGGACGGCGAGTTGACGATGATCCGCACGGTCTTCATCCGCTTGCCGTACGCCTCGGCCATGGCGGGGTCCCCGGTGTGGATGACGGCGCTGTGGCCCTGGCCGTGGAAGGCGACCATGTCGGCGGCCAGGTCGAAGCCGTGGCGCTCGTCCTCGGCGCGCAGCACGGCGAGGACCGGGCAGAGTTTCTCGCGGGTCAGCGGCTCGTCCGGGCCGACGCGTTCGGCCTCGACGAGGATGACCGAGGTGTTCTCCCGAACGGAGAACCCGGCCCGTTCGGCGATCCAGGCGGGGCTCTGTCCGACGGCGGACGCGTTGACCTTGGGCTCGCAGCCGGCGCCCGGTCCGGCGGTGGCGGGGAACAGGAAGGACTCCAGCTTCGCCTTCTCCTCCGAGGTGGCCAGGTGGGCGTGGAGGGTGCGGAACTCGGCGAGCGCCGCGTCGTAGATGTCGGTGTCCAGGATGACGGCCTGCTCGGAGGCGCAGATCATGCCGTTGTCGAACGCCTTGGACAGCACCAGGTCGTTGACGGCCCGGCGCAGCTTCGCGCTCTTGTGCACGTACGCGGGAACGTTGCCTGCGCCCACGCCGAGGGCGGGCTTGCCGGCCGAGTAGGCGGCCTTGACCATGGCGTTGCCGCCGGTGGCGAGGATCAGTGAGACGCCCGGGTGCCGCATCAGAGTGCGGGTGGCCTCCACCGACGGCTGCTCGATCCACTGCACGCAGTGCTCCGGCGCTCCCGCGGCGACGGCCGCGTCCCGTACGACGCGGGCGGCTTCGGCGCTGCAACGCTGGGCGGAGGGGTGGAAGGCGAACACGACCGGGTTGCGGGTCTTCAGCGCCAGCAGGGCCTTGAAGATGGTGGTGGAGGTCGGGTTCGTGACGGGGGTGACCGCGGCCACCACGCCCACCGGTTCGGCGATCTCGACCATGTCCTCGATGTCGTCGCGGGCGATGACCCCGACGGTCCTCAGGTGCCCCATGCTGTGCGTGACGTGCTCGCAGGCGAACATGTTCTTGACCGCCTTGTCCTCGAACACCCCCCGCCCGGTCTCCTCGACCGCCAGACGGGCCAGCGCGGTGTGCTGGTCCAGGGCGGCGACCGACGCCTTCTTCACGATGTGGTCGACCTGCTCCTGGGTGAGACCCTCGTAGTCGGCGAGTGCCTTGAGGCCGGCCGTGACCAGACGGTCCACGGCGACCGCGGTGTCGGACGGGGCGTCGGTCCCGCGGTCCTTGGTCCGCACGTTCTGTCGGGTCATGGTGGTGTGCCTCCGTCGTCAGGGGCCGCCGCGGTGTACGGCGGCGCCGCTCTCTGCCTTCACTGTTCTCCGACAGCGCCTGCCGCAGGAGGCGTCGAAGGGCCCCTTCCGTGTCCGTCCGGCCCGGCCCGGCAGGGACTGCCGGCCCGGGCCGGACGGAGCCACCGCACGGCCGCGCCCGCCGCGTTCACAGGCTCCCGACCCGAGCGGGTGGGGTGGCCGCCGCACAGTCGTCGGTGTGGAAGGTGAGGCGGTTCACCACGCCGACCACGCCTTCGAGGCGCCAGGCGGCGTGAATGAGCTCCGGCACCTGACTGCGCCGTTCGACACGGCCGGCGAGGGTGACGACACCGTCGCGCACGGAGACGAGGACGGCGTCGGACGGCAGCGCCAGCGTGCCGACGACGATGTCCCCGGTCACCTGGCGGCGGATGTCGTCGTCCGCGCGCAGGAAGACCCGGAGGAGGTCGCGGCGGGTGGCGATGCCGATGAGGCGGTCGGCTTCGTCGACCACGGGCAGCCGTTCGACGCCACGGCGCTCCATCAGCCGGGCCGCGTCCGGCACGGTCTGCTCCGGGTGCACGGTGATCGCGGGGCTCGACATCACGTCCTCCGCCGTGAGGGCGGGAGGAGGCGCGAAGCCTTGCCGGTATGCCTGGACGCGTACCAGGTCGCTCCCGGACAGGACGCCGAGGACCTTGTCGTCGGCGTCGATCACCGGCAGCCCGCTGATCCGGTGGTGGTCGAGCAGCCGCACGACCTCCTTGAACGGTGTCGTCCGGTGGGCCTGGACGACGTCCCTGGTCATCACTTCACCGACGGTGTGAGCGGTCATGGCGGATTCTCCTTCACGGGCGCGGACGGACAGGGCCGGAGCCGGTGGCTGGCTCCGGCCCTCCCGCCGGGTCGGGCAGGCGCGGTGCGGCGCCTACTTCTGCGGGCCGCCGCGCCACGGGGGCGGCGCGGCCGTGCGGCGGGTGGTGTCGCCTCGGTGGGCGACGCGTTCGGTGGCGGCGCGCAGCCGGTCGTGGAGCCGGTCGGCGAGTTCGCGGGCGGTCGCCTCGCGGGCGTGGACGACGACGAGGTCGCCGCCCACCCGGATCTCGGCGCCGGCGGACCAGGGCTGTGCGATGTGGTGGGCCGTGGCCCTGACGATGCGCACGTCGCCGCTGACGGGCGGCAGTCCGGGCCGGTCCAGGGCGGCGCCGACCTTCTCGCGGAGATAGGCGAGGGACTCCTCGTCCACCCTGCCGTCGGCGCGCACCCGCACGGTGGCGGTGGTCTCACGGGTACCGATGTCCTTGGCGGTCATGTGATCCACTCCCTGTGATCGTTCTGCGACACCTCAAGACTGCCGCGCTTGCCATCCGTGTCCCAGAGGCGACCGACCCGGTGGGAGGGGCTCCTCGGCCCCTGGGCTCAGGGCCGAGGAGCCCAGGGCCTCACCTGCTGTCGCTCCCTTCGGTCTCCTCCAGCGCCGCCCGGCCCGCCTCCAGCCGCGCCACCGGCACCCGGAACGGTGAGCAGGAGACGTAGTCCAGTCCCGCGGTGTGGAAGAAGTGCACCGAGTCGGGATCACCGCCGTGCTCGCCGCACACACCGATCTTGAGGTCCGGGCGGGTGGCGCGGCCCTCGGCGACGGCGATGCCCACCAGCCGGCCGACCCCGTCACGGTCGAGCGTCTCGAACGGCGACGTGGGGAACACGCCCTTGTCGAGGTAGGCGGAGAAGAACTCGGCTTCGACGTCGTCACGGGAGAAGCCCCAGGTGGTCTGGGTGAGGTCGTTGGTGCCGAAGGAGAAGAACTCCGCCTCCTCGGCGATCCGACCGGCCGTCAGGGCCGCCCTGGGCAGCTCGATCATGGTGCCGACCGGGCAGTCGACGCCGGCCCCGGACGCCTGCGCGACCTCGGCCAGCACCCGCCGCACCTCCTCGCGCACGAGGTGCAGTTCCCGGACGTCCCCGACGAGCGGGACCATGATCTCCGCATGCGGATCTCCGCCGCTCAGGAGGCGCTCGGCGACGGCCTCACCGATGGCCCGCACCTGCATGGCGACCAGGCCGGGGACGACCAGTCCCAGGCGTACGCCGCGCAGGCCCAGCATCGGGTTCTCTTCGTGCATGCGGTTGACCGCGGTCAGCAGCTCGACGTCGTGCGGGTCCGGTTCCTCGTCACGGGCCTGAACAGTGGCGATCCGCACCGCCAGTTCGGTGTGGTCGGGCAGGAACTCGTGCAGTGGCGGGTCGAGCAGCCGGATGGTGACCGGCAGGCCGTCCATCGCCTCCAGGATGCCGGTGAAGTCCTGCCGCTGAAGGGGGAGAAGGTCTGCCAGGGCCCGGTCGCGCTCGGCGTCCGTGCCCGCAAGGATCATCTGCTCGACCAGCTTGCGGCGCTCGCCGAGGAACATGTGCTCGGTGCGGCACAGGCCGATGCCCTGTGCTCCGAACCGGCGGGCGCGGGCGGCGTCCTCGGGAGTGTCGGCGTTGGCCCGCACCTCCAGGCGCCGGACGGTGTCCGCGCGGGACAGGGCCCGGGCCACCGCGTCGACCACGCGGTGCGCGCCCTCGTCCTCCCGGCCGCCCTCCAGGAACCGGATGACCGCCGAGTCCACCAGCGGCACCGATCCCGGGTACACCGCTCCCGCGGAGCCGTCCACCGAGACGACGGTGCCCTCCTCGACGACGGTGCCGTCCGCAGTGGTGAAGCGGCGGGCCTCGGTGTCCACGGTGAGTTCCTCGGCGCCGCACACGCAGACCTTGCCCATGCCGCGGGCGACGACGGCCGCGTGGCTGGTCTTGCCGCCCCGGCTGGTGAGGACCGCCTGGGCGGCGATCATGCCGGGCAGGTCGTCGGGGGTGGTCTCCTGCCGGACCAGGACGACCTTCTCGCCGGCCGCGGCGCGCCGTACGGCCTGGGCGGAGTCGAAGACCACGGTGCCGACCGCCGCGCCGGGGGAGGCCGGGACACCGCGGGCGAGCGCGGTGCCGGTCGCCGAGGTGTCGAAGCGCGGGAACATCAGCCGGGCCAGGCCCTCCCCGTGCACTCGGGCCAGCGCCTCGTCCGGGGTGACGAGCCCTTCGTCGGCCAGTTCGGCGGCCAGCACGAACGCGGCCTCGGCGGTGCGCTTGCCGACCCGCGTCTGAAGCATCCACAGGGTGCCGCGCTCGATCGTGAACTCGATGTCGCACAGGTCCCGGTAGTGCCGTTCCAGGGTGCGCATGTGCGCGCGCAGCCGGTCGTAGGACCTGGAGTCCAGGCGCTTCAGCTCGGCCAGCGGCACGGTGTTGCGGATGCCGGCGACGACGTCCTCGCCCTGCGCGTCGGGCAGGTAGTCGCCGTACGGGCCGGGGCGTCCGGTGGCCGGGTCGCGGGTGAAGGCGACACCGCTGCCGGAATCGGCCCCGAGGTTGCCGAAGACCATGCGCTGCACGTTGACGGCGGTGCCCAGGTCGTCGGCGATGTGCTCGCGCCGCCGGTACAGACGGGCGCGTTCGCCGTTCCAGGACTCGAACACGGCCAGCACCGCCCGGCGCAGCTGCTCGGCGGGCGACTGCGGGAAGGGCTCCCCGGTCTCCAGGCGGATCAGGTCCTTGTACGTCTCGACCAGCTCGGCCAGGTCGGACGTCTCCAGGTGCGTGTCCTCCTCGACGCCGCGCAGCCCCTTCAGGCGGGCGAGGGCCTGCTCGAATCGTGCGGAGTCGACGCCCATGACCGTGGCGCCGAACATCTGGACGAGACGGCGGTAGGAGTCCCAGGCGAAGCGTTCACTGCCGGAGACCTTGGCCAGCCCGAGGACGGAGTCGTCGTTCAGGCCGATGTCGAGGATCGTCTCCATCATGCCGGGCATGGAGAACCTCGCGCCGGAGCGGACGGACAGCAGCAGCGGGTCGTCCGGCTGGCCCAGCACCCGGCCGGCGGACGCCTCCAGGGCCGACAGGTGCGCGGAGACCTCCTCCCACAGGCCCGCGGGTTCGCTGCCCGTGGCCAGGAAGGCGCGGCACGCCTCGGTGGTGAGGGTGAAGCCCGGTGGCACGGGGAGCCCGAGCCGGGTCATCTCGGCCAGGTTCGAGCCCTTGCCGCCGAGGAGGTCGGCCATGTCACGGCCGCCCTCGGTGAAGTCGTACACGTAACGGACCATGACGTTGCGCTCCTCAAGCGTGGGGGCGTGATGGTTCCAGCGTCGGACGGGGGCGTGCCCGGCGCGAGGTGCCGGCCGTCCCGCCCGGGGGACCGGTCGGCCCCGGCTCGCACCGTCCGTCCCGGAAGGACCTTCGGGAGCCTCGCCGGGGCTGTACGACCCGTGTACCACCCGCTCGGCCGGGAGGACGCTCGAAGACATCGGAAGTCATCGACCCGGGAGGGGACACGTCATGCCGCACGACATCGTGGTGGGGGTCGACGGATCGGCCGAGGGCCTCGCCGCCGCGCACTGGGCGGCGCAGGAGGCGCAGCGGCGGGGGACCGGGCTCACCGTGGTCCACGCCTGGCACCGCCACGCCCGTCCCGCGCCGTACATCCCCATGGACAGCAACGAGCACAACTGGGCCGAGCAGCTCCTGCGAGAGGCCGTACGCAGTGTCCGTGCCGCCCACCCGGGTCTGCGGATCACCGACCGGCTCGTGTGCGACGCGACGGTCACCGCTCTGCTGGCCGCCTCGGCCGACGCCGACCTGCTGGCTCTCGGTTCCCTCGGCCTCGGGGCCCTGAGCGGATTCGTGACGGGCTCCGTGTCCCAGCGCGTCGTCGGCCGGTCCGCCCGCCCGGTCGTCCTGGTCCGGGCGGGGCGGGGCGCCGCCGATGAGCACCTGCCGGCCACGGACGGCGTCGCCCCGGAGGAGATCCCGACAACGCCCTACCGCCGGGTGGTCCTGGGACTGCGGACGGACCGTCCCTGCGACGAACTGATCGAGTTCGCCTTCGACGCCGCCCGCCGGCGTGACACCGGCCTGCGGGTGGTCCACGCCTTCCGGACGCCGTTCCGCCCCGCACCCGCTGCCTCGGCGCCCCTGGTGACCGTCGCCCCGGAGGGCCCGGCTCTCGTCCCGCAGCCGCGGGCCCGGATGCTGGCGGACGAGGAGCGCACCCTGACGGCGGTGCTGCGCCCCTGGCGGGAGAAGTACCCGACCGTCCCCGTGACCGAGACGGTCACCGAAGGACGCGCCACCGTCGCACTGGTGCGGGCCACCCGGAACGCGGGCCTCCTCGTGGTGGGCCGCCGTACCGCCGACCACCGGGTCGGTGCCCACACGGGCCCGGTCACCCACGCCGTCCTGCACCATGTCGGATGCCCCGTCGCCGTCGTCCCGCACGACTGAGGTGGCGCGGCACATCGGCCGGCCACCGGCCCGCCGGGGCCCACCGGTCAGTGCCGGCCCCGGCGGGCGCGAGGGGGCACCGGCACCGCGGCGTCACGGTCGGGCACGCGCACCGCGCCTCCCCGGCTGTCCGGCTTTCCCACGACGGAACCGTCCTGCGGTGCGCTGTTGTCGGGACAGGGGGCCGAAGGTCCCGGCCGACCGAGGGCGGAAGGGACCGCCCGGTGCCCTGTCCGGCACTCCTCGCCGCGATCCCGCACGACGAGGATCGACAGTGACAAGACCGTTCGAGGAGAGGACCTGAGATGACCGCGACGGTGACAGCCGGCCCCCGGACCGCCGACGCCTGGCGGCAGTTCGCCGGGAGCGGGTGGCGTGAGCGCATCGACGTGCGCGACTTCATCCAGGCCAACTACACCCCCTACGAAGGCGACGCCGCGTTCCTGGCCGGTCCGACCGAGCGCACGCTCGCGGTCTGGGGCAAGGTGGCCGCACTGTTTCCCGAGGAACGTCGCCGGGGCGTCCTCGACGTCGACCCGGGCAACCCGTCCACCATCACCTCGCACCGGCCGGGCTACATCGACCGCGACCGTGAACTGATCGTCGGCCTGCAGACCGAGGCCCCCCTGCGGCGGGCCATCATGCCGAACGGCGGGCTGCGGATGGTGGAGAACGGACTCAAGGCGTACGGCTACAAGCCGGACCCCTTCGTCACGCGCGTTTTCGGAAACTACCGCAAGACCCACAACGACGGCGTCTTCGACGCCTACACGCCCGAGATGCGGGCCGCCCGCAAGGTCGGGATCATCACCGGGCTGCCGGACGCCTACGGCCGGGGCCGGATCATCGGCGACTACCGGCGGGTCGCGCTGTACGGCACGGACCGGCTGATCGAGGCCAAGCGCGCCGAGCGGGCCCTGCTGGACGCGCGGCCCTCCGGCCCGGACGTCATCCGGGACCGTGAGGAACTGGCGGAGCAGATCCGGGCGCTGGGAGAGCTGACCGAGATGGCCGCCGCGTACGACTGCGACGTCTCACGTCCCGCCGCCACCGCGCACGAGGCGGTGCAGTGGCTCTACCTGGGCTTCCTGGCCGCGGTGAAGGAGCAGAACGGCGCGGCGATGTCGCTGGGCCGCACCTCCACCTTCCTCGACGTCTACCTCCAGCGGGACCTGGACGAAGGGCTCCTCGACGAGTCCCGCGCCCAGGAACTGATCGACGACTTCGTCATCAAGCTGCGGATCGTGCGCTTCCTGCGCACCCCCGAGTACGACGCCCTGTTCTCCGGCGACCCGACGTGGGTGACGGAGTCCATCGGCGGCCTCGGGGCCGACGGACGCACGCTGGTCACCCGCACCTCCTTCCGCTTCCTGCAGACCCTGTACAACCTCGGCCCGGCCCCGGAACCGAACCTGACCGTGCTGTGGTCGCCCCGGCTCCCGGCCGGCTTCAAGGAGTTCTGTGCGCAGGTGTCCATCGACACCAGCGCCGTCCAGTACGAGTCCGACGAGCTGATGCGCCCGCGCACCGGCGACGACACCGCGATCGCCTGCTGCGTCTCCGCGATGGCGGTCGGCAAGCAGATGCAGTTCTTCGGCGCGCGCGTCAACCTGGCCAAGGCGTTGCTGTACGCGGTCAACGGCGGCCGGGACGAGATGACCGGCGAACAGGTCGCCCCCGAAATGCCGGCGCTGACCGGGGAGTACCTGGACTACGGCGAGCTGTCGGCCGCGTACGACCGGGTGCTGGACTGGCTCGCGCGGACGTACGTGGACGCGCTCAACGTCATCCACTACATGCACGACAAGTACGCCTACGAGCGCATCGAGATGGCCCTGCACGACTATCCGGTGCACCGCTTCATGGCGTGCGGCATCGCCGGCCTGTCCGTCGCCGTGGACAGCCTGTCCGCGGTCAAGCACGCGCGGGTGAAGGTGTTCCGCGACGCGACGGGACTGGCCGTGGACTTCGAGACCGAAGGCGAGTTCCCGGCCTACGGCAACAACGACGACCGCGCCGACGCACTCGCCGTCGACCTGGTGGAGTCGTTCATGGCGAAGGTGCGCAAGCACCCCACCTACCGCGACGCCGAGCACACCCAGTCCGTGCTGACCATCACCTCCAACGTGGTCTACGGCAAGCACACCGGCAACACCCCCGACGGCCGGCGCGCGGGCGCCCCGTTCGCCCCCGGCGCCAACCCGATGAACGGCCGCGACCAGCACGGCGTCGCCGCCTCCACTCTCTCGGTGGCCAAGCTCCCCTACGAGGCGGCGCGGGACGGCATCTCCCTGACCACCACCATCACCCCGGAGGGCCTCGGCCACGTCCCCGAGGAGCGAGCGGGTCACCTGGTCGGCATCCTCGACGCCTACATGTCCTCGGGCGGCTTCCACATGAACGTCAACGTGCTGGACCGGGCGACCCTGGAGGACGCCATGGAGCACCCGGAGAAGTACCCGGAGCTGACGGTCCGGGTCTCCGGATACGCCGTCAACTTCGTCCGCCTGACCCGCGAGCAGCAGCTCGACGTGATCAGCCGCACCTTCCACGGATCGCTGTGAGCACCACAGTCGAGCCGGTCACGGGCCGGATCCACTCCTGGGACCTGTCCACGGGAGTGGACGGTCCCGGGACCCGGTTCGTGCTGTTCCTCAGCGGCTGCCCCCTGCGCTGCCTGTACTGCGCCAACCCCGACACCTGGCACATGCGGGACGGGAAACCGGCCACCGTCGACGAGGCGATGGCCGAGATCGAGAAGTACCGGGCCTTCGTCACCACCGCCGGCGGGGGAGTGACCCTCACCGGCGGCGAGGCCCTCCTCCAGCCGGCCTTCACCGCCGCGATCCTCCGCCGCTGCAAGGAGCTCGGACTGCACACCGCGCTCGACACCTCCGGCTTCCTCGGCACCCGCGCCACGGACGAACTCCTCGCCGACACCGACCTGGTGCTGCTGGACGTCAAGTCCTTCGACGCCCGCACCTACCGGAAGCTGACCGGCGGAGACCTCGCCCCCACCCTCGACTTCGCCACCCGCCTCGACCGGCTGGGCAAGCGCGTGTGGATCCGGTACGTCCTGGTGCCCGGCTGGACCGACGACGAGGACGCCGTCGACGGACTCGCCGGCTTCCTCTCCGGCCTGGGCAGCGTCGAGCGGGTCGACATCCTGCCGTTCCACAAGCTCGGTGCCGCCAAGTACGACGCCCTGGGTATCCCCTTCACCCTGCGGGACACTCCGGTCCCCGACGCGGCGCTCGTGGACCGGGTACGGGCTCAGTTCCGTGGACGCGGCCTCGCGGCCCACTGAGGCGGGCGGGCACGGGACCGACCGCCCCTGGACCTCGGCCGCCCTGGCAGGATGGGGAGTTCGACGGAGACCGAGGCACCACGAGGAGCATGCGATGGCGCACACCGAGCAGGGCGACAGCACGGGAAGCCCGATCAAGGTCTTCCTCCTGGACGACCACGAGGTGGTACGGCGGGGAGTGCACGACCTGCTGAACGACGAACCGGACATCACGGTGGTCGGAGAAGCGGCGACGGTGGAGCAGGCACTGATCCGGGTCCCCGCCCTGCGCCCCGACGTGGCCGTCCTCGACGTGCGCCTGCCCGACGGGGACGGAGTGACCGTCTGCCGTGAACTGCGGTCCAAGATGCCGGACCTGGCCTGCCTGATGCTGACCTCCTTCGACGACGAGGAGGCGCTCCTGGACTCGATCATGGCGGGCGCGGCCGGATACGTGCTGAAGCAGATCCAGGGCTCGGACCTGATCTCGGCCGTGCGGACGGTGGCCCGCGGCCAGTCGCTGCTGGACGCCAGCGCCACGGCCAGGCTGATGACACGGCTGCGGGGCGGTGGACAGCAGCCGGCCGAGGAGCCGGACGTCCTGCCGGGGCTGACCGACCGGGAACGCGAGATCCTGGACCTGATCGGCGAAGGGCTGACCAACCGGCAGATCGGCCAGCGGCTGTACCTGGCCGAGAAGACGGTCAAGAACCACATCTCCCGGCTGCTCGCCAAGCTCGGTGTGGAACGCCGCGTCCAGGCCGCCGTCATCGCCACCCAGGCACGCGACCGGACGCGGTCCGAAGCCCCATAGGAGTCGTGGCCGCCGGTCGGCGACGTACCCGTCCCCCGCCATCGGCTTCGGCCCGCGCTGTCGGCCTGTTCCTGCCGGAGCCGGCGGGCACGCCGGACGGCAGCGCCGTGCGCGTACCGGTCGAGGACGGCTCGCTGACCGACCTGATCGTGGTCCTCGGACCGGGCGGCGCGCGCGGAGGGATCAACGCCGCCCACCGCGGCCCGCACGCCGGCGCTGATCCCATATCGTCTCCCTGTTCGAGCCGATACCGTGGCAGGTGAACGGTACGGCTGCCGGCATGCGGTGGGGCGTTGGAGGATCAGCGTTGGAGAACGCCGAAGAAGCTCGCGAGGCGCGGGTACGACTGCCGCAACTGCGGCTGGACGAACTGCTGGAGGAACTGCAGGCCCGGCTGGACGCGGCGCGCGGCACCCGGGACCGGGTGCACAGCCTGCTGGAGGCCGTGCTGTCGGTCGGTCGCGAACTGGACCTGGAGCAGGCGCTCTACAGCATCGTGGAGGCGGCGGCGGCGCTGGTCGACGCGGAGTACGCGGCGCTCGGCGTCATCGGCCCCGACGGCGAGCGGCTGTCGGCCTTCCACACGGTGGGCGTCGACGAGGAACAGATCGCGCGGATCGGCCCCTACCCGGAGGGCCACGGCATCCTCGGCGAACTGATCCGCCACCCCGAGCCACTGCGCCTGGCCAGACTCTCCGACCACCCCGCCTCCTATGGCTTCCCGGCCCATCACCCGCCGATGAACAGCTTCCTCGGGGTTCCCATCCGGGTGCGGGACCACGTCTTCGGCAACCTGTACCTGACGGAGAAACGCGGCGGGCAGCAGTTCGACGAGGACGACGAATCGGTGCTGGCCACCCTGGCCGTGGCGGCCGGCGTGGCCATCGACAACGCCCGCCTGTACGAGGAGTCCCGGCTGCGCGAACGCTGGCTTCAGGTGAACGCGGAGGTCACCCACACTCTGATGTCCGGCGCGGACCAGGGCGGGGTGCTGCCGCTGATCGCCGAGCGGGCCAAGGAGATCACCGCCTCCGCCCTGAGCGTGGTGGCCATGCCGGTGAGCGGGACGGAGACACTCGTCGTGGAACTCGCGATCGGCCAGGAGGCCGACGTATGGCGCGGGGTCGTTCTGCCCGTGGAGGGCACGCTCATCGGGCAGGCGTTCGTTCAGCGGACCCCTGTCAGCAGCCCGGACGTCTCACGTGACTTCCGGGCCTCGGCCGGACCTCCGCGTTTCGAAGGGTTCGGGCCGGCCGTCGCCGTGCCGGTCAGTTCGGGCGACGAGACCCGCGGTGTGGTGCTGCTGGTACGGCAGTCGGGGGGCCTTGAGTTCTCCGAGAAGGAGACCGAGCCGCTCGAGGTCTTCGCCGCCCAGGCCGCCGTCGCCATGGAGTTGGCGGAACGCCGCGAGGACGCCGAGCAGATCGCCCTGCTGGAGGACCGCGACCGGATCGCCCGCGACCTGCACGACCTGGCGATCCAGCGGCTCTTCGCCACCGGCATGACGCTGCAGAGCGCCGACCGGTTCATCCAGCACGAAGGGGCCTCGGACCGGGTCCAGCGGGCCGTGAACGACCTCGACGAGACCATCAAGATCATCAGGTCGACGATCTTCGGCCTGCGCTCCCGGACGGACGACACGGCTCCCGGCCTGCGCTCCCGCGCGGTGCGCGCGGTCGGCGAGGCCACCCCGATGCTGGGCTTCGCCCCCAGCGTCCGCATGGAGGGCCTGCTCGACACGAACGTTCCCGCGGAGACCGCCGACCACGTCCTGGCCGTCCTCACCGAGTCCCTGTCCAACGTCGCCCGGCACGCCCGCGCCGACCGCGCCGACGTCGTGCTGGAGACCGACGGCAAGCAGGTCCGCCTGACGGTGACGGACAACGGCGTGGGTGTCCCGGCCGGAGGCCGCCGCAGCGGTCTGACCAACATGGCCGAGCGGGCACGCAAGCTCGGCGGCGACATGGAGCTGGAGAGTCCGGGAGGAAGGGGGACACGGCTCGTCTGGCACGCCCCGCTGGAGCAGTCCTCGGCCGACGCGGAGGGCGGCCGGCCCGCCTCGTGACGCACGGCGCCGGCGAGCGGACGTCCTCCGGCGACTCCTCAGGAGCGCTGCAGCGAGGTCGGCCGCTCACCGGGGCCATCCGCTCACAGTGCGCATTCCTCTGGAACTGTCCGTCGCGTCCGTCGCCTCCTGCGCCGCGCACCACCCGGGCCGGTACCTGGACCGCCACGGCCTCAGCCGGGACGGTCCGACCGTCCGAGTGGGCTTCCGCATGGCCGACGACCGACCCGCGCGGGTCGCCGCCCTGTCGGTGATCGTCCGCGCCCGTCCCTGCCCGACGAGCGGCTGATCGCGTCGCGCGCGGTGGTCTCCCACTGCACGGTGAGCAGCACGTTGGCCCGGGCTCCGGAGATCCAGGTGCATGCCGGGTGCGCTCCGGACGGCGGGGAGATGCCGCGCGGGAAGAAGCACGGACATGTCGATGTGGGCCGACCGGCCCGGCAGACGGGTCCACAGCGCCGTACTTCTGCAGAGCCCCGGCTGATGTCGTGCCGGCCGGGGCGTGCCGCAGGCAGGATGCCACCAGGTCGCGTGCGTTGCCGACGGGACCGCGCGGTGCACGATCACACCTCGCCCTCCACGACCGGGCCACGGTGAAGCGGGCCCTTCAAGGCCGTACCCGAGCCGGATCACCGAACGAGGACCGCGCAGCCCACGGACAGGTGCACGGCGCGGCCCACCGGATCGTTCTGGCGCAAGTGCCCGGCCCGCGGCGGCGCCGGTCCGCACGGTGCGGGTGCCGGCATCGAGACGGAAGCGCCGGGACTGGGGCGTCAAGGGTCGTGGAGCTCGTCGGGTCTCCTTCCCACCCACGTCCGAGGCCGGCCGGGCTGGTGGATGACCCTTCCCGGCATCGGCTCGCGTTCGCGCGTGCGTGAGAGCTCGGGCGTCGTCGCAGTGCCGTTCGGCTCCGTCTGTCGGTGGTGGCCGATGGTCCCTGGGGATTGGGGCTGTTGAGTCCTCGGGCGCGGACCTTCGGCGTCGGGTGCGGGGTGGCGGGAGCCGGGAGAGTGGGTGGTGTCGGGAAGCAAGCCGGAGTCCGTCCGAAGGAGTCACTGTCATGGCCGTGCACCAGTCCACGCACCGTGGTTCGGGTTTTCACCTGCCGTCGTTCCGCCGCGACCGCGCGGTTTCCGCGCCGGAGGCGGCTGTGCCGGCGGAGGCCGGCGCGCTCACCGCACGGGCCTACGTCCTGGCCTCGGTGCGGGTGTTGATGGGGTTCGTCTTTCTGTGGGCGTTCCTCGACAAGACGTTCGGCTTCGGTTATGCCACCGCGTCCGGCAA
>NZ_JBIWOK010000028.1:0-25820 GCF_044767675.1 Streptomyces sp. NPDC101219
CACCCCAGACCCTTCATCTGGACCAAGACCGCCGACGAGATCCTCGACAAAGTCGCCGCCTACTGCCGACGAATCTCCGACTCAGGTCACTAGGGTCTTTCGTTCGGTTCATGCCGGACCCCGCGAGCCCGGCATGAACCGAACGAGAGGCCCTAGGCTCGGAGGCGACCGAAGGCTGACGATTCAGGAGGTACCGAGGTGACCGAGCACATGCGGCGGCCGCTCCCCCACGACTTCCATCCGCCCGTGCCGTCGTTCACGGTGACCAGTGAGGATGTCGAGGAGGGCGCGAGCCTGAAGGACGCTCAGGTCCACGCCGCCGGGAACACCTCGCCGCATCTGCGGTGGGAGGGTTTCCCCGAGGGGACCAGGAGTTTCGCCGTCACCTGCTTCGACCCGGACGCGCCGACGGGCAGCGGGTTCTGGCACTGGGTGGTGTTCGACATCCCGGCCTCGGTGACGGAACTGCCGGCGGGTGCCGGCAGCGGGAAGTTCGAGGGTCTGCCGGAGGGCGCGGTCCACGTGCGCAACGACTACGGCACCCGGGACTTCGGCGGGGCGGCGCCGCCGCCCGGTGACGGCCCGCACCGTTACGTGTTCACGGTGTACGCCGTGGACCAGGAGAAGCTGGGTCCGGACGCGGACGCCACGCCCGCCGCGGTGGGCTTCAACCTGCGTTTCCACACGCTCGCCCGTGCGCACCTGATCGGCGAGTACGAGGTGCCTGCCGGATCCTGACCGGATCCCGACGTTCACGGAACGTTTGCCTGCCCCTGGTCGCGGAATTGATCAGGGGCGGGCATTTTTTTGTTGTCGGGGATCGCGGGGGCGTTCCCCGCGGAGCAGCAGATATTGCGTTGTCCATCTCGGCGTGCCCGGCCAGAGTTGACCCCAGCCCGCCAGGGGGTGGGCCGGTGCACACAGGAGGTGGGCTGGTATGCGGGACACGCTGGTGCTGAACGCGAGCTTCGAGCCGCTGTCGACGGTGACGCTGAACCGAGCCGTCGTTCTGGTGCTCCAGGACAAGGCCGTCGTCGAGCAGGCCCACCCCGAACTGCGGATGCGGGGGGCCGCGGTCGACATACCGGCGCCCCGGGTGATCCGGCTGTGCCGCTACGTGCGCGTGCCGTTCCGAAGACAAGCGCCCTGGTCCAGGCGGGGTGTGCTGGTGCGCGACCGGCACCGGTGCGCCTACTGCGGGCGGCGGGCGACGACCGTGGACCACGTGGTACCGCGGTCCAAGGGGGGCCAGGACACCTGGCTGAACACGGTCGCGTCGTGCGCGGAGGACAACCACCGCAAGGCGAACAGGACGCCGGAGCAGGCGGGGATGCCGTTGCTGCGGGAGCCGTTCGAGCCGACGCCCGCCGACGCGATGCTGCTGGCGCTGGGCACGGAGGAGTTCGACGCGTTGCCCGAGTGGCTGGTGTCGGCCGCGGCGTGACGGCGCGGCCGTAGGGGCGTGACGGGACACCCGGCTGCGGGATGTCCGCAGTGGTGCGCGCCCGGGCGGCGGAGCCGCACTACGGAGCCGCATATCGATGGGCCCCGCGCCCCTGAAGGGGTGCGGGGCCCTCGTGATGTCCGGGTGCTCTCAGTCGATCGAGGGCTTCTCGCGGCGTTCCTGGGCGGGGACGGTGCCGCCCGTCGCGCCGTTGCCGCCCAGGTTGGAGCCGAAGTTGCCGACGGCGCCGGAGAGGCCCTTGAGGGCGTCGCCGATCTCGCTGGGGACGATCCAGAGCTTGTTGGCGTCGCCCTCGGCGATCTTCGGGAGCATCTGGAGGTACTGGTAGGACAGCAGCTTCTGGTCCGGGTCGCCGGCGTGGATGGCCTCGAAGACGGTGCGGACGGCCTGGGCCTCGCCCTCGGCGCGCAGGGCGGCGGCCTTGGCCTCGCCCTCGGCGCGCAGGATCTGGGACTGCTTCTCGCCCTCGGCGCGCAGGATCTCGGACTGGCGGACACCCTCGGCCTGGAGGATCGCGGCCCGCTTGTCGCGGTCGGCGCGCATCTGCTTCTCCATCGAGTCCTGGATGGAGGTGGGCGGCTCGATGGCCTTGAGTTCGACGCGGTTGACGCGGATGCCCCACTTGCCGGTGGCTTCGTCGAGGACGCCGCGCAGGGCCGCGTTGATCTCCTCGCGGGAGGTCAGGGTCCGTTCGAGGTCCATGCCGCCGATGATGTTGCGCAGGGTGGTGACGGTGAGCTGCTCGATGGCCTGGATGTAGCTGGCGACCTCGTAGGTCGCGGCCCGCGCGTCGGTGACCTGGTAGTAGATGACGGTGTCGATGTTGACGACCAGGTTGTCCTGGGTGATGACCGGCTGGGGCGGGAAGGGGACGACCTGTTCGCGCAGGTCGATGCGGTTGCGGATGGTGTCGATGAACGGGACGACGATGTTCAGGCCCGCGTTCAGGGTCCGTGTGTAGCGGCCGAAGCGCTCGACGATGGCGGCGCTGGCCTGTGGGATGACTTGGATCGTCTTGATCAGGGCGATGAAGACCAACACCACCAGGATGATCAGGACGATGATGATCGGTTCCATCGTCGGTTCCCCGTACCCTTCTTCGCCTCGGCGCCTTCGGCAGGTCGTGTGCCTGGAAAGATCTTGCTGGTCGAGTCTGTCAGACCGTGGCGCAACACGGGGCCGGATCGGCCGGGTTGCGTCGTGCGAGGTCACATGACGATGGCCGTGGCTCCCTCGATGTCGACGACGTCCACTTCCTGGCCCACCTCGTAGGAGCGGTCGGCTTCGAGTGCGCGGGCGGACCAGACCTCGCCGGCCAGCTTGATGCGGCCGCCGGACCGGTCGACGCGTTCCAGGACGACGGCCTGTCTGCCTTTCAGGGCGTCGACGCCGGTGGAGAGTTGGGGTGGCCGTCCGGCCCGGTGTCTGTTGGCGATGGGGCGTACGACGGCGATGAGGGCGGTCGAGACGACGGTGAAGACGACGACCTGGGCGACCGCGCCGCCGCCGAAGATGCCGGAGGTCACGGCCGCGGCGACCGCGCCCACCGCGAGCATGCCGAGTTCGGGCATCGCGGTGATCACCAGAGCGATGCCGAGTACTGCCGCGCCGATCAGCCACCACAGCCATGCGTCGATGTCCACATGGTCATGGTAGGACCGCGCACCCGTCGCCGACAGGGCACCGGCCCCTCAGGTCCGGCCGAAAATGCCCGTGGGCCACGGGATTTGGGGTGCGGGGTCCCGCTCAGACCATCGGGAGGCCCTGGGCGGTCCAGCGGTCGCCGACCTGTTCGACGACGAGGGGCAGCCCGAAGCAGAGGGACAGGTTGCGGGAGGTGAGTTCGAGCTCCAGCGGGCCGGCGGCGAGGATCTTGCCCTGACGGATCATCAGGACGTGGGTGAAGCCGGGCGCGATCTCCTCGACGTGGTGGGTCACCATGATCATGGAGGGGGCGATCGGGTCGCGGGCGAGGCGGCCGAGGCGGCGGACGAGGTCCTCGCGGCCGCCGAGGTCCAGGCCGGCGGCGGGCTCGTCGAGGAGCAGCAGTTCCGGGTCGGTCATCAGGGCGCGGGCGATCAGGGTGCGCTTGCGCTCGCCCTCGGAGAGGGTGCCGAACTTGCGGTCGAGGTACTCGGACATGCCGAGGCGGTCGAGGAACGCGCGGGCGCGCTGCTCGTCGATGTCCTCGTACTCCTCCTGCCAGCCGGCGGTCATGCCGTAGGCGGCGGTGAGCACGGTCTGCAGGACCGTCTGCTTCTTGGGGAGCTTGTCGGCCATGGCGAGGCCGGCCATGCCGATGCGGGGGCGCAGGTCGAAGACGTCTGTGCCGGGTGTGCCGAGGGTCTCGCCGAGGATGGTGGCGGTGCCCTTGCTGGGATAGAGGTAGCTGGACGCGATGTTGAGAAGGGTGGTCTTGCCGGCACCGTTGGGGCCGAGGATGACCCAGCGCTCCCCCTCCTTGACCGACCAGGAGACCTGGTCCACCAGAGCCCGGCCCTCGCGGACCACGGATACGTCCTGAAGCTCCAGAACATCGCTCATGAGCGCGTTGTCTCCCCTTGCAGTGTGGCCGGTCTCGGCAGTCGCTTACGCCTGTGGCTCGGTCCGCCGCGCCGATCGGGCGCAGCCCTCCATGAAATCTACGCCACCGGCCGACCGGGGCGTTCCATCGGTCCGGTTCTTGGGCTTTCCGCGGGCCCGCCGCGGTGGGACGGGGGCCCGCCTAGGGTGGGGGGATGTTCTCGGAACCACGCTCTGGACGCCTCGCCGCATGGGGAAATGCCCTTCTTGCCGGACTTGTCTCTCCGGATGACGCCGGGCTCGCGATCGTCGGCGAGGACGCCGTGCACCGGGTGGCGGGGCTGCCTGGTGAGCCGGCCCCGGTGGGGCTGACGCTGGCGCTGGGGCGGCTGCGGTCGCTGGGGGCGACCGGGCTGCGGGTCGCGCTGCCCGCGCCGGGGCATCCGCTGGGGCTGAGCGGTCCGCCGGAGTTCAACGCGCGGGCGCTGGAGGCCGGGGAGGCGGTGGTCTGTCACGGTGCCGCTCTCGGTCTGGTGCCGGAGGTCGCCGGGGCCGGGCCGGAGGGCGACGTGCATGTGGAGGTGGTCTGGCACTGCCTGGCGGTGCGGGAGGCGCCGCCCGCCGACGTGCCCTCGCTGGGTGAGGCGGAGCGGGAGCTGGCGGAGGCGCTGCGGGAGGCCACGGAGGTGCTGACGCGGCTGGACGTGGCCGGGTCGGGGCCGGTGGCCGAGGCGGCGATCGACGCGTACCGGGCGCGGGCGGAGCGGGGCGGGGAGGTGCTGGCGCCCGGGTATCCGCCGCGTGCGGTGCGGGTGCTGGAGCTGGCGCAGCGGGTGGGGGCGCTGGTCGAGCTGGCGGGTGCCGGCGGGCACGGGGGTGCGGTGAGCGCCTCGGAGATGGCGGCGCGCGGGACGGCGCTGCGGCCGGTGGAGCGGACGGCCCGGCGGGCGCAGGTGGCGGCGTACAACGCGGTGGTGGAGGAGCGCGAGCGCGGCGTCCGGTGACCGGTGGGTGCGCGACCGGACGCGGTGAGCGGGCGGCCCCGGGCGATCACGGGTTTGCGAGACGGGGTCCGGGCGATCACGGGCCACTCGGGACGGGGTCCGGACCGAGAAGGCTCGCGCGAGACGGGGTCCGGGCGGTCGCATGCGGCGGGGGACTCCTCCGGGCCGGGCGGGGAGGCCCGCGCGAGACGGCCCCGGGCGGTCGCATGCCGCGCCGGACGGCTGCGGCACCGGGCGGTCGCATGCCGCGCGGGGGACTGCTCCGGGCCGACGCGGGCCGTGACCGGCTGACGACGACCGGCCTCCCGGGTGAGGCCGGGAGGCCGGGGGTCACCGGGTCGGTGCGGGCCGTCAGTGGTTGACGGCGAGGTTGCCGAAGGCCGGGTTCAGCAGGCCGATGACGTTGACCGTGTTGCCGGAGACGTTGACCGGGACGTCGACCGGGGCCTGGATGACGTTGCCCGAGACGACGCCCGGGGAGCCCGCCGCGATGCCGTCGGCGTGGGCGCCGTCCGTGGCGGAGGCCATGCCCGTGCCGGCGGCGAGCAGCCCGCCGGCGATCATCGTCACGGCCGCTGCCTTCTTCAGGTTCTTCACTTTCCAAGCCCTCCTTGCGATGGCCGGGGCGGGCGCCGCGGCACGCACTGAGCAACGGCGGGGGCCGGAAAAGGATGCGCCATCCGGGGGACATTCCCACGACGGTATGAATCTCGGACCGGAGGGGAACCGTCCGCCCGGCCGGCGGCGTCGCGGGTCAGCCGGTCACCCCGTGCCGTACCGCCCACAGGGCGGCCTGGGTGCGGTCCGAGAGGTCCAGCTTCATCAGGATGTTGGAGACGTGCGTCTTCACCGTCTTCTCGGAGAGCACCAGGGCGCGGGCGATCTCGCGGTTGGAACGGCCGTCCGCTATCAGCCCGAGCACCTCGCGCTCCCGGTCGGTGAGCGAGCCCGCCCGGCCCTGGCCCGGGCCGGTGTCCTCCTGGGCGAGCAGGGCGCCGGCCACCTCGGCCTGGAGCAGGACGTGTCCCGCGTGCACGGAGCGGATGGCCCCGGCGAGGGCGTCGGGGTCGACGTCCTTGTAGACGTATCCGGCGGCGCCCGCGCGCAGGGCCGGGACCACCGTGCGCTGTTCGGTGAAGCTGGTGACGACCAGCACGCGGGCGGGGTGGTCCAGCTCGCGCAGGCGGCGCAGCGCGTCCACGCCGTCCATGCCGGGCATCTTCACGTCCATGAGGATGACGTCCGGCCGCAGCTGCTCGGCCAGGGCGACGCCCTCGGCGCCGTCCGCCGCCTCACCGACGACCTCGATGTCGTCCTGCACCTCCAGGAAGGTGCGCAGTCCCCGGCGGACCACCTGGTGGTCGTCGACCAGGAGCACCCTGATTGCGTCAGCCACCGGGGACCTCCATCTCGATCGTGGTGCCCTTGCCGGGCTCCGATTCCACGCTGAGCCTGCCGCCCACGCCGCTCGCCCGGTCCCGCATGGAGACCAGACCCAGGTGACGTCCCGCACGGCGCACCGTCCGGGGGTCGAAGCCGCTGCCGTCGTCGGTGACCCGCAGGACGGCCCCGGTGCCGCGGCGGTCCAGAGTGACGTCGACCCGGTCGGCCTCCGCGTGGCGCAGGGCGTTGTGCAGGGCCTCCTGGGCGACGCGCAGCACGGCCTCCTCCTGGGCGGCGGGCAGGGCCCGCACGCCGTGGCCGGTGAAGGTCACGCGGGCGCTGTGGGCGCGGTCGAGGACCTGGACCTGGGTGCGGAGGGTGGCGACGAGTCCGTCCTCGTCCAGGGCGGCGGGGCGCAGCTCGACGACGGCGGCGCGCAGTTCGTCGGCGGCCTCGGCGGCGAGGGCGGCCACCTGCTGGAGTTCGCCCTTGGCCCGGGTGGGGTCGCGGTCGACGAGGCGGGCGGCGGCCTGGGCGGTCAGGCGCAGGGAGAACAGTTTCTGGCTGACGGCGTCGTGGAGCTCGTGGGCCAGCCGGGAGCGTTCCTCGGCGATGGTCAGTTCGCGGCTGCGTTCGTAGAGGCGGGCGTTGGTGAGGGCGATCGCCGCGTGCTGGGCGAGGATGCCGAGCAGTTCCTCGTCGTCCTGGGTGAAGCCGCAGGTGCCCTCGGGTTTGGGGCAGTTCTTGTTGGCCAGGAAGAGGGCGCCGATGACCTCGTCGCCGTCGCGGACGGGCAGGCCGAGGAAGTCGACCAGGTCCGGGTGGGCGCTGGGCCAGCCCTCGAAGCGGGGGTCGCTGCGCACGTCGGCGAGGCGCTGGGGCTTCGCGTCGCGCAGCATGGCGGCGAGGACGCCGTGCTGGCGCGGGAGGGGGCCGATGGCCTTCCACTGCGCCTCGCTGACGCCGTCGACGACGAACTGGGCGAAGCCGCCGTGGTCGTCGGGCACGCCGAGCGCGGCGTACTGCGCGTCGAGCAGTTCGCGGGCCGAGGCGACGATCGTCTTCAGGACGTCGCGCACCTCCAGGTGCCTGCTCATGGCCAGCAGCGCGGAGCTCACCGCGGCGAGGCCGGTCGGGGGGCCGTGACTCATGTCCTCACGGTACCGGCGGGTCCCGGCGCCGCGGATCGGACCTGTGGGGGCCTCGTGCCGGGGCCGGGGTCCTAGGTCCGCGGGCCGGGCCGGGGCCGGTCCGGGGCCCGGCGTAGGTCCGGGGTCCCGGGTTGTGCGGTGTAGGGCGAACGGCCCCGGTGGTCTGGATCCGCCGTCCGACGCGGGGCGGCCGGCCGCGTTCCTACGTTGAGATCACGCCGACGAGCGGCGCGACGACGAAGGGGGCACGACATGCCGGTAGCGATCATCACGGGGGCGTCGAAGGGGCTGGGGCGGGCCCTGGCCGGGGCGCTGGCCGGGCGCGGCTGGGACCTGGTGCTCGACGCGAGGGATCCCGTACCGCTGGCGGAGGCGGCCGGGGAGGTGTCCGCGCACGGCACGCGCGTGACGGCGCTGCCGGGGGACGTGACGGACGCGGGGCACCGGGGGGAGCTGGTGGCGGCGGCCCGGCGGCTGGGCGGGGCGGATCTCCTGGTGCACAACGCGAGCGCGCTGGGGGCGGAGCCGCTGGTCCGGCTGGAGGAGCTGCCGCTGGAGGGGCTGCGGCGGGCGCTGGAGGTGAATCTGGTGGCCGCGCTGGGGCTGGCCCAGGAGGCGCTGCCGCTGCTGCGGGCGTCCCGGGAGGGCGCGCTGGTCACGGTCAGCTCGGACGCCGCCGCCGAGGCGTATCCGACATGGGGCGGTTACGGGGCGTCCAAGGCGGCGCTGGACCACCTGGCGGCGGTTCTGGCGGTGGAGGAGCCGGGGTTGCGGGTGTGGGCGGTGGATCCGGGCGACATGGCGACGGACCTGTACGTGGCGGCGGTGCCGGACGACGACGGTCCGCGGCCCGATCCGGCCACCGTGGTGCCCGGGTTCCTGCGGCTGCTGGACGAGCGGCCGGCGAGCGGCCGCTACGCGGCGGCGGCGCTCGTGGGGGCCGGGTCGTGACCGTGGCGGTGCGGGTGCCGGAGGAGTTGTCGGCGCGGGTCCCGGTGGAGCAGCGCGGGCCGGGACTGGACCGGGACGCCGTGCGGCTGCTGGTGTCGCGGGGCACGGAGGCGGAGCACCACGCCTTCGCGGAGCTGCCGCGGCTGCTGCGGGCCGGGGACCTGCTGGTGGTGAACACCTCGCCGACGCTGGCGGCGGCCGTCGACGGGCGGACCGGTCACGCGCGCGTGGTGGTGCACTTCTCGACGCGGGGTGACGACGGCCGCTGGGCGGTCGAGCTGCGGCGGCCCGACGGGCGGGGCACCACCCGCGCGTGGGCCGCGCGCGGTCCGGGGACGGGGGTGCGGCTGCCCGGGGGTGCCCGGCTGGTGCTGGAGGAGCCGCTGAGCCCGCGGGGGGACCGGCTGTGGTGGGCGCGGGTGAGCCGGGACGTCCTCGGGCTGCTGCAGGAGTACGGGCGGCCGATCCGGTACGCGTACACGGAGCGGGACCAGCCGCTGTCCGCGTACCAGACGGTGTTCGCGCTGCCGTCGCCGGACGGGGCGGGCAGCGCGGAGATGCCGAGCGCGGGGCGTCCGTTCACCGCGCGGACGGTGACGGAGCTGGTGAGCCGGGGGGTCCGGTTCGCGCCGGTCACGCTGCACACCGGGGTGGCGTCGGCGGAGGTGCACGAGCCGCCCTACCCGGAGCGGTTCGCGGTGCCGGAGGAGTCGGCGTGGCTGGTGGAGGCGACGCGGGCGCGGGGCGGGCGGGTGATCGCGGTGGGGACGACGGCCGTGCGGGCGCTGGAGTCGGCGGCCGGGGCGGACGGTGTGGTGCGGGCCCGGTCGGGCTGGACGGACCTGGTGGTGACGCCGGGCCGGGGGGTGCGGGTGGTGGACGGGCTGCTGACCGGTCTGCACGAGCCGGAGGCGTCGCACCTGCTGATGCTGGAGGCGGTCGCCGGCCGCGCGGCGGTCGGGCGCGGCTACGAGGAGGCGCTGCGCGGGCGCTACCTGTGGCACGAGTTCGGGGATCTGCACCTGCTGCTGCCGGGATGACGGGCCTCGCCCCGGCCGTGACGACGGCCCGGGGCGACGGCCCGGGGCGACGGCCCGGGGCGACGGAGGGGGGCGGACGGGGAAGTCCTCACACAGTGCATTGCGTCAGCAACTCCGGGTGAGAAGCAGGCGGGGGCCATGTGAGGCCGGGCATAGGGCGCACATCACGTACGAACGGGAGTAGGAGATACATGCCGCCCACGTGAGCGGCCCGTTCGGTCCAGCTTGTACCGATTTGCCCTCACGGGGTCCACTAGGCGGCTTCGTACGTCACACCTTTGCCAGCCAATTTTGCGGCCGCTAAGAATGGCAGCCGTCGCTCAGCGCCGTGGGTCTTCCCCGCGGCGTTTGTGCCGGAAGCACCACTGTCCCCACCGGACGCCGAGCGACCTCCGCGCTATTCGAAGAGGTCCAACCCCCATGCCGAAGAACATCCTGTCCCGTGGTCACAGTCGCGCCCTGACCCGTCATCACAAGATCGCCGCTGCCGGTGTCGCCGCCCTCGGTGCCGCCGCCATCGGAATCTCGGCGGTGCCGAGCGACGCGTCGACGACCGTCACGAGCGAGGCAGCTGCTCCGGCGGCCAAGGTGGCCTACAGCACCGAGCAGATCAAGGACGTCCGGGCGAGCGTCACCGACCAGCTCGCGGGCGCCAGCGTCAAGGCCGAGCAGATCGCGGCGAAGAAGAAGGCCGCGGCCCAGGCGAAGGCCGAGGCCGCCGCCAAGAAGAAGGCCGCCGCTGCCGCCGCCGCGAAGAAGGCGGAGCAGGCCCGTCAGGCCAAGGAGAGCGCCAGCCGCGCCGCCGACCGCGCCCAGGTGAAGAAGGCGGCGGCCCCCAAGAGGTACGCCAACAACCTCGACGGCTGGATCCGTGAGTCCCTCGACATCATGAAGAAGCACGGCATCCCCGGCTCCTACGAGGGCATTCACCGCAACATCATGCGGGAGTCCTCCGGCAACCCGAAGGCGATCAACCTCTGGGACATCAACGCCCAGAACGGCATCCCCTCCAAGGGCCTGCTGCAGGTGATCCCGCCGACGTTCGAGGCGTACCACGTGCCGGGCACCTCGAAGAACATCTACGACCCGGTCGCCAACATCACCGCGGCCTGCAACTACGCGGCCGACCGGTACGGCACCATGGACAACGTCGACAGCGCGTACTGAGGTCGGCGCGGACCTCTGGCACTCGCGTCCGACGCGAACGGATACGCCGAAGGGCGGCACCCTCCTGACGGGGTGCCGCCCTTCGGGGCGTCGTGGAGCCGGTCCGGCGGTTACTTCCGCATGACCTCCGGCTCGTGCCGGCGCAGGAAGCGCGCCACGAAGAAGCCGCAGACCACGCCGATGGCGATCAGCGCGCCCATGTCCATCGCCCACGCGCCGACCGTGTGCTCCCACAGCGGGTCGGTGTCCCCGGGCGTCTCCGGCGGGCTGATCCTGTTGAAGTCCAGCGTGGCGCCCGAGGCGGCGACCGCCCAGCGCGACGGCATCAGGAACGAGAACTGGTTGACGCCGATCGAACCGTGCAGCGTGAACAGGCAGCCGGTGAACACGACCTGGATGATCGCGAACATCACCAGCAGCGGCATGGTCTTCTCGGCGGTCTTCACCAGCGAGGAGATGATCAGGCCGAACATCATCGAGGTGAAGCCGAGCGCCATGATCGGCACGGACAGCTCCAGCAGCGTGAAGCCGCCGAAGACCAGGCCCTCCTCCGGGATCTCCCGGCTGGAGAAGCCGATCACACCGACCAGCAGCCCCTGGAACACCGTGATCATGCCGAGGACGAACACCTTGGACATGAGGTACGCCGAGCGGGACAGGCCGGTGGCGCGCTCCCGCTCGTAGATGACCCGTTCCTTGATCAGCTCGCGCACGGAGTTCGCGGCACCCGCGAAGCAGGCGCCGACGGCGAGGATCAGCAGGACCGTCGTCGCCGTGCCGTTCGGGATGATCCGGCCGGTCTGCGGGTTGGGCGGGTTCGGCAGCAGGCCCCGGTCCGCGTCGATGAGCAGGCTCACCGCGCCGAGGACGGCCGGCAGGATCACCATCAGGGCGAGGAAGCCCTTGTCGGAGGCGATCACCGAGATGTAGCGGCGCACCAGGGTGCTGAACTGCGACATCCAGCCCTGCGGCTTCGGCGGCTTCATCGCCTGCATCGCCGGGACCTGTACGGACTGCGGTGCGACCGCGTCGATGTCCGCCGCGTACATCTGGTAGTGCTGCGAGCCCTTCCAGCGGCCCGCCCAGTCGTAGTCGCGGTAGTTCTCGAAGGCGGAGAAGACGTCGGCCCAGGTGTCGTAGCCGAAGAAGTTCAGCGCCTCCTCGGGCGGGCCGAAGTAGGCGACCGAGCCGCCCGGCGCCATCACCAGCAGCTTGTCGCAGATCGCCAGCTCGGCCACCGAGTGGGTGACGACCAGGACCGTGCGGCCGTCGTCGGCGAGGCCGCGCAGCAGCTGCATGACGTCGCGGTCCATGCCCGGGTCGAGACCGGACGTCGGCTCGTCCAGGAAGATCAGCGAGGGCTTGGTCAGCAGCTCCAGCGCCACCGACACGCGCTTGCGCTGGCCGCCGGACAGGGAGGTGACCTTCTTGTCCTTGTGGATGTCCAGCTTCAGCTCGCGCAGCACCTCGTCGATGCGGGACGCCCGCTCGGCGGCCGTGGTGTCGGCCGGGAAGCGGAGCTTCGCCGCGTACGTGAGGGCCTTCTTGACGGTCAGCTCCTTGTGCAGGATGTCGTCCTGCGGGACCAGACCGATGCGCTGCCGCAGCTCGGCGAACTGCTTGTAGAGGTTCCGGTTGTCGTAGAGGACCTCGCCCTGGTTGGCGGGGCGGTAGCCGGTGAGCGCCTTCAGCAGGGTCGACTTGCCCGAGCCGGACGGGCCGATGACGGCGATCAGCGACTTCTCCGGCACGCCGAAGGAGACGTCCTTGAGGATCTGCTTGCCGCCGTCGACCGTGACGGTCAGGTGCCGGGCGGAGAAGGACACCTCACCGGTGTCGACGAACTCCTCGAGCCGGTCCCCGACGATCCGGAACGTCGAGTGACCGACACCGACGATGTCGGTGGCGCCGAGGAGCTGCGAACCGCCCTTGGGGATCGGCAGACCGTTGACGTAGGTGCCGTTGTGCGAACCGAGGTCGCGGATCTCCATGCGCCCGTCGGGCGTCGAGTGGAACTCGGCGTGGTTGCGGGAGACCTGGAGGTCGGAGACGACGAGGTCGTTCTCCAGGGCGCGGCCGATGCGCATCACCCGGCCGAGGGAGAACTGGTGGAACGTGGTCGGGCTGCGGTCGCCGTAGACCGGCGCGCCCGGTCCGCCGCCGGGGCCCTGCTGCTGCGGGATCTGCGGCGCGGGCTGCTGCGGCACCTCGTGCTGCGGCTGCTGCCAGCCGGCCTGCGGGGCGGACTGCTGCGGCGGGGCCTGCTGCGCCCAGCCCGGGTTGGCGCTCTGCCCGCCCTGCGCGCCCTGGGCCGCGTACGGCTGGTGCGGCTGCTGCGCCTGATGGGCCTGCCCCGGATGCGCCTGGGGTGCGGCGGCCCCGACACCGGTCAGGGTCACGCGCGGCCCGTCGGTCGCGTTGCCCAGGTTCAGCGCCGTGTCGGAGCTGAGCTCCAGATGATGGATCCGTTGTCCCTGCACGAAGGTGCCGTTGGTGCTGCCGTGGTCCACGATGACCCAACTGTGGCCGTTGAAGCTGATCGTGGCGTGACGCCAGGAGACCCTGGCGTCGTCGAGCACGACGTCGCCCTGCGGATCGCGCCCCAGGGCGTAGGTCCTGGACGGATCGAGCGTCCAGGTACGTCCGTTTGATTCCAGTACGAGTTCCGGCACTCCATGCCCCACTGAGTTGTCCCCCGAATTTCCCCCATCGCAGGGAGTCTAGGGATGTCGAACATCGGGGGGAACTATTCCAGGGTCGCCCCCCTGACCGAAAGTCGGGCCTTGTCACGAGCCCGCACCAACGCTTCGATGCATCGCGTCGACGGGGTTGAAATCGGCCCGGAGAGTGGTAATCCAGGCGAGGGGGACATGCGCGGCCGCCTCGCCGCGCCGGGGACCGGGGGGTCTGCCATGAGTGCTGCCACGAGCGCCGGTGCCGCACCGCGGAGCGCGCGCGTGCCCTGGGTGGACGTCGTGGTGTCCGCGGTCGCGGCGGTCAGCTGGGCGCTGATCGCGATGGCCGGCACGGCCGCGCTGGGCCTGCGTCTGCTGGACGCCGACGCGGCGGGCTCGCTCGGGCCGATGACCGCGGCGGTGGTGGCGCTGGGGGCGGGCGGGTCGGTCACGCCGTCCGGCGACGTGTCCGCGTTCGGGCTGTCGGGCGCGGAGGCGACCACCGCGGTCGAGATCACGCCACTCGGCGTCAGCCTGGTCGGGGCGCTGCTGCTGGCCTTCTTCTTCCTGCGGTCGCTGCGGGCGGCGGGGACGGTGGTCACGCTCGCCGAACTCCTCGCGCGGGCCGGTGCGGTGGTCGCGCTGTGCGTGGCGATGGCGGGCGGGCTGGTGTGGGCCGGCCACGACGTCGTCACCCTCGACGGCAGGTCCCTCGGGCTGGACGGGCTGCCCGGCGGGGACGGTGACGGCATCGGCTTCCCCGGGCTGGGCGACCTCGGGGACGTGGAGGGGCTGTTGCCGGACCGGGTCGCCGGCCTCGTCGACGCACAGGCCGCGGTGGGCTTCACCGTCGACACGGCACCGACGCTGCTCGGCGCCGCGGTCTGGTCGGCCGGCGTCCTGGTGGTCGCCCTGCTGGCCTCGCGCCGTACGCCCCTGCCGCGCGGCTGGGACGCGCTGCACCGGGTGGTGCGGCCGGCGGTGTCCGCCGTCGTCACGGTGCTGCTGCTGGCGGTGGCGGCGGGCCTCGCGGCGGCCGGGTACGCGGCCGTCGGCGACCCCCACCCGCGGCGGATCGCGGGCGCGGCCCTGCTGGGGGCGCCGAACGGCGTGTGGCTCGGTCTGCCGGTCGGCCTGTTCGTGCCCTGGGACGGACGGGCGTCCGGGGCGCTGCTCGGCGTGCTGCCGCACCCGCTGGACGACCTGCTGCGCGGGGAGTCCGACCAGCCGGTGACCCTGGGACGGCTGGCCGAACTGGACGGGCGCGTAGGGCTGCTGGGAGTGGCGGCCGCCGTCGCGATGCTGTTGGCGGGCGTGCTGATGGCGGTGCGCACACCGGCCGCCGGGGCGCCGGACGCGGGGACACCGGCCGGGTCCGTCCTGCGCTGTGCGCTGCGCCTGGCTCTCGTCACCGCCGTGGCGCTGGCGGTGCTGGTGGGGCTGACGGGGGTGTCCGTCGACGCCTCGCTCTCCGTCCTCGGCTTCGACGCCTTCGGCGCCGGGCTGGAACTGCACGGCAGGCTGGGTCCCGCCCTGCTGCTGGGCGCCGCGTGGGGCGCCGCCGCGGGAGCGGCAGGTGCCCTGCTGGCCCGGGCGGCCGGAGCGACGGGCGTTTGGGCGGCACCCCTGGCACGCGGTGACACGGCGGCCACGGAGGGCGACGTGCGGGGGGCGGGTGCGGCAGGGTCGGCGGGCGCGGCGGGTACGGCAGGCCCGGCCGGTGCGGTGGGCCCGGCCGGTGCGACAGGCCCGGCCGGTGCGGCGGGAGGCGTGAAGGGCTCCGGGCGGTACGCGGACGGCGGCCGGTACGACGGAGAGGAGCGCGGCGCACCGGCAGCCCTCCGGGAGGACGGGGCCGGAGCGGGCGGCACCGGGCGCGGGGCGCCGCGCGGGCCGTACGCGCCGGAGCCGCCGTACCGGCCGCCGAACCCGGACACCAACCCGTACCTGCGGATGCCCGACGGCGCGGAGGAACCGCGCGACGCCCCTCGGTCCGACGGCGGGCCCGGCCGGGCGGACGGCCGGGCGCAGGACCCCGCGGACGGCCGGGCGCAGGACCTCGCGGGCGGCCGGGCGGACGGCCCGGCGGACGCACGGCGCTCCCCCGACCGGACCCGGCGACTGCGCCCACCGGAGGGCGTTGGCCCCGCCCCGGACGCTCCCCCGCCGTCACCCGACGGGCGCACCCGCGCGCTGGGCACGCCCCGGGGGGCCGACGGAGACGCCGGGCACCGCGACCCGGCCCGCAGGGCTCCGACCCCGTCCGGGAAGGGCCCCGCCCCGGACGCCCCCGCCGGTGACGCGCGCCCCGAGGGCCCTCCCCGCGAGGACGGCGCCGGCACCGGCCGGGGCGACTCACCGGACGAGGACCTCTCCGGGGCGCCCACCCGGATCCGCCCCGTCGAACCGCCCCGACGCGGACACCGCGCCCGGCCCGCGCGCGGGCGCCCGTCCTGGCCCGACGAGCCACCGCCACCACCGCCCCCTCCCCCGGCCCCGCGCAGGCCCGACGGCCGGTGATCACCCGGCGGGGCCTCTCCGCGGGCGACGGGACGGACGGCGCGGGCCCGGGCACGTCCGGACGGACGGCGCGGGCCCGGGCACGTCCGGACGGACGGCGCGGGCCCGGGCACGTCCGGACGGACGGCGCGGGCCGGGCAGGTCCTCGGCCCCCGCTCGTCCCCGCTCGTCCCCCGGTCCCGGTCTCGTCCTCGTCGTCGGCACGCGGCCCCGATGGCGGGTGCTCGCACCGCAGGTCCACGGGGACCAGCCACGCGGCCGGCTCCGAGACCCGAGCGCCGCGCCGACCAGGATCCTCAGCCCGCACAACGGCGAGCGCTCACCCACGGGCCACCACCGGCCATGCTCGGCTCCCGACCCCCGCGCGCAGCCCCACCACGGCCCACGGCCCACGCCCCTGAGGAACACGCGGCCCGCCCGCGTGAGCGGGGGCGCCACTCCGGCTGCCGGGGCGCCGCCTTCACCGTCGCGGCCTGCGGCAGGCGCTCCGCCGGGGAGCGACCCCCGCCCCGTCCGGCGCCGGTCCGGAGATCCGGTGATGCTCCCCGGGCCGCGTCCGAGCCCGGTGGCGCACCGCACGAGAGCCCGGCCGCGCGCCGCCCGGGTGCCGCCCCCGTGACCGGCGGGTGCCGGCCGGCCGCATCGCGGCCCGGCTCGCCCGGGCCTGCCCGGCCCGGCGGGCGGCGCTGCTTCCGGCCGGGCGGAACCCCCGGAGAAATCCGCGCGGAACGTCGCCGCCGAGTCGTCGCCCGAGGGCCCGTGTTCGGCTGTCCGTCAGGCGGACCGAGGGGGCGGGAGGCACCGGGTGCCGGATACGGTGGGACCACCATGAGCGCATCGCAGACCACCGACGTACCCACTCTCCTTGTCAAGATCTTCGGCAGGGACAGGCCGGGCATCACGGCCGGCCTCTTCGACACCCTCGCCGCCTACTCCGTCGACGTCGTCGACATCGAGCAGGTCGTCACCCGCGGCCGGATCGTGCTGTGCGCGCTCGTGACCGAGCCGCCCCGGGGCCTGGAGGGAGACCTCCGGGCGACCGTGCACAGCTGGGCGGAGTCGATGAAGATGCAGGCGGAGATCATCTCCGGCATCGGCGACAACCGTCCGCGCGGGCTCGGCCGTTCCCTGATCACCGTGCTGGGTCATCCGCTCACGTCCGAGGCGACGGCGTCGATCGCCGCCCGGATCACCGACAGCGGCGGCAACATCGACCGCATCTTCCGGCTGGCCAAGTACCCGGTGACGGCCGTGGAGTTCGCGGTGTCGGGGGTGGAGACCGAGCCGCTGCGCACCGCGTTGGTGACCGAGGCGGCGCGGCTCGGGGTGGACGTGGCGGTCGTCGCGGCCGGGCTGTACCGGCGGGCGCAGCGCCTGGTCGTGATGGACGTGGACTCCACGCTCATCCAGGACGAGGTGATCGAGCTGTTCGCGGCGCACGCGGGCTGCCAGGACAAGGTGGCCGACGTGACGGCCGCGGCCATGCGCGGGGAGCTGGACTTCGAGCAGTCCCTGCACGCCCGGGTGGCGCTGCTGGAGGGGCTGGACGCGTCCGTGGTGGACAAGGTGCGCAGCGAGGTGCGGCTGACGCCGGGTGCGCGCACCCTGATCCGTACGCTGAAGCGTCTCGGCTACCAAGTCGGTGTGGTGTCCGGTGGGTTCACCCAGGTCACGGACGACCTGAAGGAGCGGCTGGGGCTGGACTTCGCCCAGGCGAACACGCTGGAGATCGTCGACGGGAAGCTGACCGGCAGGGTCATCGGGGAGATCGTCGACCGGGCGGGCAAGGCCCGGCTGCTGCGCCGCTTCGCGACCGAGGCGGGTGTGCCGCTGTCGCAGACGGTGGCGATCGGTGACGGTGCCAACGATCTGGACATGCTGAACGCGGCCGGCCTCGGGGTCGCCTTCAATGCAAAGCCGGTGGTGCGGGAGGCCGCCCACACGGCCGTGAACGTGCCCTTCCTGGACACGGTGCTCTATCTGCTGGGCATCACGCGCGAGGAGGTCGAGGCGGCGGACACCGTCGGCCTGGGCTGAGGGCGCCGCCGCCCGCTCCGTGCGGAAGCGGTGCGCCCGTGGGTGCGGCGCACCGCTTCCGTGCGTGAGGGGTTCCGGCACCGGTCGTCGCGGCCGGATCCGGGTCAGGCGCGGTGGGTCACTCGCTGGGCGCCCAGTAGTCGGCCAGGGTGGCGACGCCCGGTTCCAGGGACTTCCAGGAGCCGGTGAAGGTCAGGACGGCGAAGGCGGCGGCGGGGTAGCCGCGGCGGTCCATGCGCTCGCGGGCGTCCCCCTCGGCCGAGCCGGCCAGGATGTCGGCGAGGCCCTGGATGCCGGGGTTGTGGCCGACCAGCAGGACGTTCTGCGCGTCGTCGGAGGTCTCGTTCAGCAGGGCGATCAGCTCACCGGGCGAGGCCTCGTAGATCCGCTCCTCGTAGACGGTTTTCGGTCGCTGCGGGAATTCCTGGACCGCCAGCTTCCAGGTTTCCCGGGTGCGGGTCGCGGTGGAGCACAGGGCCAGGTCGAAGGCGATGGCGGAGTCGGCCAGCTTGCGTCCGGCGACTGCCGCGTCCATGCGGCCCCGCTCTGCGAGTGGGCGCTCATGGTCGTTGACCGGGGGCCAGTCGGCCTTCGCATGCCGGAAGAGGACAATCCTGCGGGGTTCTGCGACGCTCATGTCACCCAGCTTCGCATGAAACAGGCCACGGGGCGCAGGTAGTTGGCGGCCCCTCCCGGGGACTCATCGGGCCAGGAGCTGCTGCGCGCGCTCGACGAGGTGCGCGATCGCGGGTTCGCCGGACGTGGCGTGGGCCTCGGAAGGGTTCAGGACCAGGAGCAGCAGCGTGACGAAGGCGAGCGTGGGCAGGGCCAGGGCCCACCACGGCAGCCGGATGCCGGAGCCGCCCCGGGGGGCCGGGTGGGGCCGGGGGTGGGTGCGCGCCGTCATGGTGGCCTCCGCTCCGCGAGGGGTCCGTGCACCGCGTCCTGCGGTCACTCACGAAGGTACGGACCCGGCGGGTGCCGACCCATCCGGTGATCCACCCACTTGACCCTGAGCCTGTCCCCCTAGGGGATACGGGGGTCAGCCCCACCATGGCCCGGGCGGCCCGGGGTGGTGGCGGGGGTCACGGGGCGAGGAGGCTGGCGACCACGCCGATGACGATGAAGATCGCGAGGAACGAGCCGAGGACCAGGAGCAGCTTCTTCTGGCCGTTCTGCGGGTTGGGGTCGAGGACTGGCATGCGGCCAGTGTCCCACCCCCGGGGCCCGCGCGTCGGTGCGGGGGTGGCGCTCAGCGTGCCGCCGCGCCGGGGCACGCGCGTCGGTGCGGGGGTGGCGCTCAGCGCGCCACAGCCCCGGCCCCCGCGTGGCGGTGCGGGGCGGCGCTCAGCGTGCCGCCGCGCCGGGGCACGCGCGTCGGTGCGAGGTCGGACTCAGCGCGCCACAGCCCCGGCCCCCGCGCGTCGGTGCCGGTCGCGCTCAGCGTGCCGCCGCCCTGGCCACCCTGGCGCCCGCGTGGCAGTGCGGGGTCGGACTCAGCGCGCCACAGCCCCGGCCCCCGCGTGGCGGTGCCGGTCGCGCTCAGCGTGCCGCCGCCCTGGCCGCCCTGGCGCCCGCGTGGCGGTGCGGGGTCGGGCTCAGCGCGCCGCTTCCTCCTCCACGGTGCGGGCGCGGCCGGCCAGCCAGCCGAACACCGTCTGCGGCACCATCAGGGCGGCCATCAGCCCGATCGGCAGTCCCCAGCCGCCACTGTGCTGGTAGAGCACGCCGACCAGGAGGGGCCCGGGGATGGAGATCAGGTACCCGGTGCTCTGGGCGAAGGCGGACAGCTGGGCGACGCCCGCGCCGGTCCGGGCGCGCATGCCGACCAGGGTCAGCGCGAGCGGGAAGGCGCAGCCGGCGATGCCCAGCAGCAGAGCCCAGGCCCAGGCCCCGGCGGCGGGGGCGAGGTACAGGCCGGCGTACCCGGTGAGGCCGCAGGCGCCCAGGACGAGCACGATGGGCCCCTGGTGGGGCAGCCGGGTGGCCAGCCGGGGTATGACGAAGGCGAGCGGTACGCCCATCACCATGGTGACCGCGAGCAGCAGGCCGGCCGTACCGGCGGGGACGCCCGCGTCGCGGAAGACCTGCGGCATCCAGCCCATGGTGATGTAGGCGGCGGTGGCCTGGAGCCCGAAGAAGAGGGCCAGCGCCCACGCGGTGCCGCTGCGGACGATGCGCAGCGGGGGCGTGTCGGTGCGCGGGCCGGGCGCGGAGGCGGGCTCCGCGCGCGGGCGCACGCGGGCGGCGGCCCGGGAGCCGGGGCGTCCGCCGCCGGCGGCGGTGCCGCGGTCGCGGACGAACCACAGCCAGGGCAGCACGGCCGCGGCGGCGAGGACGGACCACAGGGCGAGCCCCGACCGCCAGTCGCCGCCCAGCAGGCCGGTCGCGGGCACGGTCACCGCGGCCGCCGTGGAGGTGCCCAGGGCGAGGGCCATGGAGTACAGGCCGGTCATGGTGCCGATCCGGTCCGGGAACCAGCGCTTGACGATGACCGGCATCAGGACGTTGCTGACGGCGATGCCCATGAGGGCGAGGGCGGTGGCGGCCAGGAATCCGGCCGTGCCGCCCGCGAAGGGGCGGATCAGCAGGCCGGCGGCGATGGCGGCCATGCCGCCGCACACCACGGCGCCGGGGCCGAAGCGGCGGGCCAGGCGCGGGGCGGTGACGCCGAAGACGGCGAAGCACAGCGGGGGGACCGAGGTCAGCAGTCCGGCCACGCTGCCGCTCATGCCGAGCGCGACGCGGACCTCTTCGAGCAGCGCGCCGAGGCTGGTGATGGCGGGGCGCAGGTTCAGCGCGGCCAGGACGATGGCCACGACCAGCAGGTGCGCGGCCCAGCCGCGCGGGCGCGGGGCGGAGGGATCCGGCCCGGGGGTGCGGGGGGCCGCTGCGGGTCGGGTTCCGGCCGGGGTGTCTCCGGTCGTCGTGGACGCGAACGTCCGGGTGTCGTCACCAGCCATGGGGTCCATCATAGAATCATGGGATGATTCTCCGTCCACCTCGTTGCGGCGTCCCGGCGACGCCCCTGGCGTGCGAAGGTGTGCCATGCCCCTGAGCCATCCGCGTCGTGCGGCCCTGTCCGAGCAGGTCATCGCCGCGCTGCGGGCGCAGATCACCACGGGCGAGTGGCCGGTCGGCTCCCGCATCCCCACGGAGCCGGAGCTGGTGGAGCAGCTCGGGGTGGCCCGGAACACGGTGCGCGAGGCGGTCCGCGCCCTGGCGCACAACGGCCTGCTGGACATCCGCCAGGGGTCGGGCACCTACGTGGTGGCGACGAGCGAGCTGGCGGGCGTGATGCAGCGCCGTTTCGCCGGCGCCGACCCCCGGCACGTCGCCGAGCTGCGTTCCACGCTGGAGTCGGCCGCCGCGCGGCTGGCCGCCGCACGGCGGACGGAGAGGGACCTCAAGCAGCTGGACGCCCTGCTGCTGCGCCGTGAGGAGGCGTGGGAGTCGGGTGAGGCGGAGGCGTTCGTGACGGCGGACGCGACCTTCCACCTGGCCGTGGTGGCGGCCTCGCACAACGACGTGATGACGGCGATGTACGCGGACCTGGGCGAGGTGCTGCGGGACTGGCTGCGCGACGACGTGGGCGCTCGGCTGTCCCCGGAGACGCACATGGAGCACGGGCGGCTGGTGGACGCGATCCGGGCCGGAGACGCGACGGCGGCGGCCGAGGTGGCCGCCGCCTACCCGCTGGTGTGCCGTCCGGGGCGGGTCAGCGCTCCGCCCTCCGGTGGCTGACCCAGGCCGAGCCGACCTCCTTCCAGCAGCGGCCGGTCAGACGCACGGTCTGCGCGGGCCCGGCGGCCACCGGCCTGCTGTCGGCGTCGAGGTCCCACCAGCGGACGCACTCGACGTGCAGACTCACCCGGTCGGTGACGGGATAGGGGTTGTGGCAGTACGCGGTCACCCGGGATCCCTCGACAAGGATCCGGCAGGCGGCGCCGAACGGATCGTCCGTGAGCGGGGTCCCCGCAGCGGCCCGCTCGGGCGCCACGCGCGGGTGCGGCATCGCGTCGTGGGGCAGGGCCAGCACGAGGGCGGCGGCCAGGATCGCTGAGGCCAGACGGTAGACGCGCACAACGGACCTCCTCGGCGTGGCTGGGGAGGAAAACGCGCGACGGACGCGTACTCCACGGTGCCCGGTCGGCGGTCCCGCGCGCCCGCCTGGTGAGCCGTTCGGGTGACACGGCGGGCACCCCGCCAGGACGCGGGAAGGGCCCGCGCCCCGGTGGGGTGCGGGCCCTTCGGGCCGTGCTGACGGTCAGGCGCCGACGGCGTGCAGACCGCCGTCCACGTGGACGATCTCGCCGGTGGTCTTCGGGAACCAGTCGCTCAGCAGGGCGACGATGCCGCGGCCGGCCGGCTCGGGGTCCTTCAGGTCCCACTCCAGCGGGGCGCGGGTGTCCCACACGGAGGCCAGCTCGCTGAAGCCCGGGATGGACTTGGCGGCCATGGAACCGAGCGGGCCCGCCGAGACGAGGTTGCAGCGGATGTTCTGCTTGCCCAGGTCACGGGCCATGTACCGGTTGGTCGCCTCCAGGGCGGCCTTGGCCGGGCCCATCCAGTCGTACTGCGGCCAGGCGTACTGCGCGTCGAAGGTGAGGCCGACGACGGAGCCGCCGTTCTGCATCAGCGGCAGGCAGGCCATGGTCAGGGACTTCAGAGAGAAGGCCGAGACGTGCATGGCCGTGGCGACCGACTCGAACGGCGTGTTGAGAAAGTTACCGCCGAGCGCGTCCTGCGGCGCGAAGCCGATGGAGTGCACCACGCCGTCGAGGCCGCCGAGCTCCTCGCCCACGACGTCGGCGAGGCGGCCGAGGTGCTCGTCGTTGGTGACGTCGAGCTCGATGACCTTGGTGGGCTTGGGGAGCTTCTTGGCGATGCGCTCGGTCAGGGTGGGCCGCGGGAACGCGGTCAGGATGACCTCGGCCCCCTGCTCCTGGGCCAGCCGGGCGGCGTGGAAGGCGATGGACGCCTCCGTCAGCACACCGGTGATCAGGACGCGCTTGCCCTCGAGAATTCCGCTCATGTCGTTCAGTGACCCATTCCCAGTCCGCCGTCAACAGGAATGACGGCTCCAGTGATGTACGAGGCGTCGTCCGAGGCGAGGAACCGCACCGCCGCGGCGATCTCCTCCGGCTGCGCGTACCGGCCGAGCGGTACCTGCGACACGATGCCCGCGCGCTGCTCGTCGGTGAGGACCTTGGTCATGTCGGTGTCGACGAAGCCGGGCGCCACGACGTTGAAGGTGATGTTGCGCGAGCCGAGCTCCCGGGCGAGGGAGCGCGCGAAGCCGACCAGAGCGGCCTTGGAGGCGGAGTAGTTCGCCTGGCCCGCGGAGCCGGACAGGCCGACCACCGAGGAGATCAGCACGACGCGGCCCTTCTTGGCGCGCAGCATGCCCCGGTTGGCACGCTTCACGATGCGGAAGGTGCCGGTGAGGTTGGTGTCGACGACGGAGGTGAAGTCCTCCTCGGACATGCGCATCAGGAGCTGGTCCTTGGTGATGCCCGCGTTGGCCACGAGGACCTCGACCGGGCCGTGCTGGGCCTCGATCTCCTTGTAGGCCTGCTCCACCTGCTCCGGGTCGGTGATGTCGCAGCGGACGGCGAGGAAGCCGGCCGGCGGCTCACCCGAGCGGTACGTGATGGCGACCTGGTCGCCGGCGTCGGCGAATGCACGGGCGATGGCGAGGCCGATGCCCCGGTTGCCTCCGGTGACGAGAACCGAGCGGCTCAACGGATCACCCTTTCGATAGCGGTCTGGTTCACCCGCCCGGACACCTGGATGACAGGCGGCTTCCCCGAAAACCTATCGGTCGCGGCGTGCCGCGGGACATTCGGGCACCGACAGTGGCTCCCATGGCGTCCTGTCGGGTTCCTACAGTCGGGCGCCGCAGTCGGCCGCCGTGCTCCGGTGACCGCACCGGGTCGTGCGGATGCCCCGCGCGGAGGTGCCCGCGTGGATCAGCGGTCGTCCTCCCCGCGCTCGGACAACAGGAGCGCCACGGGGTCGACGTCCTCCGGCACCTCGTAGTGCGGCATGCCGTGGCGGTCGGCGGCGGTGGCCGGACGCGGGCCGTCCGGGGCACGGACCGCGCACACGGCCCACACGGTCTTGCCCGGACCCGTCCGCCCGGCCACGCCCTAGCGGTCGGCGACGGCCTCCACGATCAGCAGGCCCCTCCCGCCGTCGGCGTCCACGGAGGACGGGCCCACGGGGGCGAGGGGCCCCCGGCCGCCCCGGGTGGGTGTCGGACACCTCGACGCGGACGATGCCCGCGGTCCGGTCGTACAGGAGCCGCAGCTCGAAGTCGCGGCCCGGGACGCGGCCGTGCACGGCCGCGTTGGCGGCCAGCTCGGCCACCACGAGGGTGACGGTGTCGGAGGCGGGGCTGCCATACGGCAGCTGCCACAGGTCGAGCCGGTGCGCGGCGAGCCTGCGGGCGAGGCGCGCGCCCCGGCACGTGGCGGAGAAACGCTGGGCGAACACACTTACGGTAACGGCCGCTCGGGCCTGTGGCGCTGGCATGCGCCCAGCGTTCCGGGCCACTCCTCGCTCCTGACAGGGACGACACCCCTACAGGCCCGACTGTATCGGTGCACCCTCTGGACTGGGCGTGTAACTCCCCGTGACCTCGAACGGGTCGGGCGAGGTTGAACAGGGCGTGGGCCCGCGGACACGGGAGGCACGGGACGATGAGGACGGACCACGGCGGCGCGAACGGCACGGAAGCAGAACTCTCCGACGGTCTCAAGACCTTCGGAGCGGTCCTCAAGGCCCTGCGCGAGGAATCCCGGCTGACCCAGGAGGAGTTCGCCCTGCGGGTGCGGTACTCGGCAGCGTACGTCGCCAAGATCGAACAGGGGAAGCGGTTCCCACCGGCGGACCTGCCCGCGCGGGCGGAGGAGGTTTTGGGGCCGGTCGCGGTCAAGGTCCTCACAGCGGCGGTGAGGAGCCTGACGCGGAGGGTGGGGCTGGCGTCGTGGTTTCGCCAGTGGGCGGGGGTCGAGGAGGAGGCGATCTCCTTGTACGCGTATGAGTGCCGGGCAGTTCCCGGACTGTTGCAGCCGGAGCGGTACGCGCGGGCAGTGTTCACACGCCAACTACCGCCGTTCACGCAGGAGCAGATCGACCACAAGGTGACCGCGCGGCTTGAGCGCCAGACGCTCTTGACCGAGCGTCCGAACACCGCCTTCACGTTCGTCATCGAACAGGCCATCCTGGAACGCAGGGTCGGCGGCGTGTCGGTCACCAGGGATGTCATCGACCACCTGCTCAACATGAGCGACAGGACCAACATCGAGATCCAGATCATGCCGTTGCATCAGGAGGACCACTGCGGAGTCGATGGCCAGCTGTACATGGCCGAAACACCGGGACACCAGTGGTTCGGTTACATCGAAGGACATCGATCGAGCAGTCTGATTGCGGCTCCCGGGGAGGTGAGTGTCCTCCACCAGCGCTATGGCAAGCTGCGTTCCCAAGCCTTGGACTGCCGGGCCACCGTGAACCTCCTGGAAAGGATGCGAGGAGCCCTATGACAACCACCCCTGAGCTGAACTGGTTCAAGAGCAGCTACAGCGGCGGAGACGGGGACAACTGCATCGAGGTCGCCGTGCTTCCCGCGGCCGTCCACATCCGCGACTCCAAGGACCGGCACATCCGGCCTCTCGTCGTCACGCCGGCCGCGTGGACCGCGTTCGCGGCACTCGCGGTCGGCGTGCCTCGGGACGGCTGAGTTCGCGTCGTACGTGACGGCCGGCGGGTGGGTACGGGAGCGGCTCCCGCCCCCCACCCCCCCGCCGGGCATAACCAGCGCAACCCGACCACCCCCCGCCCGACCCCCCCGCGCTCCCCCGCCCCGCGACACGCGCGCCGCGCTGCAACACCAAGCG
>NZ_JBIWOK010000029.1:0-8722 GCF_044767675.1 Streptomyces sp. NPDC101219
ACCTTGAAACACACGAAAAAAAGAGGGGGTTGGATCCATCAGCCGGTGCCACCCCACGGCACCGGCTGACTGGCCCCCACCACCCACACACAACCACGATGTGCCGTTCGGCAGTTACCAGGACGCGCCTTCCGGGGACGGCCTGTCAGCAGCGCCGGAGCGCGCCAACCGGCCTCACTTCCCGACGTCACGCAGAATTCGCAAAACGTCCTCCCCGCCCGGGATTTCCTCCGAATGTCTCCAGGAGCAGCTGGGGCCCTCGTAGACGTGGGCTCTCGTCGGTTGTCGAGATCAGCCGTCTGTAGCCTCGCGCGGTTGTCCAGCCACAGCTCAAAGGCTCCTTATTCGTGCCGTCCGGCGAAGAACGCCGCAAGGGAAGAGGCGAGCGCATCCGGGGCCTCTTCGGCCACGTGATGCCCGGCGTCGATGCCGTGGCCGCGCAGGTTCGGAGCCCACTGACGCCAGATCTTCACCGGGTTCCCGTACAGGTCCTCGAGGTCGTCCCGGAGCGACCAGAGGATCAGTGCCGGGCACTGGATCCGTGTTCCAGCGGTGCGGTCTTCTTCCTCGTGTCGTCGGTCGATGGTGAGACCGGCCCGATAGTCCTCCAGCATTGCCCGCACCACGTCGGGGTCTCTCGTGGCCGAGCGCCACTCGTCGTAGTTGTCCTGCCCCATGCTCTGGGGGTCGCCGTGGTACCAGCTGTCCGGGTCGGTGGTGATGACCCGCTCGGGGATGTCGGGCTGGGCGAAGAAGAACCAGTGCCACCACTGGGTGGCGAACTCGGGGGTGACGCGGGAGAGGTGCTCCGTGAGGGGCAGACAGTCGATCAGCGCCGCCCGTGAGACCCTGTCGGGGTGATCGAGCGCGAGGCGCAGCGCGACACTGCCTCCGCGGTCGTGTCCGGCCAGCGCGAACCGGTCATGGCTCAGGGAGCCCATCACTTCGACGATGTCACCGGCGACCGCCCGCTTGGAGTGTCCAGCGTGGTCTGCGGTCGGCTTCGGGCCGGTGGACCGGCCATATCCCCGAAGGTCGGGGCAGACCACGGTGAAGCCGCTCCGGACGAGGAGCGGGGCGACACGATGCCAGGTCGCGGATGTCCGGGGGTGACCGTGCAGCAGCACGACCGGGGGTCCTTCCCCGCCGTGGCGAACGAAGATCGACGCTTCGTCGAGCCGAACCCGTGTCGTCTCAAAGCCTTCGAACAAGGCCTGGTTCTCCCGCCCTCGTCGGTACACCGTTCACGGCACTTACCGGGCCGGGGCAGCCGCTTGCCCGTTCGCAAGGACCGCCAAGGTGACAAGCGGCTGCGCATACTGCCCGGCCCTCGGTGAGTAGTGCTGCACCGGCTCCCCTCTTCTCCTGCCCCCGCGGTCAACATGGACACAGGCGATTGATTCGCTTCCCTGTGGCAAGGCATTCCAGGAAGGCCGAGGGAGGCCGTCGAGTTCTCCGCGACCGGTGCACCAGAGGAGTGTCTGGGTGGTCTCCGGGGACACTCCCTGCGAGAGGTCATGGGTGTGCAGCGGTGTTTCGGCAACGCCCATCGCCGCGAACACTTCGGGCCGCACGGGCCCCAGTGCAGCCTGATCGGGCGCCGCTCCGCCATGTCCCACGGCCGGCTCGCCGACGCCCTTGCGCACACCGGCCGCAGTCGGCGCAAGCCGTAGGCGGCACGGGGACGTCTGCTGCGACCAGCCCCCTTAGAAGGGTTCGGCAGCCTTCAAGATGCTCTGAGGGAGGTAGGGGGATTCGACGCGGATGGCCCAGCCCCGGCGGCGGGCGTGGCAGGCCAGGGCCAGGACGTCGAGGTTGACGGAGGCGTCCGGATCGTCGGCGCGGTCGGCGACCTGGTAATACTCGCGGTGGGCTTCGAGCGCGTCGGCCAGGGCAAGGTTGAAGCTCTCCTCGTCTCCGTCCACGATCTGCGACAGCAGCACGGCCGGCGGCATGGCGAAGCCCCAGTCCTTGGCCTTCTCAGCCTGCTCCACGGCACGCTGCGCGGCCTGTTCGGGGTCGGTGCCCTTCAGGTAGGCGTGGAGTGCTTTGCGGTATGCGGCGAACGCGGAGCCGTCCGGGCGGGCGAACGAGGGGCCGGTGAGGACCAGCGGGGCGAGGTCCTCCCGTGCACCGGTCATCAGAGCGAAGGCAGTGGCCTTCTGCCAGTTGTGGGCGCCGACTTCCTCGCCCCGCTCGGCTCGGTAGCGCAGTCGGCGGCCGTCGACGGACACCTCCACCTCCGTACCCGGCTCCGCCAGAGCGATCTGGAACAGGGCAGCCCCCATCTGGGAGACGAGCCGGAGGATCCTGAGCTGTGCGCCCGTGACACAACCGGGGTCGCCCGCCCGCCACTTGAAGAGGCGCTCCTGATCGTCCATGGCCCAGCCGAGCCGGGAGACGGCGAGAAGATCTCCGTCGACCGGCGTGAACGCCTCCCGCAGGTCTTCCTCATACATGGCCAGGGCCTGCGCGTGCACGGTCCGCTCGCAGGCCGGCCGCTCCACCACCAGCGGACCCGCGGCGAGCGCGGCGACCGCGGCCGGCCGCCGGTCCCGGCCGAAACCCGAGACCCGCGGGCCGCGGCTCTCGAAGCCGGTGACCAGGGCCTGTGGAAGGTAGCCGGTGTGGACAGCGGGCGCCCAGCCCGTGGTTCGGTAGGCGAGCGCGGCAAGCGCGATAGGTACGAGCGGCAGAAGGCTGCTCGGGGAGGCCGTAGGGCCGTGCAGGGCGGCGTGCCCGGCCAGCAGGTCGGTCAGCGCGGCATGGAAACTCTCCCGGTCCTCGGCAGCCAGGGCGCGCAGCGTGCGCAGTGCCGTGCTGTCCGGCCGGTCCAGCAGCGGCTCACCGCTCTCCTCGGCGCGAATCCGGATGCGGTTCAGGGCCGCGTCGACCGCGGTGAGCTTGGCCTGCGCGCTCGGCGGGTACTCCTCGTCGTCGCCGGTGTCGTCCAGGACCACAGCCATCAGTCCAGTGGCGAGTTCACCGGCGGGCGTTCCCTGTGCCTGCTCGGCGAACTTCTGTCGGGCAAAGTGGAAGGCCTCGCCGTGCCACTTGGCCTTGTCCCCAAGGACCGCCAGGCACAGTGCGTCGATCCACTCCCCGGGCGTGACACTCTCCGTTCGGGCGTCCTCGCCCGGGCCGTAGCTCATGCCGAAATCCACGTAGCCGAGAGAGACCTGGAAACTGCAGTGCGGGTGGTAGGCGGCGTAGGCGACGGCCCCTGCCGCTGCCTCGCAGGCGTCCTTGAGAACGGCCTTGGCCTCCGCGGTGTCGAGGTCAGGCGATTCAACGGAGAGCGCCCCCAGATAGTCGAGGAACGTGCTGCGCGCCAGGTGGTGACTGTGCCACCGCTGGCGCCGGGAGCGACGCATCGTCCTGCCTACGGCCGCATGGGACATTGGCCGCTGTCGGGTCGCGCTCACCTCGGGCAGCGCAGGTCAGGGTCCTCGCCGTGCCCACACATGTCTGGGACAGGACAGCCGTCGGCACGACGCGGATAGCCTGTGCGAATGAAGCGGATTCAGCGAGCGGCCGGCGCGGTCGTCGGCTCAGCAGTGGGCGACGCCTTGGGCGCCCCCTTCGAGTTTGGTCCCCCAGGAGCGTTCTCCGCGCGGTTCCCGGCGCCCAGTGAGGGTGGCGAGATGTGCGGAGGCGGTGGCTGGGACCCCGGCGAGGCCACTGACGACACGCAGATGGCCGTCCTGGTTGCGGAGTCCCTGCTCGAGCGGAGCGGACTCGATCTGCCGGACATGTTCGCCCGCTTCCAGAGGTGGGCGGCGTCGGAACCGAAGGACATCGGCTTGCAGACCGAGGACGTCCTGACCAACGGCATGCCCTGGGACCTGGCCGCCGCGATTCATTTCCAAGTCAACCAACGAGCAGCGGGAAACGGCTCCTTGATGCGAGCATCTACCTCCGCGGTCCACTTCGCACTCGCCGGCCAGGAAGCCACCATGGATGCGGCCCACCGCATCGCCGCCCTCACCCACGGCGACCGCGCGGCATGGGAGGGCACCGCGATCTTCCACGAACTCGTCCGCCTCACGTTCGAGGACGCCGACCCCCTCGCCGCGCTCCCGGACATCCTGGCCCTTGTCCACCCCGACCACCGCGGCCGCTACGCCACCGTCCTCGCGCCCGAATGGCACCCCGATCAGGCGACCGAGTTCAACGGCGCCGTCTGGCCCTGCCTGGGTTCAGCCGTTTGGGTCCTGCGCAGCACCACCAGCTTCGAGGACGCGATACGCGCGGCGATCGACCTCGGCGGTGACACGGACACCGTCGCCGCGGTGACCGGCGGCCTCGCGGGGGCGTACTACGGGTTGGATGCAATTCCCGCCCGCTGGACCCAGACGCTCCATGTCCCTCTCCCAGGCTTCGACAGACGGGTGCTGCAGCTGGCAGATTTGCTCCATCTTGCACACCGCCTCGGAGGCTGAACCGAGTGCGGCTCCGCACCCTCCACCACCTCAGGCCCTCAACCGCAGTCACCTGAACAGGGGCTCCGCAAGGATCACGACTCGATCCGCGTCGACGTCGAATCCGAGCACCGGATGACCATGGGCACCCTCCGGATGCATCAGCACCGGCTTACCCAACCGCCGCCCGATCTCCCGCAAGAAGCCGCAGAACACGTCAAGCCGCTCCTGCCCCTGCAACTCGCGCAGATCAACGTCGAAATCGATCTCCTCGCCTGAGGAGAAGCGGAAGATCGCCAGGACATCAGCTCTCAACCAGACACGCAGGCTCGGCCACTCCATATCCGCTGGTCGAGACAGTGCAGCCGCCGCCCGGGGCAAGGGAAGCACCCTCTCCCCTTCGGAGTATTGGCACTTCCAGCCCTTCTCCACGACGAGATCCAGTACGTCCTGCCAGTCGTGCACCGAGGCATCAGGGACAGTCACGTCCGGTAGCGATCCCATCAGGTCCGGATCGAAGAAACACTTCACGTCATCCCACAGCAGATCAGCCACACCGTCATACTGCCCGGCTCCAGACCTCAAGGCAGTGCTGTTTTTCCTGTTCAAGAGCATAGAAGCGACTGCAGAAGGAGAGGCGCGGCGGTCATTCCAGCGGCAGCGTTCGAGGCGTCACGGGGAGGGAGGCCACGGAGCCGCCGTGGTGGTGAGCTCCGCGTAGGTCGCATTCTCCGCTTCCAGTTTGGTTCCGCAGGCACAGAGTCTGGATGTGGTTGGCGTAGATGGCGATGGTTGCGCACACCTCCCGTTGCTCCGGCGCCTGTTGGGAACGCAGCGTCCGGTCGGCCTTCTCGAGGCGGACGATGTCCGCTGTCAGGGGGTCCGTCTGGGGGCGGGGCGCGTCCGGTGTCCGGAAGAGTCCGGTGATGAATTTCGCCAGAGGTAAGCGGGTAGGCGGCGCGCGAGATACCGGCTTCCGTGCACAACGTGACGATAGACAGTGCGCCGCTAATGATCCGCGGCTGCCGGTCACGATCCGCTCGAAGGCGTGCACGACAGCGTGGTCGGTGCGCCACGGCACCGCCCTCGCCCGCGACAGTCGCTGCGGGCCTGTATCCTTGGTCGCGAAGTCCGGCGCGTACAAGCCTTTCGAAACAGCGCCCGTCTCCCGAGTTCGCCTCGGGAGACGGGCGCTGTTTTTTGTTGCCGGTCTCCGTATCGAGCGACAAGGAACTGCACTGTGAGCGACAACCCCTTCCGCACCTACCTGCCCCGCACCCCGAAGGAATCTATGGCGTTTATGCTGGTCATCGCCGTGATCTCGGTGAACACCATCCCGGTGGTGATAGGCGGCCTGACCTCCGGCTTCACCCTTGCCATGTGGACCGGTCTGCTGCAGGTGATGCCGGCCCTGCTGGTCGCGGTCGTGGCCGTGGTCCTGCTCACGATGAAGCCCGCCCAGCTGCTCACCTCACGACTCGTGCGCCCGGGCGACAGCTTCCGCGCCTACATGCTCTTGCACGCTCTGTGCAGCGTGCTGCTGATCTCCCTCGTGATGACAGTGGTCGGCACGAGGATCGGCGCGCGGCAGATCTCCACCGATCCCCTGGAGCAGTTCGCGCACCTGTGGCCGCGGAACTGCACCATCGCGTTCCTCATCGAGGCGCTGCTCGCCCAGCCGGTCGCCCGGCAGGTCATGCGCCTCCATCACCAGCGCGTCGACGCCCGCGCCACTCTCGCAGAGACCCGACAGCCCAGCGTCCTCCTCGCCGACTGAGCGGCGTAGTTGGCGAGCGGCGCCGACTGGAGCGCTCAGTCACACACAGCCGGCACCGTCAGGTTCGAAAGGACTCAGCTACTCACATGTGTGCATAGCTGCCGGAGTTCCCTTGTGGACGGTCGTCAGCAGTTGCTCTGTGGAGGTCGACGTGGTGGCTGCCGTCAGCGAGCTGACAGGGCTAGGCGGTTTCGTTTGGATCATCGGGCGGACCAGAGGAAGATGCCTGCGATGTGGAGTCCGGCCAGGTAGATGGTTGCGGTCTTCTCGTAGCGGGTGGCGATGCCGCGCCACTGCTTCAGGCGGTTGATGCACCGCTCGACGGTGTTGCGCTGCTTGTACGCCTCCTGGTCGAAGGCCGGCGGTCTGCCGCTGGCCTGTCCGCGCCGCTTCCGGTTGGCCTGCTGGTCGGCCCGTTCCGGGATTACCGCCCGGATGCCGCGTCTGCGTAGATGGTCGCGGATCTCGCGGGAGGAGTAGGCCTTGTCGGCCAGGACCATGTCCGGTCTGGTGCGCGGACGACCGCGCTGTCGGGGAACGCGCAGGCGGGCCATCACCTCGGTGAAGGCAGGTGCGTCGCCTGACCGGCGGTGAGGTGGAAGGCCAGGGGCCGGCACCGGCCGTCGGCGGCAAGGTGGATCTTCGTGGTCAGTCCGCCGCGGGAGCGGCCGATGGCGTGGTCATGCGGCTCGTCGGCCGGGGCCCCTTGTTACGGGCTCCGGCCGCGTGCTGGTGGGCCCGCACGATCGTGGAGTCCACCGACACGGCCCAGCTGATGTCCTCGTCGGCGTCGGCCTGGGCCACCAGGGCGGTGAACACCCGCTCCCAGGTGCCGTCGACGGCCCACATCCGCAGCCGGTTGTACACGCCCCGCCAGTTGCCGTACTTCTCCGGCAGGTGCACCCACTGGGTACCGGTCTGGAACTTGTAGGCGATCGCGTCGATCACCTCACGATGGTCCCGCCAGCGGCCACCCCGCTTCGGCGTCCGGTCCGGGAGCAACGGCTCGATCCGCGCCCACTGCGCATCAGTCAACGGCACACCCAGACCAACGACCGGACGATCGGAAAGGAGCGGCTATGCGCTGGCCACACCATCAAGCCGGGTCGGTCGACGCCCACCAGGCCATCACTCGGCTGGCCATTGCTTCTGGCCGCAAGCCCAGAGGGTCGAGACCGAAGTGATCTTCCAGTTCGTGCCGCAGGAACTCACCGATCTCGGTCCGGCAGGCGCCGGAACCGAGTCGCTGGAGGAGAGGGGCGAGCATGCAGTCGTACTCGTCCTGCACATCGTCAGCGACGCCCACCGGATCCCACTCATTGAGCAGATGCCGCAGGTCGTCCTCGGTGGAGGTGTGCCAAGGTCTCATTGCCCCAGACTGCCACCCAGGAACGACCGCCAGCACCTACCTGCTGATCCAAACGAAACCGCCTAGCCTCGATCTTTCTTGACGGTCCGCCGACGGAGTCGGCGGACCGTTTCCTTTTCGGTGGCTGAGGGTGGGCAGGCCGGTGGCCCGACTGTCGCGTCGGGTGGGCGCCGGGTTCCACTGCTCCGGTAGGGGTGGTGCTCCTCGTAGGGACGTAAAGTCGCTGGTCAGCCGGGCTTCGGCAGGAGAGCGAGTCGTGCGAGTGCTGTGGTGATCTCGCCGGACCACGGCCAGTGGCGGGCGATGCGGAGGATGCGACGCCGGCCGGTGGTGACGAGCCGGCCGGCCGCGGAGAAGAGCCGGAGCCGAAGCCGGCGGGGTTCCCAGAGCCGGGCCTGGCCGGTCAGGGCGAGCATCGGCATCCAGGCCAGCAGGTCGAGTGCGATCTGGACGATCTCCAGCCAGACCTGTTCTGCGCGGTGTGGTGCAGGGGCAGGTTGCGCAGGCCGGTCGCGCGGGCGGCCCGGATCCGGTCCTCCGCCCGGGCCCGCAGCCGGTGACGGAGCTCGAGCTCGGCGATCGGCCGGCCGGTGGTGTTGGTCGCGAAGCACGTGATCCGCATGCCGTCCGCATCCGTGATCCTCAACTGGGCTCCGGGGTGAGGCCGTTCCTTTCGGACGATCAGTCGCATGCCCTTCGGCCAGCCGTCCAGCAGCTTGCCCGTGAGCTCGGCGACCCAGGCCCGTCACGGACCTCACCGTCGGTTCCGACGGCCGCCGTCCAGGCCGAGGCGGGGACCTTCAGCACATGTTCGTGGACCGCTTCAGTGACCGTCATGCCGACCGAGTAGGACAGCCATCGCCCCCGCTGGGCAAGCCAGGCGACGAAGCCGTGGGTGCCGCCCGCGGAGTCGGTGCGGATCAGGGTCTGCCGCCCCCGCCGGTAGTGCTTGGGCAGTTGGGCCAGGGCCAGTCGGGCGGTGGTGATGTGGTCGGCGGCCGTGTTGGAGCCCGCGTTCCCCGGCCGGAGGAGGGCGGCGACCGGCTCTCCGGTTCCGCCCGGCCGTGGTCGACGAAGGCCGTCAGCGGGTGATGACCGTAGGTCTTCTTCCAGGTCGCGGCCGCATCCTGCTTGTCGGAGTGCGCGATCACGAGG
>NZ_JBIWOK010000030.1:0-5160 GCF_044767675.1 Streptomyces sp. NPDC101219
GTGATGCGTCCGAAGTCCATGGCGACCGTGGTGGTCGTCTTGTCCCCGGTGTGGGTGAGGTCGTCGATGCCTGCGGACGCAGACGTCATGACGGCCTCTGTGCGCAGCGGGTTGATCTCCGAGACGGCGCCGACGAACGTGGTCTTGCCCACGCCGAAGCCGCCCGCCACCACGATCTTCGCGGAGGTGGTGGAGCGGGAAGGACCGCCGCTAGAGCTTGCGAAGTCCACTGAGCACCCTTTCGAGCAGTGTCACGTCTGGCTGGCCGCCGGCGTTCTCGTCGCCGCCGGGCTGATGGATGGCGACCAGTCCCGCCTCCGCCAAGTCGGCGACGAGGATCCTGGCCACGCCGAGAGGGATGGTCAGCAGGGCCGAGATCTCGGCCACCGACTTGATCTCCCGGCAGAGGTTGCAGATCCGCTGATGCTCGGGCAGCTGGCCCTGCATCTGGTGCGGCTGCGCGGTGGTGTGCACCAGTGCCTCGATGGCGAGCTGGTACCGCGGCCTGGTGCGTCCGCCCGTCATGGCGTACGGGCGCACCAGGGGGTTGCTCGACGACCCTGCGGGCGCCGGCTCGGGGGTGCGACGCTGGGGCTGCACGGGCTGGATGCGCGGGGCGTGCGGCTGGTCGTACGGCGACGGACCGGGGCCCTGCGGCGCGTACGGCTGCCGGTGGTCGGGGGCGGAGGGGTAGCCGTACCCGCTCTGGGCACCGTCGTTCTGGCCCTGCGCGGGGCCGTACGACCAGTTGCCCGACGACGAACCGCCTGGGGGTGTTGCCACTTTCTCCTCCTCCGACTGTGCCTGGCATCCATCCTGGTGGAGCCGCGTCCCGAAACCTTACGGCCCCGGGACGTCAAAGCGCACCGTCCGTCTGTTAGTTGAGAAGGCTCCCTTGGAGCTCCGCACGAAGATCCGGGGTCAGGACCGTACCGGCGCGGTCCACCAGGAGGGCCATCTCGTACCCGATGAGGCCGATGTCCGCCTCCGGATGTGCGAGGACGGCGAGCGACGAACCGTCGGAGATGGACATGATGAACAGGAATCCCCGCTCCATCTCCACAACCGTCTGGTTCACACTGCCGCCCTCGAAGATCCGGGAGGCGCCTGCCGTCAGAGACGTCAGACCGGAGGCGACGGCCGCGAGCTGGTCGGCGCGGTCGCGGGGAAAGCCTTCGGACATCGCCAGAAGGAGTCCGTCGGCGGAGACCACCACCGTGTGGGACACCCCCGGGGTGTTGTCCACGAAGTTGGTGATCAACCAGTTCAGGTTCTGTGCCGCCTGGCTCATCGGGCTCACACTAACGCTCCTGGTTGTAGGTGCTGTCAGGACCGAAGCCCTGGCCGTTCGTTTCACTGCCTGCGTTGCGGCCCCGTTGGACACCGCGCCGCAGGTTGCTCAGCCTGCCCCGGACGTCCTCCGGGGCGCGGGAGACCTGGGGGCCTCCCTGGGGAGTGGTTTCGGCGGAACCCTGGACCAGGTTGGCCTTGGGTACCCGCCGCGGCAGACCCGAGGAGGTCACTCCGCCCGCCTTGGGCTTCCGGAGCTGCGAGGCCTGCTGCCAGCGCTCGTCGTTCGCCGATCGCCAGTCGCTGCTGTCGCCGTTGTTCTCCGGAGGAGAGGCCGGCGCCTCCTGGCCCGCGTGCCGCGCGCCGCCCGTGGCGCCGCTCGCGGTGGATCCGCGGCGCGGAAGCCCGGCGTCGGTCAGCTCGTGGACGGCGGAGTGGGCCGGTCCCGGACGGTCGAAGCCTACGCCGTCCCGCTCACCTGCGTCAGCGGCCTGCGTGGATTCCGACTCCTGGGTATCCGCAGGGTACTGGGCCGGGTAGCCGTTCTGGTAGCCGTCGGCCTGCGGCCAGTCGTCCTCGCGGCGCCGGTCGTCGAAACCGGGGAACGAGCCGGAGGACGCACCCGCCGACGTCCGGTCGGACGCGGGCGCCTCCGGGTACGCGGTGTCCGGGTACGCGCCGTTCGACGCGAAGGCGTCGTTCTGCGGCACCTGGCCGGCGGGCGCGTAGTAGCCGCCGTCGTAGGACGACTGCTGCCCCGTGTCGTAGCCCTGCTGATCGCCGGTGTCGTACGCCTGCTGGTCGTAGCCCGCGGGCTGCCGTGGCTGCTCGTACGTGCCGGTCTGCTGCTGGTCGCGGTATCCGCCGTCGTCGTAGCCCTGCGCCCGGTCGTAGCCCTGGCCGGAGTCGTAGCCCTGGCCGGAGTCGTAGCCCTGGGGCGCGGCGAACTCCCCGGTGTTCTGGGCGTCGTTCTGCACCGGTGCGTCGGGCGACTGCTGCGCCCCCTCCAGGGCCGCACGGCGGCCCTCACGCATCAGGGAACGCCCGACCGGGTCCAGGTCGCGGATGTCGTCCGGGACCTCGGTGTAGCGGCTGTCGTCGAAGCCGAGTTCCGCGGCGGTGCGCAGCGGCTGCTGGTTGAAGTCCTCACCCTGGAAGTTCTGCTCCGGGATGATCTGCGACACCGTGAACTCGTCGTGCGCGGGCTGCTGCTCGCCACCGCCACCGTGGGTGATCGCGTCCGGCAGCATGACCAGCGAGGTGGTTCCGGCCTGCTCGCCCGAGGGGCGGAGCTGGACCCGGATGCCGTGCCGGTCGGACAGCCGGCCGACCACGAACAGACCCATGCGCTGAGAGATCGCGGCGTCCACGGTGGGCGGGTTGGCCAGCTTGTGGTTGATGTCCGCGAAGTCCTCGGCCGTCAGGCCGATGCCCTTGTCGTGGATCTCGATCATCACACGGCCGTCGGGCAGCCGGGTCGCGGTGACCCGGACCTTCGTCTGCGGCGAGGAGAACGTGGTGGCGTTCTCCAGGAGCTCGGCGAGCAGGTGCACGAGGTCGGTCACGGCGCGGCCGTGGATCTCGGCCTCCGGCACGCCGGACAGCTCGATGCGCTCGTACTGCTCCACCTCGGAGGAGGCGGCGCGGATCACGTCGACCAGCGGGACCGGCTGGTCCCAGCGGCGGCCGGGCTCCTCGCCCGCGAGGACGAGGAGGTTCTCGCCGTTGCGGCGCATACGGGTGGCCAGGTGGTCCAGGCGGAAGAGGTTCTCCAGCTGGTCCGGGTCCGCCTCGTTGTTCTCCAGGTCGGTGAGCAGGGTCAGCTGGCCCTCGATCAGCGACTGGTTGCGGCGCGAGAGGTTGGTGAAGATCGCGTTGATGTTGCCCCGCAGCAGCGCCTGCTCGGAAGCGAGCCGGACCGCCTCGCGGTGGACCTGGTCGAAGGCGCGGGCGACCTCGCCGATCTCGTCCGTGGAGGTGATCGGGATCGGGGCCACCCGGGTGTCGACCCGGCCCGGGTCGGTGCGGGAGAGCTGGTCCACCAGCATCGGCAGACGCTGCTCGGCGATGCCGAACGCGGCGTTGCGCAGCTGGCGCATCGAGCGGCTCATCTGGCGGGCCACCATGCCGGCCAGGATGAACGCGGCGAGCAGGGCGATCACCACGGCGGCACCGGTGATCAGCGCGTCCCGCTTGGCGTTGTCGGCGATGGTCTGGGCCTCTTCCACGGCCTTGTCGACCAGCTCGGACTCGACCTCGCTGTACCCGGCGAACTTGGCGGTGTAGGCACCGAGCCAGTTCTGCAGGGTGATGCCGTTCTCCTTGAGCTGCGCCTCGCTGAGCGCGCCGGAGGCCAGACCCTGGAGCATGTTGTCGGCGGCGGGCATGGCCGTGTATGCGCCGCCCTGGGTGGAGGACGACTCGCCGGCGCCGACCGCGGCGCCCTTGTCACCGATCGTCTCGCGCTTCTGGGCCATGATCCCGTCGAGGCGCTCGACGTCGCGCTCCGTCGCGGCGGAGACGAACTCGTTGATCGCGATGCCCTCGAGGTAGCGGTAGGACACCAGGGAGACGCGCTGCTGCTGGACGACGGCCGGCTTCTGGCTCGGGCGCACCAGCAGGTGGACGCCGATGGAGCGCTGGAGGGAGGCGGCGGCCTTGGCCAGGGAGACGGCGTAGACGGTGCGGCCGTAGCTGGTGACGTTCTCGGTGCCGAGACCCAGCTCGTTGGCGAACTCCATCAGCGAGTGCTGGACGGCGACGTAGCCCTCTTCGGTCTTCACCGGGTCCATGGACGCCGTGTAGGCCTTCTCGCGCAGCGGGCCCAGGCCGGTCTCGTTGGTACGGAAGAGCTGCATCCGCCGGTCGAGGGCGGCGGTGTTCGGGAGGTCCTCGGCGACCCGGTCGAACTCCTCCTTGGCGGCGTCGGTGGCCGCCCGGAGCTTCTTGACCTGGTCCGTCTCGCCCTTGCCCGACAGCAGGTCGGCGGCGGTGAGGTCGCGCTCGTTGAGCAGGGCCTGGCCGTAGTCGTCGGCGGCGCGCACGAGGAGCGCGACCTTCTCGGCGTCCTCGGCCTCCTGCCAGGTGTCGATCGAGCTGCTCACCTGGAAGCCGCCCATGACGAGGCCGACCAGCACGGGTATGAGCAGGATCGCGTTCAGCCGGGTGGTCACCCGCCAGTTGCGCGGGGAGAAGCGGCCGCCGCTCGGCGGGGGTGCGGCCGCCGGCTCGGGTTCGGGTACGTGGGCGGGCGCCGCTGTGCGCGGCGGCGGGGTGAAGTTGCCCCGGGCCGACGGCTCGGGACTGTTCTTGCTTCGCCTCACTCGACCAACAACCTCTCGGCGGTCGGCACCGTCACGTGCCGCTGTGTCTCAGAACCCGGCTTGCCATCGACTACTGAGTACGTCATTGACTACTGGGCAGTTCAGGCATTCCAGCATGCCGACCTGCGCTCTTCCAAACAGTCGACGGCAGGGAATCGGAGTGATGTAAGCCCCAGATAAAACGGTCAAACGGAGCGAGCCCCGCCAAAAGGCAGGGCGTTCGTGCGCACAGTGGTACCGCTCGAACGCGTCGCGTGTCGACCTCCCCCGATTCCTCTGCCGAAACGTTATGAACACCGGGGCCGACGGTGTCAAAGGACACGGCCGGCTCCGGTGCTTCAGCTGCAACTCCCGTGTGGATCTCTCTATTTGATCTACCTCAAGCGGGCCATGAGGGCGTGTTCCACCAGAGTGATCAGCGCGCTCTTCGCATCCGAACGGTGGCGGGCGTCGGTGGTGATGATCGGCGTGTCCGGCCCGATCTGGAGCGCCTCGCGCACCTCCTCCGGCTGGTAGGGCTGCTGTCCGTCGAAGCCGTTGAGGGCGA
>NZ_JBIWOK010000031.1:0-4321 GCF_044767675.1 Streptomyces sp. NPDC101219
CCACCCCCCAGGTCATCCCATCGACAGGGGGCAACAGTCATGCCGGGCCCGGAGGCCAGCGGCCCTCTTGCAGGACCGCGAAGAAGATAACGGGGGGCAGGGTCCCGAGACCGACGCTGGGGCGTGGAACTCGACCGCGAGGGTCGTCGCAGCTTGGCGCGCAGGGGGAGGCAACGACGCGCCCCCAAGGCTAGTGTCTTGGCCGGACACTCTTGCAGGGTTGGTGGCACGCGGAGTGCCGCCAACCCGGTCGGCCAGACCCGCTACGAACTCGGTGAACTAGTCCGGTCGTCGCATCCGCGGCGGCCCGCACGGGAACTTGTTCCCCACCGGATAGGACGAAAGGCCCGGACTGATGATGGCGGCGCAGACTCCGGCGGAACGGGCTCTGGCGCGCTCGTTCGCCGGCCCCGGTACGCGGTTCGATGTCTCTGATCTGCGGATCGACCACCACCCGGACCGCAGCGCGACCTTGACCTACCAACTGGCCATCGCGCGTCAAGGTCACCGGGAGGAGCACTGGGAGGTCACGCTGCCGTGGGAGGACAAGTCCTTTGCGGACGTGCTCACTTCCCCCGCGCCGGAACCTGACCGGCTCAACATGCTCGTGTACTTGGTCCGCAGCCTGTTGGAGGAGTGGTGGGAGACCAAGGGGTCTGAGCGGAAGTCGGCGAGGATGGGGCGTCGGATGCCGCGACCGTGACGTCGAGGGCCGTCCAGACAGAACCGGTTGAGGACTCCTGCCCCTCTCCGCGAAGAAGCGGTCCAGAAACCTCACCGACACGACCGAGTTGCGAAAGCCGGTTGACGTCGTCCGGATACTGCCGTCATGGCCGTCACTCAGCAACTCGCCCGCATCACGGCCGAGTATCTCGCTTCCTGCCGCCAGTCGGCCGACGCATCACCGGACGGAGACCCTCCCTGGAATCCACCGTCCGCGGACGTCCTCGACCTGGACTGGGCACCGCTCCTGATCGAACGGGTCTGCGAGCTCGGAGGCCTCGACGACGCCCGTCGAAGCGCTGTCCGACAGGCTCTCGAGGGCGACACTGCAATCGACCTCGCCTTCCTCACCACGCATCCGCATGCCATCGCCCCCTTCGGGCCAAAGCCCACGGCACTTTCAGCGGCTCACGTGGCTCGCGTTGCGGAACTGCTCGAGCAGATCGACTTTCCGGCACTGCTTGCCGCTCTCCCGACAGACGAGGCGGAGGCCGCTGCCTTGATCGGCAACAACGCGGACAAGATCGCCGGGGGCCCGAGCAAGTACGTGCTGCGGCACTTCAGCGCCTTGCGCGAGTTCTACCGGGACGCATCCCGACGGGAGCCTCTCGTCGTGCTCTGGTGGGACTGACACCGCGTCACCCTGTCGCTTGATCAATCTCGATGATCTCGGAGCCAGTGAGTCGCTGAGTTCCTTGGCCCGAGCCGTCCATCGCGACGGGCCCCGCGGGACGTGCAGCCGATACGCCGCTGGCGCGCACACACACGCACCGCAATTGCGTCGTGGGTACAGACGAACAGGAGAGCCCGCGAGGAGCGTGGCCTGGTCCGCGCGATGGCCGGTCCCTCAACGCGATCAGCGCTGAGCTCTGCCGGAGGGGGGCTGGCCTCACCTTCGATCAACCGGACAGCCGGATGGCCGGGAGGATGCCATGTCGGAGACCGTGGGGCTGCCCCGACTAAGTCGTCCACAGAGAAGGCAGGATCGTGCGTATTGTTACGACCATCGCCATCGCCACCGCCACCGCCATGGCGGCCCTTGCCGGCCAAGCCGTGCCGGCCGCCGTCGTCCATCAGCCGGTCACCGAGGGAATCTGGCGCATGGACGGCTACGGCACAGTCCTCTCCATCCGAAACGGAACCTTTCAGGAGTACCAGACCACCGCCGTCAGCTGTCTCAAGGGCGATTCCGCGCAGCGGACCGGCCCCGGCACCTACACCACGTCCGACGGCACGGTCCTCTCGGTGCGTACCCAAGGAGGCCGCGACGGCGGGTCTTTGCGAGCGGCCGGCTCCGTCGGCGACCGGAACCTGCGTCGGATCCCGGAGTTACCCGACGCCTGCTCGCGTCCTGCTCCCAGGGGTCCGCTCGCGGCCTTTGACGTCTTCTGGCAGTCCTTCGAGGAGAACTACCCCTTCTTTTCCACCAAGGGCATCGACTGGCGCGCCGTACGCGATCAATACCGGCCCCAAGTACACGCTGGGACGACCAGGGAAGAGCTCTACGCCGTCTTCAGCGAGATGGTCAAGCCGCTCGACGATGCACACGTTGCAGTCCAGGACGGCGACCGCGTCTTTGCGCAGGTACGCCCCGGCACCGTCGTGCCCACCGAGGAGCTGGACACCAAGGTCAAGAAGTTCATTGTGTCGCGTGACCTCAAGAACGCCCGCAACCTCCAGGACTTCGCCCACGGGCGGATCACCTACGCCGACCTCCCGGGCGCTCAGGGCTACTTGAGGATCTCCGGCTTCGGCGGATATGCGGGCAACGGCGCTCCCTACGCCGCCCAGCTGGCCGAACTCGACAGAGCGCTGGACACGGTCCTCAGCCGAGAGCGCACCCAGCGCCTCAACGGCCTGATCATCGACCTGCGGATCAATGGCGGAGGCTCCGACGCCCTGGGAATCCACATAGCCAGGCGCCTCACCGACACCGCCTACCTCGCCTACTCCAAGCGGGCCCGCAACGACCCCGCCGATCCCACCCGGCACACCCGCCCGCAGCCCGCGTACGTCACGCCCGCCCAAGGGCCCCGTTACACCGGGCCGGTCGCCGTACTGACCGGCGGCTCGACTTTCAGCGCGGGGGAGACCTTCACCCAGGCCCTCATGGACCGCCCCGGCAGGACGGTCCGGATCGGGCAGCCCACACAGGGTGTCTTCTCGGACGTCATGTCGCGCAAGCTCCCCAACGGCATGTCCGCCTGGCTGCCGAACGAGGAGTTCCTGACCCGGTCCGGCAGGACCTTCGACGGCACGGGCATTCCGCCACACCTCAGAGTGCCGGTCTTCACGAAGGAGGAGTTCGACAAGAAGAGGGACTCGGCCTTCGACAGGGCTCTGAACGTCCTGCGGAACGACGATGGCACCACGAGCTGACGCAAGAAGCGCGGGACTGGGGACCACCCGCCAAAGGTCACGGGAGGTCACTACCCGCTCAGCAGTACCCAGAACTCACGGCACCTGCACACGCGAGCCCACCAGGGAAGAAGGGGCTCCGGATCAGACTGAGCCCGATGTCCACACGCTCGGACGTTCCCGCGGCAGCCTGAGCACGAAGGTCCATCTCCCCAGTGACAGCCGCGCACGACCTTTTCCCCTCCGCGTCACCGCAGGCCAAGCGGAGACACCCCGGCCTTCGAGATCGTCATGGCCGGCAGCCCTGTTCCGCGAAGCGGACCGGAAGGCGAAGGCCGCCCGGACGTCGCCCTGGCGGATCGCGCGAATTCATCCCGCGCGATCCGTGAGCATCTCGGGCAGCGAGGTATCTGTGCCGTGATCCCGCAGATCTCCCGGAGATGGTCCGGGTCACTGAGCTCGGGTGAGGTCATGGCCCGAAGTTTCGCACCCTGCCATCGACGCCGAGCGGTGGAGAACGCCAACCACTCGGCCGAGCCACGCTGGTGGCGCTCGGCTCCGACGGCCTCATGGTCGTGCGGGCCCAGTCCGGGACGGCACGACCGGAGACCGCAAGCCGAGCCACTGCTCCGCATCCCAGGCGCGGAACCGCTCTACCTCAGTAAACCCCAACTTCGCTGCGAGACGCATCGAACCGACGTTGGCGGTCTGAGTGGCGAGCACCACCGGCTCGCCGGGTAGGGCACCGCCGAGCCAATCGCGTGCCGCCGCGCACGCCTCGGTGGCATACCCGAATCCCCACGCCAACGGCAGGAACAGATAGCCGAGATCAACTTTTCCCGCGGCAGCGGGGTGAAGATGCTCCGTTGCCCTCTTGAGCAGGATCTGTCCGATCATCGCTCCGTCGAGATCAACGATGAAACTCCCAGGCCACCGCTCGGGCACTCCAGGCAACTCACGCTCAAGTGCATCCCGCGACCGGGGCCCGCCGAAATGGGCGTGCACCTTTGGTGACGCCAACAGCTCGATAAACGCTGCACGGTCCCGAGCCTCAGGCTCTCGGAGTACGAGCCGCTCAGTCTTGATCGGGGCAGGCGGCCAGGCGACGGGTCCGAGTTCAGTCATGCCGACCAACCAATCAGCAGGCTAGCCTCGCGCTTTCATGAAGCGGGCTGTCCGGCAGGCGGGCAGGAAAACAGAAAGTGCCTCTGACCAGCAAGAATGAGGATTGTCGAGGTCC
>NZ_JBIWOK010000032.1:0-2094 GCF_044767675.1 Streptomyces sp. NPDC101219
CAACATATCTGGCGTTGACTTTTGGCACGCTGTTGAGTTCTCAAGGAACGGACGCTTCCTTCGTACTCACCCTCTCGGGCTTTCCTCCGGGCGCTCCCCTTCGGTGTTTCCGACTCTATCAGATCTTTTTCTCGACCTGACCCCCAGTCAGCGGGGTCCGTCGCAGGTCCGGGGGCTTTCGCCCGTCGGCCTTTCGACGATCACTACGTTAACCGATTCCCCGGCCCGATTCATAATCGGGTCCGGCGGTAATGAATTCAGGCATGCGAACATGACGAATTCGACCCCGCCGAGGGGTGATCGTAGGTAGTGGTTTGGCCGCTTCCGGCTGCTGGCGAACGCCGTACCCGGTTCAAGCGGCTCGGAGTACATTACGCCCGCACCAGGGCCGAGTCAACTTCGCCGGCGCTTCGGCACGTGGGCCCGGTACGGACTCACGGTCGGGTCGTCCGCGATCCAGAAGCGCCACGGGTGCACGGCGCCCTCGCCGGCCACTCCCGTCCGCGGGCCGTTGCGCACCTGGTGGGCGGGGACGGCCGTGCCGCCGAGGATCCGGAGCGGGGAGGCGTCGTCCGGCGCGCAGGCGTCGGTGCCGTCGAAGGACCGGTCGACGCCGAGGGCGGTGGCGAGGCGGGCGGGGCCCTTGGCCAGCTCCTTGTCGTCGCGGGCCGAGAGCCGCCGGGTCCGGGCCAATTCCGCGCCCTCGATGATCTCCCCGGCGCGCAGCAGGACCCCGGCGGCACGGTCCTCGGGGCCGCAGACCAGGTTCATGCAGAACCACATGCCGTACGTGAAGTAGACGTACACGTGCCCGGGCGGGCCGAACATGACGGCGTTGCGGGCGGTGCGGCCGCGGTAGGCGTGGGACCCGGGGTCGTTGGGGCCGTCGTAGGCCTCGACCTCGGTCAGGCGGAGGGCGATCGGACCGTCCGGTGTGCTGTGTACGAGGGTGCGGCCGAGGAGGTCGGGGGCGACCTCGAGGACGGGTCGGTCGAAGAACTTCCTGGGCAGGGGCGTACGGTCGGGGGTCGCGATCATGCCGTCCGAGGGTACTGGAGGCGGTCGGTGCCACGGGGTGGTCACCGCGCCCCGCTGTTGTCAGGGTGACGTCCACGGAACCGGTCACGGCCGGATCGCGTTGTTAGGGATCGACGGTCCGCACGACAGACGACGGTCCGCACGGCACGGACGAAAGCCACAGGGCGACAAAGGGGAGACACATGGCGTTCAAGAAGCTGCTCGCGAGCCTGGGGGCCGGCGGCGCGTCGGTCGAGACGGTGCTGCACGAGGTCAACGTCGTACCGGGCGGCGTCGTCCAGGGCGAGGTGCGCATCCAGGGCGGTTCGGTCGCCCAGCAGATCGAGGGGCTGTCGGTCGGGCTGCAGGCCAAGGTCGAGGTGGAGAGCGGCGACCAGGAGTACAAGCAGGACATCGAGTTCACCAAGGTGCGGCTCGGCGGCGCGTTCGAGCTGCAGGCGGGTGCGGTGCACGCGGTGCCGTTCGGGCTGGAGATCCCCTGGGAGACGCCGGTCACGATGATCGACGGTCAGGCGCTGCGCGGGATGAACATCGGGGTGAGCACCGAGCTGGAGATCGCGCGGGCGGTGGACTCCGGCGACCTGGACCCGATCAACGTGCACCCGCTGCCGGCGCAGAAGGCCATCCTGGACGCGTTCATCCAGCTGGGCTTCCGGTTCAAGAGCGCGGACATGGAGCGCGGCCACATCCGGGGGACGCGGCAGAAGCTGCCGTTCTACCAGGAGATCGAGTTCTTCCCGCCGCAGCAGTACCGGGGGCTGAACCAGGTCGAGCTGAGCTTCGTGGCCGACGAGCAGGCCATGGACGTCGTGCTGGAGATGGACAAGAAGCCGGGTCTGTTCAGCGAGGGCAGTGACACGTTCCGCTCCTTCAAGGTGGGGCTGGACGACTACCAGGGCACGGACTGGGCGGCGTACCTCAACCAGTGGCTGTCGGAGGTCGGCAGCAAGCGCAACTGGTTCTAGTGACCTGAGTCGGAGGTTCGTCGTTGGTTGGGCATGAGTCGTCCGGGTCCGAAGATTCCGCCGTTGTCGGTGACCGATGCCCAGCGGGCCG
>NZ_JBIWOK010000034.1:0-1489 GCF_044767675.1 Streptomyces sp. NPDC101219
GGGGGGTGCCTCTATGTCTTTCGTCAAGCTGCGAGGGGGCTTCTCGGTTCGTAGAAGGTTCCGTCGCGGAGCATGGCGAACAGGACGCTGATGCGGTGGCGGGCGAGGCGGAGGAGGGCTTGGGTGTGGGTTTTGCCTCGGGCTCGGCAGCGGTCGTAGTAGGTCCGGGAGGCGGGGTCGTGCAGGGCTGCGAACGCGGAGAGGAACATCGCTCGTTTCAGCTGCCGGTTGCCGCCTCGGGGGGCGTGTTCGCCGTGGATCGACGTGCCGGACTGGCGGGTTGCCGGGGCAAGGCCGGCGTAGGAGGCCAGGTGGCCTGCACTCGGGAACGAGCTGCCGTCGCCGACGGTGGCCAGGAGGACTGCGGCGGTCCTGACGCCGATGCCGGGCATCGAGGTCAGGACCTGGGAAAGAGGGTGGGCCTCCAGCAGGTCCTCGATCCGGGCCTCCAGGGCCCGGCGTTGTTCATGGACGGCAGCCAGCGACTTCGCCAGGGACGGAACGATCACGTCGAGGGTTCCGGTGCCGGGGACGACGACGGTCTGTTCGTCGAGTGCGGCGAAGATGTCGTCGACCAGCCGCTCGGCCATCCGCGGAGCCCTGGGACGGATGACCTCGATGAGCCTGCGGCGGCCCGCCTTCCGCAGTGCCTGCGGGGATCCGTAACGCTCGAGGAGCCAGGTGACGGCCTGGTGGTCCAGACGCGGTCCGAGGACGCGTTCCAGGCTGGGGTGGAACTGGGTGAGCAGGCCGCGGATGCGGTTGGAGGTGCGGTTGGCCTCGCCGGCGAGGTCCTGGTCGAAGCCGACCAGCATGGTCAGCTCGGCGGTGACCTCGTCGGTCAGGTCGAGGGTGCGCAGGGTGTGGGGCATGGTGCGGGCGGCGTCCGCGATGACGGCGGCGTCCTTGGCGTCGGTCTTGGCCTCGCCGGGGTAGAGGTCGGCGATCCTGCGCATGGCGAGTCCTGGCAGGTAGGCGACCTGACAGCCGGCGTCCCTGGCGACGGTCAGTGGGAGGGCGCCGATGGAAGCGGGCTGGTCCACGATCACCAAGACCGTGCCGAACTTGGTCTTGAGCTTGTCGAAGACAGCTCGGAGCTTTGGTTCGGTGTTCGGCAGCGGCTTGTCGAAGACCTTCTTCCCGGCCGAGGTCAGGCCGTGTCCGTGGTGCGTGTGCTTGCCGACGTCCAAGCCCAGGAAGACGCCCACCTTGTCGATGTCGACCATCGTGCCCCCACATGCGTCGATGCCGTGCCGGCCCAGGGTCGGGAGCCGTTCTCGCGCATCCACGTTATGCAGACCTGCCGCCCGCAAGCGGCCGGGCATTGCACCCGGCCAGGCGGTGGTCGGACCTCTGATCAGCGTCTCCGACGGCACCCCTCGGGCCCGGTGACACCACCCCCCAGGTCATCCCATCGACAGGGGGCAACAGTCATGCCGGGCCCGGAGGCCAGCGGCCCTCTTGCAGGACCGCGAAGAAGATAACGGGG
>NZ_JBIWOK010000035.1:0-1413 GCF_044767675.1 Streptomyces sp. NPDC101219
TGAGACCTGATGCCGAGCCGATTGTGGTGAAGTGGATGATCCTATGCTGTCGAGAAAAGCCTCTAGCGAGTTTCATGGCGGCCCGTACCCTAAACCGACTCAGGTAGTCAGGTAGAGAATACCGAGGCGTTCGGGTGAACTATGGTTAAGGAACTCGGCAAAATGCCCCCGTAACTTCGGGAGAAGGGGGGCCACACTCGGTGATCCGATTTACTCGGTGAGCTGGGGGTGGCCGCAGAGACCAGCGAGAAGCGACTGTTTACTAAAAACACAGGTCCGTGCGAAGCCGTAAGGCGATGTATACGGACTGACGCCTGCCCGGTGCTGGAACGTTAAGGGGACCGGTTAGCTCCATTTCGGTGGGGCGAAGCTGAGAACTTAAGCGCCAGTAAACGGCGGTGGTAACTATAACCATCCTAAGGTAGCGAAATTCCTTGTCGGGTAAGTTCCGACCTGCACGAATGGCGTAACGACTTCTCGACTGTCTCAACCATAGGCCCGGTGAAATTGCACTACGAGTAAAGATGCTCGTTTCGCGCAGCAGGACGGAAAGACCCCGGGACCTTTACTACAGTTTGATATTGGTGTTCGGTTCGGCTTGTGTAGGATAGCTGGGAGACTGTGAACCTTGGACGCCAGTTCAGGGGGAGTCGTCGTTGAAATACCAGTCTGGTCGTGCTGGATGTCTAACCTGGGTCCGTGATCCGGATCAGGGACAGTGTCTGATGGGTAGTTTAACTGGGGCGGTTGCCTCCTAAAGAGTAACGGAGGCGCCCAAAGGTTCCCTCAGCCTGGTTGGTAATCAGGTGTTGAGTGTAAGTGCACAAGGGAGCTTGACTGTGAGACCGACGGGTCGAGCAGGGACGAAAGTCGGGACTAGTGATCCGGCGGTGGCTTGTGGAAGCGCCGTCGCTCAACGGATAAAAGGTACCCCGGGGATAACAGGCTGATCTTCCCCAAGAGTCCATATCGACGGGATGGTTTGGCACCTCGATGTCGGCTCGTCGCATCCTGGGGCTGGAGTCGGTCCCAAGGGTTGGGCTGTTCGCCCATTAAAGCGGTACGCGAGCTGGGTTTAGAACGTCGTGAGACAGTTCGGTCCCTATCCGCTGTGCGCGTAGGAGTCTTGAGAAGGGCTGTCCCTAGTACGAGAGGACCGGGACGGACGAACCTCTGGTGTGCCAGTTGTTCTGCCAAGGGCATGGCTGGTTGGCTACGTTCGGGAGGGATAACCGCTGAAAGCATCTAAGCGGGAAGCCTGCTTCGAGATGAGGACTCCCACCCACTTGATGGGGTAAGGCTCCCAGTAGACGACTGGGTTGATAGGCCGGATATGGAAGCACGGTAACGTGTGGAGTTGACCGGTACTAATAGGCCGAGGGCTTGTCCTCAGTTGCTCGCGTCCACTGTGTT
>NZ_JBIWOK010000036.1:0-1105 GCF_044767675.1 Streptomyces sp. NPDC101219
TCGTTGGTTGGGCATGAGTCGTCCGGGTCCGAAGATTCCGCCGTTGTCGGTGACCGATGCCCAGCGGGCCGCGCTGGAGGGCTGGGTCCGTCGTCGCACGACGGCCCAGGCCCTGGCCCAGCGCTCAAGGATCGTGCTGGAGTGCGCCGAGGGGCACTCGATCATGGAGGTGTCCCGCCGGCTGCGGGTCAGTCCCGACACGGTCCGCACCTGGCGGCGCCGCTTCCTCGAACGGGGCCTGGACGGCCTGTGTGACGACCCGCGCCCGGGCGTCCCGCGCAAGATCACCGACGCGGACGTCGAGCGGGTCATCGTCAAGACGCTCGAGGAAACCCCGAAGAACGCCACCCACTGGTCGACCAGGTCGATGGCGGCCGCCACCGGCATGTCCCAGTCGACGATCTCGCGGATCTGGCGGGCCTTCGCCCTGGCCCCGCACCGCTCGCAGACCTTCAAACTGTCCACCGACCCGCTGTTCATCGACAAGGTCCGCGACGTCGTGGGCCTGTATCTGGATCCGCCGGAGAAGGCCCTGGTCCTCTGCGTGGACGAGAAGTCGCAGATCCAGGCCCTGGACCGCTCTCAGCCGGTGCTGCCGATGGTGCCCGGGGTGCCCGAACGCCGCAGTCACGACTACGTCCGCGCCGGCACCACCACCCTGTTCGCCGCCCTGGAAGTGGCCACCGGCAGGGTCATCGGCTCGCTGCACCGCCGCCACCGGGCCGCCGAGTTCAAGAAGTTCCTCGCCAAACTCGACAGGGAAGTGCCGGCTGGCCTCCAGGTCCACCTGATCCTCGACAACTACGCGACCCACAAGACACCCGACATCAAGAAGTGGCTGCTGGCACACCCGCGGTTCCACCTGCACTTCACCCCGACCAGTGCGTCCTGGCTGAACCTGGTGGAGCGGTGGTTCGCCGAACTCACACAGAAGAAGCTCAAGCGGGGCGTCCACCGCTCCGTCCAGGCCCTCGAACGCGACATCCGGTCCTGGCTCGCCGACTGGAACGAGCACCCCAGACCCTTCATCTGGACCAAGACCGCCGACGAGATCCTCGACAAAGTCGCCGCCTACTGCCGACGAATCTCCGACTCAGGTCACTAG